>CAZRSF010000042.1:0-53206 GCA_964602655.1 uncultured Candidatus Moduliflexus sp.
CGCTCGATGGCGTCGTCGGATTCGGTATGGTCGCCGGTGGAAATGACGACATCAATGCCGAACGCGCCGTATTTATCTGTAAAGTCGGCGTATTTCTCTTCAGCGAGCGCTTTGAGCGGTACGAGATAGAGGACTTTACCTTGCTGAAAAATCGTATGGATCGCCGCAATTTCCGCCAAAAAGGTCTTGCCGGAGGACGTCGGCGCGGAAACCAGCAGATCGCGGCCTTCCAAAATGCCATGCTCGCGAATGGCGGTTTCCTGAATCGGCAGCAGTTCGGCGCTTTCCCGCGCTGTCCAGATATTGATAATATCCGGCGCAAAATGATATTGTTCTTGAAGTTCGTGCAGAGTCATCAGAATTTACCGATACGCTTCTCGACGGTGGCGAATCACATAGATTGTCACCAGCAAGTCAGCATCGCGAATTTCATACAGAATGCGATAATCGCCCACCCGAACTCGATAGCCGCTATGGTTTTTCAGCTTTTTGCATCCGTCTGGCCGAGGTGTTTCCTGTAAGGCGAGCAGCTTATCGGCGACAGCGTTATAGATGTCATCCGGCAGGCGCAATAATTCTTTTTTGGCAGTTCGTGTTAATTCTACCTGATAACTCATGCCGTCACTCTGTGCCGTTCAGCCAAAACATCAGCCAGCGAAAAAGTCGGTTCGTGCCGTCTGGATTCGATCAATTCGGCATCACGAGTATCATTTTCGTTGTCTGACTCGGCCAACTGTTCTAATAAAAAACGCATTAACTCGAATTTTTCGTTTCGCGGCAGCGGTGCAATTTCCTGCTCAAGCTCCATCAATAACATATAAAGCCTCCTGATAAAATTTTATTAACAGGACTTACGCAAAACCTCACCCCTTGCCCCTCTCCAAAGGAAAGGGGAATTCTGAATCACCCCTCCCTGTTGGGGAGGGGCCGGGGGTGGGGTTTTTGAAATGCGTAAGTCCTGATTAAAATTGTATATTGTGGATTAAAATCCCTACAAGTAAATACATCAATGCGCTTTTTTGGCAAGGAAAATATCATCTTTTCCTTTTGCAGATTTTCTCTTGACACGGATACGGCCATGCAGTCTATCGGCGTTGTTTTCTCTTGTCGTTATCCGCCCATGACAATGTTGTGTTTTTTAAAAGAGAAAATGACAACATTGTCAGAAATTTGCAATCGAAAAACAACGAATTCGCTCTATCTAGTGGGAAAGTTGGCGCGTTTTCAACATGGCAAAATTGTTGAATGTGAACGTTCCCGTCGGAAGCATGAACACGTTGTATTCGATTCACCAAACAACAGAAGGAGGATGCTGATGCGTAACATGAGAATGGTTGTTGTTCTTATCGCTGTGGTGTTGTTCGCGATGCCGGTATTGGCCGCAGACACCATCAAAATCGGGTTCAATATTCCGTTGACCGGAGATATTCCGAAGGTCGGCGAAGGCTCGAAGTTTTCGGCGGAAATGTTGAAAGAGGAAATCAATGGCGCGGGCGGGCTGAAAGTTGGCGACAAAACGTACATGCTGGAATTCCTGTATGAAGATAACGAATCCAAAGCCGAATCCGCGACTGCTGCCGCAATGAAACTGATTACCAGCGATGAAGTGCTGGCGATGATCGGGCCGCAGTCGAGCAAACAGGCCGTGCCTGCCGGAGAAGTGGCAAACAGCATGATGACGCCGATGATCACGCCCTGGTCAACGAATCCGAACGCCACAAAAGACCGTCCGTATGTGTTCCGCGCCTGTTTCCTTGATCCGTTTCAAGGGCCGGTGCTGGCAAAGTTCGTGACCGAAGAACTTGGTGCGAAAAAGGCGGCGGTGCTGTATGACATCGCCAGCGACTATCCGAAAGGGTTAGCCGAATTCTTCAAAACTGCATTCGAAGAAATTCATGGCGCAGGCTCAGTGGTGGCATTCGAAACCTTTACCACCAAAGACCGCGATTTCAGCGCGCAGTTGACCAACATTATCAATTCCGGCGCAGACATTCTCTTCACGCCGCAATATTATGATGAAGTGCCGTTGATCGCCAAACAGGCGCATGAACAGGGTTGGAAGAAGCCGATTGTCGGCAGCGACAGTTGGGGCTCGGCGGAATTGAATAACCTCTGCGGCGCAGACTGCTACGGCCTCTTCTTCAGCACGCATTACGCCGCTGCCGGAGCGCAGGGCAAAACCAAAGAGTTTATTGACAAGTACAATACCAAATATGGCTATGTTCCCGATGATGTCGGCGCGTTGACGTGGGATGCGATCAATCTGCTGCTGCAAGCGATTCAGAACACGGGCGGGTTGACCGGCGATGTCCAGAAAGACCGCGACGCCATCCGCGAACAGTTGTCGAAAACAACCGAATTCGATGGAATTACCGGAAAAATGGCCTTTAACGGCCAAAACGATCCGAGCAAGTGCGCAGTCATCGTGAAAATCAGCGATACTGGCGCGTTCGAATTCTACAAATCTGTTTGTCCGTGATGTGATTATTGTAGAGACGCACGGCTGTGCGTCTCTACCGATTATGTATGAACCAGCGTTATCTGTTTTTTGATTTGGACGGCACGTTAATTGACCCGAAAATCGGCATTACAACGTGTCTGCAATACGCGCTGAAGAAATTAGACGTTCCCGTCCCCGATGCCGACGAGTTGCTCTGGTGCATCGGCCCGCCGTTATATCGCAGCTTTGCCGAATTGCTCCACACAACAGACGAGAGCATGATCAACGCAGGTGTTCGATTCTATCGCGAACGATTCAGCGCCGTTGGGAAATTCGAATCCAGCCTGTATCAAGCGATTCCCGCGACGCTGCGTCGGTTGAAATCTGAGGGGTTTCAGCTTTTTATCGCAACCTCGAAGGCGCATGTCTATGCCGAAGAAATCCTTCGGCATTTCGAAATCGCCGCTTATTTTACAAAAGTGTATGGCAGCGAATTGGATGGACGTTTAACTGAAAAAGCCGATTTGCTGGCGCACGCGCTTAACACTGAACAGCTTGCGCCAGAAGATTGCTGGATGATTGGCGACCGGAAACATGACGTGATCGGCGCGAACGCGAATCAGATGGAGTGCATCGGCGTATTATACGGCTACGGCAGCCGGGAAGAGCTTGTAAATGCCGGGGCGCGGCATCTCGCCGCAACGCCGGACGAATTGTGCGAGATTGTTTATTCATCGTAGAGACGCCCCGGCGGGGCGTCTCTACGAAGTTTCGATGCGCCAACGGCGCAATTCATATTAGCCCAGGACGAAGTCCTGGGGATATGGTTATGTTGAGCTTTTCGCTCTGAAAGAGCGTTTTAAAAATGATGAGATGCCCCTTCAGGGCGTAGGTTCGTAGTCGCGGTGTCTTCCCCCCCCCAGGGCTGTCGCCCTGGGCTAATATGATTATGCCCTTTCAGGGCGAAAAACAATAGAGCATGTTATGCAAAGTATTATTCAAAACCTGTTAAATGGCTTGCAATGGGGGAGTTTTTACGCGCTGATCGCGTTGGGCTACACCTTAGTGTATGGCGTCTTGCGCCTGATTAACTTCGCGCATGGCGATATTTTTATGGTGGGCGCGTATCTTGGATTTTTCGCGTCCGCCTTTCTGCTCGGCACGTATGCGATTCATCTGCCGTTCCAATTGCCGAACTCTGTGATTTTTATCCTCTGCATCCTGATCTCGATGGTGCTGACTGCCGTCGTCGGCGTGAGCATCGAGCGCATTGCCTATCGCCCGTTGCGGCGTAAAGGCGCGGGACGGCTCTATGTCGTGATCACAGCGTTAATGGCCGGTTTATTGTTAGAAAACGGCAATTTGGCGTTATTAGGGGCGCGACGCTTGAAATTCCCGGATTTGATTGAAAAGCAGATATATAACATCGGCGGCGTGTCGTTTACAAATATTAAACTGTTCGTCATTATCGCCGCGATTTTAGTGTTCGTCCTGCTCCAATTTATCATCCGTCATACGCGGCTCGGCATGGCAATGCGAGCGATTTCGTATGATCGAATGGCGGTACCGCTGATGGGAATTCCGGTGGATCAGGTCATCATGTTCACGTTTATCCTCGGCTCGTCAATGGCGGCGCTGGCTGGCGTGTTGTTCGTCACGGCGTATCCGGTGTTAGAGCCGTACATGGGCGCGATGATCGGCTGGAAAGCGTTTATTGCCGCCGTGCTTGGCGGCATCGGCGATATTCGCGGCGCGTTTGTCGGCGGATTTCTGTTAGGATTTGTCGAAATTTTGACCGTCGCCTTTTTCCCGTCCACATTCCGGGATTTGATTGCGTTCTCCATCTTATTAGCCATTCTCAGCGTCAGGCCGACCGGCATCTTCGGCGTGGCAAAAGCAACCAAAATTTAATAACTCGCGTTGCCATCGCCGACAATTCCCCTCCTGGGAGGGGTTGGGGGTGGGTTATCGAGAGCAGGCATTCTCTCAACGACTAACCCACCCCTTGCCCCTCCCAGGAGGGGAATTGCGGATGATATATCCAACGTGACACCGTAGAACAGGAATTCATGCGGAAATATACGGGTTTTCTTCTTTACGCGCTGCTCGGAGGGCTGCTGGTCGGCCTCTCGCAAGGCAAGCTGATTAATGCCTACATCCAGCTTGTCATCATGTATATCGGTATTAACATTATTTTGTCCTCCAGCCTGAATATCGTCAATGGCTATATGGGGGAATTTACCTGCGGTCATGCTGCATTTATGGCGATTGGGGCGTATGTGACCTCAGTGTTGAATGTCTGGCTCTTTACGAAAAGTCAGGCTTTCGGGCCGCCGGTATTGCCGCCGTCGCTGGCAATCGTTTTTTTTCCGGTCACGCTGTTGATCGGCGGGTTCGTCGCATCGCTGGCAGGCTTGTTTATCGCGATTCCGTCGTTCAAAACCCGCGACGATTATTTAGCGATTATCACCTTAGCGGTTAATTACATTGTCAAAAGTTTGATTGAAAACATCGAACCAATCGGCGGAGCGCGCGGATTTATGGGGATGCGTAATGTCATCAATGAGATGACAAAAATCGTCAACATCCCCTGGATGATGATCTGGATTCTGATTGCGACCGGTCTGTCCGTGTTGGTGATTTACCGTTTTGTCAATTCCAGCTATGGCAAAGGGATGTTGGCGATTCGCGACGACGAAATTTCGGCTGAAATCATGGGAATTGACACGCGCCATATCAAAGTGGTTGCGTTTATGCTTTCCGCCGGATTGGCGGGCATTGCGGGCGGCCTGTTCGCGCATATTCTCGGTTATGTGAACCCGGGCAGCTTTTCCATCATGAAATCCACCGAAGTATTAGTGATGATTTACCTCGGCGGCATGGGTTCGTTAAGCGGTTCAGTGTTAAGCGCTGTCCTCTTTACCGTCTTGTTAGAGTTGCATCGGTATATTTCAGCGCCCTTAGAAACGCTGGTCGCCGCCGTGCCGGATGCCGGAGTCTGGTGGTTGATTTCCGTGCCATTAGAAAAAGTAATCGTGCCTTTATTAGTCAATAAATGGGTGGTCATTCCATTTTTGCTGTTCATGCTGATGCAGTACCGCCCCGAAGGATTGTTAGGGCATCGTGAATTGACCGACGTGTTCCCGAAATTGCGCAACTGGTTTTCCCCGCAGGAGGAGCGATAAATGAGCGTGTTAGAAATTTCTCATCTGAAACGAGTATTCGGCGGGTTGACTGCTGTTGACGATTTCAGCCTGACGATTGAAGATGGCGAATTGATCGGTTTGATTGGGCCGAATGGCGCGGGCAAAACGACGGTGTTTAACGTGGTCTGCGGATTTTATCAGCCGAGCGGCGGCGCGATTCGTTTTCAGGGACAGGATATTGTCGGATTGCGCCCGCATAAGGTCACAGGCAGAGGATTGGCGCGCACGTTTCAAAATATCCGGCTCTGGAACAGTTTGACCGTCAGGGAAAATCTCTGCGTGTCGCAATATCACCGGTTAGCCTACCATCTCTGGGGCGCGACCTTTCGCTCGTCTGCCTTCAAAAGCAGCGAAAAAGAGGCGGGAAAAGTGGCGGATAAAATGCTGGAAATTTTGGGCTTAACCGCGTACGCCCACGAATCCCCCAAAAACCTGCCGTATGGTTTGCAGCGCCGCGTCGAAATCGGACGCGCGTTGTCGGTTGACCCGAAACTGCTGCTCTTAGACGAACCTGCCGCCGGAATGAACCCGAACGAAGTCACCGACCTGATCGAACTGATTCACTGGATTCGGAAGCAGTTCAATCTGACGATCTGGCTGATCGAACATCACATGCGCGTCGTGATGAGCGTCTGCGAGCGCATCAAAGTGATTGATTTCGGACGCGCGATTGCCGAAGGGACGCCGACCGAAATTCAGCAGAATCCGCACGTCATTCAAGCCTATCTCGGCGAAGACGACGCCGCGTAGAATTGAATTATCGAGAGATCAGCCCTGTCAGTGTTCGACTGACAGGGCTTTTTTTGTGCAAGGCGAGCGAATTGGTATCCGGGTTACGTCCCGGCGCTGGTATTATTTTCCCATGCGAAGTTGCGGAAAAGGAACCACAACCTTTGACGGGCTTTTGAGCGAATCCATCACCTCTGTTCTGACAGCATATTGATGGACTTTGGTGAATAAAAACGCATACGGGCCATCGCGCAAAATAATATCTGTAATCTGCTTATATAATTCAGCGCGTTTTTCAGGCACGATTTCTTGCGCGGCTTGTTCGACCAATGCGGAGGTCTCTTTATTCACATAATTAAACCACCAGGCCGTTTGTTTGAACGTCGCATCCTCTCCGGGGCTGTCGGAATGAGCGAATGGTTTTGCTACCGCATCAGGATCGGCATAATCAACGCCCCATTCCCAAACGAATAACTGGGTTGTGCGGGCAAACCAGGCTTCCAGCAATTTATCTACGGTCAGTTGCACAATACTCGCATTAATGCCGACTTTTGCCAGATCGTTTTTGATCTGTCTGGCAATATCAAGCCAGGGAGAATAGTTCAGGCAATACAGTTCGACATCAAAACCATTGGGATAACCGCCTTGCGTTAACAGCGCCTTCGCTTTTTCGATATCATGATTGTACGGCATCGTAGGATTATAACCTAACAAGCCTTTGGGGATAAAAGTTTGATGTTTTACGCCCGCGCCTCCGATCACATATTCAATCATGCCATCGTAATCAATGGCATAGCGGATCGCGTCGCGCACTTCGGTTTTTTGTAACGGCGCGTACCCTTGATTCATGCCGATATAGACATTATACAGCGTTAATGTTTCGAAAATCCTGCTATCAAGATTATTGCTAAGGATTCGAACCTGATCGGGTTGAAGGTTCCAGGCAATATCAATCTTTCCCTGTTCTAAAAGCGCCATTTGTTCGACTGATTCCTGGATGCCTTTGACGATTACCAGCTTGAAGGGCGGTTGCCCTTTCCAATACGAGGGATTGACAGTCAGCAGATATTCGGTCGGTTTTTCCCGTTTGCGCTGCTGCAAGACATAAGGACCTGAACCAGCGGAATGATCTTCTAACCAGACGCTCCCCATATCGCCATTCTGTTCATGTTCCATCACAACAGTAGGATCAAGAATGCTTGAAGCAAAAGGAGTTGCTAAACACGATAATAATAAACCGGGAGCATATTGCTGATTTAAAACAATTTTTACTGTGTAGGCGTCACTGGCTGTAATAGATTCTTCTGTCATCCCAAACTGGGTTAACAACCAGGAGGGAGTACCAGCCAGTCGGATGGCACGGCGCAGCGAAAAGACAACTGCATCGGCATTCATCGGATTTCCGCTGGCAAACGAGACGTTCTGGCGCAGATGAAACGTCCAGACTTTGCCATCCTCGCTGATTTCCCATGTTTCCGCTAATTTAGGGATGGCCTGAGTAAAATCTTCTTCTGCGTATCCGACCAGTGTATCATAAACCTGTGTCATGATTCCCGCCGCTGCGGTTTCGAATGACTTGGCCGGATCGAGCGAAGCGACATCATCTTGCATGCCGATAATCAACGTATCTTTTTGCGCCAGGGCGTACTCTGAATATAGCATCGAACTTGACAACTGGAAACAGAGAACCAATACAATCATGAAAAATTTTCTCATCATCGTTTCCTCCCCTGAAAATAGAATGTTCATGGCTGCTGCGTCGGTCGCAACCGGAATTTCGACCGACAGCAGAATTCGACTCAGCGATACCTATCCTGTCTGTCCCGTTTCGATTCTGTCAATAGAATCTTTTCCGCATTTTCAGGTCGGCCTTTATAAGAATATTTATTGACAATTTCATTTCTGCGTTCAGGGTGGGAGTGACTTGTAAGTTCTAAATATTGTGAAGGCTGCGATGCCCCTCGTTCCGCGCTCTGCGTGGAATGCAACGACTCGGACGCTCCGCGTCCCGCCTCGCCGCAGAGCGTGGAACGATAACGTAACAGTCCTGCCCTTTTCAGGAGATGAATTTCCCATGAGTTTACGAAGGAAAGTCTTACTGCGGATTTATGCGCTGATTGTGTTGATGATTTTCGCCATGTCAGCGACCTACTATTATCTCTTCACCCGCGACATTCGCGAACGGTCGCAGCAGAGCATTTCCACCGCGATGACCATGATTTTGGACGATTTTGCCACCAAAGCGCATGACATTCCGCTTCAAATCGATCAATTCCTCGAAAACTCCGTGTCGAAGCCGTTATACACATTACAACTGATTGAGCAAGAATTTGATCTGACGGATAAAGAATCTGCGCTCTGGTCGGTCAAAAAAAGCATGACCTACGTGGACGCGATTGCCTCGCGGATGCGAGATTTTGCCGGATTGATGGATGCTGCTGAAATTGTGATCTATAATAGACAGGGGAAATTATTGACCATCTATCGCAACGAGGCGGGAACGAGCGCGACAGGCGCATTAATTCCGGGCGTGACCGAGCAGACCTTTGTCGAACTGCATCCGGGCGACCGCTGGTATGCAACCATGCAGACGATAGACGAAATCCCGACGCGCCCGCTGTTAGACAATCTTGCGACGAGGTACGCCGGAACTGCGCCAGACGGGTTGCGCGTGGAACTGAGTCCGTTTCATACAGCGCTTGCGTTAAAATTTACGACGCCGATCATCGAACGCGGCGAATTGCAGGGCATCTGCGTTGTGCAGCGCGCGATTCAGACAAAGGATGTCACGCGATATGCCAGACTGGCAGGCGCGGAAGTGAATATTTTTGCTGGGGATCAGCTCAGCGTCGGCACGCTGCCCGCGTTTCACGCCCTCTCTGAAAATCAGCGCAGCATTCCGCAAACGCTGAATTTTGCAGTGCTTCCGCTTGTGCCGGTGATCCGCTTTTCCGAAATGGCGGTTCAGGGCACGTCGTATTATCAGGGAACGCTGACGTTTGGCGATCAGCGTTCCCAGACCGGCGCGATTACCGTCCATTTTCCCCGTTCGTTAGAAGAAAAGCAGAAAAAGAATTTTGTCCGGGCCGTGTTCGGCATTGCCATCATTTTCAGCGCGCTCGCCGTGCTTGAAGCGTTAGGGCTGAGTTCGGCGATTGTTCAGCCGATTATGCGGCTGGTAAACGCCATGTCAGAGATGAAACGGGGGAACATGAACGTCGCGGCGACGGTTGAAAGCAGCGATGAAATCGGACTGCTCGCCGATTCATTTAATGGCATGATCACGCAGATTCGAGACGATTTCCAGCAGATTGACGAGCAGCGCCAGCGCTTGGAACAGCAGAACGCCGAATTGAAACGATTGGATAAAATGAAAGACCAGTTTTTGTCCAACACCTCGCACGAACTCCGCACCCCGCTTAACGGCATCGCCGGGTTGGCGGACGCCATGCTGAGTGGCGCGGACGGGCCGCTGAACCCAGAAGAACGCAAACATGTGCGCATGATTCTGCAAAGCAGCCAACGTCTTTCGCATTTAGTCAATTCGTTATTGGATTTTTCCAAAGTGCGCTCGAAAACGCTCGAACTGCATATTCGCCCGTTTCCGCTGCCGGAAGTCGTTGACGTGGCGCTGACCTTTCTCCGCCCGCAAGCGGATGAAAAGGGGCTTGAACTGCGGATGGATTTTCCGAAGAATCTGCCGGAAGTGTATGGCGATATTGATAAAGTCGAGCAAATTCTGACGAATCTGCTCGGCAATGCCGTGAAATTCACGCGCGAAGGCTCTGTCACCGTCTCGGCCAGGCAGGAAGGCGACATGGTCAAAATTCTGGTGAGGGATACCGGGATCGGCATCCAGCGCGAGGCGCAGGAACGTATTTTTTCGCCGTTCGAGCAGGCCGACGGCTCCACAACGCGGGAATTCGGCGGCACAGGGCTTGGGCTGGCGATCAGCAAAGAATTGGTGAAACTCCATCATGGCGAGATCGGCGTCATCAGCGAGCCGGGCGCGGGGAGCGAGTTTTATTTTACGCTCCCCGCCGGAGAAACCGTCTGGAATAGTGAGAACGACGGCGTCTCGGAAACCGCCGGCACCGCAGTTTCTGCGCCCGCATTTGAGGGAACGCCGGTGTTTCGCGAATCGGAGACTCCCCTCGCGTTCCAGATTTCCGGCAAAGGCCGCCGTATTTTAGTGATTGACGACGACCCCACCAATGTCGAAGTCTTAAAAGTGCAATTAGAACACGCCGGATTCGAAGTCTGGAAGGCCTCCGACGGCAAAGAGGCGTTTGATGTCGTCAACGGGTACACGGTTGACCTGATTTTATGCGATGTCATGATGCCGTTAGTAGATGGCTACACGTTCGCGATGCGGATGCGGGAGCGGGAGAATTTTAAAAATATTCCGCTGATTTTCGTCAGCGCCAAAACCCAGAAAGCGGATATTATCAAGGGGTATCAGGCCGGGGCGATTGATTATCTCACCAAACCGGTGGAATCGGATGAACTCCTCTTCAAAGTCAATGCGATTATCAATTCGCAGCAGTCGCATCGCGCGGCATCCTACGCCGGAGCGGGGAGCGATACGTTTTACGATACGGACGAAGATAAAGAGCATCAATTTATGACCGCGCAGCGCGGGAACGGCGAAAAAATTCTCGTGGTGGATGATGAGCCGATTAACGTTGAGGTTGTGAAAGCGCATTTGACGCAATATAATTATCAGGTCGTGACCGCTTCGGATGGGCTGAAGGCGTTAGAACTGCTGGATCGTGAAAAACCGGAATTGGTGCTCTTGGATTTGATGATGCCGAAAATGTCCGGGTTTAAAGTCTGCAAAATCATCCGAAGGGAGAAAGGATTGACTGAACTGCCGATTATCATGTTGACGGCCAAAAGCAATGTCTATGATAAAATTTACGGCCTGAATATCGGCGCCAGCGATTACTTAGTCAAGCCATTCGATAAAGAAGAACTGCTCTCCCGGATTTACGTGCTGTTGAGCCTGTCGGCGCTGCAAAAACAGCTTGTGGAGACGAATCTCGGCTTGCAGGTCGAGGTGGTGGAGCGGCGGCAGGCCGAGGAAGCGCTGCGCCAACTGAACGAAGAGCTTGAACAGCGCGTATTGACGCGCACTGCCGATTTACAGGCGTCGTTAGATATGTTGACGCAGACGCAGCGGCAGTTGGTACAGTCGGAAAAAATCGCCGCGCTCGGCGAATTGGTCGCCGGCATGGCGCATGAACTCAACACGCCGCTCGGCGTCTGCATTACCGCTGCCTCGCATCTGCAAGACCGCACGCATGACATCGAATCGCATTACACGCAGGGACAAATGCGGCGCAGCGACATGGAACGCTTCTTGCAAATCAGCCGGCAATCGCTTGAGATGCTGATGACGAATCTGACGCACATGTCGCAGCAGATTCAGAGCTTCAAACAGGTGGCCGTCAACGAAACCCACGCAGAGCGCCGCCGCTTCTCCGTGCGCGATGTGCTGGAAAACACGATCCGCACCATGCAAGATCGGCTGACGGCAGCGCGCCATCATCTGACGATTTCCGGGGGAGAATCGGTGTTTATGGAAAGCTATCCGGGCGCATTTTCGCATGTGATGAGCAGCCTATTGATGAATTCGCTGACACATGCGTATCCGCTGGAGAGCAAGCCGGGCGAACTTTGTTTTGAAATTGCGGAAGCGGACGGTTCAATCATGGTGCGGTATGCTGACGATGGCTGCGGCATTCCGCCGGAGCATCTTTCCCGCCTGTTTCAACCGTTTTTTACCACTGCCCGCAGCACGAGCAGCGGGTTGGGGCTGCATATCGTCTATAATTTAGTGACCCACAAAATGCGCGGGAGTATTCGCTGCGAAAGCGAGGTCGGCAAAGGGACGACCTTCATTATTGAATTGCCAGGAATTGCGCGCCCTCCCGCCGATCTATGATAGCACAAGATAACCTCACCTCCAGTTTCTCCCCCCAAGTCTGTAGGGCTGTTACGTTCTATTGTTGTTTGCCCTGAAAGGGCAGGCCATATTAGCCCAGGGCGCAGCCCTGGGCTAATGGCGTTCCGACGGTCACGCTCTGAAAGAGCGTCTCATGAGGCGCTCTTTCAGAGCGAACCTCGCTGCTGGCTTCTTTCCCAGGGCTGTGCCCTGGGCTAATATGATTCGCGCCGTTGGCGCGTGTGAGAACTTAACAGCCCTGCCCTGGCATCAGAAGGGAGACACGGGGGATGAGGTAAAAAGCCTGCGCGAGATCTTTCAGGCTGTAATCTCCAACCGATTGCCGTCCGGATCAAGCACGCAGCTTTCATAATACCCGTCGCCGGTCTGGCGCGGGCCGTCCAACACCGGATAACCATCCTGCTTCAACCGCGCGGTCAGCGCATCCACATCCTCTTTCGAACCGACCGAAAACGCCACGTGAATCAGCCCGATGAATTGGCGGATCGGGTCGTTCAGCGTCTCAGGAATATCCGAACGGCGCATCAGTTCGATCCGCGCGCCGGACGCGAACGTCAGAAAATACGATTCGAATTGTTTGCCCCGGTTTTCATACTTTTCTCCGGCAGTCGCGCCGAAATAGGTCATGTAAAACGTCTTGAGTCGTTCCAAATCTTTTGTCCAGATGGCGATGTGTTCTATTCGCATAACGTATTATCCATTCGTCAGAGAACCCTGCCAGGGTTTTAAACCCTGGCAGGGTTCTTTGGGTTTATTGATGCGTCAAATTATGAATCCATTTGCGCGACACGATGCGATGAATGCCGACCAGCATCTTGCAGAGTTCTTCGAACATGGTCAGCGCAAACACCGCGTAAATCGGGAGTTTCCAGACTAATCCGCCGAGAAACGCCGCCGGGACGCCGAGCAGCCAGATGGCGCACATTTCCAGATACATCGAAAATTTCGTATCGCCGCCGCCGCGCAGAATGCCGACGATATTGATCATGTTGAACATTTTCATCCAGAGCGCGGCGCTCAGCACGTAGAGACAATAGCGGCTCAACGTCTGCACCTCTGCCGGCACGTTGAACCATAACACGGCATACGGCGCAGCAAGCGCGACAAGTCCGCCGACGACCATCGCGCCGAGCGGCGTGACGATGGCAAACCGTTTGGCATACAGATAAGCGGTGTCGTTGTCGCCCGCGCCGATTTTATTGCCGACCATCGTGGCGGTGGCGCTGGAAATGCCGAAAAAACAACTGGCGGCAAATTGTTCGAGCGGATTCAGAATCGTCATCGCTGCCACGTCCGCCGTGCCCATGCGGCCATACACGACGGCATACATCGTCACTGCCAACACCCAGGCAACCTCGTTCACGACGACCGGCAGGGCGGTTGTGGCGAATTGGCGCAACAGAACGGGCGAGATGGTGATAAAATCCCGGAACGCCACCAACGGACGGCCTTTGTTCCGGCTGAACCAGAGCATGACGCCTGTTTCGATCACGCGCGAAATGACGGTCGCAATCGCCGCCCCTTTGACGCCGAGCGCGGGAAAACCGAATTTCCCGAAAATCAGGCAATAATTCAACGCCGTATTCGTGCTCAGCGACAGAATGCTGGTGTACATCGGCAGTCTCACATTTCCCATGCTGCGCAGCACGAACGAATAGAGCATCGGAATCACGCCGAAGACCGACGCTGGCGCAACAAAGCGCAGATAATCCGCGCCCGCCGCGATCAATTGCGGGTCTTTCGAAAAGGCATACATAATCTGCTTCGGAAAAAAGAGCGCCGCCAGACAAAACCCGGACGCAATCGTCAGATTGAACGCCAACGCAATCGCCGTGACATTGCCGATCCGGGCGACATCCTTTTTGCCCCAGTATTGCGCGGTAAAAATCGCCGTGCCGCTGCTGACCGCAAACAGGGTGAGGATCAAGATAAACGAAAAGCGGTTCGCCTGCCCCACCGCCGCGACTTCGACCGCCCCTAATTGGCCGACCATGACGGTATCTACCAGATTCAGCGACGACATGAAAATATTCTGAATCGTGACCGGAATCGTGAGTTGAATTGCTGTTCGATAAAATTGACGGCGTTCTGATGGCATAGATTTACCACTCCCAGCCTAACATCAGGCAATTCAGGCCGCTGCCGATGCCGAGAAACGCCACACGGTCGCCCGGATCGAGCACGTCGCGATCTTCCGCTATCCCGGCAGTCAACGGCAGGGACACCGTGCCGATGTTGCCGAGGTACGGATAGGTCACGAAATCTTTGCCTTCCGAGATGTCGAGCGCGCGCAAAATCGTCTGTTGATGGGCGCTGCCGACCTGATGGCAGATGACGCGATCAACTGTCTCCGGCGACCAATCGAGTTCCTGCAAAAAGGCGTTCCATGTTCGTTTGCCGAGCGCCACGCCATTTTCCAGGACGCTGACCGAATCGGTGCGCATATACTGCCAGTGTGGCGACTGCGGGTCGGTATCCACGCCCCACCAGCAGAGATCGTAAAACTGCGGCGCGGTCTGCGTGACGCCGCCGACAAGCCGCCGACGCTGTTCGGAAGAAAACGAGCCATCGGTCAGAATCAACGCCACCGCGCCCGATCCACCCGTCAGGGTGGCGAGCGAGAACTTGAACGACTCCATGTCCTGCACCTGCGCTAACCGCTCGATGGTGGAGAGCATGATGTCCCGCGCCGATTCGCACGACACCACCATTCCGGCGCGAATCTGGCCGAGTTCGATGCGGTTTGCGAGGTCGAGAATGCCGTTCAACACGCCGAGGCAGGCGTTGCTGATGTCATAGACCGCCGCCGCCGGATTGACGCCGACAAAGGCCGCTACGCGGCAGGCGGTCGCCGGTTCGAAACTTTCGCGGCAAACCCCCGCGTAAATCAACACGTCGAGGTCGTCCGGGCGCACTGGCGATTTCGCCAACGCCTTTTTCGCCGCTGCAATCGCGCCGTCCGACACGCGAAATCCCGGCTGCCACCAGCGACGTTCCACAATCCCGGTCAGAGCTTCCAACTGGCCTTCCGGCAGATACAACTTTTTATACACCGGCTTCAGGCGCGCCTCCAATTCCGAGGATGTTACGACCACCGGCGCGAATTCATAGCCAATGGCATCCAAAAATACTCTGGTATATTTCATGAATCACGATGAAAACCCTGCCAGGGTTTCGAACTCTGGCAGGGTTGGGTTTCATAATACTGACAAAATTCAGGTCAAACAATCGCGAGCGCCGAATCTCTGTCAAGATCAAAAACGCGGCAGCCCCGCCGAAATCTTTTTAACAGGCGGTAAAATCGGCTTGCTGGTGAAATAATGACAAAAAAGTTGACCTGAAATCCGTTGTTCGAATATACCGCTGATTTGTCGAACACCCTTTTCATGAACGAAAAAGAGGAGAAAAAAGGACGCGATATGTCAATGACTCCATCGCAGGAAGGGAATTTGCGCATGGCGAAAACGCGATGGATTTCCCGCGATTCGCTCGTCTGGGAACTGCCGAACACCGAAGGCGTGACGCCGTATCTCTATGTTGACCCGGACGGCGCGTTGACGCTAAAAAACGGCGTCATCACGATGGGCGCGAACGGCAAAGAGTTTCCGCTGACCTTCGATGGCGTGGTCGGCGAAAATGACTCCGCCAATGATCGGAAACTCGCCTATCTGCCCTATCTGAAAGGCCGCGCCCGCATCGCCACGACTGACGTTGACGCCGCCGCAGCCTTGACCGGCGCGATGGCGGTGGCGCTGAAAACGCAGGATGGCAAATTAGCGGACGCCACCTCGATTCAGACTGCCGGCATTCTCGACGATCTGTATGCGTATCAGGGCGATCTCGGCGTCGTGTTTGCCGATGGAACGCCGACGCTGAAAGTCTGGGCGCCGACGGCGCAGGCGGTGAAACTGCATGTGTACGCCGATTCCGCAAGCGACAACGAGCTTGACGGCAGCCCGTTCGAGATGGCGAAATTGATGGACGGCGACAAGTGGACAGGCGTCTGGCAGGCCGTCGGAACGCCGGAATGGAAAAATGCGTATTATCGCTATGAAGTCAAGGTCTTCGCCTTCTGGAGCGGCAACATCGAGACGTTCCTCGTGACTGACCCGTATTCCGTCAGTCTTTCAACCAACAGCCTCCGCAGCCAGATCGTTGATCTCGCGGACGCGGCCTTGCAGCCGGAAGGATGGAGTTCGTTGCGAAAACCGGCCTTGAACGCGCTGGAAGATACCGTGTTGTACGAATTGCATGTGCGCGATTTCAGCATCGCCGACGCCACCGTGCCAGAGGCGGATCGCGGCAGATTCACGGCGTTTGCGGCGGCGGATTCCAACGGCATGAAACATCTGAAATCGCTGGCTGCTGCGGGCTTGACGCATGTGCATCTCCTCCCGGTCTTCGACATCGCGACCATCGAAGAAGACGCCGCAAAACGAATCGAATTAACGAGCAAAATTGACGATCTCTGCGGGAAAAACGGCGCGGATATTCAGGCGCTTTGCGCCGCCAAGGCGGGCAAAACGATTCAGCAGGTGATGGAAGACGTGGTCGCCGCTGACCCCGCCTCCGATATTCCGGCGCAATTGCTCGCCGCGATGCGGGATTTCGACGGCTTCAACTGGGGCTACGATCCGTTCCACTACGGCACGCCGGAAGGGAGCTATTGCACGAATCCCGACGGCGCGGCGCGAATCGTCGAATTCCGCAAGATGGTCAAGGGGCTGAATGACGCCGGGCTGCGGGTGGTGATGGATGTGGTCTATAACCATACCAACGCGGCGCGGGGCGCCGAAAAATCGGTGCTTGACAAGCTTGTGCCGGGCTATTACTACCGTTTCGACAACGACGGCAACATCCAGAACACGACCTGCTGCCCCGACACCGCCACCGAGCATCTCATGATGGAAAAGTTGATGCTCGACACGCTGAAACGCTGGGCAGTTGACTACAAAGTGGACGGCTTCCGCTTCGATTTGATGGGGCATCATACCCGCCAGAACATGCTGAACGTCCGCAAGATGCTTGACAGCCTGACCATCGCCAAAGACGGCGTGGACGGCGCAAAAATTTACGTTTACGGCGAAGGTTGGCAGTTCGGTTCGATTCAGACTAATCTGCCGAGCGCGACGACGCCGGGCGAGGAAAATAACGCTGCCGCCTTCACGCAGACCAATTCCGGCAATGTCGGCATCGGCACGTTCAACGACCGCATCCGCGACGCGGCTCGCGGCGGCAATTTTCATCCCTCCACGCGCTCTGAGCAAGGCTTTATCAGCGGCCTATTTACTGATTATAACGCGTGTTCCGACAACATCGAAACGTCGCGCGATCTTGACGCGCAAAGGCGGCGGCTGCTGCATTATGCTGACGCAATCCGGCTCGGCATGGCGGCGAACCTGAAAGATTATGAATTCAGGAATGCCGAAGGCGCGAGTGTCAAGGGCGCGGAATTGACATTTCGCGGCAGCGCGGCGGGCTACGTGGCGCAGCCGAAAGAGTGCGTCAATTACGTTTCCGCGCATGACAACTATGTGCTGTACGATCAAATCAGCGCGAAAGCACCGTTCGAAACCGCAGGCCGGACGCCTGAAACCGCCACCGCCGAAGATCGGGCGCGGATGCAGCGGCTCGGCTTGAGCATCGTCGCGCTCGGTCAGGGGATTCCGTTCTTCCATGCCGGCGACGAAATGCTGCGCTCGAAATCCGGCGACGGCGACAGCTACGACTCCGGCGATTGGTATAACAGTCTCGATTGGACGTATTCAACGCATAAATGGGGCGTCGGCCTGCCGGGACGCCACCGCAACGAAGCCGAATGGCCGTTCTGGTCGGAACGCCTGAAAGAAAGCGGAATTCGTCCGTCGCAAGCGTTGATGGCGGAAACGGCGGAATATTTCAAGGCGCTGCTGCGCGTCCGCAAAAGTTCGCCGCTCTTCCGGCTTCAGACCGCCGAAGACGTGATGCAGCGCGTCGCATTCCTGAACGCCGAGCGCGGCGCGGAGCAGATTCCGGGTCTGATTGTGATGCGCATTTCCGACAAGATCGCAGGCTTGCCCGATCTTGATCCGGAACGCACAATGATTCTTGTCGCAATCAACGCCGCCCCGCAGCCGGTGGAATTCGCGCATGAGACGCTGAAAGGGCTTGAATTGAAGATTCACCCGAATTTAGACGCCAGCGTTGACGCCGCGCTGAAAGACGCCGCCTTTAACGCCGAAACCGGGACAATCACCATTCCAGGCCGTTCAACAATCGTCTTTGTCGAATAATCAACCCGGTAGCGCGGGGTTGCATCCCCGCGCCATCAGCCCTGAAAGGGCGCGATATACCAGCGCAGGGCAACGCCCTGCGAAATCGGGCGGCGGGACATGGCAAATATAAACGATTGTATTCCGTTTCACAGGGCGTTGCCCTGCGCTGGTGTATATCGCCCTTTCAGGGCTGTTTCTGCTTGACATTCTCTCCCTTTTCTGCGAAATCGTCATTTTAGCATCAGTTTATTTATCGTAAATATTTCCCCAACATAAGGAGCAGCCATGACAGAATTGACATTGATTTCCGAATCATCGGCAGGGTTGCGGTCGCTCATCGAAAGCGCGTTAGCCCATGAATCAGGGTTGATTGAAATTGGCATCAGACAGGCTGAAGAGCGTTTACAGGCATTCGAGCGCCGATATGCAATGAAGACGCATGATTTTCTTTCACGCTATGAACAAGATGGATTGGATGAAACCCTGGATTTCGCCGAGTGGATAGGAGAATTCAGGCTATTAGAACGCTTGCGCGAAAAAATGCGAACGTTGCGAGGGATTCATTTTGCGAATTGACGAATATTTTCGAATAGTTCAGGATATTATCGCGTCTTCCCACGTTATATTGTTATCGAATATCACCTATGAGCAACGCGGGGCATTCGAAGGTTTTATCCGTGGAGAGTTGACATTTATAGACGCTTCAGTGTTGCATATTCGAGAATTTGTTGACGTGGAACTCTCTATTGAACGACTTATGTATGTCTATCAATACCTCAATCCTTCGAAGCAGCTTATTTTCCGATATGACAATACGGGACATCACAAAAAATTAGGACTTTCGACGCATCCCCATCATAAACATGATGGGAGCGAACTGAACGTCGTGAGTTCGAATGCTCCGATATTAGCTGATGTATTGCGAGAAATCGAGTTGCTTGTCAAATTAGGGTGAACACAGAATGCCGAAAATTTTCGATAATATCGAGCAGCACCTTGCTGATGCCCTGAATGCGACGCTAACCGTGTCGTATCGCGCCGATTTTTGTGTCGGCTATTTCAATTTGCGGGGCTGGAAAGAAGTCGCCGACCGCGTGGACGCCTGGAGCGGCGCGGAGCAGAACCGCTGCCGCGTGTTGGTCGGGATGCAGCGCCCTCCTCGCGAATTGATCCGTGAATATTTTTCACTGAAAGGCGAGACGCCGCTTGACCTGAAACAGGCCAAACTGATTCGAAAACGGTTTGCGCAGGAGTTCAAAGATCAACTGACCATCGGCGTTCCGGCGAAATCCGACGAAATCGGCCTGCGCAAGCTGTCGCGCCAGATCAAAGAGGGCAAAGCCGTCATCAAGCTTTTCCTGCGCCCACTGCACGCCAAGCTCTATTTGTTGTTCCGGCATGACCAGTTCAGCCCGATTATCGGCTATCTCGGCAGCAGCAACCTGACGCTTTCCGGCTTGACGAATCAGGGCGAACTGAATGTGGATGTCATCGAGCAGGACGCGGCGCAGAAATTGGTCAACTGGTTCGAACAGCGCTGGAACGACCGCTGGTGTCTCGATATTTCGGCGGAACTCGCGGAAATTATTGACGAAAGCTGGGCTGGAGATCGCCAGATTCCGCCGTATCACATTTATCTCAAAATCGCATATCATCTCTCCCGCGAAGCCCGCGCAGGACTGTCGGAATTCAGCATTCCGAAAGAGTTCCGCCGTCAGTTGCTGGAATTTCAGGAAAAAGCGGTCTTAATCGCCGCGCATCATCTCCACAAGCGCGGCGGCGTCATCATCGGCGATGTCGTCGGCTTAGGCAAAACCATCACGGCGACGGCGCTCGCCAAAATTTTCGACGACGATTTCTCATTGGAAACGTTGATTCTCTGCCCGAAAAATCTCGTGAATATGTGGAAGGATTACGCCTATCAATACGGCCTGAGCCGCTTCGAAATCGTGCCGATGTCGAGGGTGCTTGAAAAACTGCCGGATTTGCGGCGCTATCGCCTTGTCATCATTGACGAAAGTCACAATCTGCGCAACCGCGAAAGCAAGCGTTACCGCGCCATTCAGGAGTATATCCGCCTGAATGACAGCAAAGTCGTGCTGCTTTCGGCCACGCCGTATAATAAAACCTATTTCGATTTGTCGAATCAGTTGCGCCTGTTTCTCTCCGATGAGCAAGACCTCGGCATCAGCCCGGAACGCTTTCTGCGGCAGATCGGCGGCAAAGAGCAATTCGAGGCGCAATATCAATCCGGCGTCCGCAGCATCGCGGCGTTCGAAAAAAGCGAATTTGCCGACGACTGGCGCGAATTGATGCGGCTTTATTTGGTGCGCCGCACCCGCAGTTTTATCAAAGAGTGGTACACCGAAACCGACGCGGACACGGGGCGCAAATATCTCCGGTTTCATGACGGCTCGCGCTCCTATTTCCCGGAACGGCTGCCGAAAAAGGTCGAATACCCCTTTGCGCTCGATGATCCCGACGATCAATATGCGCGGCTCTATTCCGAGCGCGTCGTCGAGGCGATGAACCGCCTGGCGCTGCCGCGCTACGGGTTGGCGAATTATCTGCGGGAACATCCGGCGGAGACGCCGACAGCGCAGGAACAGGCGGTCGTCCGCAATCTCTCCCGCGCCGGGCGGCGGCTGATGGGCTTCAATCGCACGAACCTGTTCAAACGCCTTGAAAGCAGCGGCTACGCCTTTTTGCTCTCCGTCAGCCGCCATATTCTGCGCAACGCGCTTTTTCTTTACGCCATTGATCGCGGCCTGCCGCTGCCAGTCGGGGCGCAAGAGGCGAATTTGGCGGACGCGCTGCTGAATGACGAAGACGGAGCGGACGTACCCCGGACGTCCACGTCCGGACATGGCTGTCCGGGGTACGATACGGCGCAGTATGAGCGATTAGCCGAGACCTTATATCATGGGTTATCCGGGAAAGCCGGCAGCGCGGATTGGATTCGCGGCAGTCTCTTCAAATCGGAATTGCGGCGCGACCTCGCGGCGGATAATCAGGAATTATTCGGTATTTTAGCGTTAGGGCAAAATTGGAAACCGGAACGCGACCGCCAGTTGAACGCGCTGCATGATCTTTGCGTCCGCGCCCATCCCGGCGAAAAAATTCTGGTCTTCACGCAATACGCCGACACCGCCGCCTATCTCGCGGCGGAATTGCAGCAGCGCGGCACGCCGGGCGTGGAGTGCGTCACCGGCGGCAGCGACGACCCGACCGCGCTCGCCTATCGTTTCAGCCCCCGCAGCAATAACAAGCCGCAAATCGTCGGTTCGACGCAGGAACTTCGCATCTTGATCTCGACCGATGTCTTGAGCGAAGGCCAGAATTTGCAAGACGCGCATATCGTCGTCAATTACGATCTGCCCTGGGCGATTATCCGCCTGATTCAGCGGGCAGGCCGCGTGGATCGCATCGGGCAGCAGGCGGCGCAGATTCTCTGCTATTCCTTTTTGCCGGAAGACGGCATCGAGCAGATCATCCGGCTGCGCGACCGCCTGAGCCGCCGCATCCGCGAAAACGCCGAAGTCGTCGGCTCGGATGAAACCTTTTTCGAAGGCGATCCGGTGAATTTGCAGCATCTCTATCACGAACACGCCAACCTGCTCGACGAAGACGACGACGGCGAAGTGGATTTGGCTTCGTATGCGTTCCAAATCTGGAAAAACGCCACCGACGCCGACCCGTCGCTGCTGAAAACCGTGCCGAATCTTCGGAATATGAGTTACAGCGCGAAGACCGTTCCCGTCCACTCAGGGGCTTATAGGCATAGGGCTTTTCAACAACGTGATGACGCCCTGAAAGGGCGATGGAATATAGACGGGGGTTTCAACCCCTGGACGCCCGACCTCGCCGCCATCCGCCCTGAAGGGGCGGCGGATGCCTTTCCTGCGCCCCTTCAGGGCGCATCCGGGCATGGTCGCGTTCCTGGGGATGAATCCCCAGGCTTTATTTCTCAGCCCTTTCAGGGCAAAAACCCCGTGTCTATGAATCCCGGAATCGAAGGCGTCATCGTTTATACGCGCACCGCCGACGATAACGACGTGTTAGCGTGGGTGGACGCCGAGGGACGCCTGATCACGCAATCGCAGTTCGCGATTCTGCGGGCGGCGCATTGCTCCGCCGACACGCCCGCGCAACCGCCGCTTGAGGCGCATCATGAGTTAGTGCAGAAAGGGCTGGAATATTCGCAGGAAATCGCGCTGCATATCGGCGGCCAGCTTGGCAAAAAAAGCGGAGCGCGTTACAGGGCGTTCACGCGCCTGACCGCGTTTTACGACCGCTATAAAGATTCACTCTTCGTCAACGAGCCGCTGAAACTCGCGCTGGACGAGATGTACAAATATCCGCTGAAAAGCTACGCGCAGGAAGCCTTGAATCGCCAACTCAAAGCCGGGATTCATGACGAAGACCTCGCCAATCTCGTCGTCTCGCTGCGGGAAGACGACAAATTGTGTCTGATCGGCGAAGATGAGATCGTTGATAAAGACCCGCAGATTATTTGTTCGATGGGTTTGCGTCAGCCCTGAAAGGGCGCGATATGCCAGCGTAGGGCGCAGCCCTACAAAAACGAGAAAATAAAACAAATCAACGAATTTTGATATATTTCATGACATTTCGCAGTTTCGCAGGGCGTTGCCCTGCGCTAACATATACCGCCCTTTCAGGGCTGAATGGTGAAAAATTATGTCAAAATTACATGTGGAATCCGCCAGAAACGCGCTGCAAAATTTTGAGTTCAAGCGCTTATTTATCGAGGAACTCGGCTGGTCGAACCCGGCGAATCCGCGCCCGGTGACGCAGACGATGAAAGAAATTACCTTCACCCGCGCCGCGATTGCGGAACTGTCCGGCGCGGTGGTCTTCGAAATCACGATGCCGGACGGCGAGATTCCGGCTCGCGCGACCCGCGAAACGATTGCGAAGGAGTTGCAAACGCTGCATTTCGAGCATGTGCTGATTTTCGTGGATGCGCGGCGCAGCGCGAGCGTCTGGTTCTGGCTCAAAAAGCAGGAGGGCAAATCGCTGCCGCGCCAGCACGAATATATCAAAGGCCAGCCCGGCGACCTCTTCATCTCCAAAATTTCGGCGCTTGTGTTCGACATCAGCGAGCTTGACGACGAGGGCAATGTTTCGATTGTCGAAGTCGCCAGCCGCCTGCGCAACGCGCTGGACATCGAGCGCGTCACCAAACAATTTTACCGCGATTATCAGGCCGAATACCTGCGCTTCTGCGAGGTGATTCAGGGAATTGAGAACGAGCGTGACCGGCGCTGGTACGCCTCGATTCTGCTGAACCGGCTGATGTTTATCTACTTTTTGCAGCGCAAGCTCTTTCTCGATAACGGCGACGAGCGCTATCTGTCCGCCAAACTGACGCAATCGCAGCAGCAGTTCGGCGCGGATCAGTATTACGCCCGCTTCCTGAAACCGCTCTTTTTCGAGGGCTTCGGCAAAGCGGAGAACGAGCGTTCTGCCGAGGTTCGCGCCTTAATCGGCAAGATCGTCTATCTGAACGGCGGGCTGTTCCTGCCGCATCGCATCGAAGACCGCTACCCCGACATTCGGATCGCCGACGCCGCGTTTGTCCAGTTGTTCGGCCTGTTCGACCGCTATTCCTGGACGCTCGACGACACGCCCGGCGGCAGCGATAACGAAATCAACCCGGACGTGCTCGGCTACATCTTCGAAAAGTACATCAATCAGAAGGAATTCGGCGCGTACTACACCCGCCGCGAAATCACGGAATATCTCTGCGAGCAGACGATTTACAAGCTGATTCTCGACGCCGTGAACACGCCCGATCTGCCGGATGTGAACGTCGGCGGCAAGGCGCAGAACTGGTCAATCCGGTTTGCCTCCGTGCCGGAATTGCTGCTGAATCTCGATGCGTACCTCTGCAAGCGATTGTTAGACGCATTGGAACAGCTTTCGTTGATCGATCCGGCTTGCGGCTCCGGCGCGTTTCTCGTGGCGGCGATGAAAACCTTGATCAACGTCTATTCCGCCGTCATCGGCAAAATAGATTTCCTGAGCGATCCCGCGCTCACCGCCCGCAAAAAGGCGATCCTCGCCCAGCATCCTTCGATTCAATACTACATCAAAAAGCAGATTATCACCAACAATCTGTACGGCGTGGACATCATGGAAGAGGCCGCCGAAATCGCCAAACTGCGCCTGTTTCTCGCGTTGGTGGCATCGGCGCAGCGCGTCGAGGAGCTTGAGCCGCTGCCGAATATTGATTTTAACATTTTGCCCGGCAATTCGCTGATCGGGCTGATGCGCGTGGATGAAACCAAATTCGCGCAGGCCGCGAACCTGTTCCGCAAATCGTACCGGGAAGTCGTGGACGAAAAGGCGCGGCTGATTCGCCATTACAAGCTTGCGACCTCCTACACCGACGATTTAAAAAGCCTGCGAGACGCGATTGACCGCCAACGCGCCGCCGCAACCGACGCCCTGAACGACATGCTCTTAGACGAGTTCGTCAAAGACTTAAAAATCAAATACGAGCAGGCGACGTGGGACGGCGCGAAACAGCAAGAAGGAAAACCGGTCAAACGCGCCTTGCGCAAGGACGACATCGCCGCGCTGCGCCCGTTTCACTGGTCATTCGAATTCGATGAGATTTTCGGCAAAAAGAACGGCTTCGACGCCATTATCACGAATCCGCCCTGGGAAACTTTCAAGCCCTATGCCAAAGAGTTTTTCGCCGAATACAGCGACCTTGTGACGAAAAACAATATGGACATCAAAACCTTTGAAAAGGAGCAGCAAACGCTGCTGCAAAATCCAGAAGTCGCGGTGGCGTGGTGCGAATATCAAAGCCGTTATCCGCATGTCAGCGCCTATTTTCGCAGCGCCGCGCAATATGCCAATCAGATCGCGGTGGTGAACGGCAAAAAGGCAGGAACCGACATCAATCTGTATAAGCTGTTTACCGAACAATGTTTCAATTTGCTCCGTTCTGGCGGCTACTGCGGCATCATCATTCCGTCCGGCATTTATACCGATCTCGGCGCGAAACAGTTGCGTGAAATGCTCTTTTCGAACGCTCAAATCAAGCAATTGTTCGGACTGTCGAATGAAAAATTTATTTTCGAAAACGTGCATCATGCGTTCAAATTTTGCCTGCTGTCGTTCGAAAAATCAGGCTCGACGCAAGAATTCGAAGCCGCGTTTCGGATTAACCCACGTGAAGCCATTCGTCAGGAAGAATTAGAATTATTTTTGCATGATCAAGCCGGGCATGTAACCGTTCCGATTTCGCTTATTCGCCAGTTATCTCCAGACTCTCTTTCGATCATGGAATTCAAAAATGATATGGACATTCATATTGCTAAAAAGATGATGAGTTTTCCATTATTGGGAGAGGTGACTGAAAAAAAATGGAATATACATTTTGCCCGTGAATTTGATATGACAAATGATAGTCAGTTATTTCAGATAAAATGTAATCCAGCTTATTTACGGCTTTATGAAGGAAAAATGATTCATCAATTTACACATTCTTTTGCAGAAGCTCGATATTGGGTTGACGAACAGGTAGGTAGAAAGGCTTTGATTAAAAAGGGGCGAAATGATGACGGACAAATGATGGATTATCAAACCTATCGAATCGCTTATCGGGCTATTGCGGCGAGTACGAATGAACGCTGTTTGATAGCGACAATTCTTCCGCCTAATGTGTTTTTCGGGCATTCATTAAATGCAACACGTATTTTTGACGAAGAAAATCCAGAAAGAAAACGATTGTTGAGTTCGCCTGAATTACTTTTTATAACAGCATGTTTGAATTCTTTTATATTCGATTTCAGCCTTCGACAGCGCGTAACAAACAATTTGACGATGTTTTATCTTTATCAAATCCCCGTTCCGCGTCTGACTGCCGGAGACGACCGGTTCGACGCGATTGTCGTCCGCGCGGCGCGATTAGTCTGCACCACGTCGGAATTTGCCGATTTGTGGAATGGATTAGACCTCACAGGTTTTTCAAAACCTGTGAGGTCTGGGGATTGGACGCCGGAATGCGGCGCGACGGATGAGGCGGAACGGAATCGTCTGCGGGCGGAATTGGACGGCATGATCGCCCATATTTACGGCCTGACATACGACGAATTCGCCTATATCTTGACGACGTTTCCGCTCGTGCCGCAAGCGCAGAAAGACGCGGCCTTGCAATGTTTTCAGGCATTCGTTCAGCCCTGAAAGGGCGCGATATGTCAGCGTAGGGCAACGCCCTACGAACGAAAACGGGGCGCGGGCAACGCCCGAACGGGCGACGGTTTCACCGTTTCACAGGGCGTTGCCCTGTGCTGGTATATCGCGCCCTTTCAGGGCTGATGACGATTTTATTCTTTTCACAGGGCGTTGCCCTGTGCTGATGTATGGTGCCCTTTCAGGGCTGATGACGATTTTATTCCTCTTGCAGCAGCCGGATTTTTTTGTGCAGGTAGGTGCGTTCGATTTCCAGCGTTTGGGCGGTTTTGGTGATGTTGCCGTTATGCGCTTTCAGGCATTGCAGAATGTATTGTTTTTCGAACAGATTTCTGGCGTCTTTCAGCGGTTTCCAGGGCTGACCGGTTAGCGCCGCGCCGCCGTTCGGCGCGAATTTGCGCCGCCCGCCTAAGACGCTGTTGGGGATGTGTTCGGCGCGGATCGTGTTGGCCGAGACCATAATCATCAGCCGTTCCATCACGTTTTTCAATTCGCGGATATTGCCCGGCCAGTCGTACTGCGTCAGGACATCCAGCGCATCCGGCGCAAGGGTTTTGATGCGTCGTCCGTTTTCTTCGGAAATTTCCTGCAAAAAATGCCGCGCCAACAGCGGAATATCCTCTTTGCGCTCGCGCAGCGGCGGGACGTAAAACGGAATCACATTGAGACGATAATAGAGGTCTTCCCGAAAACGCCCCTGTTCGATTTCCTCGTCAAGATTCTTGTTCGAGGCCGCAAACACGCGAAAGTCGGCCTCAAGCGTCTCCGTGCCGCCGACGCGCTCGAATTTCTGCTCTTGCAAGACGCGCAAGACTTTGGCCTGCGTCGCAAGGCTCATGTCGCCGATTTCGTCGAGAAAGAGCGTTCCTTCGTGCGCCAACTCGATTTTGCCGATTTTGCGGGCGGTCGCGCCGGTAAACGCGCCTTTTTCATGGCCGAAGAGTTCGCTTTCGATCAATTCCTGCGGAATCGCCGCGCAATTCACCTCGATAAACGGCTTATCGGCGCGGAGGCTCTGGCGGTGCAATTCGCGGGCGATCAACTCCTTGCCCGCGCCGTTTTCGCCGTAAATCAAGACGCGGCCATTCGTCGGCGCTGCCGTCGCGATGCGCTCGCGGATGTCCTGCATCGCGGCGCTGACGCCGATCATCTCATATTTGCGCTCTACCCGTTTTTTCAGATCGAGATTTTCCCGCAGCAGCCGTCCCTGATTGATGGCGCGTTCCGCCATAATCAGCGTTTTTTCCAACGACAGCGGCTTTTCCAAAAAATCGTACGCGCCGAGTTTGGCGGCTTTGACGGCGGTTTCGATATTGCCATGCCCGGAAATCACGATGACCGGCAGCGCGGGATAGCGCTGTTTGACGGCTTCCAGCACTTGCAAACCGTCCATGCCCGGCATCCATAAATCCAGCATCATAAGATCGGGCTGTTCCTGCTCAAGCATCTGCAATGCTGTCTGGCCGTCCTGCACGGCGCGAATCTTATAGCCTTCGTCCTCGAAGATGCCGGTCAAAGACGAGCAAATGCGTTTTTCATCATCAACAATCAGAATGTGTGTTGCGGTCATAAGAAATTATCAAAACCTCACAGGTTTTTAAAACCTGTGAGGTTTCTTTACGTGATCGCCCTCGGCGCGGGCAATTCGATAACGAACACTGCGCCTTTCGGCTGATTATTTTCGATCCGGATCGTGCCGCCATGTTCGCGGATAATGTTATGCACAATCGCCAATCCGAGGCCGCGACCGCTCCCTTTGGTCGAAAAATAGGGGAGAAACAGGCGATCTTTCCGGTCGTCGGGGATGCCGGCTCCCGTATCAGCCACTTTGATCAGCGCGACGTGCCGCCGGGCGTCATAGATGGTCTGCACGAACAGTTCGCCTTCTTCATTCATCGCCTGAATCGCGTTTTCGATCAGATTGACGAACACCTGTTTCAATTGCCGCGCATCCGCCGGAATCATCGTAATATCTTTCGACAGGCGGGCGCTGAAACGGATATGCTTGTGATGCTGCGCATACGGGGAAATGGTGCTTTTCAGCAGATCATGCAGCGCGGTCGGCGCTTTCACGATGGCGGGCATCCGCGCAAATTTGGAAAACTCGTCCACGAGGTGGCGCAAGCCGTCCACTTCGGCGATAATCGTTTGGGTGCATTCCTCGAAAATTTCCTCATAACGCGGCGATTTTTTGTAGGCTTGTTTGCGCAGGCGTTCCGCCGAGAGTTGCAGCGGCGTCAGCGGGTTTTTGATTTCATGCGCCAACCGCCGCGCTACCTCGCGCCAGGCGGCGATGCGCTGAGCGTACAGCAATTGCGTCAGGTCATCGAACACGATCAACATGCCAAGATATTTTTCCTGATCGTCATACATCCGGTTGACATTGACAAAGAGCGACAACGTTTTATTGTTGATTTTGACATCGAAATGGTCTTCATAACTCTCGTCATGTTCTTCGTTGATGTGGCGCAGAATCGTGATAACGCGCTTCATATCCGATCTGTCAAACAGGGAGCGATAATGCTGGCGCAGCACGTCAGCCTGCTGAATTTCCAAAATGCGGCAGGCGGCGCGGTTGAACGTCGTGATCACGCCTTCCGGCGTGATGGATACGACGCCGGTGGCGATATTTTCCAGCACGGTTTCGATATACCGCCGCCGTTCGGTCGCTTCATCGGTCATGGTTTTCAGGTTCGCGGTCATCTGGTTGAACGAATCCACCAACATGCCGACCTCGTCGTTGGCCTCGACTTCGACTTTGTAATCGAGATTGCCTTCGGCGATGATGCGCGTGCCGATGGCTAATTGCTGAATCGGCACGGTCATGCCTTTCGCGAGGTGCATCCCGAACCAGATTGCCGAAAACAGCACTAACAACGTGATTAAGAGGAACGTGAGCAGATAACTTCCTAAAATCGGATTTTTGTGGATTTTGATCTGTTTATACGCCTCGAAGGCGCTGCGAATGCTTTTCATTTTCGCGGCCAAACTCGCTTCGACAAAATAATCTACCAGCAAGACGCCGATAATCTGATTCGGCTCCCATTTGGAATGAATCGGCACGAGCGATTTGATTAAATCCCCTTCCGTCAGCGAGGCCGTGACTGAGCGCTGCTTGCCGGTTTTGCCGACGTCAAGAATCTCGTCATGCGTCAGGTCGAACTGGCCGAGCGGAATATTGGGATTGACAAGGCGCGTCAATTCCTCGCCTTCAAGCGTATAGACGGCGATCTCGCCTAAGCGGAATTCCTGCTGTTTGTTTTTCAAAAAGGCAATCAAGATGTCTTGCTCGCGCAGCATCCGCTTATCGGTCAAAATTTCGCTCAATTGTTCCGCGAAATAGACCGAATTATTGATGGAGTTGCGATAAAACGCCTGCGCCACTTCCAGCGATTCTTGCAGCGACCGTTCGATCTGCTCGTCGAACCAGCGACCGATGCTTTGCATCAGCAGGTTACTCGCCACGACAAACAGCAACAGCGTCGGAATAATGGAGAGGATGATGAACGAGAGAATCAGGCGGGTTTGGAATTTCGAACCTAAAATATTTTGTTTTCGGTCCAAATAGAGCTTGGCCAGATTGCGAGCGACCGCGACAATCAGCGAGACAAGCAGGATGATATTCAGGTTGACGAGCGCGAACACCAGCAGATTATTCACCATTGGCGCCGGGTTTTTTAGCTGCTGAAGCAGCAATTCAATGGCGGTCAATGAGGCCAGCGTAATGAGAATCAGCCAAAAAATACGGCGTTTGCGGCGTTTTTTCTGTTCGATGATGTCTTGCGGCGCGTTCATGCGTTTGATGCGTACACCTCACAGGTTTTCAAAACCTGTGAGGTGTGGCTGATCTGAAGTTTCGGCAGCGTAAAGAAGAACGTGCTGCCTTCTCCGACAGCGGATTCGAGCCAAAGTCGTCCGTGATAGAATTCGATGATTTTTTGCGTCAACGCCAGCCCGATGCCGGTGCTTTCGTAATCGTCTCGCGGGGCAAGCGTTTGGAAGATGCGAAAAATCCTGTCGTGATATTTCGGATCGATGCCCGGCCCATTGTCGGCGACATAAAATTTCCAATACGCTCCATCACTCACGCAGCCGACGCGAATGCGCCCGTCGGATTTATCCATGAATTTGATGGCGTTGCCCAGGAGATTTTGAAATACTTGCGTGAAACGAACAGCGTCGCCGACCACCGTCGGCAAATCGGTTTCAACGGCAATCGTGATGTGCGCCGGCAGCGTGAGGAGTTCAAGCGCTTCTCGGAGGGCGGTATTCGAATTGACAGGTACATTCGCGCCTTCGACTCGCCCGATTCTGGAATATGCTAAAATGCCGTCAATCAGGCTGTCCATGCGTTTGACTCTGGCGATCATCAAGCTCAGAAGTTCCTGACCTTCGGCATCGAACGCCTTCGCGTAATCATTGGCGAGCCAGAAGGCAATCTGACTGATGCCGCGCAACGGCGTTTTCAGGTCGTGGGACACGACATACGCAAAGGCTTGCAATTCTTTGTTTGCGGCTTCCAGGGCTGCGGTGCGCTGGCAAACCCGTTCTTCCAATTCGGCGTTCAAGCGGCGGATTTCCGCTTCCGCCTGTTTCCGTTCCGTGATGTCGGTATGCGTGCCGGTCATGCGAACGGCCTGACCGCTCTCGTCCCGTTCCATCGCTTTCCCCCGGCCAAGAATCCAGCGCCACCCACCATCTTTCGTTTTCATGCGAAATTCGATGGCATATCCCTGCGCTTGTCTGGAGAAATGCCGCTCAAGCGCCTGTTCTGCCCGAAGAATATCTTCCGAATGAATGAATTGCCGCCAGTGCTCGTAGTCGCTGGGGAATTCGCCGGGTTCGTAACCTAACATCGTATAATAGCGTGGGCTGAAATACGCCTGTCCGGTCTGGACATCCCAATCCCAAAGGGCGTCGCTGCTGGCTTCGAGCGCGAAACTCAGGCGTTGTTCGCTTTCGCGGAGCGCCTGTTCCGTTTGTTTGAGATGCGTAATATCGCGCGCGGCTGTCAAAAGAATCCGTTGTTCTTCAAGCGGAACAATCGCCGCCGAGAACAACACGTCGCGAATCTCTCCGCTTTTGATGCGAATCTGCACCGCTTCCCCCTCGAAAGGCTGTCCTATTTTCAGCAGAGAAAGCAGGTGGTCTCGTTCGGACGAATGCACCCAAAAATTGAGATCGTGCGTTGTGCGACCGATAAGTTCGTCTTTGGCATATCCTGACCACTGTTCGAAGGCTCGGTTGACTTCGAGAATTTCGCCCGTCGGAATCATGCTGATTGCGGTTGGTTCAGGACTCAGCATGAACGTGGCGGCGAACTTTTTTTCGGAGTCGGTCAGGAGTTTTTCGGCCTCTTTTTGTTCCGTAATATCTAAGGTAAATCCTCCAAGCAGGGGATGGTCGTTCTGCTGAGGAATCGCAAATTTATAGGTGCGCCAGACGCGCCCGCCGAACGTTTCCTCAAATGTTCGATTCTGGCCGGTATTCATGACCAGGCGATCATCTTCCGTGATTTTTTCTGCAAAATCAGGCGGAAAACTGTCCTTATTCGTTTTCCCAAGAATTTCAGACGGATGGATACCTAAATAGGTCAAAAACCCGTGATTCGCGAAAATATTACGGCAATCGGCGTCTTTAATGTATGCGATGCCGGGAAAATTGCGCATAAAGAGTTGAAAGCGTTCTTCACTTTTACGAAGGGCGTCAGTCATCAGCGCCACACGTTCCTGATTGACATGTCGAAGCGTCTTGAGTTGGGCGAGCAAGAAATGTTCGGGCAGCGAACGAGCGAGAAGAATATCGAGATAAGGTTCGAGGTCGCGCAAAACCGTCTCTTCGATGTCGGGAGCGCTCAATAACGCAATCGTCAGATGACTCAGCATCGCGTCAGCGCGAATGCGCTGACAGGCATCTTTCAGCGTCATATCTGCCAGCGGCTCGCAGAGCAGCAGCATGTCGGGGGCAGCGGTTTCGGCGAGGACGAGACCGGCTTCGCCTGTCGCGGCGGACAGCGTCGCATATCCCGCCTGTCGCAGCAGAGATGTTGTCTCTGTCAGGCGTTGCGCGTTCTGTTCGATCACAAGAATCGTAAGCTGCTGGTTCATCGGCGGTGTCCTCATTTGGATACAGGAAAAGTAAATAGAGTTGTGTTCGAGAACGAATTGTTTTTGTCCGACATTCCTGACGCAGAAAACATTTGACAACTTTCGGGCTTTTTTGTCAACATTATTGCAATGGTGGTGAAACTACACGAATGGAGATGCAAGCAACCCAGCCCTATCAGAGTTCCGAACCCTGGCAGGGCTGACGATGCGAAAATGGCGCAGGCATGAGAGACGAATCAGCCCACACACCCGGAGAAGCCTTTCTCCGCTATTATCAACGCGCTGGATACGACGCGCTGCCGCGCGGCTCGCTGCTCGATCCCGCGCTGCCGATGACGTTTGTCGGCAGCGCGGGACTCTCGCAGATCGAAACGGCTGTCGAACAGGGCGAAGACCGCGCGGGCGAGCGCTATGTGCTGCTGCAAACCTGTTTTCGGCATTTCGATATGGAGCAGGTGGGCGCGAGCGCGGCGCATCTGAGTCTGTTCGATATGGCGGGCGCATTTACGTTCGGCGAAATCCGGCGCGAACCGGCGTTACAGCATATCTGGCGCTATTTGACCGAGGTGATTCGGCTCGATCCGCGCCCGTTCTGGGCGACCTATTTTCACGGCGGGACGGTTGACGGCCATGTGTTCGAGGCTGACAACGAAACGCGCGACATCTGGGAACGATTGGGTCTGTCGCCTGCGCAGCTTGTCGGCGTAGGCGTGGACGCCGGATTTTGGAAACAGGGGGGCGGCTTGCATGGCCGCGACCGATTTCGCAAATGCGGCCCGACGACCGAAGTATTCGTTGATCGTGGCGCGGCGTTCGGCTGCGGCGAAACGTGCCAGCCCGGCTGCCGCTGCGGCAGATTTGTCGAATTAGCCAATATCCTGTTCATTCACGCGCAGATTGACCAGGAAACGTTGGCGTTGCGCCCGTTGGTGACGCCGTTTGCCGAAACCGTGATCGGCGTCGAGCGCGTGGCGATGGTGGCGCAGCATCTTCCGTCAGTGTTCGACCTGCCGCCCTACGCCGAGTTGATCGCGACATTGCGCTGCGCTGCGCCGTCTTTTAGCGATTCCGCTCGATTCGAAACGGGCGCGCGCATTATTGCCGACCATCTGCGCGCCTTGCTGTTTTTAGTCGCCGATGGCGCGCCGTCGCCGGGGAAAGGCGGTCGGGCGCGGATTATGAGAGTCCTGATTCGCGGCGTCTTGACTCACGCGAAGCTCCTGGCGATTGCGCCCGCCGCGCTGCCGCCTCTGCTCGATCTGCTCTGCTCGGCGCATCGCCGCGAGTTTCCGGCTGTCGAACGCGCCCGTTCGCAGGTGTTGGCGTATATTCGGCAAGAAGAACGGCGTTTCGAACGGACGCTGTCGGCGGGCGAACGGTATCTCGACGGACTCGTCGGCAATCAGCCGGAACAACGCATCAGCGGACGGCAGGCGGTCGAATGCGTCAAACGGCACGGCATCCCGCTGCCGCTGCTGGAAGCGAAAATCGCGCAGAAGCGCATCGCGTTCAGCCCGCGCGACTATCAGGAAGCGTATCAATTCTGGAGAGACATGCAGCGAGATTGAGGTCATCCCGATTCAGCCCTGCCAGGGTGTCGAACCCTGGCAGGGCGAAGGAGGGAACAAGGCGTATGAAACGAACCAAATTATCTGTGTTCCTGATAACGGTCATGATCTGTATCAGCCTGATTGCGCAGGCGCGAGAGGAAACGCTGACCGTCCGGCGTCTGTCGGAAGCGCAAGGGTTTTCCGATTCCGCTCCGCAGGCGGTGATTCAAGATCAGACGGGATTTATCTGGGTCGGGACGGCCAATGGCCTGAATAAATATGACGGCTATACCGTCATCCGGTATCATAAGGCGCATGGGCTGGCGCATCCGTCCGTGACGGCATTGTTTCAGGATGCGTCCGGCGTGTTGTGGGCGGGAACGGACGGCGGCGGACTGCACCGATTCGACCCGATTCAGCAGCGTTTTACCGCCTACCGCCATGATCCCGATCAACCCAACAGCCTCAGCGACGACCACGTCACGGCGATTGTCGGCGACGCGCAAGGCACGCTCTGGATCGGCACGACCAACGGCTTGAATGCGTACGAACCGCTGAAATCGGCATGGACGCGCTACGCCTTCCGGCAAGACAATCCGCAGAGTCTGAGTCATGCCGCTGTGACCGCCTTGCGCATGGATCGCGATGGCGCGTTGTGGGTCGGCACAGTCAACGGCTTGAACCGCTTCGACGCAGTTGCCGACGCATTTACGCGCTATACGCATGATTTAGCCGATCCGAACAGTCTGAGTTCGAACCGGATTACCGCCATTCAGCAAGACGGAAACGGCCAACTCTGGATCGGGACGGCGGACGGCGGCGTCAACCGTTTCGATTCGGCGAGCGGCGCATGGCAGGCATACCGGCATGATGCCGCGAACCCCGACAGTTTGACGACGGATCAGGTGTTAAGCGTTCTTCCTGATCGCGACGGCATCGTCTGGATCGGCACGGATAACGCCGGACTGAACCGGCTGGACGCGGCGACCGGCGTTGTGACCGCCTACGCGCATTCGCCGGAACGCGAGAGCAGCCTGAGCGGCAACACCATTCGCGTCCTGTTTCAAGATCGCGGCGGCGTTTTATGGATCGGCGCTGACGGCGCGGGCGTCAACACCTTTCATCCGAATGCGCTACGCGCGTTTTTGCAGCAGTACACGCCAGATTTGCAGCGACCGGAACAGGGCTTGAGCGGGGGCATAGTGACGGCGGTGGCCGAAGACCGCGATGGAGCGCTCTGGATCGGCACGGCCAACGGCCTGAATCGCCTGGATCGCCTGACCGGAACGATCACGCAGTATCATCATCAAGAAGGCAACACCTTCAGCCTCAGCGATGAAACCGTGTCCGCCATTCTGGAAGATCGCCGGGGCAATCTCTGGGTCGGCGCATGGCAGAAAGGGCTGAATCGGTTCGACCGTCAAACCGGGCAATTCGTCCGTTACGCGCGGGATTTCAATCGTCCGAATTCGTTGAGCGATGACAACGTTTCCGCGCTGTATGAAGATCGCGAAGGAACCGTGTGGATCGGCACGCGCGGCGGGTTGAACCGGTTCGAGCCGGAGACGGATTCGTTTTTCTTGTATGCCAGCAATTTTGTCAATCCGGCAGCCGGGCCGGTGGACGACAGGATTTCCGCCATCTATGAAGATCGTCAGGGCGTCCTCTGGATCGGCACATGGCGCGGACTGAGCAAATTCGACCGCGCGACGCAGACGTTTACCCATTACCGGCACGATCCGCAAAATCCGAACAGCCTCAGTTTCGACAGCGTTTTGGGAATGTTCGAAGATTCGCACGGCGCGTTCTGGGTGATGACATGGCGCGGGGTCAATCGCTTCGACAGGCAAAGCGAGACATTTACGCCCTTCGGCGAGCAGGACGGACTCGCCAGCGCGAATGTCAGAAAAATGTTCGAAGATCGTGCCGGAAATCTCTGGTTTGCGACGGATAAAGGCGTGTCGCGCCTGAATCTCGCGAGCGGCGCGGTGACGAACTATGGCGAAGGCGACGGTTTGCCGAAAGGCGGGATATTGTACGGCGGCCTGTATAGCTCGTGGGGCAAGTTATTTTTAGGCGGGAGCGACGGCATGGTCGCGTTTTTCCCGGATCGGATCGCGCCCAATGCGAATATTCCGCCCATCGTGTTGACCGCGTTTACCCGCTTTGCCGAAGGAGGGGCGCAGGAGCGGATCATTCCGGCGGGCGAAACGGTGGAATTATTATCCACTGACTCCGGTTTTTCCTTCGAATTTGCCGCATTGGATTATGCCGACTCCGAACGCAATCAGTATGCGTACAGACTGGAAGGCGTCAGCGCGACGTGGGTATCAACCGGCGCAAAACGTTCAGTCGAGCAATTCAACCCCGGCGTCGGCGAATATACGTTCTCCGTCAAAGGGTCGAACGATACAGGACTTTGGAACGAGAGCGGCCTGCAACTGCGCGTTAAAATTTCGCCGGTCTGGTGGCAGACGTGGTGGGCGCGAGGGCTGTTCGGCTTGGCGGCGCTGGCGGTGGTAAGCATTGCGCCGCTTGCGTACAGCGTGGCGCAGACCCGCGCGCGGAAACATGCGGAGGCGATTACCGAACAGGTGCGGTTAGGGAATCTCAAATTGGCGGCAGCCCGAAATGAGGCCGAGCGCCATGCTGAAAACCTGCGCGTGGTCAATGAAGTCGGGCGGCGGCTGACCTCGGAAATTCATTTGGCCGAAAAGCAGATTTTGGAATTGATCTACCAACAAATCGGGAGTTTGATGGACAATCGCACCATGTATATCGCCCTGTACGACGAAAGCCGCCAAAAGCTGACGTTTCCGCTTGCGGTCGAGAACGGCAAGCGCAAGGAATATCCCTCGCGCGTTGTGGAATTGGACGAAACGCAGCGCGGCGGCCTGACCGAAGAAGTGATTCGGACGCGCGCCGCGCTCAACTTGAGCGATGTCGAAACGTTCTGCCAGCGGCAGCAGCTTCGTCTGCCGGTTCCGCCGATTCCGAAATCGTGGATGGGCGTGCCGATGATTGCGGAAAATAAAGTCATCGGCGTGATCACGCTGCTGAACGACGAACAGGAAAACGCCTACGGTCAGGACGATCTGGATGTGTTGCTCATTTTGACGGCGCAGGCGGCGGTGGCGATTGAAAACGCCCGATTGTATGAAGAACTCTTGCAGCAGATCGCCCATTTGGAAGCCGCCAATCGGCGCATTGCCGAGACGCAGGACATGCTGACGCGCTCGATTATTGCGACGGACTTCGTGCATCGCCTGAACAATTTAGCCGGGACAATTCCGATTTGGGTAGATATGATTTCCGAAGAGTTGGGAAAAGACCCGTGCAACGCTGAAGAAATCGGCAATTATCTCGGCAATATTTCCACCGATACCGACAAGCTGCTGCGGGCGGCGGAGCAACTGAAAATCTCCTATCGTGAAACCGCGATAGACATGGTATTTGTTTTGCAATCTATGCTGCGGCAGGTGCGGATTCAGTACAATAACGACGTGAAAGCCGGGCGCCTGCGCATTGTCGAGCAGGTGCAGCCCGATTTGCAGAAAGTCTGGGGGCGGTCGCCGATTTTAGCGAACGTGATTTATAATGTGATTTCCAATGCGTTAGAGGCGATTTTCGAGAAAGGGGGCGGTGCATTGACCGTGACCGCCGTCAATTTAACGGACTCGCTGCATTCGGATTGGGTGCGGATTGACATTGCCGATACCGGCGTCGGTATTACGCAAGAGGATTTAGCGCGTATCTTTACCACCTTTTTCAGCACAAAAGGCGAAGGGCGCGGCTATGGCTTATGGCGCACCAAATCGGTCATCGAAAACCTTGGCGGACGTATTGATGCAGAGTCGAAAGAAGGCGTCGGCTCGGTCTTTACGATTTTGCTGCCGCACGCGGATCTGAAACCGACAGCGCCGCTGCCGGATTCAGGAAACGAAAGCGAGGAACGCGCATGAATAACGAAACAACTGGCAAACATGTGCTGATTGTTGATGATCAGGAGAACTGGCGAGTCGCATTGAAAACCTTGATTGAAGAGGCTGGCGTTCGCGTGACGGTTGCGCCGAATTTCGCCGACGCGAAAAGAACACTGATGACAGAGCGTTTCGATCTGGTCGTGCTTGACGTGCGGCTCGTGGATGAAGACGAGTTCAATGTCGAAGGGCTGGATTTGCTGCATCTGATTCGCGCCGCCAGTTCGGAGACGAAAACCGTCATTCTGACGGGCTACCCTGATAGCGTGCGCGTGACGCCGGACGCGGATGCGTTTGTTTTTAAAGTGCCACAGGGATCGCATTTCGACAGCCGGGCGTTCAAGGCGCGTATTAAAGAGTTATTGAAGTAAGCAACGGGTCGCCGACATCCTGTCGGCTTTCAGCGGAGGGCGCATGACGACGAGAATTTTAGCGGTTGAAGATCAACCGAATTGGCAAACGATTCTGAAAAAGCTGCTTTCGCCGCCCAAATACGAGTTACAGATCGTTCGAACACAGGAGGAAGTCGAATTTCTCATGCGCCGCGCGACGTTCGACATCGTGATCGTGAACATGAATTTGATGGGCGATCCCGATTTTCAGAACGATCAGTTAGGCGTAGATGTCCTGGAATTCATTCAACGCGAGTATCCTGCGCTCCCGCGTATCGTGATTACCGGCGATCCCGGCGGGCCGATTTTTTCGCGCTTTGCGCCGTTCGGCGTCAGCGACGTGCTGATCAAATCCAAATTCACGCGTACCCATTTAGCCGAGGCGATTGAGAACGCCATTCATCCGCATCATGCCGCGCCGCCGCCAAAAGAACGCAAGACATCCGAACCGCTTTTCGTAGATGGCAGCGCGACGCTTGCGAATGAACACGCGCCGTATGATGTGTTTTTTGCGTACAATCCCGATGAGCGGCGGCAAGTGGAAATTATCGCCGATGCGCTGAAGCAGCGCGGCATTTCGGTCTGGCTCGACACCGAACAGATTTCGCCGGGAAGTTGGGTGAAAGAGGTCATCCAGACGGCCATTCCTCGCGCCAAATCAGCGGCGATTTTCGTCGGAGTCGCCGGATTGGGGCGCTGGGAAGCGTTGGAATTGCATTCCTTCATCAGTCAGTGTATCAATACCGGCATTCCGGTCATTCCAGTGCTGCTGCCTGGAGTAACGGCAATTCCTGCACAGTTGCTGTTTCTTAAAGAATTTCATGCCGTCTCCTTCTCCACGCCGCTGGATGCTGAGGCGTTGAATAACCTCCAATGGGGTATTACTGGAAAACGTCCGGCAGAGTAGGGGCGTTCAGTTGAATTCCCCTATATATCACAAGCAGAATATATTATATCTATAATATATTCTGCTTGTGATATATAAAGGAAATTGCTGCCGTAAAAAACGCAGACTTCTCACCTGCTTCGATTGATAAATGTTGACAAATTTCACGGCGTGTGTAAGAGTTTATTTCGAGAAAAATGCCAAGACAAAAGGCGAAAAGCCATGCGCTTCGGGCTGGCAGGAACATTGTGCTGATGGAGACAATATTATGGCAAAATCGGTTCTGATTGTGGACGATTCCGCAGTGATTCGAAATTCATTATGTTTTTTGCTGGAAACAGAAGGATTTGACGTGCAAACCGCCGGGAACGGAGTCGAAGGATTGGAAAAAATAGAGGCGCGCCAGTTCGATACGATTATTGCGGATATCAACATGCCGAGAATGCATGGCTATGACTTAATTAAAGAAATTCGGAAAAAAGAGAATTACAAAGACGTGCCGATTATCATTATTACGACCGAAGAAGAAGCCGCCGATAAGAAAAAAGGGTTTGAGGCGGGGGCGAATCTGTTTCTGATTAAGCCGACGGAACCCAAAAAAATGGTTAAGTATGTCAAAATGTTCCTGAATAAATAGACATGAGTGGAGCTATGGAGAATCATGTACACGCGCTCATTCGCCAGATGCGCGATCCGGATGCGGATACGCGCCGGCAAAGCATTCTTGCGCTGAAAGATGCTGACATCGAGTCAGAGCGACCCGACGTTGTCACGGCATTGATTGCGGCGTTGAATGATACGCATATTGCTGTCAGGGAAGCCGCAGAAGTGACGCTGATTTCGCTGCGCGGCGCGGATGTCGTAGCGGCGCTAATCCCCTGCCTCTCCCACGAATCGCCAACCGTGCTGAATTACGCGCTTGAAATTTTGAGCCGGATCGGGTTGGATGACGTGGAACAGATATTGTCGCTATTAGAAAGCCGCGATCATGATATTCGGAAATTCGCCTGCGATATTCTTGGGAAATTGAAATACGCCGCTGCGATTTACGATCTGATCGATCTGTTAAAAGACCCGCATATTAATGTCGCCATTTCCGCCGGGGAAGCCTTAGGAAATATCGGCAGTCCCGAAGCAGTGCCCTATTTGATCCGTTCGCTGCATCACCCAGATACCTGGATGAAGTGCATTGTCGCTGAAGCGCTCGGTAAAATCGGCGATGCGCGGGCAGTTGACCCGTTTATTCATTTTTCTGTGTCCGAAGACCCCATCGTGTTGTACACGGTAATCAAAGCGATGGGAAATTTCGAAGATCCCCGCGTCCTGCCCTATATTCTTTCGATTTTGAGTTCCAACCCGATGTTTGCATCGTCAGCCGCTCAGGCGATTGACCAATTAGCCGAAAAACACGGCGAAAGAGTGTATCAAGACGTAAGCGCCGCCCACGTCGGAGAGGCGTTTATCCGCTTGTTGTCCAATGACAATCTCGATGTGGTGCGCAGCGCGATTTCGTTAGTCGGCCATTTGCGATTGATCTCCGCAGTTCCTCATCTACGCGGCCTGCTTGAGCATCATGACGCGAAAATTATTGCCAAATCCGCGTCAGCCTTAGTCCGTATCGGCGATCCGGGCGTGCAAGAACTGTCGCGGGTGTTTGTGTTATTGCTTCCGTCATTTCAGCGCGATGTGGCGGAATATGACGAGCAGCTTTCGCTTGCCAGACTTCCGCTGCTCCGCATGTTAGGCGAATCCAAATCCGAACACGCGCTCGATGGGCTGGTTCAAGCACTTGATGAACGAATTGCAGACGAAATCCGCGCGGAAGCGGCGATTGCCATCGGGAAAATTTTGGGGAATATCGCGGACATTGCGGCGATGCTTCAACGCAATGATGAACGCGGACGCTTGTGCGCTCGCGCCGTGCAGCGGCTCACGGCAGGAACTGCGGACGCATGCGACGCCTGCCGCATGAGCGCCGCCGAGGCGTTAGGCGAAATCGGCGCTCCCATCGTCTATGACGCGCTGCTGCGCCTGGTTCAAGACGAGTCGTTAGCCGTTTCGGAAGCCGCCTCTTCTGCGTTGATTCGGTTGCGCGGCATGTCGGCAGAAGCAAAGGTCGCGCCGTTGCGCGACCTGCTGAGCGCGCCATCGCAGAGCGCGCTGCCTCATACCGCAAGAGCGTCTGTGCTGAGAACCATGTATCGGATTGCCGGAGAACAAGAGATCGCGTTCTACATGCGTTTTCTCGCAGATTCGTCTCCGGCGGTGAGAGTGGCCGCCCTTGAAGCCTTGCGCACCTGTTCGATTTCATCGGCGCATGGCGAGCAGATATCGGCATATTTAGCGCGCGCGCTTCATGATGATGACGTACAGGTACGTATTGCGGCGATTCAATCGTTTGTCTCCTGGGCGAACCTTCATCGCGATCCTGAAACGCGCGTGCTTCCGGAACAGGTCGTCTCGGCGTTGATTGATTCGCTGCTGCCGCTGCTGAATGACGCGCATCAGCGCGTCCAATATGTCACCTGCCAACACATTGCGGAACTGATTCCGTCTCTGCCGGGACATCCGGAAGTCGGCGCGGCTGTCGTTGACAGTTTGATTCATTTGCTTGCCGATGAAGACACGATGGTCAAAATTGCGGCGATTGAAGCGTTAACCGCCATATCTTCTTATGTGTCAGTCGCCAATACGGCGATTCCGATTTTGCGAACGTTATCCGCGCAGGTGACTGATCCGGAACTGCAAGCATCGTTACAACATGCGTTAGACATCTTATAACCGTATGGAACAACAAGAGCAATACGATTTCGAATTGTTGCGTGATTTGATCTGGGAAAAAAGTGGAATGTATTTCGAATCCACCAAGCGCCAGTATTTTTTCCGGCGGTTGAATGCCCGCATGAATTTGTTAGGGTGTCAGCAGATCAAAGATTATTATCGGCTGCTGCGCTACGATCATCATGACACGGAATTAGTCGAATTGCTCAATTTGTTGACGACGACCGAAACCTATTTTTTTAGAAACGCGCCGCAATTGCGGTCATTCGAAGAAGAAATTCTTCCCGTACTGATTAAACAAAAGCAGGCGACGGGACAATCGCATCTGCAAATTTGGAGCGCGGGCTGCTCTTCCGGCGAAGAAGCGTACACCATCGCCATGCAGTTGTTAGAGATGCGTCCTTCCCTCGACCGCTGGAAAATTTCGATTGTTGGCACCGATGTCAATACGCAGGTGCTTGCCAAGGCGCGCGATGCGCTTTATACGCCGAGATCGCTGCGAGATACGCCGGAAAAATACGTTCAAAAGTATTTTACGCGCGAAGGTGAAAATTATCGGTTGGATGAGCGCGTCAGAAAAATGGTCAATTTTCGGTATGGCAATCTGATCGAGCAACACGATGCCTCGCTGCTTCAAAACGTAGATTGTGTCTTTTGTCGGAATGTTCTCATCTATTTTAACGTGGAGTCATGTAAAAAGGCGATCAATATTTTTTATGACAGCCTGATGAAAGGCGGTTATCTGCTGTTAGGGCACTCTGAATCGCTGTATCGGATTTCTCAAATTTTCAAATTAGTCAAACTGCAACATTCGTTAGTGTACTATAAAGAGTAACGGCGCGATAGGCGCGGCAAGCGGCGAATACCTTGCCCGGTCGTATCGCGCATGACACCGTCGTGAACGTATGCAAACACATAATGACTATTTTAGCTTCCATACCGGAGAACGCCAGCAGGAAGATTCCGGCGAAATCCAACTTGTCAGTTTTTTTATCGGGGAAGAAGAATTCGGGGCGGATATTCTGATGGTGCAGGAGATTATTCGAATGCAGCCGATCACCCGCGTGCCGAATGCGCCGCATTTTGTCGAAGGTGTGATCAACTTGCGCGGCAAAGTGATTCCTATCGTTGATTTGCGGAAACGCATGCATGTCACAGGCTCGGATGACCCCCGCCGCATTCGCATTATCGTCGTGGATGTGTCTGGAAAGATTACCGGATTTATCGTGGACGCTGTCTCTCAAGTCTTACGGATTTCGCAGAATACGATTGAACCTGCTCCTTCCATTATTATGGCGGATATTGATTCCGATTACATCACCGGCGTCAGCAAATTAAATGATAAATTGCTGATTTTGCTCGATTTCAACAGTATTCTGAACAAAACCGAACAAACGAAATTACAAGAGGTTGCCGTGTGACGTTTCGAGCAAAACTGACATGGAGCAGTATTCTGATCGTGTTGCTGACCTCGGTGCTTTCCTCTGTCGCAGTCGCTGTCGTTCTCCTCTCGAAAGCACGCTCTCATGCCAGAACGCAACTTGAGCAGGCGTCAACATTTGTCCATGACGAACTCACCGCAGAACAGGCGCGTTATGCGAAGCGCGTGGGGCAAATCGTGCAAAATACGCCGGAATTTGCTCAGGAACTCTGGTTTTTAGGACGGTATAAAGCTGAGGCGGCGGCGTTAAACGTGACCTACCTCACCTCTCTGCAAAAATTAGCGAAACGATTAGGCGCAGACGCCGATCTCGCGATGTTCGATCATATCCTCGCCTTTGATCTTCAGGGGGAACTCGTCGCGTTCGCGTATCAATATGCGTCGGGAGATTCGCGATCCTTCCTGATCCGCCATAAATCGCTGCATTCTGAGCAGAATGAAGAATGGCTGTCTGCCGATGTTTCCGACCTCGCCTCTCCACAATGGCGCGCGGCATCGAACTCCGACGAGATGACGCAGCGGATCGCACTCGCTTCGACATTAGCGTGTAATACGGCGCGAGAGGCGGCCAGGCAGTTAGAAGGCACGGAGTTGCGGGCGCGTTATGTCTATCAGGAACAGCGGCTTGGATTGCAAGCGCTTGCCCCTGTCACGCATGTTGACGCGCAATTGTCTCGGCCTGTCGTGGTCGGCTTTTTGGTATTTACTCGGTATCTTGACAATGAACAACTTACCCAGCGCTCGCGTATGGGACACATCTCATTGGAGCTTCGAATCGGTCAGCCATCGCCCTTTCAAGGCGACGCCGCGCAGAAAGGCATGTTTCTGTCGTTTTCCTCTGCCCCTCTCCGCATGGCGAGCGCGCGGGGGAACTATACAGGCGTCATGGATGTCCTCAGTCAGGAAAATACTCCTGTCGGCGTGTTGGCCTTCGAATTGCCGAAAGCGACCGTGAATGCGCCCGTCATGGATACCGTGATCTCGCTGTGTTTTGTGGGTTTCTTTATTGTTCTCCTTGTGACACCGGCGCTCTCGTCGTATATCGGAAGAAAATTTGCAAATTCACTGGTGAGTTTTACGGTGATGATGAAAAGAATTGCCGAAGGAGGAGGAAACCTGACCAGTCGTTTAGAAACGGATGATTCTGGCGAAATCAGCGAATTCGCCACGTGGTTCAATCTGTTTTTGAATAAACTTCGGGAAATTATCCTCAGCATTATGACGTCAACCGAATACGTCACCACCTCATCCAAAGAGCTTCGGGAAACGGCTGAAATGATGGCTGTGAATGTTCAGCAGCAAACGGAAACCATTCGATTGGTCGCTGGCGTCGTGACGATGATTTCTCAGGCGGCGGAAGAAAATCGCGTGCTGGCGAACGAACAGGCGGCGTTAGTGGCGGAGACATCGCGCTATTCGGAAGCGCTGGTGAATTCGATCCAGAAGAATACCGATAAAGCGGAGATGCAACTGCGCGGCGCGCGCAACGCGCATCGCATCGTCAAAAAGCTCAGTGAAATATCGAAACAAGTGTCTCAGCACTCAATCACAACGTCGTCGTTAGTTGTTGACGTGACATCGGCAGTGACAGAAATGAGCCATTCCGCTCGCGAAGTGGCGCAAACAACCCATGAACAAGTCGAATCCACCCGAAAAGCCGTCGGCGTCGTGATGAATATGGCGCAGATTTCGTCGAGCGCCAGACAAAAGGCGCAGGAAGCCGTCGCGCTGGCCGAAGAAGCGCTTGTCGCCGCCTCGAACGGCCAACAAGCTGCCAATCAGACCGTTGACGGCATGAAGGCGATTACGGAAAGTTCCGAACAGATTTCCGATATTATCGAAGTGATCAGCGATATTGCGGAACAGACGGATTTATTGGCCTTAAATGCCGCGATTGAAGCGGCGCGCGCCGGAGAGCACGGACGCGGGTTTGCGGTGGTCGCCGATGAAATTCGGCAACTGGCGGAACGTGTCAGCCATTCGTTAAAAGCCATCACAAAGCACATTCACAACAACGCCAAACGCATTCAACAAGGGGCCATCTTAGTGAATGAAGCGAATATGGCTTTAGAAACCATCGTGAAGAATGTGAGCAGGACGGTCGAGCAGATCAAAGAATTGGCCTTCGCGAATGAGGAACAAGAAGCGCATAGCGGCATGGTAGCGCACAATATCGCCACTGTCGAAGACTTGGCGACGGTGATTGAAAATGCGAGTAAACAGCAAGTCGTTGCTGTCGAAGCGATTCTGAAAAATATGGAAACGCTGACATCTCTTGCTGAAGAGATTACGTCGCAGACCGATGCGCAGGTGCGCGACGAAAATGTGGTGGAAATGATTATGAACGAATTAGCCGATCTCAGCGCACATATTCATTCGCTGACATTCGAGCAGGTCTCCGGAACCGCATCGGAACGAAAACTCATCCTCAGCATTGCTGAAAAAGCCGAAAAAATCGTAGAAAAAACCACGTCCCAGCATACGCGAAGTCAGGAAGTCTTCAACGAGATTCAGCAGTTAGAAACAGTATCGGAACGGAATGCGACGACACTTGGGGAGGTGCAGCAGGCGGCCGTCTCTCTCGTGGACTCCGTGGAACAACTTCGCCACCTTGTCAGGAGATTTCAGGTATAACATGTGGAAGAGCTTTCGCCCTGCGCCTTCGTTTGTTGTTCGCGTCTTGTTCAGCATCGGAACTGTTGTTCTGGGCGCGACCGGACTGAAAATTCTGTATCTCTCGCAGATCATTCCCCAGGATGCCGAACTGAATATGTCCCGCGCAGCGTTGTATGCCGGCATGTTGCTCGTAGATGGCGTCATGTTGGCCGTGATCGGGATGTTGCTCTGGAAGCGGTATGAATCTTCGGTTCGAGTGCCGCTGACAGACCTCGCCGACCGAATTCGTTTTATGCAAATTGCGTCGGAGCAGATCAGGCAGACGGAATGCGAAACGGAAAGCCAGGATGTCAACACGCTCTGTTTGGCCGCTGCGGTGATGCTGCGCCGCTTAACCACGCTGAAAGCGCAGTTGTTCGAGGCGAAACAGAAAATCCTCGATGCGTCCAGCAGCGCGTTTTCCGCGTCGAAAATACAGTCGGAACTGTTGGCGGTTCAAGTGTTTTCTTCACAAGAAATCGCGACCGCAGTTCGCGAATTGGTCATGACGGTACAGCATATCAATCAGAATGTGAACGCCGTCGTCGAAATCGCGAATCAGACGTTACAGACGACGGCGCAAGGGCAACAGGCAGTGTTGGACGTGGTAAAAAGCATGGCGGATATTCAACATTCCGCCCAGGCGAGCGCGAACACGATCATGGCGCTCAGCAAACAATCTACCCATATCACCGATGTAGTCAAAACAATCGATCAGATTATCGAAGATACGAAATTGATCGCGTTCAATGCCACCATCGAAGCAGCGCGCGCCAAAGAAGATGGCAAAGGATTTGGCGTCGTGGCTTTGGAAATCAAGCGGTTAGCCGAAGAAGTCTTCGAATCAACTGAAGATATTAAAGATGTGATTCAGGATATTCAGAGCATGTCACGCGCATTAGTGCTGGCGACGGAAAACGAAATGAAAACCGTCGCATGTGGGATGGGGCTGGCGCAGCAAGCCGGGGTCGCGCTGCAACAGATTTTTGATATGGTACAGATCACGACGGAGTCTGCGCAACGGATTGCGACGGCAACGCAGCAGCAGCAAGGCGCAAGTCAGCAGGTGCTGCACTCAGTTGAACAGGCCAATCAGTCTATTGCCAAATTTTCGCAGCAATCGAAACAAATCGCCGTAACCACCGCAGAATTGAGCATTCTTGCAGAAGGTCTGGGGCAGATTGTCTCTGCCTTCGGCTCGGCTTCGAATCAGGCAGAAGGGGCGCAGCAGGATGATCGAAGAACATCTGATTCGTGAGTTTATCGCGGAAGCCGAAGAACACGTGCTGGCGTTGGAACCGAACTTGCTCCGGCTGGAAAAAGAGCCGCAGAATCTCGATTTGGTGAACGAGATTTTTCTGGCGACGCACAGCGTCAAAGGCACGGCATCGTATGTCGGACTCAATCATATCAGCAGTTTTACCCATTCAATCGAATCATTGTTAGATCGCCTTCGCAAGCAGCAGATACAGGCCACTCCCGCCTTGATTGACGTTCTGCTGCAAGGCGTGGACACGCTGAAACTGTTAGTGCGCCATGTCAGTTCGGGCAAACCCGCGCCAGACATCTCTTCTGTTGAAACACGACTGCTTGAATGGAATGCGCCGCGCGAATCGGCAGAAGCGTTGCCGCCGGAATCGCAACCGGCGGCGCCGCCGGTCATCACCCTGTTTGGCGCGTCCGTTGAGCCTGAAGACGCCGAAATTTTTGCGGATATTGTGGCGCAGCAGGTCGAATTCCTGAGCATCTCGCTTGAGAAACTGCGCGCGCTGCTTGCGACAGACCCGGCGCAGGCGCAGCGTTCTCTTGCGCCGATGATTAACGCCGTTGCCACCGTGCAATCGTCCGCAACGTTGCTCGATATTGATGAATTAAGCGCCTCAATCGTCAAACACCATAGTTTCCTCGTCTCCCTCGGCAGTCCCGCGTATAAAATCAATCAGGCCGATCTTGATGAGATCGCCAGCATGATTCAGGCCTTTCGAGACATGAGCGCTGTGTTGACCTCTTCGACGCGGCAACCGCCCAAAAGCCAGATTTCAGGAGCGATCCCCGATCGCGCTGCGCCGCTGCCGCCAGTCGAAACCGCTTATGGACAGCATGTGTTGCGCGTGAATGCCGAACGGGTGGATGCGCTGATGAATTTTATCGGCGAGTTAGTCATCAATCGGGCGAGATTCGCGCAGATCGGGCAGGAGATCAAATCAATTTATGACGATCTGCGAGCGGGCGCAGGCTGGTTTGCCACATTATCTGCTGCTGAACAGAAAAATCAGGCGCGGCGATTCAAAAAACTCAAAGACCAGTTTGAGAGCGTGACGCTCGATTTGGGGCGGATCACCGGACAAATGCAAGAAGGCACGATGCGCATCCGCATGTTGCCAATCGCCCAGATCGTCAATCGCTTTCCCCGCATGGTGCGCGACCTTTCACGGCAGGCTGGAAAAGAGGTTGACGTGCAGATATCAGGCGAGGAGACGGAATTGGATAAAACGGTGGTGGATGTCCTGGCGGAACCGCTGATTCATCTGATTCGCAATGCGATTGATCACGGAATCGAACCGCCGCAGGAACGCATTCGTTCAGGGAAACCGCGTCAAGGCGCGATTTCGATTGCGTCGTATCATGAAGGCAATCAGGTTATCATTGAGATTCAAGACGATGGACGCGGCATTGATGCCGAACGTGTGAAGCAGCGCGCTGTCCAGCAGCGCTTGATCTCTTCGCAAGAGGCTGAAAATCTGACGGATCGCGACGTCGCGGCCTTGATTTTTCACAGCGGATTCAGCACGGTCGAAACCGTGAGCAATCTGTCGGGACGCGGAGTTGGGCTGAATGTCGTGAAGCGGTCTATCGAAAAAATCAACGGTTCGGTCGAGATCATGTCTTCGCCGCACAAGGGATGTCGTTTTATCATCAAGCTTCCTCTGACGCTCGCGATTATTTCGGTCTTGCTTGTCGATGTCCGGCGGGAAATCTTCGCCATTCCGCTGGTGGCGGTCGAAGAAGCGGTGCGAATTACACCGCAGCAGATCATGACGATTAAGTCGCAACGTGTGATTTCCTGGAGAGAACATACGGTGTCGCTGTTCGAACTGTCGGAAGTATTCGGCGACCATTTCCCGGAACTCGCGGCCCCGGAGACGCTCTATCGGTATGTCGTCATTTTGACCGACGGCTTTCGTAGAATCGGGATCATCGTGAATGGTTTGATCGGCGAAGACGACATTGTTTTGAAGCCGTTGACTGACGATCAAACTCGCGTGGAGGGGATTGCCGGTGCGTATATTCGCGGCGATGGCGAGGTGTCGTTGGTGATTGATACCGCGACATTGATCAATTTAGCGGAGAACGACGAGCGGCGGACGCGCTTTCGTCCATCAGGCGCATCCGCCGCGCATGTTCAGACGCTTATAATACCTCGCCCCAAAGCCGAATCTCAATCAGCGGAAACGACGCCAAATCCGTCCGAATGGTGATCCAGCCCGACACAAAACCTTTCGGCGCATCGGAAAGCAGCGCCGCGCTGAGCGTGACTTCTCCGTTTGCCGGAATGGTCATGGACGAAATCGCCGCAGTCACCGACGGATTCGAGGACTGGACATCGCTTAATCGAATCGGGGAGGCGGAATAATTTTTCAACGTCACCGACGGCTCCGCGCCTCCTTCCTGTTGATTGCCGAGGCGAAGAACCGGTTTGGGCAGCACTTCTAGATCAGCCTGCACCTTCGCCTGGAGCGTGAGTTGAAATGCGGCATGTTCGGGTTCCGGATCGTTCGTTGTCACATTGACGACCTGGCGAATTTCCCGGCGCTGATTGCCGGATTTTAAATTGACCGCGACTTTTCCCTCGCCACCGGCGGGGATTTCGTTGCCTGTCAGCAACTTGGCGTCGCAGCCTCAGCCGCCTTTGACCTGTTCGATAATCAGCGTGCTGTCTCCATGATTTTCGAAGACAAATTCGTGCGTGAGAGTCTGGTTTGGCTGCACGTCGCCGAAGTCGAACGAGATGCCGTCAACGACTTCTAACTGAGGCGTCGCCTGAGCAGGGACGCTCAGGATAAAACAGACGCCGATGAGAAACAATCCCATCAAAATACTTGATTTTTTCATAACCTGATATTACTCCTATCCATAAGGATTTCGACATCGCGATAACGCGGAAAACACAACAAGGCTTATAGTATAAGAAGCGGGCAAAAAGTCAATAGATACTTCATTGAAAATAATCTACAAGGAGGAGAGTATGGTTGATAAAGACGAGTTGAAAAGAGATTTATCCGACCTGGATCGCGTCAGATGCGAACTGATTATGGCCAATTATCGGTATGAAGAAGCCCTGGAAAAATTCGATCATAAATATGGCGAAGGATTAGGGCAGCGGGCGATTCGCGTTTTGCGAAATCGGTTTTTGCTGAAAAAATTGATCCTTCCGCCTGAAGCCATCGAAGAAGTGGCGGTCGAACTCTTTTCCAGTCTGCGCGAAGATTAATAACAGGAGATAATGTGACGGTGTGACAGTGAGGAAGCGGCAATAACGCCCTGACAGGGTGTCGAACCCTGTCAGGGCTAACGCTGGCAAACGGTGTGAATTTTTCTGGAAAAACGCTATCGGTGTGTCTGATTGTGATCCTCGTCTTGACGGGAGTGTGGTTTCTGCTCGGTATGTTCAGCGGAACGCGGCCTCTATTCGAGCGCGAACCTGATCCCGCCGCATTTCCCGAACGCAGCGCGGCGCAATTGAACCGCATGATTGGGGATGTGTTACGCAAAGAAACGCGCCCGGATCGCTTCGAAGCGCGAACGGTCGAAAAACAGCGGCAGGGCGGTAAAACCTGGACGACGTTCGAATATGACGCGCAGATCGACGCGCAATCGTCCCTGTCTCCATTGCTCGCGCAACTGTCGGAAACGGTCGAAAGCGGCGGCGGCGAAATTTTTCAAACCTATTCTCAGACGGATGCGCGTCGCACCACGCTTGTCATCGGCGTTGGTACGCTGATCACACATACGGTGGTCATCTCCTGGCCGGACATCGAAGTCGCCCCGAAGCCTGTTGTTCAAGAGCCTCAGCCATTCCGGGCGGCAATCGTGATTGACGATTTAGGCACGAGCATCCCGGTGGTCGAGCGACTGCTCGCGCTGAACGAGAGATTGACGTTTTCGATTCTGCCGCATCAGAAAGCGTCGGCGGAAATCGCTGCACTGCTACATGCGCGGCAACAGCAAATATTGCTGCATCTGCCGATGGAACCGCAAGATTACCCTTCGACATCTCCGGGCAGGGGCGCAATTTTATCGAATATGACCGCCGAACAGATTCAGCGGGAGATTCAGGACGATTTAGCGTCCGTGCCGTTTGCGGTGGGCGTAAACAATCACATGGGATCGCGTCTGACCGCGCACGCAGGCATGATGCAATCGGTGTTGAAGGAGTTGCAGCAGCGCCAGCTTTTCTTTGTGGACAGCCGGACGACCGACGCCACCATCGCGTATCGGTTAGCGCTGGAAATAGGGATGAAGTCCGCCGAACGCAACGTCTTTCTCGATGCGAATCCCGGCGCGGATTTCGCGCGAACTCAGTTGCTCCGACTCGCCGAACTCGCGGAACAGGGACAACCCGCGATTGCCATCGGACACCCCAAAGACGACACGTTACGCGCATTGGAAGAGATGCTGCCCGAATTTCAGCGCCGCAACATCAAAATCGTCAACGTCTCGGAATTGCTTCAATAATGCAATCCCCTGTACTACGGCGATACACTGAACATTCTCCGGGAGAATCTTGCCGCTGAAGGTGTTAATCGGGACTATCGCAAAACGAAATGATTCATGGTTCGACTCCCCTTCGACAGGCTCAGGACAGGCTGCTTACCATGACCGGTCACGCTGAGCGAAGTCGAAGCGTTTTGAGGTCACATCTGATAGAGTTTTGCTATATCTTGCCCCGTCGCTTAACTCCAACCGCAAGCTCCAGGCCATTTATTATCGGTAGGGCTGGATGACATTCCCGCCTTTTGGTTAAACAGCCCCGTCATCAGGGAAGCACTGGGTGAATACATGGAAAATATCATCAGAAGAACAGACTCGGCACACGCCGATTTTCAACATTTGATACGCCTGCTGGACGCCGAATTGGTCGAATTATACGGGCGAATGCAGAACAATTATACCGCATTGAACGTCGTTGACCAGATTTGCGCCGCGCTCTGTTATCGCGGCCAAACGCCAATCGGATGCGCTGCGATCAAAGAGACGGACGCGCAGACAATGGAAGTGAAGCGCGTCTTCGTTCTGCCGGAATATCGAGGACAAGGCGTCTCGAAACGCCTGATGCGCGAAATCGAACAGTGGGCGGGCGAACTCGGCAGCGCCGCGCTTATTTTGGAAACCGGCAAAAAGCAGATCGCCGCCATCGCGCTTTATCAGAAACTCGGTTACACCATCATCGAAAATTACGGCGCATACATGGGGAATGCCAATAGCGTCTGCATGAAAAAAGCACTGGACGCCAATACAGAGCATTATCCAGTTGCATTGGCATAATCTGAGGAGTGCAACTGGATAATGCTCTGTATTGGCGTCCAG
>CAZRSF010000043.1:0-52479 GCA_964602655.1 uncultured Candidatus Moduliflexus sp.
AGGGTTTCCCCGATGTCGGGATTACAACCGTAGTGGTCATCGCAGAATCTCCCTACTGTGTGGTTGATGGATTGAATGAGCAGCGCACCTGTTCGATGGGGACGCCCGCCACCTGAATTTCGTCCAGGCGATTGGTGCCCAGGCCGAGTTCGCTGGCCATAGTTAAATAGTTTTCGGTGCGGATAAAGGGCGCGCTGAACGACGGGGCGAGCGGGTCAAACCCCATGACGGCAGTCGCCACTGCATCGGTCGCTACCGGATTGCCGCCCGCAATCAGCACGCCCGGTTCCACCGGTTCGAAAGAGCCGCGCGGAATTTCGCCGCCTTCCGAGGCTTTGACGCCATCAATCAGAGCCAATTGAATCGGGCGCGCCCGGTTGACATCCAGAATCACGCGAGGCAGGCGGGTGTTGACTTCGTCCGGGTCGCCATCCGAACGCGACAGATGCAGCAGGGTGCGATGGGAGTCTTTAGGATTGATCTGGTACTGCGCCATCGGCGTCAATCCTATCAGGTTTTTCATCGAAAGCGACACCCCGGCATTGTAATGACACTTCATTTTGGCCGCGGAGACCAGCACGTCAACATCTTGTAATTGCGGGTGAAGCTGAAACTGATCGAAGAAGAACGGTTCTCCTGTCACAGGCATTTTCGCAAATTCCTGATACGGGGCTGGCGAGTTCAAATCCAGCAGCGCGGCGTCAAGTTCTTTGGTGATCTTCTCGTATCCGAACACTGTGAAGGATCGGGGGTCCCACGCGGCTTCGGTGACGAGCACTTTTCCGGCGCCGGCATCGCGCAGACATTGCATCAACGCCCGCACCACTTCCGGATGGGTCATGTACGATTCGACCTGGCTGACGCCCGGATACGCGGGGTAATACGAGCCGGCCACCAGATTCACCTTAATCGCCACCACATCGCCGGGCCGCACGATCTGGCTGAAATTGCCCATGCTATCCAGCAAGGTTTGCACCTGCCGCAGAATCAACGCGGGTTCATAATCGGCGGCCTGCGCGATGGCGACTGAGGTTACGGGGGTGGCGGCGGCTCTGGCGGGGCGAAATATCTGCGACGCTAACGTGCCGCTGGCTAACAATCCGGTGGCCGCGCCCATCCCTTTCAAAAAACGACGGCGTGAAATGGCGTGAAGACTCATACGTGATTGATCCGGGCGGGCTGACGTTCTTCGCATAAGAACGTCAGCCCGCCCGGATTCCTTGTGGTGTTCAAAACACGATTGCTGGTTCTCAATTTCTCCAAATATGATCATTCATGGGAATTTCTGTCAACTTTTTCTTCTGTTCGCTTTATTTCGCACTGCTGAAGCCGAACTCCACGCATAACGCGCCAGGACGGGCAGGCGCAAGCAGATCGTTCGCCGAGTTGTCAGCATCACCGCTATGATCCCTCAACGAGGCGTTTTCTTCTGCGCGCGCTTATCCGATTGCCTGGCTGATCAACCCTGCCAATTCGACACCGAAGTCAGCTTCTTCACCTGTCCATCTGCGCTTGTCGCCGATATGCTCATGGCATAGCACACCTTTCAGGACGCCCTTGTGCCAAATGGGAATATCGAGCATGGAGACAATGCCGAGCGGCTGGAGATACGGTTCGGAAAAACACGAGGTTCTCGGATCAGCATTGGCGTCGTCGGCATCAATCGCTCGGGCATATTTCAACGCGCTGAAATACGCGGGATAATCCCTCTCGAAAAGTTGTAAGCCTGAACTGTGCCTCGCCTGCTTGCGTTCGAAGAGATCAAGACATTCGATCAAGGTATGATCGTGATTCAGAAACCATACACTGACGCGGGCAATTTTTAACTCATTGGCCACTGCTTCTGTGACTCGCGCAATCGTCGTCTTGAGATTCGAAATATATTGGGGTTTTTCGCGTTCGAGGACGCCAAGAACCTGTCTCATGTGTTTGACATCGTTAGGCGTTGAAGAGACGGGGATATTTACGGGAACGGATGTGGCGGCGTCAGTCGCGTATTCCACCCGAATTTTTCGAAGGGCTTTTTCGAACGTCTCAATCAATTCCAGGGAATCAGGCGCCTCCATGACTCGCGTTGATGCCAATGCCGTATATCGCGCGAGTGCCACGCGCGCGGCGATTCCTCCGATCTGGCTGGCTTCATCATAAAAATCTTTCAGTTTTACGCCCATGTGCGAACTCTCCTTTCTCAATATGCCGCAGTGTTTTTTACCGAATCCCTTCCACTCTGAAACAATCTGTCAATAGCCTTATAATATCCGGTATGACTGTCAAGCATTTTTCACCCCCTGTTCCATGTCATTGACATACACATGGTGACAGAGATATGTAAAATTGTTCCACAGGTTCTGATGAATCTCATCGGGCTTCCCATACACATGCACATCAATCGCTTTTAGGTGGTGCGATCCTAACATATTTACAGCATAGGTTAAGAAACGTTCAACCAGATGAAAATTATAGCTCTTCGTCGCAATACTCACGCGTTGTAAATAGACAAACGGAAAGCTCAACTCTGAGACATCCGGATTCTGTAAACAGGTTGGCGAATCTTCATGAATTGTTGGAAAACTCCCAAACAGAATATGCTCGACTTGATGGCAATTGAAACGAAGAATGTCAGACAGGTGTTTCACCAGGATGTTCGCGTCTGCTGCCGTCACGCCGCCTTTATCTATCCCTGCACAACATGTCACCGAACGAGTTGTCGCCTGTGGAGTATCATTGGAGCGATAATCAAACACGAGAGTGGCGTTTGCATGTCGTATGTTTGTTATACGACGAAGAACATAGCGCTTTCGCTTTTTGAGGCCAAACAAGCTCTTGTCAATGTACAACATCTCCCCGATTACCAGGATGCGTTCTTGACCAAAGAAATCGTACAACGCTGGGATTTCGAACCACATTGTAAACGCAAGCCAGACAAATCCGACACTCCCTCCCCCTTCCTTTCCTAAAAGCACAGCCACTCCACCAATGAACAGCGTCAATATGCTCAATAGCATTCCATACAGGCATTTTTTCCAAAAGGTCGCCAGTTCTCGACGACTCGGAATGATGATCCCAAGTCCTTGTCCTTGCGGCATCGCCTTGATTTTTACTCGATGCTTTTGCGTTATGAGGAGGTTCATTCTCTGGTTTGCCATCATACTCCCTTGAAAATAGGATTCTCACGTGTCAGTGGTGTGTTTGTCAAAACACATGAGTAGCTCTTTATGTATTCATGTCAACAGGTAATATTCCGAAATATACTCATCATTCATGGGTTAACAAAATTATTAGGCCGATCATGTTAGTCATTGTTTATTTCAGAAAATATCTTTTCATAGGCTTTCTCTGACAGATGGATACGATCTGATGCCAAAATATCCGTCGTCTGCATGTCGTGTAAGACTTGTTCGCAATGAATCACCTCAGCCCCTTCCTCTTGAGCAACCTGAATGATGCCATGATTCAGCGCTTCTAACGAGGAGAGCATGACATGCGTGGACTTGAACGGCTTCATGTAGAACGGGACGGTATAAATAGGCGGGATTGTCAATATATAGGTCTTTTCAGATATGCGCTTACTTAATTTGATGATTTCCCTGATCGTTGAAAGCGAAGATGGTATGATCGTTGGCGATAATTCCGGATCAACGCGGAGGATTTTGAGATCATTTCCCCCAACCCAAATAATGGATTTTTGGGCATGGATTTTGTCCCCTAATAATCGCATTCGATACAGCGCTTGTCCACTCGTCTGCGCGGATATCCCGTGATTCGCGACAGCATATTCAGGAATGTTCCATCGCGCGATCAAGGAATCGCCGATTAAAAAATAGTCATATTCCCCCTGTTGAATCTCTTGCTGATGTAAGATGCCTAATGGATCTCTGCGCAAGGCGTTATAACTTTGATAGAGCTCAAGCGCTACCTTCCCGATCATCACATTGCTCAGCATCAACGCGAAGACGACGACCACAAGGCCAATCAACAGCTTACGACTCATCATTTCTCCCGAATGATGTTCGGTTTTCCGACTCATCCTAAAAATACATTTGGCGCAATAATCAAGTAGAATTTCGCCATCATGTACCATCGTACCACGATCTTATTGCTTGAGAATATAGATAACCAGCCGAGAAAATAAAAAAAGCGCCCCGGCAAAGATTGCTATCGGTAACCATGGCCATCTGTTTGCACGGAGTAATTCATCCAGATTTCCTTTGATTTCGCAATCCAGGGGGGTGTCTGGATCAAACTCGATTTCAAGCGCTTTTTGGTATGTGGCGAGCAGATGTTCGCAACCTTCTCTGGTCGGGAAGTGGACGCCGATAGACCCCGGAGATATTCGGTTCACCACACTGGGCGTGGCTTCATAGGTCTGACCTCGATGGGTGAACTGCACTTTGATGCGTAACACATAACAGGTCACTAACCTGCGATGCTCGGGTTCTGTTCCTTTCACAATGTGCATCTCCTGGATTTCAGCATCCAGGAGATGCGCTGGAGCCGTCTCACATCGTTTTTTCCAGTTCAGAACGACAAGTCGGCGGGAAAGCCAGTTGGAAATGACGAGCAGAGCAATCATCAGCAGGGACATCGCTGCGAGGCCATTCACGAGCGCCTCCATGCGGCTTGTCTGAAAATATTGCGCGACATGGCCAACCTGACGATAAATGAACGTTCCGATGGCAGCAATGCTCGCATTGTTCAGGGCATTCGAGAATTCTGACGTTGCCCCAAAGACGCCAATGACGAAAGCGCTGGCAAAGGTGAGTAGTGCCAGTGAGATCAGGATGTTGGTGATGAGGAAAGACGGAGCCTTAAGAATCGTATCCGGATAGGGATCGATAAATGTGACCCGCTCAAAGGGGCCGTTTATTCTCCTTTTTTGAAGCGTTAAGACAAATTTTGATGGCATGGGAAATTCTCCAAGTCAAATAGTTGCAGTGAATTGTATTGTATGTGTTCCAAACTGAATAATGCTCTATGAGGCGTCAAATTGTGACGTGTTTCTTCCTCAACACGTTCGTTATGGTTTTCTTTATAATGGGTAACGCTGATTCACTAATTTGATAAATTCCTTCTTGGATGTCGAAACTTCTACTTGAAATAAGTAGAATCTGCCGCTTCCAACTAACCAAAAGAGTTTATCAACCTCATATGGTATAGCTTGAATAGATTCACAATACTTGATAGTATCTTTGAATACTTGAAAATCTGAGGTTGAGTGAGTAATTCCAATTCCGTAGGTAATCTCCTTAATATGAGTATCTGGTTTGATAAATTGAGGATAACCATTTTCCTTGAGAAAATCACACGCAAGAGCAAACCCAAACCCAAATATTTCATGTTGTAGTAGTAACGGAAGAGCTAATCGAGAATATTCATTTGTATAGAACCCTTTAACAAAGGTATTAAACTCCTCAATAGAAGAATACTTTGACAAAAATTTTGCAATTGAGAGAATCGCCTTACAGTAAATCACCCAATAATTGCTTTTCTTGTCTTTGAGCATCCTTCCTGGTGGCGTATATCCACTTTGTATGATTGCATCAAACAAAGCTTCCCATGACACATAGTGTTGTATGACGGCAACTGGTGAAAATTCATATAATAGATTGGTCAAATATTCAATCTTGCCAATAGAATTAGGCATTCCCTGCCTATTCTGTGCATGAATGAGCATCGCTTTAAACAACGAAGGAATATCGGTGAGTTTTTTCCTTTGCCACTCAGTGATCTGTGCCTCAAGCATTTCTGTTGTGACAGGTGCAAATGAGAGAAGATATTCTTGAGCAAGCTTAAAAATCCCGATATTACGTGAATCTATGCTATCCATGACTGATACCGATTTTTTATCCTTTATAGGAAAATCAAGTTGTTCTAACAAATGATTATGCAGATTTCCCCGGTGCCGTGTTCGCGTTGTGCGCGGCGTCATACTCTTCCCGCGTCAGAAATTGGCCGTTCTGGATTTCTTTGGCGATAAGGCGTTTCTGCTGGTCGAATTCCAAATCAATCACCACGATTTTCCGGCAGCGCCCGCCGACAAGCTCCTTGTGGGCGCGGTAGCTCTGCCCACCGTCTTCATACGATACCTGCACGTCATAGAGTTTATCAATTCGATTGCGAAACAGTTCGCCGCATTTCGCGCATTTCGAATAGATGAACAGATATTCGGAGGTTTCATCTTTCGGCGTTTTCGGCGAGCCGCCGCCAAATAATTTTTGCAAGAGTCCCATAGTTTCGAAGAGACATTTACCCCTGTCAGGGTTCGAAACCCTGACAGGGGGATTGTCGCGTCAATATCAACAGACAAGTTGTCAGACACCTTGAATCAGAAATATTCAATGCCTACATGACACAGCGGCAATTTGTCAAACAAAAATCTCCAGCAATGAGAGATTCTGCTTGCCCAAAACGCTGCGCGACATCAATTGAACCATACGTGCTTTTTTCCTGATGAGACCGCACAGGTTTTAATGAAGATGAAAAAATAGTTCAGTAAGTTCGTGTATAGCCCCGGAGGGGCGCGATGTGTGTAGTCTCGATATGTCGTCAGACGCCGCGAGCCCCAGCGGGGCGACATATCGCCCCGCTGGGGCTGTGAGAAGGCGCATCGTGGCGAGAGCTACACTCATCGCGCCCCTCCGGGACTAACGCGGTTTGACTTCAAGCGTAGGCTTATTATAGCGCCTCCCCTTCAGAAAATACTTGACAAGAGACAATTTTCTCATGAAAAGGAACGAATCGAAGGCGTGACGCGGCTCGCATTCGTTGCTTTCTTCAATTCGTTGTCGTGAATATAAATAAAGACGCTGATAGAGGGACGCCATGAGCATACAACAGCAAGGATTCAATCCATATCTTCCGTCATGGGAATACATCCCGGATGGGGAACCCTATGTTTTCAACGGCAGGGTCTATGTGTACGGTTCGCATGATCGCTTTAACGGACATGCGTTCTGTTTGAATGATTATGTCTGCTGGTCAGCCCCAATTGACAATTTAGGCGACTGGCGCTATGAAGGCGTCATCTACAAAAAAACCGATGATCCCCTCAACCCGGATGGCCGCATGTGCCTGTATGCCCCCGATGTGACGGTTGGGCCGGATGGACGATACTATTTGTACTATGTGCTCGATAAGGTTTCCATTGTGTCAGTAGCCGTCTGCGATACGCCTGCGGGAGTGTACCAGTTCTTGGGCTATGTTCGGTATCCAGACGGGACGCGGCTTGGTGAACGACCAGGCGATCAACCGCAATTTGATCCGGGGGTACTGACTGAGGGAGAACGAACGTATTTATATACAGGGTTTTGCCTGCCGGGGGACGCCTCGCGGAGCGGGCCGATGGCGACGGTGCTTGGCGCTGACATGCTCACGATCATCGAAGAACCGGTTTTTATCGCGCCGAGTCAGCCATTTAGCAAAGGAAGCAGCTTTGAGGGGCATGAATTCTTCGAAGCCCCATCCATCCGCAAAAAAGGCGAGACCTACTACTTCATCTATTCTTCAATCGCGATGCACGAGTTGTGTTATGCGACCAGCCAGCATCCCACGAAAGATTTTATATATCGGGGCGTGATTGTCAGCAATAACGATCTGCATATCGCCACCTACAAACCGGCGGAAAAGCCGATGTATTACGGTGGGAACAATCATGGCAGTATTGTGGAGATCAACGGAAACTGGTATATCTTTTATCATCGCCATACCAATGGGACGAGCTTTAGCCGGCAAGGATGCCTTGAGCCGATCCATTTTCGCGAAGATGGGACGATCCCCCAGGCCGAAATGACATCGTGCGGTCCCAATGGCGGGGCGCTTCTCGGACGCGGCGAGTATCCGGCGTATCTGGCCTGCAATCTGTTTTGCAAACAGGAAGCCTTATATACGGCTCATGGAGCGTACATGGATAATCGTTACCCCAAGATCACGCAAGATGGGAAAGATGGTGATGAAGAGCCCGGCTACGTCGCGAATATGATGAATTCTGCTGGCGCGGGCTTCAAGTATTTTGACTGTAAGGGCATTCGAAAGGTCGCCATCAAGGTTCGGGGCTATTGCAAAGGAGACTTCGAAGTCAAAACCGCATGGGATGGGCCGGTGTTGGGGAGAATCCCTGTTGATTTTACGAATGTGTGGACGGAGTATGCGGCGGACATCGCCATTCCTGATGGAATCCAGGCATTGTATTTTGTGTATGGCGGGGAAGGGATTGCGAGCCTCTCCTCATTTATATTGGAATGAATCTTCCCCTCGGAGGCGTTAGCATTAAAAGCCTTCAGTAAAGCCGGCAGCCTATACTGGCACGCAGAAAAACATGAGTGGTCTAAGAAACGCTAACGCCGCATTCACAACCCCATATATACGATTCAGCATTTATGCTCTCACGACCGTTATTCCTGTTGTGAGAGCCATTCCGCAGCGTCCTCTTCCGTCTCAAAATCTTTCATGTTTGCATTAATGGTTTTCATAATGATCGTTTTCCTGTCGGTAAAGCCGATCGAGGCAGACGCGATCGTATATTTGAGGATTTTGGGGGTATATTCAGCAATCACTTTTCGTGCGTCCTCAATAAAAAAGACATTCCGGGCAATCGTGAGTCTTCTGACCGATCTCAGGGGTTGTGCCGAATGAATTTTTTCAGAGATGTCAGTCACTTGTTTGACCTCCGCCCCTGTCTTCAGCCCTGAAAAATCAATCACAAGGATTTTTGTTCCTTTGTAATCCATCCATCGTACCCGATTATGCAAATTTTCCATAAAACCCTCCTTTGTGGTATCACACGCTCTCGATCCGAGCATTGATGTTTACTTCTCTCAGGAGCGCAAAGCAGGCGTTACGCGGTGCAACGACTGCGCGGAAAGGGCGGCGCAACCCAAACTTGAATTTCAGCACGATTTTTCCCGCCGCCCTTTGCGCTCCGGTGCAAACAGATCGTTAGGCAACTTCATTATGTGTTATATTCGTGCTGGGATGCTGAATATGACCGTATTAAACGGAGAGGCAGTTTGTCAAACAAAAATCTGAGGCGATGACAGATTCTGCCGATTCTTGAAAAATGCCATCTTTCCTCTTGCCAAAAACGCCGCCTGACATAATATGAATCATACACGTTTTATATCCGCATGATAGAATAAACTTACGCTCAAATTGACACAATGCTTAGACCTCACAGGTTTCAAAAACCTGTGAGGTCTGACTTGAATATTGGAGTATGTTATGCAAGTTTCAGTGCCACGCAAAGATATTGAGGAAATTGCAGAACGTTACAATTGCTCGCAGGAAGACGCCGCCAAAGCGTATTTGACCGCGCAGGATCATGCCAAAGAGGCATTTTCGGAGAAATTGACCGATCTGTTAGGCCCGAGCGCGGATGGCGGCGTGGACGAAGACGCTCCGGTTCGGGCAATCAAAGCCCTGACGCCGCGCGAAATCAAGCAGCATTTGGATAAATACATTATCGGACAGGAAGAATATAAAAAACGAATCTGCATCGCCGCCAGCTATCATTTCGCCATGATTGCCTATCTGCGGGCGCATCCCGACAATACCAGAGTCAAGCGTTTTCGCAAAAAGAATACGATGATCGCCGGTCCGTCCGGCAGCGGCAAAACGTATTGCGCGGAAGTATTAGGAGATTTGCTGGAAGTCCCGACCTTGATCATTGACGCAACCGATTATACGGAAGCCGGGTATGTCGGCAAAAGCGCGGACGACATGATTCGCGAACTGATTGATCTTGCGCCCGGCAACACGCGCGAGGAACAGGCGCAGTTCGTGGCAAAAAACGGCGGCATTATTTTTATTGATGAAATTGACAAAAAGGCCAAAGATGGCGCGCTGATCGGGCATGACATTTCGCGTGAAGGTTTCCAGCGCTCGGTGCTGAAACTGATTGAACGCAAACTGATTCCGATTGATAACCCGTATTCCCCGGCGTCGCAGATTCAGGAAGCGATGGAGCGCCAGCAGGGGCGGCAGGCGGTCAAAAAAGAGAAGTTGATCAGCACGGAAAATATTCTGTTTGTCTTAGGCGGCTCGTTCGAACGCAACACCGAAAAACTGGAAGAGATCGTCAAAAAACGCATCGAACGCAAGGGCAACGTGCGGGAAGATGGCAGCGTCGTGATTCGCGGCTTTGATTTGGAGAAAAAAGAGGACGACACCGAGCAAGAGAAGGAAAAATTCAAAAACTACTTCAAAGAGGCCGGCGCTGACGATTATATCCGGTTCGGTTTATTGCCGGAACTTGTCGGGCGCGTACCGATTCGCACCTTTGTCAATCTCCTCTCGAAAAACGATCTCGTGCGGATCATGACCGATACCGAAGATTCGATTTTGACGCAATACAAAACCGAATTCACCGTGTTCGGCGTCGAATTGGAACTGACGGACGACGCGATTGATTATGTCGCGGAAGTCGGCGAAAACAGCAAAACCGGGGCGCGGGCGTTGGTGAGCGTGTGGGAAAATATTTTGACCGATTTTCAATTCGAACTGCCGGGGTCGAATTTCAAAAAGCTGAAAATTACGCGCGACGTCTGCGAACGCCCGAAAGACATGCTGCTGAAAATGCTCGAAAAATCGCCGTTCGTGGATTATATCGAGAATTTCCGCAGAGAATACGGCGTCGAACTTGTGCTGGATGATGAGATTCAGAATTATATCGAGGCAGTGGCCAAAGACCGGAATATGGAAGTCTCAGCCACCATCAAGAGCTTTTTGGATACCGCGTCGGCCTTGAATTACATGAATCAGAAAGAACCGTTCAAGGTGACGCGCGACATGCTGGATGATCCGAAATATTTCGACCGCATGTTTATCGAATGGCATGAACGGCAGATGGAGCAGCCCGCGTGAGCGTGGTATGCGTTGTGAATCAAAGAAACGCTGTAAGATTTTTCGACAGGGGTGAAACGCCTCTATTTCAGGAGGTTTAAGCGAAAGTCATAAAAAGCCTGTCGGAATACTTTACAACTGACGTTTGAGGTCGAATGAATCTATCACGTGAAGACGTTTTATTGAATTCCCTTGATTTGTAAGGGATAGAGGGAATAAATCGCATACATGCTGTGAGTTGGCATTATTACTGCAAAAGATATTATTGTCGTAAGAGCTGATGCTGAGGTCGAATACGCGAGTAACATTGTTATTGAATAACTTCACAAGGAGATTTTAACATGAAAACATTACGTGCACTCGTATTTTCAGGAATATGCGTATTTGCGTTATCTTTGATAACATCTACGCCTGCTTTCGCAATGCCTGTTGCTCCAACTCCCGTGCCGGAGCCTGGTACGCTGTTACTGCTCGGCGCTGGCATTGTCGCTGGATTCGTGGCGTTGAAACGCAGAAAAAAATAAGGGGTGGTAGATGAATGCTGTCAGATGCTTCGATGCGTCTGACAGCATTTTTTTTGCGCGGCGCGGCGCGCTATAATTGCGCGAGAGCGTGTTTGAGGTAATGCAGACTCCCTTGATCCATCGTGACCGTCAATTCCGTCTGCGTTTCCTGATCTCGGATAACCAACTGATAGCCTGTAACGTCCCCTTTCTCAGTCTTTATCGTGTCGGCAAACCATGACGGATTCGTCATTTTCAGTGTATTTTCCATCTTGAACGGCACTTCAACGCAAATCACCAGGTCTTTGCGAGACTCTGAGTAGAGCAGAATGCGCTGGAACAACGGCGTAAATTCCAGTTTGCTCGGCGTAATATCGCCAGCGCCGCCCTCTTTCTTCCAAAAAAAGGTGATGCCCCGCACGGCGGTTTCGACAAAGGCGAAGGTGTCGTCAAATTTTTGGGGCGTCCAATCCACCTGACCATTCGCGCCGATCAGTCGCTGTTTCCATGCAATTTTCTGCGAGGCGAGGGATTTCCACCACTCGGCAATCACCTTAAAATTTTCTGCGTTTTCAGGTTGCGTCGAACCTGATTCCCATACAATTGCCATATACATATTCAGAGCAAACAGACAACGTGTTCTCGCTGAAAATTTGCTCCCTCCTCGTGTTATAGGTCTTTCTCTCCGATCTTCGACGACTGCTCTTCTCGTTTCGCCACTCAAATTATTATCGAAGCGATTCTGATGAAACCTGACTTTCCCTGTATCTCAGATGCTCGAACATTGATTCCACTCAAACATACATGGCATCGCAACTTTTCTGACAGCGCCCGATGAAACGCAAGAAAAATATAGGCAAATGTTTTCTTTTTTTCCCCAAATACCATTTGACAGGAACAAGAGCGCGGCAAACTGTGGTAGATACGCCGGGGAGTAAGGATGCGCTGACGGGGCGAAAGACGCAAACCAAGGGGACGATGAACGATGATAAAAATGAAGCAGCAAGCGCTGCATGCGCATGAACAGCAGCAATTGTTGGTGTTGCGCTGGCTGATGGGACTCAACGCGTTGGCAGGCGTGCTCCTGTTAATCATTGACTACGGCTTTGACGTCGAATCAATATTCGGACGGAACGGTATGCGAAACGGTTTCGTGCTGATTGGCGTCATTTTTATTGTCGGGTATGCGATCCAATTGGTGATCCGTCATGATCGATGGAATTATTTGCGGCGCAATCTGTTAAAATATGTTGTGACCGGGATTGTGACGCTTGAGGTGCTTGCCGTCTATATTTTACGGATAGACGTCGTCAGGAATGCCCTCTCGATGGAATTCGATCTTCTGTCGGTTGTCACAACCCATACCTTATTATTCAAGTTGTTTATTTTGCTGCATATTCTGCGCTGGGTCGTCAAATCCTCACAATTTTTGGCGCAATTCAACACGTCGCCACCGAAATTCATGTTAATCAGTTTCGGCGGCGTGATTCTCGCCGGAGCCTTGCTGTTAATGACTCCGAAAGCCCACGTCGGCGATCTCCGCTTTCTTGACGCGCTGTTTACCGCGACGTCCGCGGTCTGCGTCACCGGCCTGATTGTCGTGGATACGGCCACTAAATTTACGACGCACGGACAACTGATTATTTTAGGATTGATTCAAATCGGCGGGCTGGGACTCATGACCATGACCGCGTTTTTCAGCCTGTTCATGGGACAAAAAATGTCGGGACGAGAACAGGTGTTACTGCAAGACATGTTAGCGACCGACCGACTGGCAAAACTCGCCTCCGTGCTGGAATCGGTCTTTCTCACGACGATTCTCATCGAAGGCTGCGGCGCGGTGTCGTTATATTTTGCGTGGCGCGAAGCGTTGCCCCTTTATCCTATCAAAACGATTGTATATTACAGTATATTCCATTCGATTTCCGCGTTCTGTAATGCTGGTTTTGCAACGTTCACGCCGAATTTGATGAAATATGTCGCATATCCGCAAATCAGTTTGACAGTTTGTTTGCTGATTATCTTCGGCGGCCTCGGATTCGGCGTGCTGCACAATCTTGGTTCTCATGCAATGGCGCGCCTGCGCAAACGCCGTCATGTCGAGAAGGTGTCCGTACACAGCAAATTAGTGCTGATGATGACAGCCGCCCTCATCGTCGCAGGAACCGTGCTGATTTTAGCAGTCGAATGGAATGGCGCGTTGTTCCGCCCGTTGTCTATGCCCGTTCGGGTTCTGGCGGGCTTCTTTCAATCAGTCACCTGCCGGACAGCCGGATTCAATACGATTGATATCGGCGGTTTAGGCGTCCCGGCGCTGATGATCAGCATCGGCCTGATGTTTATTGGCGCAGGACCAGGCTCGACGGGCGGCGGCATGAAAGTCACGACGTTTGCCATGTTGATTGCGACCGTTGTTGCGTTTGCGCGAGGACGAACGCGCGTGGAACTCTTTCGGCGAACGATTCCATCCATCGTGTTTTATCAAACTATCGCAGTCACTACCATGTATTTGGCGGTGGCAATCGTGATCTGTTTCTGTCTGACCATCACGGAAGCGAATCTATTGCGTGATGCGCAGATCGTGCCTGTGGATACGATTCAACCCGCTCGTCCGGTTGCGCCGTTGGATTTGCTGTTCGAGACGGTGTCCGCGCTCGGCACGGTCGGTTTATCCACCGGAGTCACGTCAAGATTGAGCGATATTGGCAAAAGTTTGATTATTTTAACCATGTTTTTAGGGCGCGTCGGCCCATTTACTCTCGCGCTTGCCATCGGGCAGCGACAGCGTGTCGAACGCTATCGTTACCCTGAAGAGCGAGTCTTGATCGGATGAAAAAACGCTTTGCAGTGATTGGATTAGGTCTGTTTGGAACAAAGGTTGCCACGGCGCTCAGCCAATTAGGCGCGGAAGTGATCGCAATCGATAAAAATTTCGAGGTGATTGATGCGATCAAAGATGATGTGCTGATTGCCGTGCAAATGGATGGAACGGATCGCGAGGCGCTGGAATCGCAGGGCATCAAAGACGTTGATGCGGCGATTGTCGGTATGGGATCGGACTTCGAGGAAACGCTGCTCACGGTCGTCACGCTCAAACAAATCGGCGTGCAGAAAGTGATCTCGCGCGCCGGAACGACTGTGCGGAAAGAAATCCTGGAACGCGTCGGATGCGACCGCGTGGTGCTGCCTGAAGAAGAAGTCGGACAAAATGTAGCAAAAGAACTGGTTTCCGGCTTCTTTTTCGATCAAATTGCCGTTGGCGAAGAATACAGCATTGCGCAGTTGGTCGCGCCCAACGATTTTATCGGAAAAAGCATTATCGAATTGAATTTGCGGGAACGGTATCGCATCAACATTGTGACCATCAAACGTAAAGTGCCGCGTCCAAGCCTCTTTGGGCGTGAAAAAATCGAACACATTATCGCCGTCCCGAAGCCGGAAGATATGATGTTAGAGGGGGATATTCTCGTGCTGTTCGGGCATGACAAGGATTTAGGCCAATTAGCGGAAATGCTTCAGGAGACGAAATAACGCTTCGTAGCGCGAAGCAGGGTTGTGTCGTACAACTTCTGGTATAACGCTGTTGAGGTCAGAGATGAAAGAACAGCCCCCCGTCTCCGAACAATTTCTTTCCCGACTCTGGGAAGAGGCGGCGTTCGACGCGATCCGGCTGAACGCAAGCGACGGGCGCGAGGTGGAGATCATTCGTCGCGGCTGGAAAAATACGGACGCCGGCCCGGATTTTCGGGATGCCGTGATTCGGCTTGACGGGCGCGTCTTGGAAGGGGATGTCGAACTGCATGTGCGCCCGGCGGACTGGCGCGCGCACGGGCACGAACGCGATCCGAACTATGCCGACGTGATTCTGCATGTCGTTTTCTGGCCTGATCAACATGACGCCCCCTGCGTCATCCGAAACCTGCGCGGCGAATCTCTGCCGACACTCGCCTTAGAACCCGTCCTATCAAATTCCATTGACACGCTGCGTGAACGCATTCGACTTCAAGACCGCCGCAACGCCGAATGCGAGGCCTGTTGTCAGGTCGCGCTGCGCGCAATGCCATCGGATGAACTGCTCGACTGGCTGGCGGAATTAGGACGCGAACGCTTGCGGGAACGCGCGCAACGCTTCGGATTATGGCGGAAAGATGCGTCATTCGAACAGACATTATATCAGGCGATTTGCGAAGGATTCGGCTATTCCAGCAATAAACGCCCGTTTCTCGAACTCGCCCGCCGCTTGCCGTTAGAGAAGATTGGCGCGTCTTTGCCCGACAGCGACACGCCGTTGTCGGAAGAGCGCGTCCGTTGGATGCAGGCCGCGCTCTTCGGCGTGGCCGGGCTGCTTCCGCCGCGTTCTTTTCAATCGGAACAGCCGGAACGTCTGCCGGGCGTGACACGCTCGAAATGGCCGCTCGATCATGAAACCATCGCATATCTTGCCAGTTTGCACGACCTTTGGGACATGCAGCGCCCATATCTCGACGCGCGACCGATGCTGCCGCAGCAATGGCATTTTTTCCGCTTGCGTCCCGCCAATTTCCCGACGCGACGGCTGGCCGCGCTGAGTTATCTCCTCTGTCAATACGCCTTGCAGCCGCCGTTCGAACGCTATCTCGCCTTGTTCCGATTGGCCGACCATACGCCTGAGACGCTGCCGCAGACGATTGCGTTATTCGAACACTCGCTCGCGCTTCCGACGCAAGGCTATTGGAAAGGGCGCTATCTGTTCGGCGAGCCTGCGGCTGCCGAACATGACCATGAGTTCCTCGGTCAGTCGCGCATCCGCGACATCGTTATCAGCGCGATTTTCCCCGTCTTCTGGCTCTACGCGCAGGAGATGTCGCGCCCCGATTTGCTGCGGCAGATTACGGAGTTGTATGCGTGTTTTCCCGCACCCGCGCACGGCAATCGCGTCAGCGCCCGCCGCGCCGCGCATCTCATCGCCGGACGCGCCTTGCCAGCGCAGCAGCTTCGGCGAGCCGACATCTATCAAGGTTTGCTGCATCTCGACCGCCATCATTGCTCGCCGCATTTCTGCCAGCAGTGCCCCAAAAAGCAATAATCGGATTTCGATTTCGACGCGCCGGTTCTGCCTGTAGCCTGATTCGTCGCCTTTTAGCAGCTCATCCTGTCCGCTATGGCAACATTCTTGATAAAAATCGTGAAAATTTCCTTGACAATAGTTTGATATAAAACTTTGATGTCAAACTATATCACAGGAATACAAACAGAAATTTTAACCTCTGGAACCAAAGGACTCTCATGGAACTTAAACAGTTTTTGATCAAAGCCAAGGCCAATTCCTACGCCAGTGGAAAAGAAGGAACAACACTTCCGGGCGACGGCAAAGAATTATCATTCGCGGAGAATGAATTCACCTATAAAGATCGCTATTTTGGAGAAAATCCGTTTATCGGAGAAGAGATTATCTGGAAAAACGAGCGCGTCGTCTGGGGGATGAATTTTTACGGCGGCGTTTCCAGTAAAATCGCCCCGGTCGGCGATGTGTATGAATTTCTGCAACAGGCGCTCCGCGCAGCGAAAGATGATCAGCCATTTCGAGGGCCGGAGCATTTTGCCTATCAGAATTTCGAATATCGCAACGACATTCAAGGGACAATAGAGGCATTTACCGGAGTGGAATGTATCTTCTATCAGGATGAAGAAGTGTACCGATTGGCCTATCATGGAGGCATTGTGACATCTTTGTAGAGATGCCTTGCCGAGGCGTCTCTATCAGAGAAAAGAACGAACTGATGAGCAATATGATCGAATGTCCGAAAGAAGCAGAGGGTATGAAAAACATGCGCGAGCGCTGCGGATGCCGGATTACCGTGTTAAAAAAGGTATTTCACGCTGATCTGTATCAACAATATCCGTATGGCGCAGCCGCGCCGTGCGGCAGATTCGAAGAAGGACAGGTCTTTATTACGGAAAACCGCTGGGACCCGCCGAATGGCTTTTGTCACTGGGCATGGAGTGAACTGCGGCCAATGATTCAGAGCATTCATGCGGGACATGAGGTCACGATGATTGCATGCTGCACGGATGGATTGCGCCCTGTCACATTTAAGTTAGAGCAAGTGGGGTTGGAACAATGAAAAAACGCCAATCACGCGCAGCATCGGCAAAGACGCCTGCCGGAGTGATTTCGCAGATCTCGAAAATCCGCGAAGGCGTCAACCGGCTGATTGTTCAAGGATTACGCGAACATGGGATTGATGGGATTGTCACGTCGCACGGCGATATTTTCTACGTCTTGTTCCGTCATGAGGAGCTTTCGATGCAGGAAACCGCCGATTTGATAGGCAAAGACAAATCCACTGTCACCGCGCTCGTGGATAAATTGATCAAAGCCGGTTTTATCGAAAAACGTCAGGACGACGCGGATCGACGCGTGACGTTTATCCGCCTGACAGAGGAAGGGCAGCGCTTGCGTCCCGATTTCCACGAGATTTCGGTGACGCTGCTTGCCCGGATTTACGCCGGATTTACCGAGCAAGAAAAAGAAACGTTAGTGTCGTTATTAACTCGTATTCAGGAAAATATTTCATAAGAGTCTTGTATGTCGAAATTGCATTTCGACACGCGCCGCATGACATGGCGGACGGGTGGACGAAAAAAATTTCGTCCTACACGTACATAGGAGAAGAATATCATGCAAGAAGCCACGACCTTATTACAAGCCAATCGCAGCGGATTTTTAGCCACAGTTGACGCCGGACAGCCGCGCCTGCGCCCGTTCCAGTTTCAATTCGTCGAACAGGGGAAATTTTATTTCTGCACGGCCAAAAGCAAGGATGTGTACAAACAGTTGCAAGCCGCGCCAGTCACAGAATTTTCCGTCACGTCGCCTGCGATGGAAACATTGCGGCTGCGGGGCGCAGTCAAATTCAGCGACGACATCCAGTTAAAACAACGCATTCTGGAGAACGAACCGATGATTCGTTCGATTTACGGTGACGCTGACAACCCGAATTTCACGCTGTTCTATGTCGAACATGGCGACGCGATTGTCTTTGATTTTTCCGGCAAGCCGGCGCGTCAATATACGTTCTAATAGCAATTGCCTTCGAGTAGATCGTAAATCGTAGGGCGAAACTGTTGTTTCGCCCTCGTCTAACTCCCGGTAGACGCGTAATGCCGCAGGCCGACGCGCCAGGCGAGAATGCCAGCGAAAAGAAAGACGACGCCGGCAGCGGGCGAGAGCGCGTATAACCACGCCGGATCGCTTGCCGGGTCATACCGATTCAGGAGAAGCAACAGGGGGAAATAATTCACGCAGCCGAGCGGCACGATAAACGTGAAAAATTTCCGAAACCAGGCGTGATAAATCGCCAGCGGATATTGCGCGGTTTCAATGCCGCCATACGTCAGGGTATTCATGATTTCCAGCGATTCGGTCGTCCAGAAGGCGAACGTGGCTTGAAACAGCAGCAAGCCCATGAACAGGCAGACCGCGCCGCCCATCGTCCAGGCGATCAGCGCGATGTTGGGAAGCGAAATCGCGATGTGAAGATGCGACAGGCCGAACAGCAGCGCCAGCGACGCTTGCGAAAAGCGTCCGATGCGCGATAGACGCAATTCATAGCCGAACAGTTGCAGCAATGTGCCGCGCGGACGAAGCAAATAGCGGTCGAAATCCCCTTGTTTCAGCAAGCGCGGGAAAATATCGAACCCTCTGGTCAGCGCGTCGTTGATCGAAAAGGCCGCGCTGATCATGCCGTAAAAGACGCAGACTTCATACAACGACCAGCCCTGAATCGAGTCGAAACGCTCGAATAACGCCCAGACCGCCACAATGTCGATTCCGGTCAAGAGAAAATGCGCGACCGTCTGCAACAGAAACGAGGCGCGGTATTCCATCTGACTGCGAATGGAAATGCCGATGTAGCGGGCGTAAAGCCGCAATGAGTTCATGCGTTCAGCCTCCCTGCACCACCACGCGGCGCGCGCCGACGCGGAACGCCACGTAGCCGATCACTCCCAATCCGACAATCCAGAGCAGTTGCCGAGCGAGTTCTTCCCACACGGCAGAAGGCGCGAGGCTGCCGACATAAAATTGAAACGGCACGTCCATCAAGCCGCGAAACGGCAAGGCGCGAACAATCGGCTGCAACCGTTCCGGAAAAAACGACAGCGGCAGCACGATCCCGCATAACGGCCAGATCAGCGCGGGCAGCAGCATCGCCAGCCCTTCGCCGCTGATCGTCCAGAACAGCGACACGGTCGCCAGCAGCTTCAACACGCTGCTTAATAGAACGGCCAGCAGCAGCAGCGCGAGAAAGCAGAGCAATCCCGCCGCAGACGCCGGAGCGCGCAGCGCCCATGTATTCAGACCGAGCATCGGGAACACGACGGCGGAGGCAATGAGCATCGGCAGCGCTCGCAGCATCGCTGGCGCGGTCTGATTGGCAATCTGCCGCGCAAACCAGAACCAGAACAGATGCACCGGGCGGACGAATTCATACGCGATGTTGCCGGTGCGAATCAGCGCGGCGATGTCCGCGTCTTCGCGGAATGGGAGGATCGCGAACAACGCCTGGCCGAGCCAGATGTAGCTGATGACCTGATCGTAATTCAATGGCTGCGCCTGCGTAGATGACGCGAAAAATGCGGAAAACACCATCACGCGAATCAGTCCGAAAAAGGTTTGCGTGCCGAAGCCCGCCCAGGCGGCGGCGCGATATTGCAGCAACAGGCGGAAACGCAGGCTGAACGCGGAAAGATAGGCAGCGGCGGCGGACGGCGGTTTAACGTTGAGCATAGAGTTGTGCGATAATTTCTTCAATCGAAGGGTTTTCAAGATACAAATCCCGCACAGCGTACCGATCCATCAATCGCCGCACCAATTCGGATGCCGAGACCTGGTTCGGTTCGAACGCAAAATGCAGGCGGCTGCCTTCTCGTCGAATCAGCGTCGCGTGTTCATCCCAGACTTGCTGCGGCGCGTCTTCCACGTCAATCATGAGGCGGCGTTCCGGCGAAAGCCGCTGCCGCAGGTCGGCAATCGAACCGTCGGAAATAATCCGGCCTTCGCTGATGACGATCAGGCGCGAACAGAGCGCCTCGATGTCGTCCATGTCGTGCGTGGTGAGGATAACGGTCATCTCGCGTTCCCGGTTCAGCGTCTTGATAAAATCCCGGACGGCAAGCTTGGAAAGGGCGTCTAAGCCGATGGTCGGTTCGTCTAAAAAGAGAATGCGCGGGCGATGCAGCAGCGCGGCGGCAATATCGCAGCGCATCCGCTGGCCGAGGCTGAGTTGTCTGACCGGCGTGTCGAGCAGCGTGTCAAGCTGCAATAGCGCGACTAAACGCGCTTTCTCCTCGCGATATTGCGCCGCCGGAATGCGGTAAATATCCCGCAGCAGATCGAACGATTCGATGGCCGGCAAATCCCACCAGAGTTGCGTGCGCTGACCGAAGACCACGCCGATGTCGCGGACGTGTTCGATGCGTTGTTTCCAGGGGACGCGCCCGTTAACCGCGCATTCTCCGGCATCCGGCGTCAGAATGCCGGAAAGAATTTTGACCGTCGTGGATTTGCCTGCGCCGTTCGGGCCGATGTAGCCGATCAGTTCGCCCTGTTCGATGGAAAACGATACTTCGTTCAGCGCGTGAACCGTGCGATACGTCCGTCGGAAAAGTCCGGCGACTGCGCCGAGCATCCCGGCGCGGCGTTCCGCGATTCGGAACGTTTTGGTCAGATTCTTTACGATAATTTGCGGCATGGTGAAATGATTTTTTTCTGAAACGTCTTGTCAACCAAATACTCGTTGAGGTTGAAATTTTCAGGCATTTTTATCCGAAAAACGACAAAATATACATGGACAAGAATTCCGGTTGTCATGCCAATTGCCTTCGAACAGATCGTCAATTGTCGGGCGAAACTGACGTTTCGCCTTCGTCGAAACGTCAGTTTCGACGTACAACGCAACATGATATTTCGATTGAACAAAAGGAATGCAAACGCAAGCGTTCGCACTCCTCGGTCGATGTCGCTATTATAGAGCATTGACCACGTAAGAACCCTGCCAGGGTTTAAAACCCTGGCAGGGTTGGGTTCAATCCTTGCGAATAATGCGATACTGCATAATAGAGCGGAGACGATATGCAATTACGTTTGTACCCCGCATCCACAGAAGTCACGTTTCTTCGCCGCCCGAACCGGTTCGTGATGGAACTGCAAACGGCGACCGGCGAAGCGATTCGGGCGCATGTGCCCAATACCGGGCGCATGGAGGAATTTTGTCTGACAGGACAGCCATTTTTCGTCGCGCCCGCGCATGGCAAATTCTCATACAAGGTCATTGCGACAACCTATCAAGGATCGTATGTCTTTTTGGATACGATCAAGGTGAACGAACTTTTTTTCAATTTGCTGACGCGCAACCTGATTCCCGCCTTCCGCGACGCGACCGATATTCGGCGGGAAGTGACGTTCGGCGCATCGAAATTCGATTTTACCTGCGCGCTGAATCAGCGCCCGACGATTGTCGAAGTCAAATCCTGTACCCTTTGTCACAATGGAGTGGCGATGTTCCCCGATGCTCCGACATTGCGCGGACAAAAGCATCTTGCAGATTTGGAGCGCCTGGCACAGGAAAACGGCTATGATACGCATGTTGTGTTTCTGATTCTTCATGCTGGCGCAACACGTTTCCTGCCGAATCTCCATACCGATCCGGACTATGCCCGGCTCTTTTTGTCTTCACAGGTCGTTAAGTTGCACACCTACGCGCTCGCATTCTCCGATCCGGCGACAGCAGAATTAGCGACGCTGCGGGACGTACCGATTGATTGGGATACGCTGCGGACGAATTGCCAGAATAAAGGATCGTATCTGCTGTTGCTGGAAAATCCGGCTGACATCACGCTGCCAATCGGCAAATTAGGAGAGCGATTCTTTGGAAAAGGGTGGTATGTCTATGTCGGTTCTGCCATGAATTCGCTAAATACGCGGCTGAAACGACATCAGCGCACGCAGAAAACGCGCTTCTGGCACATCGATCATATCGCGTCAACCGTGATGCCGGTCAGAAAAGTCTATCCGATTCGGAGCGCAACGCGCCTTGAAACGGAAATAGCACACGCGCTGGAACGCATCAGCGACGACAGCATCCCCGGCTTCGGCGCATCGGTTCCCGTCGCCCGCTCGCATCTCTTCTATTTTCGCGCCTCGCCGACTGCGAACCGGCAATTTGTGGAACTTCTGTTTTCGTTCAGAACATTATGAGACGACGAGCCGCCTCCGATGACACCGTTCTTTTGGATTGCTTCTGATGATTTTTAGTGAAGGAGAGACGCATGCCCGCGATCCTGTTTCGCTAACTGTTCGAAGAACTTCCGCAAATTCGAATCAACAACCGATAAGATCATTTCTGCATGAGCGCCAGCAAATTGCCGTTCAAGTTCAGCCATCACAGCAGCGGCTTCGGAAACGCTGTCAAACGGTTCTCCTGACTCAAGCTGCTGCATGATACGCTCACCGTTTTTCAGGAAGGCTTGCAAAGGAACAACATCAAATTCGATATCCCCCACATCCTTTGTCGTGTAACGTTTTCGCAGCATCTTAATCCGCATCGCATGTTGAATTTCTTCCTGCTCAAGTTGGGTAAACAATGCGTAGTATTTGGGCTCGTGGGCAAACTGTTTGGCAAGCAAGCCGTACACGTTTGCAAATAATTGCTCTGCGCGTTCAGCGAGAGCGAATTTATCGAATGTATTCATGATGATATCTCCTCAAATTTTCTTCGTTCGTCACTATTTCGCTGCGTAACATCAGTGAGCAGCCGCATCTCCTTCCAGACCATCACGCCAGTAATTGCGATAGCAAAGACATCTGACACCGGAAACGCATTCCATAGCCCTGACAATCCCGAAAATAAGGGTAAAATCAGCACAAGCGGAATCAGGAAGAACTGGCGGAGAATCGAGAGAAAAAATGCGTGTTTCGCTTTGCCGATAGATTGATACATTCCTCCGGCAATCACTTGAAAGCCGACGAGCGGCAGAAAAAGAATGATAATGCGCGTCGCCGCGATCGATTGCGCGATCAGCTCGGCGTCGGAAGTAAAGATGGCGACTAATGTTTTGGTAAACAGCATCAAAAACAGGAAGGCCGCGATTGAACAACCTGTCGCCCATTTGATCGCCGTCAGGATTGACTCTTTAGCGCGATGATACTGTTTTGCGCCGTAGTTATAGCCCAAAATCGGCTGCAAGCCTTGAATAACGCCTAAAATCGGCATGAACACGAACATCAGCAGCCGATTGATGACGCCGAACGAGGCAATCGCGATGTCGCCGCCGTACCGGCCTAACGAATGATTGAGAATGACCGCCATGAGGCTGCCGGAGGCGTGGCGGGCAAACACCGACACGCCGATTGAGAACATTTCTCGAATAATCTCCCAGCGCGGCGCAAAGTTCTTCGAATGAATTCGCACGCTGCTGCGTCCGCTCCAAAAATAAAAGAGGACGACGGCTGCGGAGACGAATTGCGCAATCACGGTCGCAATAGCCGCGCCAGCAATCCCCATGTGTAATACATAGATAAAAATCGGATCAAGAATGATATTGGTCACGGCGGAGAGAATCATGACCATCATCGCGAACCGCGCCGCCCCTTCTGCGCGAATCAGGTTATTGAACGCCGGCGTCATAATCGCCCAGAGTGTGCCGTAAAAAATCGGTCGCATGTATTCCGTCGCGTATGGAAGTATCTGATCGGTCGCCCCGAATAACCTTAGCAGCGGCTCTAACCAGATGTTGCCGCCGATGGTGATCAGGATGCTCAGCGCGGCGACCACAGAAAAAAAGTTCCCCAACGTCTGCTCTGCGCGTTCGCGATCTTTTGCCCCAAGACTGCGGGAAATCATTGAGGCTGTCCCGATCCCGACGGTTTGCGCGAGCGACATGATAATCATCTGAATCGGCCCGGCAATCGCTAAACCCGCGATGCCGAGCGTCCCGACTCCGCGCCCGACGAAAATCGTATCAACCAGGTTATACGTGCTGAGCACGAATAAGCCGATGATCGAGGGAACGGATTGTTTCAGCAGCAACGTCGAAATTTTTTCCGTACCTAAAAGGTCATGTTGTTGACTCATAATGTGTTGCCATTCTGTTCGTATCGTTTTGGCGAGAAGACCTCGCTCCTACGGTTCGATAACGCTACGAACCGTTGTTGTTTTCACAATGCGGCCTCGCTCCAATTGCAGGACATGTGTGATAGCACGCGGCATTTCGTTGATGTGATGGGTGACATACAGCAATCCAATCGGCGTTTCCTGGCAGAGTCGGTCTAACAGCGCGAGAATTCGGTTGCGGTGATGCGCGTCCAACCCTTGACACGGTTCATCTAAAATTAACAGGCGGGGATGTTTGACCAACGCCCGCGCCAACAGTACGATCCGTTCTTCGCCGATGGAGGCGGCCTGAAACGGCAATTCCGCCAGATGCTCGATCTTTAGCGCCCGCATCCAATCCAATGCAAGCTGCGCTTGCTCAGGCGACACATCATGATATAATCCGACCGAGTCGAACAGGCCGGAGCAGACGACCTGATGGCAGGTCAGACGGCGATCATAAAACATCAGCAATTCCGGCGATACCGCGCCGATCCGGCGTTTGATCTCCCAGATGCTTTCGCCAGAGCCGCGCGACAGGCCGAACAGGACGATGTCATTCGCGTACCCTTGCGGATTATCCGCTGAAATGAGGCTCAGAAACGTCGTTTTGCCCGCGCCGTTATGACCGAGAATCGCCCAGTGTTCCCCCTGCCGCATTGTCCAGGTAATATCTCGCAGCACATGCGCCTGCCCATACGTCACCGAGACATCGCGCATTTCAATTAATGGCGCAGCATTCGGCTCTGTTTCAAACGCGATGTCAGGAAATCGAATCGGCGCATCTTGAAGGTGTTCTGACTCGTTCTGATTCGGCTGAGAAGCGTCAAGCATTTTTAGCACAGCGGCTTTCTCTCCCTGTGCTGCGACGCGCCTGTCGGCAAGATGCAGCAGATGCGTGACGCCTGCCGGAATTTCATCCGGGCGCGAGGTGATGAGCAAAATCTGCATCAGTCTGGCGGACAACAGATTTTCAATAGCGTGACGCAGCGTTTCACGAGAAGCGGCATCCAATCCGCAAAACGGGTCATCGAGAATCAGCAGTTTCGGCGATTGCATCAGGGCGCGGGCGAGCAAAAATTTGCGGCCTTCACCGTGCGAGAGATGCAAGATTTTACGATCAAGAAGATATTCGATGCCTAACAATGCAACCGCCTGTTCGCGCCGTGTTTGATAGACGTCATCCGGTGTGGTAAGCGGCGTGACTTCGAACGGCGAGCGATGCTCGAGGCTTTTTCCTGTTAGCATGTCGCCGACGGTCGGCGCATTCTGCCCTTCGAAACTCTGCCACCGCGCCTGATAATAGTCGGCGAATCGTTGCAGCATCTCGCGGTGCGAATCGGACGAGATTTTCAGGATTTCGCCTTTATACACGTAAGAACGCGGCTGCGGGCGACGTTCCGAATCGAGATCGAAATAATACGAAATCTGCCCATGCACAAGCGGCAGGCTGCGACAGATCGCGTCGGCGAACAGCGATTTCCCGGAGCCGTTTTCGCCGAGAATACCCCAATGTTCGTTCGTTCGCATCTGCCAGGATGTTTGCTCGAAAATACGGTGCTCGCCGAGCTTGAAGGTTGCCTGATCTAATCTAATAAACGGATGATTCATCATGCTGAGGAAAATGACAAAAAAGCCCTGCCAGGGTTCGAAACCCTGGCAGGGCTTGATTTGAGAGTGGTTATTATGCGATAAAAATTCGTCCGACCGGACTGTAAGAGACATTGCCGCGCAAGTCAGCCGCTTCGATGTAATAGCTGATATTGCCTGTGCCAGCAGGAAGCACCGCTTTATAAAGCGTGGCAATGACGAGCGCATCGGTGCGGGAGGGGTAGCTGCCGCAATCTTTCATTTCGATCTCTTGCTCGGCCTGGCTGTTGACCTCGCGATAATGGAGCGTTACTTTTTTGACGCCGGCTATATCGTACACGAATGTGCTGAATGTGGCGTCGGGATCGGCATTTCTTAAACTGCCCTGCCCCCAGTCTTTTCCGCCAGGGTTCGCCGGACGTATCCAGGGGACGAAAATCGTCGGGCCGTTCGTGTCTTTTTTGGATTTCAGCAGGCGCGTCAGCGCATCTTCCGCCAAACGCACCCCTTTGTTCGCCGCCATCGTGACTTGCGCGTCCCAGATGGTCTGGCCAGTCCAATACCAGTAGCAACTCGTTTCCGCCGTATAAAGCAGGCGTTGCAAGGCCGTGACCAATTGCGCGTTTTCTCCGGCGTCTTCGAGCGAATGCACGACATTTTGAAACGCGGTCAGAACCGCCCAACTGTTCAAATCCGGCGAATAATCTTTTTCGACCCAGGAGAACCATTTCGTAAATTGTGGGTCGCCATTGTCCGCTCCAGCCCATGAACCAGGCTCAAGATGGACGATATTATTCGGATCGACCGGGAATTGACGCAGATAGTCTTTGATGGTAATGAGTTGAAAGCGACGGTCATTTTTGCACATTTCCACTAATCGCGCCGTATTGCAGGTGTAATAACTATCCGCGCCGCCGCCATGATTGTCGCCGTCGGAATGCAGCAGGAAGAACGGGGGATGATCCGGATCATACGTGCCAGTTTTGACGATTTGATCGTAAATCTGCCCCATCACCAGTTCATATTGCAATGCGCCGTAGCCGCCGCGAGCATCTTCGTTGCCGAGATAGCGTTCCGCCGGAATGCCGATGATGCGATATTCTTTGCCGGTATGGTCTTGATACGTCAGATAACAGGGCTTTAATAATTTCGGCGAAATCTTGCTGGGCGCCCAGATCGTATTGAGCTGCTGCCAATCATCCATCGTCGGATTGACCTGATCTGCCGGATTCGGCGGCAGCATGCCTTCAGTGTGCCCGGCGTAGGGATATTCCTGGCAGGCGCGGAAATGATGAATCGAATCATAGATGACGGCTTTGACGCCCGCCTCAAGCAAGGCCGGGATCATGTGGGGATGAAATGCGGTTTCAGGCGGAAACAGCACGTCGCTCGCTTCGGTATCGAACGTGTCACGGATAATGGCGCGATGCCATGCGATCTGCCCGACAATATCTCTGGCCGGAATAAGAGGCATCAGCGGATGGAAAAAGCCGAATGCCGTAAAATCTACACGCGGATTGCCAAACGCGGTTTTGGTCTGCGCGATCTCGCGCAATTCTCGATTCCACCCTCGAAATGCGCCATTCGCCCGCCCGGTGTCCGCGCAGCGATGCAGTTGTTCGATTAACGATCCTGACCAGCTTGTGGAAAGCCCGGCATGAGCCAGACCGCCTTCGATATAATTTCGGATCGCGGCAGGAATATAATGACGATACGCCCCGGCGCGCTGGCCGAAGATGCCATCTTTTTCGCCGTCCCAATAATCCGGGTCGGTGGAGCTATAGTAGGGCTGATGCATGTGTTTGTGAATTCCGAAATAGATCACCGGCTCGCGCGATTTTCCGAGAGAAATCTTGGGCATGGAAGACATGGCGATTGTGGGAACGTCTGACTTTACTGGCGCTTGAAGCACAATCGGCTTGCCTTCGCACACCTCGATCTGGCGATGTTGGATAATCCAGTCGCGCGGAGCAGCTTTGTCAATATCGGCGCGGCAACAGCCTTCGACTTGCAAATAGGTCGCCCCGCTATGGTAGGCGTCAGCGGGAATGTCTATTCGATAGCGCCCGTTTCCCAATTCTGTCACGCGCTCACCGCGCACCACCCATTCCCATCCGTCGGCATGACGTACGATAACCTGCGTGAATGGGACATCGCCATCTGCCTCCATGATGACAGAAAACCCTTTCCCGGTTTCTGCCGCTTGAGGAAGCTCGACGTTCGTAATTTTTGTAAAAATCATACAACGACTCCTTCTTCCATTGCTGGTTGATCCCTGATGTAGCTGAATATTCGGACTTCACAGACTTGTCCCTTATCATGGAATATGTTCGAGAGATGTCAAGAGAAAATCATGAGGATTGACGAACAAGAGCAAACGTTCGAAAAACGCTCTTTTTCTCAAAATGCTCTTGACAGAAGTTGGTTGTCCGGTTGATTCTCTACGTAGTCGTATTGATGCAAGGAAGAAGGAGTCTCAACGCGAAGCTTTGACCGCAAAAGCTGACGCTTTTGCACTCCTGGACTCGGTGTCAATGCTCGTGAATAATATTATATTTCTAACCTGGAGAAGACATGCTTATAGATTCACATGCCCATCTCGCCATGTATGAAGCCGGGGATGAACGCGATGCCGTGATTCGCCGCGCCGAGGACGCCGGAGTGACGACCATTTTAACCATCGGCACAACTATTGAGGATAGCCGGATCAATCTTGAGATCGCGGCGCAGTCTCCGCAGGTGTTCGCGAGCGTCGGCGTTCATCCGCACGATGTCAAAGAGGTCGAACTCGACCGATGTCTTGAGGAACTGCGGCTGTTATCGCAGTCGCCGCGCGTGATCGCGCTCGGTGAAATCGGGTTGGATTATTACTGGAATAATTCGCCGCAGGAGATGCAGCAGGCGTTTTTTCGGCGACAGCTTGAGTTGGCGAAAACGCTTGATTTGCCGGTGATTATCCACGACCGCGATGCCCATGCCGATACGCTGCGCATCATCGAAGAGGTGGATATGTCGGCAGTCGGCGGCGTCTTTCATTGCTTTTCCGGTGATCTCGTCATGGCCGAGCGCGTCAGAGAGTTAGGATTTTTAGTGTCGATTGCGGGGCCGATTACGTTTAAAAAATCGGGCGACCTTCCTCTGATAGCGAAAGCGCTCCCGCTCGAATCGTTGCTGGTCGAAACCGATTGCCCGTATCTCGCGCCAGCGCCGTTTCGAGGAAAACGCAATGAACCGGCGTACGTGCGGTACACAGCGGCGAAAATCGCTGAACTACGCGGCATTTCACTGGAAGAGGTTGCGGAACAGACCTCGCGAAATTTTTTCAGACTGTTTCGTAAAACAGAGTCGTTCTCCGAAGGCGTGACGGTTTCATAACATGGCGCGAACTCAGTGGAAAAAAAGATTGACGCGGGCGAAACATTCTGACGCCAGAACGCTCATGCCGCTGATTATCGTTTCGTTAGCGGCGCATATTGCCTTTATTTTGCTCTTCCCATCATTCATCACGTCCCCATCGCCGCCCGAATATATTGAAGTCGCGATGATGGAAATCGGGAAATCTCCGGCAGAGGAGAATGGGGAAGATGTTGAAATATTCGCGCCGCGCATTCCCGAAGAGACGACGCCGGTGATCGAAACCGGTTTGAGTTCGTTGGAATGGGACGCCTTTGCGCCGCAGCCTGTTCGCGACCTCCGGGAATTCGATCTACAGACTCGCGCCAAATCCGAACCTGTCGCGCCTGATGTCATGCCTCGCGCCGACAATCTGCTCGAGCAGGCCGCGCTTGAAAAAGAACCGCCTGACATCGCAGACGATGATTCGAAGGGCGTGTCGCTGATTGCCGAAGTCGTGACAACCGTCGCGCCGCCGCAGCATTCGCGGCAATCCGATGAGCAAGCATCTGCGACTATCCCCGAATTCGATGTTTCTGCGCCTTCCGAATCGGCGTCATTACCTTTGCAAGAACCGAAACTGCCGGTCAGTGCGATTCACCAGAGCCGCCGAGATATTCCTGCCGAACGCGTTAATATGCAACGAAAGGCGTTGCCGCCTTATGAGCCTGAAAAAACCGGTATTATACCTGTTCAGCTTCCGGAGACGAAATCTATCCCTGAACTCGAACGCCGAGAACTGTTTCAGGTTGACGTTCCAGAGCCAATGCGCGTTTCCCGCGCCGAAACCTCGCCAATCGCGCAAGAGGAGCGCGCCCCAGCATTCGACGCGGTTGTGCTTCCAGCGCCGTCAACTGCATTGGTCGCACCGATGTTGACGGCGCAAGCCGAGCGGGTTACGCTGCCGGAACTCCCGACACGCGAGCGTCCGGCAGAGCGCGTGGTTCAATCGAGCCTTCAGGCCAGGCCATTGAATCGCAAGGTGATGCCGGTCGAGCAGACATCTGAACTCGTCCTTCCGATTCCAACAGTGACAAGGAATGTTCAGGACGCGCCTGCAACAGACGCCGCCGACGGATTCCTTCCGCCGCAGCTACTCACCAGTCGTTCGAGAATATCCCCAGAAGACGAACACATCGCCGCGATTCGCGAGATACCCGCGGCGCGGCGCTCTCGGTCGGCGGCTCAGGAGAACGCGCCATTACCAGCGTGGGACGCGCCGACAAACCGAGAGCCAGTTATGGCCGTGACGTCGAGTGCGCCTGAACGCGCGTTCACGAAAGCGCTGCCGCAAGAATCTCGCGAAATCGAGCATGTGGTTCGAGAGGAAACGCCGCGAGAAGAGAGCATCCAGATCGAAGGGCCAGCCTCGGCGCGGACGGTCTCGTATCGCCCGACTCGCCTGCCGAACGTGACGTTAGACCGCGATGTGACGATTCGTCTGAAATTCTGGGTGTTGCCCGATGGCTCGGTCGGCGAGGTTGTTCCGTTGCAGCGCGGCGATGTCCGCTTGGAACAGGCCGCGATTCAATACGTCAAAAGCTGGCGATTTACGGCGGTCTCCGACAATGAAACCGTGTGGGGGATTATTCCGGTGAAATACCGACTGCGGTGAACTGTTTTTGTGTCGCAGAATAGTGTCGGCGAATATTGATGACTTGCGCTTTCTGCTTGACAAAATCAAGAATGGCGCGGTGGTATCTCTCTGAAACTGTTGTTCGGATTCAACCTGACAATGTCAGTAGAATACAGGAGGCGTGTGATGGATGATTTAATTCCCAAACGAATGTTTTTTACCAAAGGCGTCGGATTCCACCGCAATCAGTTGCAAAGTTTCGAAATTGCGTTGCGAGATGCTGGCATCGAAATCTGCAATCTCGTGACCGTATCCAGCATCTTCCCGCCGGATTGTAAGATTATCCCGAAAGAAGATGGCGTGAAACAACTGAAACCCGGGCAAATCACGTTTGTCGTGATGGCAAGAGAAGCGACCTGCGAACCGAACCGGCTGGTGGCGGCGGCGATTGGGTTAGCGCAGCCGAAAGATAAAAAGCAATACGGATACATCAGCGAGCATCACGGCTTCGGCACAACCAACAAAAAAGCGTCGGATTTCGCCGAAGATTTGGCCGCGACGATGCTGGCTTCGACGCTGGGCATCGAATTGGATATTGACTCCGCGTGGGATGAACGCAAAAAATTGTACGTTGCCGATAAAAATCGCCAATTCGTCAGCCGAAGCATCGCGCAAACCGCCGAAGGACATAAAGACGGCCTTTGGACGACCGTTGTCGCCTGCGCGGTGATGCTGCTGGAATAACACTTGTACGTCGAAATGATAATTTCGACGTACGTTTACGAGGATACGTTTATGCAACACGCCTCTCTTTTTCATTATGCGCCGGACATCGTGCCGCAGCCATTGCGTCCCGGCCTGTCCGTGCCGGAATTGATTCGATATATGGGACAGACCTCCTTCGAGGCGCGTCATGTGCTGCGGGGCGCGGAACTGTTTAAGCGAATGATTCAGGATGGCGATACGATCTGGCTCGGAATTGCAGGCGCAGGCATCGCGGGCGGCATGGGCGGCATGGTGATTTCCCTGCTGAACGCCGGATTTCTCGATGTAATCTGTTCGACCGGCGCGCAAGTCTATCACGATCTGCATTTTGCCTTCGATCTGCCGGTCAAATCCATCAGCCCGCATTGGGATGACGATCTGCTGCGTCAGCATGGCGACACGCGAATTTACGACATCGGCATTCGCGAAAAAGAGACGTTGGAAGCGCAAGATGATTTGATTCGAGCGTTCGTGAAAGATTGCTATGCCGTATTATCCGACCATGCGCTCGCCAGTTGGGAAATTAATTTCCAGCTTGGCGAATGGACGCGGCAGCGCGCGCCGCATCCTGAACGGAGTTTTGTGGCGACCGCCGCGAAACTCGGCGTGCCGATTTTCTGGGATTCGCTGACCAACCATTCGATTGCGATGAATTTTGCCCGCACCGACCGCGAAGGCTTTCCGCTGACGCTTTCGCCGCAACGCGATATTCTCGATTCCGCTGCCGTCGCCTTTAGCGCAGGCGGAACGGGGTTTGTCGAATTGGGCGGCGGCGGGCCGAAAAATTTCATCCAGCAAACCGGCCCGACGATCAGCCAGATTCTCGGCATCGAGTTCGAAGGGGCTGATCGGGGCTTGCAGATTGGCACAGCGGTGGAGCGTGAAGGAAGCCTGTCAAGCTGCACCTTCGGCGAGGCCGTGACGTGGGGCAAATACCGCCACACTGACGAAGATAAACTCGTGCAAATCTGGGGCGAATACAGCGTGATTTTTCCGCTGCTGAGCGCGTATGTGATTGACGAATGCGCGGCGCGGCAGCCGAAACAGCTTGTTTCGCGCCTGCCGGAGATGCGGAAAAGTTTGGATGACGCTTGCAATAGATAAATTTTATCATGATAACCCTGCCAGGGTTCGAAACCCTGGCAGGGTTCTGGCGGCGAAAAAACCACTATGCAATTGAATGAGAAACAATTTTTAGGCATCCCCGCTGAATTTACGGCATTCGAGACGGCAAAAGTCGTCATTCTGCCGTTTCCGTACGAAGGCGGCATTTCGTATGGCGCGGGAACGGCGCTCGCGCCGGAGGCCGTGCTCGACGCCTCGCAACATGTCGAATTGTATGACGAATTGCTGGAATACGAGCCGTATCGCGTCGGCATTGCCACGCTCGCGCCGCCGGTCATTCCGCAGGACGCCGCAGGCATGATTCAGACGATCTATCAGCAGACCAGCGAATTGTTAGCGCAGAAGAAGTTCGTGATCGTCATCGGCGGCGATCATTCGATCAGCAGCGGTTTTTTTCGGGCGCTGTCGGAAAAATGCGATCCCATCTCGGTCATTCAGCTTGACGCCCACGCGGATTTGCGCGATTCCTACGAAGAGAGTCCGCTCAGCCATGCCTGCGTGATGGCGCGCATCCGCGAAATGACGCCCTACACGCTGCATATCGGCATGCGCAGTTATTCCGCCGAAGAAGCGCGCCGCGCGGAACGCGAACATCTCGCGTTTTTCCCGATGCACCTGTACCGGCAAGGTTCTGAGATTGTGCGCGAGGTGATTCGACGCCTTCCCAATCCGGTCTTCTTGACGATTGATGTAGATGTCTTTGATTGGAGCGTGATTGCCAGCACCGGAACGCCTGAACCGGGCGGTTTTTTCTGGGATGAAGCGATGGCGCTGCTTCAATTTATTTTCGAAACCAAAGAGGTCGTCGGCGCAGATGTCGTTGAATTGTCCTATCGGGAGACTGACCCGAATTCGCCCTTTGCTGTGGCGAAACTGATTTATAAGCTGATCGGATTTCAATATGCCGGTCGAAAGGCGTAATCCCCAGTTCTGCCTGGGTTTTACACCCTGACAGGGCTGTCGCTGATTTCTTATGCAACCACAGAACATTCACCAGAAGAAACGAACCATAGAAGACCTGATTGCCAGTATCAATCAGGCGTTGCTGGCTTCACGCCAACGCCTGCTCCTGTTTTCTCTCGCGGTGTCTCTGCTTGTCGCCGCGATTGTCTCGTTTTACACCTGGTATCATACGGGGCATTCGGGCGGGCGTCCGTATGATATTGACGGATGGGGGCATTTGATTGCTCAAATGCGGGATTCCGGTTCGACGTGGCGTCTGCTGCCGCAAGCGTATCACCCCGAACGCGGCCTGGTTGTGCCATTTCTATTCGGATTAAGCTACTGCCTGCTTGGCATTTCCGAATCAATTCATCTGTTCAATATTCTCTTTCAAACGTTAAGCGCGTTTGTGTTGATCCGATTTTTTGCGGCATTTCGAAAAAATCCGGTATTAGGTGGTTTGATTGCGCTGGCCTGGGCGGCGTGGCCTCCGACAAGTTATGTCTATGGTTATTATTATTCCGAGCCGTTGTTAGGGCTGCTCTTCCTGCTGATCTGGCTGACGGCGGCGCGGCTTCTTCGAGAACCTGAGAACGGGACGGCGGTTCTGCTCGGATGTTTGCTGGCAGGGGTGTTATATGTCAAATCGTCAACGCAAGTTATGGCGTTTTTTCTGTTCGCGTTCGTGTCGGTCGCGCTGTATCGCGCCAAGCGTCGCGCCATGCTCGGCATGATGTTCGGCGCATTTTTCTGCCTGTACCTGCTGTGGCCGCTGTATAGCGCTACTCAATTTCAGCGCGTCCTGCCGATGACGCTGAATGGCGGATACGTGCTGCAACAGGGGACGTATCTGCCTGGCGACGACATGAATACCAGCTATTTGCGCAACATCCCGGAATATCGAGCGATTGAAGCGAATGCGCCGCAAGACCCGGTCGAGCGAGATGCCTATTTTCGCAAGTTGGCACTCGAGCAAATCATACGCGATCCGATGAAGCAAGCCGTGCTGGCCGTGAAAAAATTTCTCCGTTTCTGGTATTATATCCCGCAAGGCGAATGGCTGCCGACCGCGAAAACGTTGGTGATTATGACGCCGCTGCTGCTTTTCGGCGTGATCGGTTTGTTCTCGATTCGAACCGATCCGACTGGGCAGCTTGCCGCCATCATGATTGCGGGAATGTGGGCGCTGCACGGCATAATTCATACCGAACTTCGTTATAATTTCCCGGTCTTGCCGCTCTTATTCTATCTCGCGTCTTGCGGCGTCTCATCGTTCTATCGTCGCGTATTCCATGCAGAACAAAGGATCGTATGAAAAAGATACTCATTACCGGCGGCGGCGGATTTTTAGGCCGCTATATCGTGGAGCAATTGCGCGAACGCGGCGACGCGGTCACGGTGTTTGCGCGGGGAGCCTACCCGGAATTGACGCAGATCGGCGCAACCGTGATTCGCGGCGATTTGCATGACGCAGATGCGGTCAAACAGGCGTGCGCCGGAATGGATGCCGTGTTTCATGTCGCGGCGCGGCCTGGCATCTGGGGAACGTGGGAATCGTTTTATCAACCGAACGTCGTAGGCACGCAGCATGTCATCGAGGCATGTCAGGCGCAGCGCGTGCCGAAACTGATCTTCACCAGTTCGCCGAGCGTGGTGTTCGACAATCAGCCGCAAGCCGGATGCAATGAGCGCCTGCCGTATCCTGCACGATTCGAAAATTCATATTCGCAGACCAAAGCGTTGGCGGAACAATTCGTTATCAAGGCGAACAGCGCAGAGTTGCTGACGGTGTCGCTGCGTCCGCATCTCATCTGGGGTCCGCGCGATCCACATCTGCTGCCGCGCCTGATTGCTCGCGCCAAAGCGGGACAATTGATGCAAGTCGGCGAGGGGAACAACCGTGTGGATATGACATACGTCGAGGATGCCGCCAGAGCGCATGTGTTGGTGGAAGAAGCCTTGCAACTCGGTTCGCCGGTCGCGGGTTCCGTCTATTTTATCAGTCAGGACGCGCCGGTGAATTTGTGGGGCTGGATTCGGGATTTGCTAAGAACATTAGAGATTCCGCCGATCAAACGAACGATCTCGCTTTCGACGGCGCGAACGATTGGCGCGGCGATGGAATTCGTCTGGCGCAATCTGCGACTCTCCGGCGAACCGCGCATGACGCGCTTTCTCGCCAGCGAATTAGCATTGGATCATTATTACGATATTTCCCGCGCCAAACGCGATTTCGGATACATTCCGCAAATAAGTATGAATGACGCGCTGGAACGGACGCTGCCATATTTGAAAGGGCTGGGCTGTAAGCTAAGCTCTCGCTAAAAGTTGTCACTGCGAGGAGTGCAAAAGCGCAGCTTTTGCTTGTCGCGTCCATTTCCCCGTTATCGTTGGAGAACGCAGCGATTGCTTCACTTCTTCCAGAAATCGGCGGCGCGGAATTTCTTGTGCGCCCAAACTCAGCAAATGCTCCGACGTGACCTGACAATCAATCAGATCGAAGCGCAGCGTTTTGACATGCTCGACAAGATGATACAGCGCGACTTTCGAGGCGTTGCTTCGGCGGGAGAACATGGATTCGCCGAAAAAGCAGCGGCCTAACGAGATGCCATACAACCCGCCCACCAGTTCACCATCCTGCCAGACCTCAACCGAATGCGCATAGCCCGATTCATGTAAGCGGCAGTACGCCTGAATCATCTCGTCAATAATCCAGGTGGATTCGCGAATCGAGGCGCAGGCCGTGATCACTTGTTCGAACGCCGTATCCAGCGTGACGCGAAACGCCTGCTTCCGCAAGACTTTGCGCAGGCTGCCGGAAACCTTCAATTCATCGGGATAGAGAACGAGGCGCGGATCGGGCGACCACCAGAGAATCGGATCGTCGTCGGAATACCAGGGGAAAATGCCGCTGCTGTAGGCTAAGAGCAGGCGTTGTTCGGACAAATCGCCGCCGACAGCGAGCAGGCCGCCCTCTTCCGCGAGATGCGGCGGCGGAAACAGGAGTTCTTCGGTCAGGAGATAGACGGGCATAAGGTCGTCATGGGCATTACAGGGCAGTTAGCGCTTATAGAGTGAACTGCGTATTCGATTAAATTCTTTACAAGCCACGACCAGAGAATCGGGGGGCGATTCGAGTGGCGTCTTTTTTCTACAGAGGTCTGCAAGCTTGTCAATCAATGGATGCGCATCTTTGCTTTCAGAGAGTGTTTCATACTTGTTTTTGTAGAGGTCTTTGTCCGATTCATTGACATGTTTTTCATCCAGGTAGGCTATCCAGGTCTGTATATGCCACTTAGGTATGATGTAGGCTATCGGCTCATTATCACCTCTGGAAGACAACAGTTTCGCGTCCAGATTGGATTTGATCTGGTCAACGGAGAGTTCGTCCGCATCTTGAATTACAAGTAGAATTGTCGAGGCGCGCCGCCTGCGTAGCGCTTCAACTTCTGTGGAGATGTTGTCGCCTACATACTTTTTGCCTGATCCCTCTCCATTTGGGTATGGCAACACTCTGATTGCGCGGGGCTTTACCCCCCATTTTTTCAGGAAATGTTTTGCGAATACCTCATGTGCCTTGTCTTCACACAGAATGATCACTTGCGACGCCTTACTCATTTTCCCACCCCCTCGCCATAACTTCCGCCGGTGACAACTCAGCTATTTTGGGCAATGGCTGTACGACAACATGCGATTCTTCCTGCCGGGAAAACCAAAGCTCCGTACCTCTGGCCATCGTATTCACAATTTCAGGATGATGAGATATGATCAATGCCTGCTTGTCTTGTTCCTCGCAGATGTCATGAAGGTTTTCAAGCCAGGGTTGAATTTCGCGCATTGAAACGAAGTTGTCCGGCTCGTCAATCAGCACCGTCGAAAACGTTCCAGCGCGTAACGCTTCCAACACCATATAGAGAACGATTAATTGGCGTTGACCACTGGAAATATTCATAAAATCGAAGTCATGATCTTTCCCTGCGATGCGGAACGTTGTCATCAATTTTCGAAATTGGCCTATTTCTTTGAGACTCAACTGTTCGAAACCAGGGAGAACGTCCTCCAAAAGCTGTTTCGCCCGATAACCAATAGATGGTTGTTCCTGTAATAGATGGCGGTACCATTGCGCAAAATTTTCAGCATATTCTGATAGATTGCGCGACTCGGATGTAGCGGCATCTTTTACAACCAATGGAACCGGATGAATCAGCAGAATTTTTTCAAGTTCTTCCCTGAAGCGGATTAATGGAGTGTTATCTTCACGTTTTGCAATGGTCGGTATCACAGAACGCCCCGAATCAGCAGGGAAAACCGCGCCTTCTTCTGCGTTTCTCGCATTCCTATTGATGCGGTAGAGATGCGCCTCCTGGCCATCGAACAAGAAAAAGGTCGAATCGTTCCATATCAATTCTTCTCGTTGAATGCGTTGTTTATCATCCTGATTGGCATATTCAATCGTCAATTCGTATGCGTATGCCTCATCATCTATCATCAGGGAAAACCCTATCGTCTGGTGTAATCTTTTATCCCAGATTGTCAGGCTGTTTCTATTGAAAATATTCTCCACATGCTCGCCGCGCATGAGCCGTTGAATATAACGTAATGCATCCAGCACGGACGTTTTGCCTGAACCATTGTCCCCGAGCCAGAGTTGAAAGTCCCCCGGTTTGATTCGAAAATTTGTCAAACATCGAAAATTGTCGATATAAATCTCATTTATCATCGTTCGATTTCCTCTTTCAACGGATAAGCCCGACATGCACCAGATTATCTGCCATGTTCGTAACGCATTGTTTCTTCAAGAATCGAATCTTTTCGCATTCCTCGATTTCTGTCAACATTTTTCTCCCACCTCTTGTTCAGGTAACTGCCGATGCGATGGCAACTATTTTTCTGTCTTGGACGCATCTTTTTTGTCGGGAACTTCCTGCCGACGTTTGTTAGAACGCCTCGCCTTTTGTATGTGGGCGAAGCGTAGAAAAAACTTGACAGGCTCGCTTTCTATGCAGAAAGACGGCTTGTCGTCGCATTGGCGCACTGTTCCGAACGTTCGGAGATTATATCAACATCACACGAGAGGTGGAATATGAAAGTAAGATTGGTTCTCAAAAGCATCGCGTTAACATCCGTCATGCTCATCATGGCTGGCGCACTGGCCGGGGCTGCCGAATTCAAAAAAGAGTACAAATTGCAGGTGAACGTCGGTCCGACGTTTTACTGGGGCATGGGGGCGCAGAAATTTGCCGATCTCGTGAATGAAAAAACCAACGGTCAGATTGTCGTGAAGCCGTATTTCGGCAGCACGCTGCTGAAAGGGGCGCAGTTGAACGCATTCCAGATGGTCGCGCAGGGCGTGATTGACGTTGCCTTCGAATCCACGATCAACTCCGCGACCGTTCTGCCGCAGAAAAACATCTTTTCCTTGCCGTTTTTTATCAATTCGTTCGAGAACCTCGATAAATTAGAAACGGGCGAAACCGGCAAGGCCATTTTCGCGGCGATGGAAGAGAAAGGCGTTATGCCTTTAGCATGGGGTGAAAACGGCTTTCGTCAAATCACCAACAGCAAAAAAGAGGTGAAGACGCCGGAAGATTTGAAAGGGCTGCGCGTCCGCGTCGTTGGCAGCCCGATTTTTATTGATACGTTCAAAGCACTCGGCGCAGACCCGATCAATATGAACTGGGGCGATGCCATCACCGCCTTCCAGCAAGGGACGGTGGACGGGCAGGAAAACCCGGTCGGCGTGCTGATTCCGGTGCAGATTCATCAATATCACAAATACGCGACCTTCTGGAACTACCTGGCCGATCCGCTGATGATTTACTGGAATAAAAAAGAGTGGGACGCCTTCCCGGATGACATCAAAGCCGCGATCAAAGAAGCCGCGGAACAGGCCGCGCGTTTCGAAAAAGCGTTGAGCCGCGCCGGTTTGGATGGCGATGTGTCGTTGAATATCCTGAAAAACGAGTTCAATTACACGATGGAAGTGGCTGATCCGGTCAAATTCCTTCAGGAAAAAGGGATGACGGTTTCGTCCCTGTCTGACGCCGAAGTGCAAGCTTTCAAAGATGCCGTGAAACCGATTTATGACACTTGGGTGCCGAAAATCGGCGAAGACCTGTATAAAAAAGCGTTAGCCGACATGGGGCAATAAACGAGATTGACGCCACGAGAACCCTGCCAGGGTTTCAAACCCTGGCAGGGTTGGCGAGGTCACTCATAATGAGCGAATCGAAGAAACATTTTCGGATTGATGAATGGATTGCCGCAATTTTGATGCTGATTATGGCCTTGATCGCGTTTCTGAACGTCGTCAGCCGCTATTTTTTGCATAAGTCGTTTGCCGCCACAGAAGAAGTGACCATCAACCTGTTTGTCTGGATGACCTTGATCGGCACTGGCCTCGCGTTCGAAAAGGGCGGACATCTCGGCATGGTGTCGCTCTACGATCTCTTCCCGAAACGCTGGAAGCAAGCGGTAATTGTGTTGAGCGCCTTCCTGAGCGCCGCGCTGTTCTGCGTCGTGGACATCGTCATGATTCAGACGATCTATGCGGAAATGACCATTTTTCACAGCATCTCTGGCGCGTTAGGCATTCCGATGACGGTTTATTATGTCGGCGTGCCGATCTTATCGGTATTTGTCTTTCTCGGCATTTATCGCGAAACGACACGGAAATTCAAGGAACTTGATGCGAAACGCTAAACTGATTCAACCCTGTCAGGGTTTCGAACCCTGACAGGGTTATCATGCGCGAGGTATGGCATGGAAACTGCGCTGATTTTGTTGGTCTTTATGGTATTGTTAGTGCTTGGTGTTCCTATCGGCACGGTGTTAGGCGTCTCGGCCGTGATTACGGTGATCGCGTTCAATCAAGGCATCGGGATGTTAGGCGTGAATTTCGTGTCAGGCATCGCCTCGTTTCCGCTGTTAGCCATCCCGTTTTTCGTGCTGGCCGGAACGATTTTGGAAAAGGCCAAATTAGCCGCGAAAATTGCCCGTCTGTTCGAATTGATGGTGGGCAGAAGCGTTGGCGGGCTGGCGGTGGTCGCCGTGCTGACCGCCATGTTCTGGGGCGCGATTTCCGGTTCCGGCCCGGCGACGACGGCAGCTATCGGGATGATTCTGATTGCGCCGATGGTGCGGCATGGTTATAGCAAATATTTTGCCGCCGCAGTCGTTGCCACCTCGTCCGATCTTTCGATTATCATTCCGCCGAGCATCGCCTTTATTATCTATGGCAATATTACGGGCGCGTCAGTCGGCACGCTGTTTGTCGCCGGAATTATTCCCGGCATTATCACCGGCCTCCTTGTTGCGCTGATGGCGTACCTGATTTCGCGCAAGCGCGGCTATCGCGGCATTGACGAGCGCGGCAGTCTGAAGGACATTCTGATCGCCATAAAAGATGCCGTCTGGGCGCTGTTATCGCCTGTGATTATTTTAGGCGGCATTTACGCCGGAATCTTTACGCCGACCGAAGCGGCAGTCGTCGCGGTGTTTTACAGCCTCTTTATCGCCGTGTTCATCTATCGCTCACTCTCCTGGAGCGAGTTCGTGCAAACGCTGGTTGACGCTTGCGTCACAAGTTCGGTGATTATGTTTATCGTGGTGTTTGCGGGGATTTTCTCGTGGACAGCGTCGGTCATCGGCGTGGTTGACATGATCGCCAATGCGATTATTAAAATTTCTCCGAATGCCATTGTCATGATTATTTTGGTGGACATCCTGCTACTGATTCTCGGCATGTTTTTAGATGCGATTTCGATTCTGTATCTCGTCATGCCGATTCTGCTGCCGGTACTCACCACCTTTCAGATCGATCCGATCTGGTTCGGCGTGATCTTTATCACGGCCTTAGCGATTGGTCAGGCCACGCCGCCGGTCGGCGTCAACCTGTTTACCGCCGCGAATCTTGTGGACGGCGATCTTGATTCCGTTGCCAAAGAAGCGTTCCTTTTCGTCGCCATCGAAACGGTCGGCCTGATTATTATCTCCCTCATCCCTGCACTATCGCTCTATCTTCCCGTCACGGCAGGGCTATACACGCCGTAAAACGTCTTTTACAGCGCAAAAGGAGTGCAAAAGCGGAGCTTTTGCCGCGAAAGCTTCACTTTCGCACTCCTGACTTCTGTTCCGGATGGTGTTCCTCTTTTTCAAGCGCCTGTTTGATCCGTTCGACATCCAATTTGCGAATGAACGTTGTCAGATTTTTGAAGATCGCATGATGCCCGAAGCCGCCGTTCGTCATCTCCTCGATCGCCTCGTCTTTCGTCCAGCCTTCCATGACGATGCGGTAGGCGGCGATCACGATGCCGGTGCGATCCGCGCCGTGCAGACAATGCACGAAGACCGGCGTTCGTTCGGTGTCATTGATGACGCGCAATGCTGCAATAATATCGTCATGACTTGGCAGCAACGCAAACATCGAAATATGCGCGTATCCGAGCGGCGTCTTGCCGATTTCGTCGCGGTCAGAATGAAACGTGCGCAGATCGATCACCGTCTTGATCCCCATGTCATGCAGGCGCTTCATGCCCGCCGCCGTCGGCTGCGCCCCGCGATACAACCGATCCGAGACGCGGTGCAGATTCGGCAATCCTGCTTCATATAACGGGGTCGCCCATTTCGGATTGCGCGGCGTCTCCGCTGCCAACAGGGGTGAAACTCCGCACAGTAGGGCGATAATCAAATAACGTACAACAACATGATATGTCTTTTTCATAATTTTGTCGCGACTCCTTGAATATAATGCCAAGCTGCCTTACAAGTTTTTTCTAACAATAACCATTTTACGTAAACGATTACTTTCGTTGGGTAATTTTTATCCATCAAATCACTTTGACAGAATCTCTTTCGACAAGATGAAACGGCATAATAATGCTTTCGCCCACGTTTTTCCCTCCAAGCAGCATATCCACCGCGCGTTCGCCCATGTCATAAATCGGCTGGTGAACAGTGGTCAGCGGCGGAATCGCCATTTCGGCAAGCGGAGTGTCGTCATAGCCGATGACTGATAATTGATCGGGAACGTTGATCCCCTGCTGATACGCATAGGTCAATGCCCCGACCGCCATTTCGTCGCTGGCGGCGAAGACAGCGGTGATGTCCGGAAACTCGCGCAGGAGAGTTTGCATCCCTTTTATGCCGCTTCGATAGCCAAAATCTCCATACGCAAGATGTTTTTCGGAGACAACAATCCCGGCGTCTTTTAACGCCTGATGGTAGCCGTTGACGCGCAAAATACCGGCGACAGGATCGTCTTTCGTACCGCTGATCATGCCGATATTTCGGTGTCCGCGTTCGAGCAGGTATGTTGTCGCATGATAGGCGGCGGATTTATCGTCAACTTTGATATATGGAATTCTTTGATGTTCGCAGGCGGTAGAGACTAATACGACCGGAACCTTCATCGCAAAGACCTGTGCAAGATACTCGTCTTTTATTGGTTCGCTCGCAAAAATCACGCCGCCGACGCGCTGTTCCGAAAGGACATTCAGATAATTCACAGTATTTTTTCCATTCTCCCCGGTGTGGCAGATGATGGCACTGTAATTTTTTTGGCTGGCGGCGTTGACCACGCCATCTAACAGCGCGAACATGAAGCTGCTGGTCAGGCTCGGCAGCAAAATCCCGAATGTCGAACTCGATTTTTTGACCAATCCTCTCGCAAGCGCATTCGGCGTATAGCCAAGTTGATTCACGACCGCCATCACCGTCCGTTTCGTCTCTTCGGCATAACCGGACTGCCCGTTCAAAATTCGCGAGACGGTGGCGACGGATACGTTGGCGTGACGCGCGACATCTTTGATTGTTGCGTTCATAATGAAATAATTTGAGTAAACGTTTTCGTCGTTTATGCCGATGGCAGCGGTTTGAGGCGCATAAAAAAAGAATACAACCCGAACAGCGCTGCGAACAACAGCGCCAAATAGATCGGAATGATTTCCAACGAAATATAGCGCGCCAAAATGCCCGCGAAACCCGGTACGAACGCCGCGCCTAATCCGGCGGCGCCGATTTGCATCCCAATCGTATTCGCCGCATGGCGCGCCCCGACCCGCGATCCCGTGCCAGACACCAGGCCGGGAAAAATGGGGGCGACGGCCAAACCGATCATCGCCACGCCGATGACGCTGATGACCGCAAGAGGATTCCACCACAGGAGGATCGCGCCGATGAATGCCGCCGACAGGCTCCCCCGGATTAACAGGTTCACCCCGACATGCCGCGTATAAAGCCCCGCAGCCATCCGTCCGATGGTAAACATCGCCCAATAGCTGCCTGCCCAGATTCCGGCGACTGATGAGGCGATCCCGCGCGATTCTGTGAGCAGCGTATACGCCCAACTCCCTAAGGTCGCTTCTGCGCCGGTATAGAGGAAAAAGAGCAGCAGGCTCAGCCAGACGCGAGGTTGGCGCAGCGTGTCGAGCGTAGATGTTTTATAGTCGGTCAATTTCCGCTCTTCGCCTGAATCAGGGGAGTGCTCTTTGGTCTGCCAGAGCTTGAGCGTAAAGAGAAAAGAGGTAGCCAGAAGAATTTGCGCCACGCCGACCACCACATAGCCCAAACGCCATGTTCCAAAGACATTCAATCCGGCAGTCATGATGATTGGCCCTAATGTGACGCCGATTCCGTAGCTGGCATGCAGCCATTGCATCAAACCCTCTCCGAAATTGGCGGCGACATAGGTGTTCAGTCCCGCGTCAATCGCGCCTGCGCCCAATCCCGCTGTCACGGCTAACGGAATCATCACGCCCCAGACGGGCGCGACGGTATAGCCGATCAATCCCGCTCCCGTGATCGCGCAGCTTGCGGCAAGCAGCCCGCCGACGCCTAATCGCGCCATGATGCGTCCGCTGAAAAAACTGGAGGTTAAATATCCCGCCGTTCCCGCAAACAGGAGCACGCCGAGGGAATCTAACGGACGCCCGAAAAATGCGCGAATCGAAGGCCAGGCAACCCCCATCAATCCATCTGGCAGCCCTAATGAGATGAACGCGATATACGCGAGTAAAATGACGCCGAGTTTCGAACGATGTTGATTCCTCAGTTGGTGTGGCATAAATTTTCCTCCTGAGATCGCTGACATCCTGCCGTCAGAATGCCAGTGATCTCAGACATGCTAAAGAATTTATTCATATCTACTTATATTTCATCACCGTAATTTACGTAAACGTTTGCGTTGTCAAGATATTTGCAACCCCGCGCGACCAACGCTGCCGATTTTTCCTTGACATGCGACTCGATTTCGCATGTCAGTCTGTTCGGGAAGGCGTTCACAGAAGTTTTTCCAGAAATTACCGATAGGGTTCGAACCCCTGAAAAACCGGACATGATGTCTATTGAATGGCGTATATGAATTGGCAAGAACTCGAACAGCACTTCAGCGGCGTTGACGCCCGCAATCCGATTCGTATTTTAGAAACCGCGCTTGAATATTACGGCGACCGCCTGAGCATGGCGGTCAGCTTTCAGGTCGGGAGCGTGGCGCTGATTGACATGCTCTATCGCATCGGTCAAAAAATTCGAGTCGTTTCGATTGATACGGGACGCCTGCCGGAAGAAACATACGAGTGCGCCAATCGCGTCAGCGAGCGCTATGACATCGCGATTGAATGGGTCTTTCCTCGCCATGAAGCGGTGGAAACGCTTTTGCGGGAACACGGCGTCTATTCCTTCAAAAAGAGCGTGGCAAACCGGAGAGAATGCTGCGCGATCCGCAGAGTCGAGCCATTGAGCCGCGCCTTGACCTCCTGCAATGCCTGGACGACGGGGCGGCGTTCGGAACAAGGCGAACGCCGCGAATCCCTCAGCATCGTCGAAGCCGATCCGCTGCGCCCCGGCAAAATCAAAATCAACCCGTTGCTGCATTGGAGCAGCGCGGAGTTATGGGCGTATGTCCGCAGACACGATGTCCCGTATAATCGCCTGTACGATCAAGGGTATCGCTCTATCGGCTGCGAATGCTGTACGCGCCCCTGCCACAGCGACGAAGGCGAGCGCTCAGGGCGTTGGTGGTGGGAGCATGAGGAGATAAAAGAATGCGGCTTACACGAGGAACGTTAGGGATAGAATCTTGCGCAACAACGCTAATACTCAAGTCGGCGACAGCGCGTTAACCGTCGAATCAGAAGAGTCAAGCGGCTTGCCGTCGCAGTGTAATCAGCGCCAATTCGGGGCGGGTGTTATAACGCACGTTGACGCCGGATGTGCCGACGCCGGACGAGGTGTAGCCGGGGATGTGGCGATACTGCCAGCGTCCGTAGATGAATTCGCCTTTGAAATGCGAATGCGTGATGACCGGGCCGAACAGCGGCAATTGAATCTGCCCGGCGTGCGTATGTCCGCACAGACAGAAATTGATCGGCTCGGCAGAAAATCTGACGAGAATATTGGTCGCATGAGCCAAGAGAATGCGGAACGCTTGATCGGGAATAGCGCGGTTCGCTTTGGCGTAATCGTCGCATTTGTAAAAATGCGGATCATCCACGCCGAGCACCCAGATACGCTCACCGTTTCTGGCGATTTCGACCGCTTCGTTAATCAACATCACAATCCCAAGCCGCTCGAACGGCTTGATCATTTCCCACGAGTCGTGATTGCCTAAAATGCCGATAATCCCTTCTTTGCTGCGAATATGCGGCACGATTTCGTGGAATCGATCCATCATTTTCCGCAAATTGCCGTGCATCCGAAAACGATAGTCTCCTCCCAATAGGCACACATCCGCGTCCACCGTGTCCAATAACGCGCACAACGGCGCAATCAGAGCGTCGTTGCCGTCAATATGCAAATCCGACATAAATAGCAGGCGAAAACCGTCGAAGCTCGCCGGAAGCTGCGGATCGACCAGCGTCAATGGCGTCACTCGCAAATCAATCGCATTTCGCGCCCCTTTTTGATATAAGCCGGAAAATTTCAAGACTGGCGTAAGCCAGGGAATAAACATGGAGAGCGCCTGTTCAATCGTTTCGAAGTGCATCGAACGCTGCCAGAAAATCGGATGCGTCGGATTATAAATCAATTCTTTATCGCGTCGTTCAGGCTTCACATGTGCAAGAATGCGCTGCATACATGTTCCTCTTATGGAGACGCCCGACGGGGCGTCTTGCCGAAGAGAGACGCGCCCCGTCGGGGCAAGGTTGTTAAGTTCTAAAATACGCCATCCGGTCGCCCAGCCATAAATGGCCAGTCTCAAAGCAGAAGCAGGCTGAAGCCCGCTGAACATCTGAACAGGCGCTTCAGCGTCCTTGAGCCTTGAGACCGGTCATTTATGACTGGGCAGCAGGAGAGAACTTAACAGCCCTGCCCGTCGGGGCGTCTCTACGTGAATGAATGGCAACAGAAATACACCTGAAAATTCCTTGTCAATCTCTTTTTGCAATATTTCTGTGAAGATTCTCCGCAGTGATTACAAATAGATTTTTTTCTATATTCGCATTAAACCCTCTTGTGGGTAACGAGTCTGATTGAGGACAGAGGAATTCCGATAACTTCAGAGGAAATCAACTCATAGAGGTGATCAGGTCATGCCGCCCGCAACGCAATGACCTGAGAATCATGAACGGAAGGGAGACCCAACATGACAAAAGCAGAAATCGTAGAACAAGCGTCAGCCGCCATTGATATTCCGAAACGAAAAGGCGAAGTGATTGTGAATACGGTCTTGCGCTGCATTATTGACGCGCTGGCCGAAGGCGAACGGGTGGACTTGCGCGGCTTCGGCAGTTTTCGAGTGAGCGCCCGCAACGACCGCGAAGGCCGCAACCCCCGCACTGGCGAAATGATTGATATTCCGGCGAAGCGCGTGCCGCTGTTCCGCGCCGGGAAAGAATTCCGCCGCCGCGTGAATGATGAAGAAATGGTGAATGGTTAAGCCTGAGCCTCGCCCTATTCCCTTCGAAAAACAACGAGAGAGCAATGCCCCCATCACTCTTTCGTTGTTTTCGTCAGCATCGCCGAATTTTTGCTTGACTTCTCTTCCGCCAGCCCGTAAGCTTCTGCCTGTTGAACGTAACAGCCCCGCCCTTTGGAAAAGGGAAAAACAATCATCATTTATTCGGCGACACCTGTGCAAAACTCATACTCAGCCATACGTCTGGACGCGGAAAATATCTCTGGCAGTCTCGCTGGAAATCCCATGTTTTCCAATATCTCCCTTTCTATTCATCCCGGAGAATTCGTCGGCATTCTTGGGGCGCAGGAGTCCGGGAAAACGGCGTTGCTGCAAGCGCTGAGCGGTATCGCTCCCGCGCAATCCGGGACGATGCTCCTGAACGGCGTCAACCTCTACGAGCAGCGCGAACGGTTCAACATGCTCATCGGGTACGTGTTCCAGCAAGAAACAATCCACCTGACACTGTCTGTCTATGACACCCTCTATTACGCCGCGTTGATTCGCTTCCCGCTCGCCGGTTCCTTCTGGCAGCACGCAAAAAAGGAGACGATCATCCAGCGAGTCGGCGAAGTGTTGCGTCTGCTCAAGCTCGAAGAGCAGGTGGATGTCAAAATCAAACGCCTGTCAATCGGTCAGCGCAGAAAGGTGATGCTGGGCGCGGAATTGCTGACCAGTCCGCCGCTGCTTTGCATAGATGAACCGCTCATCGGCCTGAATGCCGCCGAAGAAGAAGACATGCTCGACCTGCTGCATAAGTTGGCGCGCGAAGGCCGCACCGTGATTCTTGCTACGCATTTGCGTCTGGAAAGCCTGCGGCAGTTGGATTTGATTGCCATATTGGCGAAAGGGCAGCTTGTGTTCTACGGCCCGCCGCAATTGGCGTTCAATGTCTTCAAAGTCAAAGATTTTTCGGATTTGTACGACAAAATCGAGCGGTTTGCGCCGGAAGAATTGGCAAAACATTATCGCGCCTCGCCGGTGTATAAAAAATACATTGCGGCGCGCCTGGAAAAACGCTACAAAACCGAGCGCGTTCAGGATGAATAGACCTGTCACACCTTCAAGGTGTCTGACAGCTTTCCTTCTACAACCCTGCCAGGGTTTAAAATCCTGGCAGGGTTCTGCGTATCATGAACCCAATTTTAGAATTCCGACAGGTCAGCTATTCCTATCCGACGCAAGACGCGCCTGCGTTGCGCAACGTGTCATTCGCGGTGACGCCGGGCGAATTTCTCGGCATTCTTGGGGCGGACGAATCGGGTAAAACGACGCTTGCCAAACTCTGCACAGGTCGCGTATTGCCATCGGCAGGCGTAGTCTATGCCGGAGGTATTCTGTTGAAACCGCCGCCCGCTGAAAGGCCGATTCGGATCGGCATCGTCTTTTCCGACCCGGAAAACCAGATTGTCGGCACGACGGTCGAAGAAGACGTGGCGTTCGGATTGGGAAATCTCTGTGTGCCGCCCGACGATATGCGCCGCAGCGTGGATGAATACCTCGACCGGTTCGGATTTGCGGCGTACGCGAAACGCTCGCCTCGCGAACTGTCCGGCGGCGAGCAGCAGAAATTATGTCTCGCGGGCGTGCTGGCGATGCAGCCGGATTGCCTGATTGTGGATGAACCGCTCAGTTTTTTGGACGCGAAAAGTCGCGGCGAATTGCTGCGCCTTTTGCTTGACATCAACCGCGCTGGCACGACAATCGTTTACCTGACGCACGATCTTCAGGAACTCGGCGCGGCGCAACGTATTTTGCTGTTAAAACAAGGCGCGATCATGCGCGAAACCGACTACGCGGCGTTGTGGAATGCACCGAATTTGTTAGAATTGGCGGGAATCGCTGCCCCTGAATTGCTGCGATTTCGCGCCAGACTGCGCGAACAAGGCTTTTCGATTCGCGACGATTCTGTCACGCCGGACACGATTGCGACCGATGTGATAAACATGGACAAATAGAATACTGATTTTCCTCCAGATGTGAATGAATGTTAAAAAATTATTCCGGTAATCCCTTTCCCTGAGCTTGTCGAAGGGAACGGGCATCGCTCGTTTCGACAAGCTCAACGAGCGGCATTGCCGAATTATTTTTTTAATAATCATCAACCTCTGGGAATTTTCCATCAATTACTATGACCTTTGAAGAAACCTTAGATTTGTACCTCCGGGCGCGGTTTACCCTGATTATCGTGGTGACGCCGGAAGAAGAGCGGGTGTTGGAAACGGTCAAAACGCTCTGCGAACAGACGAAACGCGGGCTGTTTTCCTGGGATGTCGCGGACGCATTCAAAGTGGTCACGACAGACGCCAAAGGCGGAACGCCGGGCGGACGCGACCCGATTTCCGCGCTCGAACATATCGCCAAGGTCACGGAAAACGCGGTGTTCGTGTTGAAAGATTTCCATGACTGCTGGACGAACGCGCAATTCAAACGCAAGCTGCGCAATGTCGCGCAAAGCCTGAAATTCACGACCAAATCAATCATCGTCACCACGCCGTCGTCGAAAATTCCCGACGAACTGCGCGACGAAGCGGTCATCATCGAGTTCCCGCTGCCGGACTCGGTCAAAATCGAAGCGGTCTTGAATCAACTGACCGATACGCCGGGCGTCAAGATGAAACTCACGGAACTTGGCCGGGAAAAAATGGTGCAAGCCGCGCTCGGCTTGACCTCCACGCAAGCGCGGCGCGTCTTCGCGAAAGCGATTGTGCGGGACGGTCAGCTTGACGACCGCGACATCGAATTGGTCATGGAAGAGAAAAAGCAGATTATCCGTGAAAATCAGGCATTGGAATTTTACGCCGTCACCGAAACGCCCGACGATGTCGGCGGACTTGGCATCTTGAAAGAATGGCTGCGCTTGCGGGAACGCGCCTTTACCAGAGAAGCGCGAGACTACGGCCTGCCGTCGCCGAAAGGGATCGCGTTGATCGGCATTCCCGGAACCGGCAAAAGCTTGACCGCGAAAATGATCGGCGGCCTCTGGCGGCTGCCGCTGATTCGGCTCGATGTCGGCGCGTTATTCGGCAGTCTGGTCGGCGAATCGGAAGAACGGGCGCGGCAGGCGCTTTCGTTGGCGGAAACCGTCTCGCCGTGCATCGTCTGGATTGACGAAATGGAAAAAGGCTTATCGCATCAGGGGAGTCTCGACGGCGGCACAAGCGTCAGGGTGTTCGGCACGATTCTGACCTGGATGCAGGAAAAGACCGCGCCCTGTTTTGTCGTGGCAACCGCGAACGACATCAGCTCGCTGCCGCCGGAACTCCTGCGCAAAGGGCGTTTCGACGAAATCTTTTTCCTCGATCTGCCGACTCAGAAAGAACGCGAAGAAATTTTCACCGTGCATCTGCGCAAGCGTCGCCGCTTTTCGCAGGATTACGACGTGTTCCGCCTCGCCAAAGAATCGGAAGGCTACGTCGGCTCGGAAATCGAGCAGGCAATTATTGACGCCATGTATATCGGCTTTAACGACGGGCAGCGGGAATTCACTACTGAGGATGTGTCAGCAGCGCTGAAACGGCAAGTGCCGCTCTCCGTGTCGCAGCGCGAAACGATTCACGCCCTGCGAAGCTGGCTGCAAGAAGGCCGGGCGCAATCCGCCTCGTTCCAGGAAGTTCGTGAAGCCCAGCAGCAGTTCGTGCCGCTGGAATTGCGTAAGCTACAAGAAGAACAATAAGCAAGAAAGGTCTGAATTTTTGTTTATCGCTTTTCTTGTCGTTTCAGCGCAATAAGAGCAAATGGGCTATTTTTCTTGACAACCATATCGGCATTGAGACAGCGATTTTGTTGTCTCATTGAGGAAAAATAATGAGGTGTCATCATGGCATCGTCACCGACGCAGAAGTTTGGCAATTCGGCAAACTGACGGACGCCGTCTTCACCCGAAATCTGACGCGCGCGACCATTGACGATATGCCGAAAGTATTCGGGACGCTTAATTGTTTTCACGAATGAAGGTCACACGATCAACGCGATATAAGCAGATGAGCTATTTTCTTGACAACCTCATTAATATGCGAATAGATATTTGCCAATCAAAAAATTTCAGTGACATTCTCTACAGTTGATTAAATTTCCTCTTTATGACAGAGAACTGTTTCGCCCAAAGTTGCTAATAGGTTTCTACTTTTGAGGTAGTACATTAAATCATTAGTTTTTAGTGGACACCGTTCTCATCTGGCGTTCCTCTGGTCGAAATTCTTTTTCCCAGGAGGAGACGACAATGAGTGACAAAAAATTTTGTATCCAGTTATCCCAAGAAGAACGGCAACACCTGTCTCGCGTCATCAGCACGGGCAGACAGGCCGCACGAGCCATCAATCGAGCGCGGATATTGTTGCTCGCTGACACCGGTCATCCCGATCCGTCGATTGTCGAAGACGTCGGGGTGTGTCTCGCGACCGTCGCGAATACGCGACGACGCTATTGTCAGGAGGGGCTGGAGGCCGTCTTGACCGAACGCCCTCGACCGGGACAGCCCCGGACACTTGATGGACATGGTGAAGCGCGATTGACGGCGCTCGCCTGTTCCAATCCGCCTGAGGGGCATGCGCGCTGGACGATGACCTTGTTGGCTGATCGCCTCGTCGAGTTGCAGGTGGTCGAGGCGATTTCTGCGGCGACGGTCCAACGCGCGCTCAAAAAAACGATCTGAAACCTTGGCAGAAACGGCAATGGTGCATTGCCCACATCACCAGCGAGTACCTCATGCGGATGGAAGAC
>CAZRSF010000044.1:0-45993 GCA_964602655.1 uncultured Candidatus Moduliflexus sp.
GCTTCGCTGAAAAGCGCTCGCAATGACAGGTGTTTATGAGAACGTAACAGCCCTGCTCCCAGGAGGGGAATTACGGAGACGCTACGTAAAGAATCGTTATGAAAAATATCACCGCCTATTTTACGCCAGCCACGCTTGAAGAGGCGCTCGGTTTGCTGCGAGAACAGCCCGGCAAAGGGAAATTGATTGCCGGAGGCACGAACCTGGTCGTCGAAAAAGACCCGACACTCGATTTTCTGGTAGATGTGCGCCACCTCGGTCTGGATTATCTGAGCGAAGATGAGGAGTGGATTCGCATCGGCGCAGGCGTCCGTATCGAAACCCTCTATCGCTCCGACCTGCTAAAAAGCCTTGCCAGCGGCGTATTCACGGAGATGTGCAGTTGGTTCGGCAGCAAGCAGATTCGCAACATGGCGACCATCGGCGGCAACATCGCCGACGGTCATTCCGCCGCCGATACGATCCCGTTGCTGTTGGCGCTCGACGCGCAAGTCGTGCTGTTCGGCGAGACCGAGCGCGCGGTTTCGATGCTCGACTTTCTCAGACCGGAAGGCGGCTCGATCTTGTCGCCGCGCGAGTTGATCAAAGAAATTCGCCTCCCCAAAACGTTTCAGCAGGCAGCCGGCGCGTTCCTCAAAAACAGTAAAACCCGCGAGGATATTGCGATAGTCAGCGTAACGACCACCATGATCGTCAAGGAAGAACGTTGCGAAACCGCGCGGATTGCATTAGGCGCGGTTGCCCCGATTCCGATTCGCATTCCGGCAGCGGAAGCTGCGCTGACCGGTCAGACGCTCACACCGGAATTGTTCGAACAGGCCGCCGACATCGTGAAGAATCAGATTCATCCGATTGACAATTTTCGCGGCAGCGCCGAATTTCGGAAGGAAATCGCATCTGTGTACACGAAACGCGCGTTACAGTCCTGCTGGGAAAAACTGACGCCTCGCCACTGAATTAAGAAGCTGTTTTCCCCTCTCCTTTTGGAGAGGGGTTGGGGTGAGGTTTCACGCATATTAGCGAGCGAAAAAGCTGTTCATACGCCGTGACCATCCGTTCCACTGAAAAAGTCTCCGCCATGCGTTGCGCCGCGTTCAGGCCAATCTGCGCCGTGCTATCGGGATCGCGCAATGCTTCGCAGATGTACTCCGCCAATGTCTCCGCATTTCCCGGCGGCGTCAGCCAGCCGGTCACGCCGTGTTCAACCACATCGCATACGCCGTCAACGGCAGTCGCAATCGCCGGTTTTCCCGCTGCCATCGCTTCCATCAGCGCATTCGGCATCCCTTCGAATAACGACGCCTGCGCATAGACATCGGCGCAGGCCAACAGCATGTCAACATCCGTGCGTTCGCCGAGAAATCGCACCCGCCCGCCAATGCCAAGTTCGACCGCGAGCGTCTGAAGCGCGGCCAACTGCGTTCCCTGACCGATAATCAGCAAGACCGCGTCGGGAAACTGCGCGACGACTTGCCGGAACGCTCGCAACAGATCATCGAATCCTTTTTGCGGCGTAAGTCGCCCGATTGACGCGACCACCTGCGCTGTCGGCGGAATGTCGAGCCGAAGGCGGCAGGTCGTCTTGTCGAATCTTTGCGCAGGCGGATTGACGCCATTCGGAATATACACGATTTGTCGTTCGCGGACGCCTTCATGCTTCAGCGCAAAGGGAATCGCGCTTTTGGCGTTGAACACGATGCGCTGCGCCAATCGCGCCGTCAGTCGGTCGCACAAGAAATGCAGACGATGTTTATAGATATTCTGCGCTCGAATCGAAGAAATCGTCACCGGCGCGGCGGCGAGTTTGGCGGCGACGCGCCCGACCTGATCGCTGTAAAAGAGCAAGGTGAAGACAATATCCGGCTGCCACGCCCGCCAATCCGCAATCATGCGCCAGACGCCCCGCAGCGTCGCGCCGACGATGATCACGTCAATTCCAGCCTGCCGAAAGGCGGCGAGATTCGCCGGATGCGCCTCGTTTTTCAGGCAATACACCCGCTGTTCGCATCGGCGAGGCGCTAATCCTCGCGTGAGGGAAAGCAGGAATTTCTGTGTCCCGTGCAGCGCTAATTTATCAATCACATAGGCGATCCGAATCGTGTTCATGGTGGTGGCGTCGAGAGCGAAGGATGGAAAAATCAAGCAATGAATAAATCCGAATCAGGCCACAGAGTCCGAAACAGAGCAAAAACAGCGTCGCAATAATATGCGAACCGAATGCGGCGGTAATTGCGAACTGACGCGGCACGTTCAACGCTTCCGCTAAAAACACCCAGGTGGTTTCGTGAATGCCGAAGCCGCTGACCAGTTGCAATGGGAGCAGGCGCATCATGATAATGCAGGTGGATGTGAACACGATTTCCTGATAGGACAGCCGCACCTGAAAGGCGTGAAGCATAAAATAATTGGTGGCGAAAATGCACACCCAAATGCCGCATGAGACAGCAAAGACGGTGATGAGATTCGCCGTGAATTGGAGCGTGGCAAGCGCATTGACGACTTCGCCAAGCTCGCGCGCGATTTTTTGCGTCAGTCGAAATCGTTCTAATTTCAATAGTCGGACAAGCGCCTGAAACCATTGGACATATCGTGTTTTATAGGCAAACAGCAACGCCAACAGGACGCAGGTCGCAAGCAATACCGCGCTGACAATCAGCGTCAAGGTGTTCAGCCAGGGGGAAGAGAAATCGAGGAACGCCGTCGAAATCAGAAAGAGCAGCGAGATGGTCATCTGGTCGAAAACTCGGGCGACTAACAAGTTGGAGACGCTGAGTCCTGTGGACACTTGATTCACCTGCTTCAACAGAATGATATACGACAATTCGCCCAAACGCGCCGGAATAATATTTAAGGCGGCATAATGCACTAACACGATCGGCACGAGATGGCGCAACGGCTGATCGCGCGAAAGCAGCAGGCGAAATCGGAGCGCGCGCAACAGGAATCCGGCGAAATAGCTCGCCATGCCGAGCAGCAGCAGCGACGGCGGAAGCTGTCTGATAATCCGTGCCGCTTCGTCAACGTCAACCTGCGAAAGCAGCCAAAGAATCAGGATCAGTCCGACGCCGACAGGAAAGAGTCGGGCAAGATATTTTTTTATTCGCAGTCGGTTCGTCGCAATTGGGACGTGTTCTTTTGGCGTCATGGGCGGGGCGCGAGGCGGAAGCACGTCGTTACCGCGCCGAAACGCGGAAACACGCGCAGCGCGTTCGAAAGTTGTTCTACGCAACGGATTGCGGGCAAAAGCGCTCCCGGACAATACCGATAAAATATCTGATGATGCGGCGGGAACGCAAAAATCGCGCCTTGCGCGGAGAGCGTTTCGAAACCCGCCTGATGAAACAGCCGCAGTAAGGCCGTGTATCGAAAGCGCCGATGGACTCGGAGAAAGATGCTATCGGGCGTCTTTTCCGGCAGGTTGGCGCGTCGCGCAGCCTGATACGCCTTTTTGTCGAACGAAACGGTTTTTTCCGACTGAATCCGGCGATTCAACAGCCGCAGCAAGCGCATGCTGCCATGCGAAAGCGAGACGGCGGACGGGGTCGTCAACACAACGCTGCCGCCAGGTTTCAGTACGCGCCGGAATTCCGCGAGCGCTCGTTCCGGCCTCAGAAGATGTTCTAACACTTCGCTGGATATGAGCAGATCGAACGTCTGATCCTCGAATCGCAGCGCTTCTGCGTCGCCGATTTCAAAGGCGACATTCGCGCAGCGCAGTTCCTGTTTCAACGCCTCCGCGAACGCAACCGCGCTCGGCGATACGTCAATGCCGATGACCTGTTGCGCGTCACGCGCAAGCGATAGCGACAGCAACCCTGCGCCGCAGCCGATTTCCAGAATGCGACCTGTCGGAAGCGCTTGCCGAATCAGCGGCAGCATCACCTCAAGCCGCCGCGTAAATGTGTAGCGCGTGCCTGGATGCGCCGAATAATAGCCAAGGTAGCCCGTGCCGATTTCCCAATCGAGATACCGGGCGCGGAGTTCATACAATTCCCGAAGCTGCTGATTGGTCGGCGCAACCGCCTGAATATCCGGCGTGATTGCGGCGAGTTCGTCTCGTATCAGTTGCGCAAAATCGGCAATGTCCGCGACATGACGCTCGCGCATGATCTTCTTGACGGCAGGCTGGAGTTCTGAAAACATGGCATCGGTTCGCATGTGCAACGAGCCAGAATCGTTCCGGGGCTTTTGTCAAGAGATTTCCCGCCGAGCGTCCGCGTTCGGATCGTCAGAGAAAATGATTCCATGCGAAGCAATCGCTTGACAAACAAACACGTACCAACGATTCATCTTCGAAAGAATTTTTTATATGTTGATTCATATTTCACATCTCGCGCCAGGACGCAACGATGCTGTGGCGACGTCGCGTGTTCGCGCGAGAAATCAGATACGCAATAAAAGACAGATTATGGCACGATACGCAGTGATTGATGTTGGCACGAATTCGATTAAATTTCTGATTGTCGAACGCCAGAGCGACGGAAGCTGGCGTACGCTGATTGACCGCGCCGAAATCGCCAGATTAGGCGATGGATTCTACGAGACCGGCAACCTTTGCTCCGAGGCGATGACGCGGAATGCGAACGTCATTGCCGACATGGTGCGCGTCGCCCATGAATACGACGTTGACGAGATTATCGGCGTCGGCACGATGTGCCTGCGCTCCGCCCTCAACGCCGGAGAATTCATCCTGTTAGTCGAACAGATTTGCGGCGTGACGCTTGACATTCTTTCCGGCGAAGAAGAAGCCCGCCTCGCCTTTTTAGCAGCGACCTCCGGGCATCATGCGTTGAGCGGGCGCGTGTTCGTCTTCGATACCGGCGGCGGCAGCACGGAATGCATTATCGGGCATGACGGCCAGATCGAGCAGCGTGTCAGTCTGAATATCGGCGCGTTATTGCAAACCGAGCAATCCTTCGCGACATTTCCGGTCTCTTCCCAGCAGATCGAACGAGCATTGCAGCTTGTCGAACTGCACGTGACGCCGCTTGAGTGGATTGGCCGGGTGCATTCGGTGGTCGGGATCGGCGGGACAGTGACCACGCTCTGCGCCGTCAAACTCGGCCTTGAACCATACAATCCCGAACGGATCGAAGGCGCGACGTTAGAATTGTCAGAAATTGACCGCCAGATCGCCTTGTATGCCTCAACGCCGCTGACCGAACGGCAGCGGATTCCTGGCTTGCACCCGCAACGCGCGGACGTGATTTTAGGCGGTGCGATTATCGTCAAGGCGATGATGCTGAAAACCGGCGCGGAGGTCATGACAGTCAGCGACCGGGGCTTGCGGCATGGCATTCTGTCGGATCGGATCGAATCGAATGAAAGGGTGTTTGTTCACCGCGATCCTAAATAATCGCGCATGATAATTTTGAAAAGAATGTTCCTCATGCTCATAGAGTCATCAAAGGAAAAGGATAGGCGATGGAAATTGTGACGAATCATATCCGAGAAGAGGTGTTATCATATTTACATCGCTCAACCACTCAACCACTCCTTCTTCATGGAGATGCTTCATCGATCTTAAAAGAATTGCCTGATCAATCAATAGATATGGCAATGACAAGCCCTCCATATTGGCAGAAACGTCAATATGCTCATGGTGGAATAGGTTTAGAGCCAGAATATACGGATTATATTCAAAACTTATGTCATATCATTCAAGAACTGTATCGAATTTTAAAACCTACCGGCTCTTTTTGGTTGAATATCGGAGATTCGTATCATAACAAAAGACTCTTAGGCATTCCCTGGCGCGTTGTATTCGAGATGACTGATAGACAAGGCTGGATTTTGCGAAATAGTGTGATCTGGCATAAAATCAAAGGCGCTCCTGATAATTCATCTGATAAGCTCAGAAATATTCATGAGGATGTCTTTCATTTTGTGAAACAGCCCAATGGATATTATTACAATATAGATGCTATCCGAACAAAACCCAGAGAGGCAAAAGTTGTCAACGGGGCGATTGTCTCTGCCACTGGCGTGAGTGGAGTACGATACAAACGGCAAATCGAATTAGCGGCGGATTTGACCGAGCAAGAAAAATCTCATGCCATCAATGCGCTCCAGACCATGTTAATGAAAGTGAAAATGGGGGACGTCTCTGATTTCAGGATGATTATTCGAGGACGGCAACGAACGACACATTCTGATGCGGAACATCTTTCCGGACGCGCGAAAGAACTGAAAGAAAAAGGATTCTATTTTCTCTGCTATCACCCGAATGGCACGAAGCCAAGCGATGTCTGGGAAATTATCCCTGAAGATACGCAAAATCGAAAAGAACATTACGCGCCGTATCCGACTGATTTGTGTAAAATCCCGATTTTGGCGACATGCCCCTCGGATGGTACGGTGATCGATCCGTTTTGTGGCACGGGGACGACACTGGTTGTTGCTCAATCATTGCATCGTAAGTCAATCGGGATCGATATTTCTCAAGACTATCTTCAGCAAACGATAGAACGGTTTCATCCGAACGATGAAAGGCAACAATATGCCTTGTTCGATGAATGCGTAAGGGAAAGGACTGACAGTGACTATGAGTAATGGCATGTATGAACTTTACGGAAAATCAGTGGCTGATGACAATGTCGCTTGGCAAGAAATTGTCATCAGCCAAATGTGTCCATTTTTGCAAAGAAGATGCTTGAAAAATAGGAAGAGTGCGCCAGAGCAAACAATAGGGACATGTACTGTCGCGTATGGCAGAGATTCCAAGCCGATTATTATTTGTCCGTATCGCTTGCTTGAAAGAAAGCAGATTTTTACGGATTGCCTCCATCTCCTGACGACACACGAGCCAGGCAATGAATTCCATATTGTGCCAGAAATCAGCATTCCAGGAGGAAATGTGGACTATGTTTTGCTATCCGTTCGTGACAGAAAAGTCAAAGACTTTGTCGGAATCGAATTGCAAACATTGGATACCACTGGCACAGTTTGGCCTTTCCGACAACGTTATTTAGCATCTCAACATATCGCTGTGATTGAAGAAGAGGCTGCATCGAAAAAATCATTCGGCATGAATTGGAAAATGACGGCAAAAACAACCTTAGTTCAGTTGCACCACAAAATAGAAACCTTCGAACATGTGAACAAACATTTGGTCTTAGCCATGCAACATGACTTGCTTGAATACATGGGACGGGCATTTTCTTTTCATCACGTGACAGACGCCAGAATCGGAGATTCGATGCACTTTCACGCGTATAAATTAACAGCAGCAGATGGACGAAATAAGCTTGCTCTTCATACTCGTAAAAGCACTGATGTTGAAGGGATCGGAATCTGTTTGGGGTTACGAACTCAAGCGCGAGTCGAGTTAGCAGATTTACTTCGACAATTGGAAGCGAAGATTTCAGACGAGACGCTCTTGACTATTTGAAGGAAAATCGCGTCGAATACTGGCAGAATTGGGTTTCGACGCACACACAGAAAGCAGAGGCGCGGAGTCTTGAAGCCATGTCCTGCGACATGCGTTTCGAGGTTTCGACCTGACGACGATGGCGCTTTTTTTCTGGAAACGCGAACAAGAAATCGAAGCATTGATGGATCGCTATTTGGTCGAAGTGCGCGACTGTCTGGACATCTTTCGCCAATGCCTGCTGACGATGTATGACGATTCGGCAGGGGCGCAGGCCAAAACGCTGGTGGAACAGGTGGATCAGGCCGAAAGCCGCGCGGATGAGTATCGCCGGAAGATCGAATCCGCGCTGTATGAAAAAGCCTTGATGCCTGATTCTCGCGGCGATTTGATGGAGTTGGTGGAGATGGTTGACCGCATTCCGAATCTTGCGGAAGAATTGGCATACGACATTCATTTGCAGCGCGTCGCGTTCCCGCCGGAAGCGCTGCCGCAATTGAAGCAATTAGCCGAGATGAACGTGCAGTGCGTCCATCTTCTCCAATCCGAAATCTCCGCATTATTCACCGATCTGAATGCCGTCCAACGCTTCGCGAAAGAGGTTGGCGCGTTAGAACGCGAGATCGATCAATTAGAGCATCAGACGATTGCGGCGGTCTTTGATTTGGCCGGAGAATTGGCGCACAAAAACTTGATGCATCGCATTATCCGGGGGATTTGCAATATCAGCGATAAAACCGAAAACGTCTCGGATCGCGTGGTGATTTTAGCAGCGAAACGGCGGATTTGAAATAGATGGAGAGAGAGGAGAAGGCGCATGTTTCGACTGTTCAGCGGCATTTTTTTAGGCTGGTCGTTAGGAGCAAATGACGCGGCCAATGTGTTCGGCACGGCGGTCGCCTCCAGAGTGATTCGTTTCTCCGTCGCCGCCGCGATCACCGCCATTTTCGTCATTGCAGGTGCCGTCTTGCAAGGGGCGCAGGGAATGCGTACGCTCAGCAATCTGACCGCGCAAGACTTGAATACCGCCTTCATCTCGACGCTGGCCGCCGCCCTGACGACCACCGGCATGACCTATCTTGCCTTGCCGGTCTCGACCTCGCAAGCGATGGTCGGCGCGATTCTTGGCATCGGATTGACGCTTGGGCAGCCGATTAACTGGAACGGGCTGAACACAGTCGCCCTCTGCTGGATCGGAACGCCGGTCGGCGCGATGGTGATCGCGTTTGTCCTGTATCACCTGTTTCGCTGGATGCTCGGCAAATTCACCTTCGGTATCTTGACGTTGAATGCGATTGTCAAATATGGCCTGCTGTTCAGCGGCGCGTATGGGGCGTATGCGCTCGGCGCGAATAATGTCGCGAACGTGACCGGCGTGTTCGCTGCCGCCGGACTCATCAGCGTCGCGCAGGCCACGCTGATCGGCAGCGTCAGCATCGCGCTCGGCGCGGCGACGTTCGGCAAGCGCGTGATGTTGACGGTCGGCGACGAACTTGTGCATTTAGATGGATTCTCCGCCTTTATCGCCGTGCTCGCGCAGGCGATCACCGTTCATATCTACGCTGAAATCGGCGTGCCGGTTTCGACATCGCAGGCGATTATCGGCGCAGTGCTCGGCATCGGCATGGTGATGGGCATGAAAACGGTCAACCTGCGGGTGCTGCTCAATATTGTGATCGGTTGGCTTTCGACGCCAGTGATTTCAGGACTCGTCGCGTTTGCCATCATCAAGCTCTGGGGGTTGCTGGCATAACGAAATTGCCGAAGTCGTTTTTGTGAAAAAGATGTCCGTCTGAGGGACGATTCTTCCGTATCTGGACGCCGAGAACGACAGTTGCGATCTCCGATTGCAATCAGAGAATGTCTTCCGTTTTGGCCGCAGACTAAAGGAAAGAAAAAATCTCTTGACATCTCATCCGCTTTTCATGTAGGGTTGTTTTCACGTTATTGACCATACAGACCGCGAGTCTGATGCGTTTCTTCGGCATGATGTTGACGGAAATCCGACGTTCTACACTCATGAAACTGCATATTTTAGTGATTGACGATAGCGAGACGGCCAGGGAAGCGATTGCCAGCGTCCTTCCCAAACGGGAATATACCGTGACGATGATGTCGAACGGAGCGGAAGCCCTGTCCTATATCGAAGAGCACCCCTGCGACCTGATCTTTTTGGACGACTTTCTGCCGGATATTGATGGTCTCAGCCTGCTGCACAAGCTTGTCAAAAAATTCCCGGATGTGCCGGTGGTGATGGTCACAGAAAGCGGTTCGGAAAAACTGGCGGTCAATGCGCTGAAAAGCGGGGCGTCTGACTATCTTGTCAAATCTACGGATTTCATCTCGAAAATTCCTCACATTATCCGAGAAAACCTTGACAAATACGAGATGAAGCGCCGAAATCGCGATCTTGAGACCCAGCTGCGGGATTCATTCAAACAGTTGAAGCAACTGAACCGCGAGCTTGAAGAAAAAGTATTGGAACGCACGGAAGAATTGGAACGCGCCTACCAACTCTCCAACGAACTGATGGCAAAAGCGGTGGATTCGAATATGCAATTGGCCGAATTGTACACGGAAGTGGACGAATCGCGGCGCAAATTGGATATGAAAATCCGAGAACTCTCGCTGCTCAACGAGATTGCGAAGGAAATTACATCAGCCTCGAACAAAGACCATTTGTTACGGATTGTGTTAGACGCCGTGCACGAAGAATTAGCGGTTGATCACTGCGCGCTGCTCCTGCTGAATGAAGAGACGCAGCATTTGCATATCGGTATGTCGTTCGGCACGCCTGATGACTTGTTATTAGCATCGCGGTCGCTTCATGGGGAACGTATCTTACTCGATGTCCTTCGCAAAAATCGTCCGGTGTTAGTTCAGGACGTCGAAAGCGACACGGATTTCTTGCCATTAGCCCAGGATTTTCCGGGGATCGAAAGTTTTGTGTTGATTCCGATTCGCGCAAAAAATAAAGAAGTGGGCGTCTGCACTGCTTACGGATACGAGCATAATGCCACATTGACGCAGGATGACGCCACGTTTGTCCTTTCCTTGGCGAATCAAACCGCGTTGTCGCTGGTCAATCTCGATGAGACTGCGCGGAAGATTCAGGCGGAACAATTTGCCATGTTAGGAAAGGCGGCCGGATATATCATGGGAGATATTCACACCGCGTTCTCTGCGATTCGCAGCGTGATCGAGCCTGACATTCAGCCGAATTCAGGCCAGCGAACATTCGAAGAATTGACGTGGGTTTCCGGCGCAGTCGAAGAATGTATCGAGTTGGCTCAGGGGCGGCATGGAACGCTTTCTTTTCAGTCGGGTTCGGTCAAATCCTTTCTTGAAAATATCCGCGCGAAACTCGACGCGCAATTTTCCAGTCAACAGATTCAGATCATCATTCAGGTCGAGCAGGACTGCGAATGGACGATTGATACGCATAAAATGCAGCGGGCGTTTTTGAATTTAGCGGACAACGCCCGGCAGCGAATGACGAATGGCGGCTCGTTGACAATGAGTAGTCGTCAAGATGGAGAGAAACTTGTATTGACATTGACAGATACCGGCTATAGTATTCCTGTAGAGAGTCAGGCGCACTTGTTCGACGCCTGTTTCGCGGCTGAAAGCGATCGTCAGGAAATGGGCTTTGGGTTGCTTATCGCCAAAAAAATTCTGGATGAGCATGGGGCGTCTCTTGATGTGTATAGCGGAAAAGACCAGGGCGCAACATTTTATCTTACGTTCTTGCCGGCTCGATAACTCTGGGAAGGACAGCAGGTCATTACTATTCTTTCCAGGCGGATGATAACCTGGAGCAGCATTAGGAACGTTGTATATGGCACAGTTTAATTATAATACGCGAGAAATTATTGCAAAAGTGGTCTACTACGGTCCGTCTGTCGGCGGCAAAACCACAAATTTGCAATGGCTTCACAGCAAATTGGATCCCAGAAGCGTCGGAAAATTATTTTCCCTGGAGACCGAAGCCGACCGAACACTCTTTTTTGATTTGCTTCCGATTAACCTCGGCAATATCAAGGGAATGGATTTGCGCTTGAAAGTCTATACTGTTCCGGGCCAGGTCAAATACAATTCCACCAGGAAAATGGTGCTGACTGGGGCTGATGCGGTAGCATTCATCGCAGATTCCGACGCGAAACGCCATAAAGATAACGTGGAGAGCCTGAAAAATCTGGCGGAAAATTTAGCGTCGAATGGGTTGAATATCCGAACGATTCCCTTGGTGTTGCAATATAATAAGCGCGATCTGCCGAACGTCCTCCCGATTGATGTCATGGATAAGAAATTGAATTTTCGGAATTTACCATCATTCGGTTCTATAGCCGTCGATCCGAACGATAATGGCGTCTTGGATTCTTTTATTGCCGTATTAGTGGCAATGGTCGAGTCGTTCGGGGAAAAATACAAGTTAGGCAAATCCGGCGAGGAAATTCTACGTATTACGGAAAAATTGGAAAAGAATCTGCGTGAACACGTGGCTCGCAGCAATGATGCCAAAGCTGCGAAAAAACAGCGCGAGATTGAAGAACCCGGAAAATTCGTGATCAAACCGAAACCTTCGCGGGATCAGACTGCGCAGTTCTGACAGCGCTCCCCATAGCATCTCTTTGTCAGGCGGTCGTTCATTCATGACCGCCTGACGTGTTTTAAAAACATGCGTCCGCCTTCTATTTTTTTATTGACTCTTTCTTCAGCATCTACGACCTTTCGACAGTATTTTCATATATCGTTACGTATTTCGAACGACTTCGGCAAATGTATCTTTCATGGAGGGGAACGCGATGAATGTAATAAAACAGCCTTTTGGGAACACTCGTGATGGCAGCGCCGTACACCTGTACACATTGCAAAATGATCGTGGCGGAGTGGTCTCGATCACCAACTACGGCGGCATTATTGTCTCCTGGCTTGCGCCAGACCGGCAGGGAAAATTCGATGACGTGCTGTTGGGATTCGAGACGTTGGACGGATATGTCGGCGCACATCCGTATTTCGGCGCGCTGATCGGACGCTATGGCAATCGGATCGAACACGGTAAATTCACGCTGAACGGCGTCGAATATACGCTGGCCAAAAACGATGGCAGCAATCATTTGCACGGCGGTCTGAAAGGCTTCGACAAAGTTGTCTGGGAGGCCGCTGAAGTCCGGCGAGCGGATGGGGTCGGTGTCGAACTTCGCTATCTCAGCAAAGACGGCGAAGAGGGCTATCCTGGAAATTTAACGGTGACAGTCGTATATCTCTTGACGAATGACCATGCGCTCAGGATCGAATATACGGCTACGACCGACCACGATACGGTGCTGAATTTGACCAATCACGCCTACTTCAACCTGTGCGGCGTAATGTCAGGCAAGGATGTACTTGGACATGACATGATGATTCAGGCCGACGCCTTTACTCCCGGCGATGCCGGGCTGATTCCCACCGGCGAAATTCGCGCCGTCAAAGGCACGCCGATGGATTTCACGTCGCCAACGCCGATTGGTGCAAGAATCAATGATGTTTATGAACCATTACATCTGGCAGGCGGCTATGACCATAATTATGTGTTGAACAAGTCAGATCAATCGTTGACGCTTGCCGCGCGAGTCTATGAGGCGACGAGCGGACGAGTCATGGATGTGCATACCACCGAGCCTGGTATTCAATTGTACACCGGAAATTTTTTAGATGGTGCGATTATCGGCAAAGGAGAGATTCACTATTCTAAACACGCCGGTTTCTGTCTGGAGACGCAGCATTTCCCGAATGCGCCGAATCGTCCGAATTTCCCATCTACCGTATTAAAACCGGGGGAAACGTATACGCAGACCACGATATACACCTTTTCGGTGCGAGCGTAACGAATTCGACTGGCCAGACATTACAGAGAGAAAACTTAAACGGGGCGTTCAAGAGAACGCCCCGTTCGATTTGAGGAGAGAAGCGCGTTATTCTGCGCTTGGCACGTAGACTTGCTGCGCGGCGTCGTAGGTCGCTTTTTGGATCGGCGTATTCGGATCAGTTTCACGATAGATATAGACTTCCGGTGTATAATTTAACAAATTTTTCAATCGAGTGCCGATATCAACCGCTAATTTCTCCGCTCGCGTTACCGTTGTGGCCGACGAGACAATCACCTCAAGTTTCGGTGAGCGAGCGACAACTTCTTGCTGCGACAGATTGCGAATATTCGGATTCGCGGTTAAGACCTCGTTATAGGCGTCAATCGCTTTTTGTTCCTCTTTCTTCAGCCGTTCTTCTTCGGCTGCCGCCAACTTTTCCGCCTCTTCGCGCGCGCGTTCTTCATCGCGCTCTCTCAATTTTTGCTGCAAAATATCTTCATCGGAAGGCAAGCCTTGCACTTCCCGGAACCATTTGCTCACTTCTTCCTGACGCGGTCCTTGCAACTCCATATAGGTGCGATAATGGAGCGACGCCTGTTTTTTATCCTGCAAAATGTCCTGATAAATGACCCCCATGTTCAGATGCGCGTCAACATTTTTGTTGTCGAAATCCAGCACTTTTTGATATTCTGCCAACGCCTCTTGATATTGTCCGTTATCGTAATACCGGTTGCCGATGGCTAAATGCGCCCGATCGAACAGGTCGAACCCGTTGCCGGATCGGACGACGCCGATTGTCAATTTCTGTCCCTGATCAATCGTAAAGTAGGAGGCCAATGGCGGCGTCGTAAGAAACTCGATTTTGTACACGCCGGGCGGAAGTTCATGGGTTGAAAAATTTCCATTCGTCGGCGGAAGGTTCTCAACGCGTATTTCCTGAATATCAAGCTCGTTTTTCTGTTTTGTAATAATCCCAGGTTGTACCGTGTTGAGGGTTGTTTGCCCCAGTGTCGAAGCATCTTTGCTCAATTCGGTAGCCTCTCCGATTCGCCGATTGAACAGTCCTAAAATCTTGCCTTCCGACAAGGCTTTCGCGTCGAGAATTCTGGCGATGCTGTAGCGCAGTTGCGATGACGTATAGATCAATTGCCCTAACTTTTGGCCGCTATCGCGATTACTATCCAAAAATTCGCCATTGCCGCGAGCAGCGATGCACTTCAAAAAATTTCTGGATCCGTCGTAAATCGTATTCACGCCTAAAATGTTCAAATTCCCGCCAAAATCAGAATCTATCAACATATCCATCGTGGTCGTACAGGAATCCGCCATTTCGCTATCGCAGGTGTCATCGCCATCCGTAATAGCGAAGGCAATGCGCGAGCCGACATGGCCGTCGAAATCCTTGAGCATCTCACGCATCGAAAATCCTAATGGCGATAACCCCACAGGCTGAATCTGTTGAAGCGCCTCCAGGACTCGTTGCCCGTTCCCTTCGCTGAAGGGAACGACAAGTTCGCTGTCCAAACAATTATTCGCGGTTTTTCCGCCATTGACACGAAGCGCGAACTGCGTATCTTCCTGGGGGAAATACTGGATGAGAATCTGCGCGAGTTTTTTCGCCAATTCGATTTTCCGAATGCCATTAATATCCATCTCCCCCATTGTTTGCGAGGCATCAAACAGAATCTCCACCAGGATCGTCCGTTTGTAGGCGACATCAGGCAGAATCGGCGGCAGGTCTTCATCAACCATTTGGACCAGCAGAGAGCCGGAATTCGCTGTATATTCCAGAGTTGTCGAGATTTGCGTATCAAAATACGCGTCAAGCGCGAGCGCGTCTGAGGCCATGCCCCCGACAAGCGCGCATAAACAGCATAACGCTGTAAGCAGAAGGTGTTGTTTCATAGTGCTCATCCCCCGTTCCTCTCCAATCCTCGCCTCTCGTAGAAAGATCGAAGCAGGAGGCGTCAAAGAGAAAGTTCTCTCCGTTTCGGATGGTCATGTCTGCGCGCGCCAGTCGCCTTGCGCAAGCCGATCAGCAGAAGCGCCCTTGCGCTGAAGAACTTGTCAACCCGCATGATGCCATCCTTGTGCGACAGAGTATCACGAATACAGTACGACAATAAAAAGAGAATAGCGTTATTTTTTGGGATTTGTCAATAAAAATATGGTTTGTGAGTCATCAGACGTAAAAAACATTCCCAGATTCCCCTTCTGGAAGGGTATATGGGGGGGGAAAATTACACGTATCGAAGAGGAAAAATCGTTTATTTTTGCCCGGTTTTCATTCCGGGAATGACGCGCAGCAAGAACTGATACGCATTATTCATTTCGATAAATTTTTCGTGCGACGCCTGTCCGCGATCCGGATGAAATTCTTTCGCCAGGCGTTTGAACGTCTTTTTAATCACCCCAATATCCGACGTTTCCGAGATGCCCAGTGCGCGAAATGCCTGTTGATACGCGTCATAATGCGTCAGAATTTCCCACGCGCCATTAAGAAATGCAGCGGCGGTCTCTTCGTCGAGTTTCGAAAAATTGCGCGGATCGGCATAAAAATATTTCAGCGAAAGCTCTTCTAATGCCGCGTCGCCGACAAGCGCCACGTGATAATCGCAATAATCGCTGCCATCCGGGCAGGCCGCGCCGCAAAATCCGACAAGCTGCTCGTGAAAATACCGGCAGCGCCCGGCGTCCGGGTACGGCAGCAGCATGGTGCGCATGAAATGGATAAACAAATAGCGATGATCTCGATACAACGCCTCTTGCAACTCATACAACACATGGAACAGCAGAAAATGACGGTGAAACAACTCGATTGGCTCGGCGCGGAAAATTTCGAAATCCGGGAAGGCGATTTTGAGCAATTGACTTTCGTAACACGGCTCGCGCAGCGAACGCAGAAACGCCAATAGCGCTTCTCGATCAATAACGGCCAGACGTTCTGTAAATTCTGAGTTCATACGTTTTCGGGCAACAGGTGTTTATGATATTTCCACGAGATGTCATTGTCGCATTCGTCAAGGTAGATGTCAATCCCTAAGACGCGCTGCTCAAGTTTTTTCAGCCATGCCGCAGAGGAGGCTAAAGAGCTTCGCCATCGGAAGGAATTCGGACGCGATTGCCGACATGCGCCTGAGAGAGCCGATCTGCCAATTCCCGCCGTGAGAGGCCACAATGGTTGATTGCTTCCAAATGCAATACGATGATCATGGCGGTGGGCGCGTCGCGGCAGACGGAAATCACATCGTCTGCGGTCATGGTGATCGCTGCGCCGAATATAAACTGCGCCGCACCGGCATTCAGGATAATCATCTGCGGCTGAAACCGCGCGATGGTCTGCCGCACGCAATCGGCATGGACGCTGTCTCCGGCGATATACACACTCTGGTTTTGTGCGTCGCGAAGCACATATCCTGAACCACTGCCAAGCAACCTCCCAATCACCCCATGTCCATGCTGCGCTGGAACGCGAGTGAGTTGAAGCCCCCGCCAGTCATATTCATCAGTAACAGCAATCACGTGTTGAAATCCGGCAGATTGCAGGGCGGCGGCATCACGCGGCTGGCAAAACAGAGGCACATCTTTACGCAGTATCCGCTCCGCCGTCCGATCCCAGTGGTCTATATGACGATGCGTTAATAGAATGGCGTCAATTTCCTGCAACTCCTCAATCGTAACAGGCAACGGAACGAGCGGATTTTTGCGCCGATTGCGCGTTAGCGGAATCGGTGGCAGTTCGCCCGGCGCGGCCAGCATCGGATCAACGAGCAGGCGCTGGCCCGCTATCGTAAGAAGACAGGTGGCATGGCGGAGATGCCGGATGGTGGGTCGAGATCGCATTGTCAGCCGACCTTCTTTTCTCATGAATGCTGCCAATGATGCAGCGTCGCCTCAAGAATTTCCCGGCTGCGCGGAACATCGTCAAGCATATCGAACGCATGCTGCCCTTGTTCATGATTATACAGCGCGAGCCGGACATTTCGGCGCAACAACACGGGCAGGCTTTGATCAATCGAACGGTTGATAATTTCCCGATCCAGACCAGCTCTGGCAATAAACATGGCCGGAAAATTTCCAGGCTGCGAACATAACGCGTCGATATCGTCATAACCATCGCCGAGATGCCGATCAATCGGCATAAATGCCGCAAACATGTCGAGGAGATCGCGAATCGTCATACATCCGTAATACAACGCCAGGCTTTTTATCTGCTGGCGAAATTCTTTGAGCGCAAGATACAGCGCGAACTGCGTTCCGCCCGAAAATGCCCATAAACCGATGCGTTCCCGGTCAAGATGATACTGCTCGTGGCGTTCTATCACATGGCGCAGAAGGTCGCGAATATCGCCTAAAACCGCTTCAATCGTTTTTCCCTGCGCGAGCATGGCGTGATTAAATCCGATTGCAGCAATTCCCTGACTTGCCAGCCATTCTCCGATGGAGACCTGTTGGCCAGAGTCTTTGAGATTCTCCATCGGAGCTTCTCCATGAATCAGAATCACGACAGGATGACCGTTTTCAGCGACTTCACGCGGTTCATAAAGATCAAAGATGCGCGAATCGCCTTGATGAGTCGTATATTCGACAGCCGTTCTGCGACATGCGGCAACCTGAACAGGCAACACAATTCGTTTTTGAAACAGTTCATTCATATCTGGCATAATCAGAATATCCTTTCTTCAGTTGTTCCAATCAATTGGTATTATTCGAGAAACATCTCATTCGCTTTGATGTCTGGATGGTGATACCGATTCCGCCCGACAGTCGCGCTGCCGGATTCGATTGCTCGCGCCGGACACCAATTGATGCAGGCTGAACACCACTCGCAGCGCGTGCCCCATTCCGGTGTTTGTTGCTGATTCAAATGAATATTTTCGACCGGGCAGACCTTTTCGCAAACTCCGCAATGAGTGCAGGCGTCGGAGGCTGTGAACTTCTTCCCCTGCCTGAATGCATTCGCCGTGAATAACGGATGAATCACGCGGCTTTTGATTTTCCCGGACAGCGAAGGCGTTGCCGCCACTGGAATCGTCCGTCGTTCTTTGATCTTCAGGGCGATGGCTTCCAGCGCGGACGTTTGCTGTTGAATGAGTGCCCGCGCGTCTTCCTGGGATGACGGATTCGAGCCGGTGATATAGTTGTTGGGCATCTGAATGTCAAAGGCGGCATCTACTCGCAAACCTTTGCGGCGCAACAGGTTTGCGGTATATGCCAGCGCATTTTCCGGCCCGCCGCCATGCGTGGCGACCAAAAACAGATAGGCTGGCTGCGTGATTTCTGCCTGTCGCAGGAAACGTTCGACGATTCCAGGCGGCCCCCAGGCATAGACCGGAAACACGATACCAACGACGTCTGTTCGAATTTTGGGCTGTTGCTCGATAAGCGTCGAGTCAATACGAATCAGCGCGGCGTCATCGAGCGCGGCCTGAATGGTTTTCGAGATTGCCCATGAATTGCCTGTGCCTGAAAAACAGTAGATTGATGAGGTCATCGTGATAACTCCTTTCGTTGCGCCATGAGTTCCTTTAACATGACGTCCGGGTGACGATAACGCCGTTTGCTCGCGGTTTTGTCTCCGATTTGAATCGCTTGCTGCGGACAATGATGGATACAGGCCAGGCATTCCTGGCAACGATGCTGCCATTGCGGCTGACCGCCAGCGGCCAGCGTGATATTCCCCACCGGGCAAACCTTTTGGCAGATACCGCAGGAATTGCAAGCGTTCTCCACGCGGAAAGATCGGTCTCGTTGGTTTGCGGTTTTCTGATAGGGATTATTCCGAATCGGACGCAGCCAGAACAGCGGTTCGCGTTCATAGACATTTGCCTGTTTTCGAATCTGTGTTGCAATCGCCGTGACCCGCGCCACCGCTTTTTTGTGAACAGCCTGCTGTTTTTCCTCTGCTGGCAGGTCGAACCAGGGGATATAATTCGAAAGCATATTCACATACCATCCCGCCTGAAGCGTCTGATGTTTCGGCGCAAGCAGTTGCTTGAGATGATGAATGGCTCCGCCCACATACGGAGCGCCGCGCGTGATGACGGCAAAGGTGTAGGTTGACGACGAAAAATCGGCCTTTTGCACAAATTCTAATACGAGTTTCGGCAAACCGACATAATACAGTGGAAAGACGATTCCGACCCGTTTGGCGTCGGTCACAATACGGTCTTGCTGCCAGACACGCGCAATCGGAATCAGTTCGCATTCGCCAAGTTGATTGGCGAGCGTTTTGGCGACAGCGAGCGAATTGCCCGTGCCTGAAAAGTAATACAGTTGCGTGTTCATAAACGTCTCCCGTAAAAATAGAATTTTTATCTGTCGCGGATCATCTCGGCAAGTGTCACCTGCGGATGATGATAGCGCGCTCGTTTGCGCGTATTCTGTCCATATTGAATTGCCTGTGTCGGACAGAAATGCAAACAGGCGAGACATTGCTCGCAACGATGTTGCCATTGTGGACGGCTGTCTGTAGTAAGCGCAATATTCTGCGCCGGGCAAATCTTCTGGCAACTACCGCAGCCGTTGCAACGCTCATCCGCCAGAAATCGCCGGTCAGACGCCGCCACATCATTGAAAAAAATCGCCTGAACAAGAGGACGCAGAAACGCATTCGGCTCTTTCGCGATCACATGCGCCTGAGTGCGTATCTGTTCGGCGATATTGCGAATCGTCCGTTCTGCCCGCGCATACATCGCCTGTCGTTTCTGTTCTGGCGGCACATTCGTCCAGATGATATAATTTTCTGGCAGCGTGACGTACCAGCCCGCATGAAATGTCGCGCCATTGGCCGCGAACGCCTGCGATAACTGCCGGAACACGCCGCCGGGAATCGGCCAGCCGCGCGTCGCGACAGCAAAGCTATACGCCGATTCGCGCACGCGCAGTTTGCGGGCAAATGCCTCGACAATATTCGGCAAACCCCAGAAATAGAGCGGAAATACGAGACCGACCTGATCCGCATCCGCGACAACCTGATCGCGCTGCCAGACTTGCGCAATCGGAATCAGTTCGCATTCACCGAGTTGCGTAGCAAGTGTTTTGGCGACGGCGAGCGAATTGCCAGTGCCGGAAAAATAGTACAATGTGGTTGTCATACATCTCCTCCTATCCGATCCAACTGGCGATATATTCGGTTTGCGCCGGAAGCGGGGCGATCTTCGGATCGACGATTTTCCATGTTCCTTGCAAGCCCTGTTCACGCGCGGTCAACTCGAAATGACACATGGCAATGCCGATGTCCATCCGCTGCATATCAGCGAGTTGAAGCCAGCCTTTTCCGTTGGGGTTGTATTTCATCGTTCGCTGCAAATAAAAATGGAACATGTTTCCGTCTTTCACGATGCGCCAGGGCTGCTTATTCGAGGCGGATGGCGCGAGCCGCACCATTTCTAACGGCGTGGCATATTGACCGGCCTGCGCCTGGAGCAAGGGAGTTTGAAAAGAATCTAAGAAAAAAAGCTGTTCCCAGGGAAACCGTTTTTTCGTGTCAATCATCACATGAATCAAACGGTCACGCCAACTCGGTTTCTCGGCAGGATAGCCGATGGAAATCACGGCTGGCACGGTTTCCTCGTCGGCGCATTGCATCGCTTTCGCAAAATGGCTTTGCTGAAAACTGCCGCCAAGCCAGCATGTTCCTATACCGAGATCGGTTGCCAGCAGCACAATTTGCTCGATGACATAGCCGAAATCTTCCAGATTTTTTGCGCCCGGCTTCATCGCGCCGATCAGAAATCCGGCAGGATGTTTGATTTGCCCATAAGTGCCAAGCCCTTTCAGCGCGTCGGCGTCGCCAGGTTTCGCGATGATAAGTTGAAAACGGAGTTTGCTCTGAAATGCGCCGGACAGATTCGATGCCAGACATTCTTGAAGCGCTGCGAGATGTTTCGTTTCAAGCGGGCGTTGCGTATAGGTTCGCACGGAAATCCGCTGTTTGATGATTTGAGTGATTGGTTGTTTCAGTGTCATGTTGACCTCCTGAAAATAACATTTTTATCTGCTGCGCGTTCGAGGTGTCTGCTTCGAACGCGCAGCATCTTCAGGCGTTGGCAAATTCGACATATTCTGCGATTGTTCCGTCTTTGTGCTTTGCGGTCAGATTGAATCCTGTCGGCACTTTCGTCACATCCCTGATAATGACGGCATCGTTGTTCAGCAAAAATTCTTTATATTCGGCGAGCGAATCAACAAGGATGGTGAGATTCGTCGCTCGGAACGGCGCAAGCGCCTGCTCGCTTCCCGCAATGAGCAGCAAGTTTCCAATCTGCGCTAATTCAAGCGCTTTTTCCTTATACGCAAAACGCGATTCGCATGTTGCGCCGGTCAATGCTTCATAAAATGCGATGGACGCATCCAAATCACTGACATACAACCGCGAAAGAATTTTCAGCGCTTTCATAGCGCTTCTCCTTTCGCGACAAGACGCCGTCCAAAATCGAACGCATTCTGGCAATCAATGGGAAACACATCTTCACGTCTCGCGGCTTTCTTATTGGGATCGAAAAACTCCATCACGACTTTCGAGTAATCAGGAAATTGATAGGTATCATACGAGCAGAAGGTTTCGGCATGACCGAACACCATTCGTAATTGAGATTCCGAACTTTTTATGACAGCCTCATATCCCGATTGTTTGATAAGTTCTTCCGGCGCATTCATCGTATAAAGTATTCCTGTTTTGATTTGACGCGGAAAAAGCGATTTGGGCGGGAGAGAGTAGAGGAGAGGAGCAAATAGCAGACGTTCGAAGCATGAACGCATCTCGCCACTCATCGTTCCAAAATAAATCGGCGTTCCTAACACGAACGCATCCGCCTCTTCTTCAATGCGTTTCAGCACGGGCGTCAATTCATCGTTCATCGCGCATCTGCCGTTGCTCGGCCCATCAACCAGTTTACAGGCAAAACAACTGGTGCATCCTTTAAAATCCAGATCATAGAGATGGACGAGTTCGGTATCTGCGCCGATAGATTGGGCTCCGTCAAGCGCTTTTTGCAGCAAGATTGCAGTGTTCCAATTCTTTCGCGGGCTGCCGTTAATCGCAATAAGTTTCATAATTCGAATGTTTCCTTTCTTTTCAAGGTTATAAAATTCGACAACTGTCGAATCGTTGGTGCAAAAAAATTACCGACTCAAACAATTCAACGAGAGGGCATCCACAATCGCGTTGACTACATCAATATTGATCCGTGCGACTACATTTTTTCCCCGACGTTCCGTCAGAATCAAATCTGCATTCGCTAATTCTTTCAAATGATGCGACACAGTCGGCGCACCAATATTTAACGATCCCATAATATCACTGACTAAGCAGGCGCAATCTTCGAAACTGGTTTCATGTTTTCTGGCGATCTCGAAAAACAATTCCAACCGGTTCGGATGCGACAGGGCTTTCAAGGCTTTGGCTAATTGAGTCGTCGTCATGCAATATGTTCCTCTCCAATGTTCGATTCTATAATTTGATAATTATCGAATTATGTCAAGGAAAAACAAGAGACTTCTAAAAATTCAGGGGTGGCGCAAGAACGAATCATGGTTCGAACACATCGCCCTGTCAGGGTTTTTAACCCTGACAGGGCTGAGAAAAATCAATGCGATGTTACGAAAACAGAAAACTGCGGATTTTCAAGACCAGGCCGATCAGGAAGATCATCGCGCCCCAGAACGCCGTGATCGGCTTCTGTTGCAACACATATTCGAACCATGTCGGCTTCAGATTCGTTCTGAAATCCTGTGCGCCGAGTAAAATTCTGGACGCGGCGCCTTCGAAAATGAGGTGTAATTCTTCCTGCGCTTCTGCCGGAGCGAGTTCGACCCGGCGGCTTTTATTGGGGATAATCGTCAAAAATTGACCATCCAGCAAGGGCAATTTGTATCCGGTCTCTTCGATGAGCACGTTACCGGAGCGAAGGACGGAGTCGAATTGCCCTGACGCCGGAGGGTACTCCTCTAAGAACCGTAACGCTTTGATGTCCATGCCGCGCAAACGCCAATTTTTCAGCCCGGAAATTCGTAGCTGAACTGCTGCCGCGCCGGTCGGCATTGTTGTAATGTTGATGGATTCGGGAATTTCCGAACTGATTCGGCGCTGCACCGGATCGCCATGTGCGGGTTGCGCAATGACATCCGCTTTGCCCGCCTGCACAGTCAACCGCAGTTGCGCCTGTTTGATGAAAATTTGCAGCGTATCGCCGTCGCGGGCAAACTCCAACGTCGCATCCGCGGGAATTTCTATCGCTGTTACGGCAATCTGGCCGGACAGATCGAGCGAAGCCGGATTTTCAGGCGAGATCATGCTGATATCAGGCAGACCTGGGGCGTCAAGCTCTGCAATCTGATTCACGAACAATCGCGCCGCGTAGAGCGTCTGATGAGGCCGCCAGGGCGAGTCTAACTTGAGATTGACCATCTCGGCGTTCACGTCGGTAGTCACATGCGTTGTGGGGATGTGCAGCGTCCAGGCGAGTCCTAACAAGACCAGCGAGATGAGCGCCGCCCAGATCATCGGCCCTCGAACGCCGTGAGTTTTCGTGGCGGTCGCGCTCATCACTTTCCCGGCGGTATCCACCCACGCCAACTGTTTTGCCGCGCTTTCCACGTCATTCGTTTCCAATAAGTTTTTCGCCGCTTGATTCAGGCGTTGCGTTCGTTCTGCCGCTAAACGTTCCAATAATTCGTTATCCATGTTGTCACCTCCCAACCCGTACGCGCACCAAACGTTTCAACCAGCCGGACGGCGAAGACGCGGCCACGTCCACGCAGAGTTCGCGGCTGCCGCTCGACGGCAGTTCGATGGTAATCGGCTGACCGCTGAAATACGACGACTGCGACAATCTGGCGTAATTGGATGGGAGCGTTTCACATGCGCCGCCAACGGCGTCCGCATACCGCCACTGCACTTTCTCGACGTTTTCCGTCGCCCGCAGGATCAGGCGAATGACCGCATCGTTGTGCGAACCGAGACTCTGGCCGACCGCCGAGACCGGCACATACGTCTCTTCCCCATTGCTCGCGCCGATCCAGCCGTACACGCCGATCTGCGAGGCATACAGCTTCGCAGGCAGCAACACGTCATTGACAGGCCAGAGCAGCGTTTTGCCCGGCGCAAGCTGGGCGTCAAGACGAAAATAGGTTTGGGGCGGAATGCCGACGACGCGGACGTTGACAGGCTGATCCGCCACAATCGGAGAGGACACTTCGATGACTTCTTTTCTTTCTAACGCAAACTGAAAGAGTCCGATTGTCACCCCGACCACATCAAGACCGCTGGGTCTGCGGCTTGTGATGGAGTCGTACAAGCCTTCGCACCGATTTTTGCGCACGCGGTATTGGAGCGATGAATCTTCAGTTGATTTGACCGAAGGATCGCATTCCTGCGCGAACGCCGTCTGCGCCATCAACAATACAAGGCAGGCAGTTATACGCCAGAGAGACGTCTTGAACATCATGTCACCATTCACAACAGCACTGAGCGGAAGCATCGTTCTGCTCCCGTTCTGTCCTTGTCGTCCTTTGAAACAGGTTCGATTGACGGGCGATTCCCGTCGCCTTCGAAATCTGAGAATTTTTGACAAACCTATTCGGCGTTGTCAACGAAATAATAAATTTTATTGGAAATAGGGGAACAACCCGCCCTTTGCCCCTTTCAGGAAGGGAATTTCGGATCGTTGATAGAAAATCGAAGCGTTGGAATGCTCAGGCATAGCGCTCAGACATGTTCTGAATGCGGGCGATGATGTCGCGGACGGGTTCGGCGAGTTCCGGCGGGAGCTTGTCGTAGGCCGGATCGCCGATACAATGGAGGAGCGCGTAGAACATCGGGGTAAAGCGTTCGCGCAAGTCGAGTTCGGGAGCGCGAAACAACTCTAAGATGCGTTGGTACTGTTCTTTCGCAAGGGCAAACATCAGAAAATAGAGAATATCCTGTTCGATCTCGTCATACGCCTGTGGCGCGAACAAAAACTCGCGGGCAAGCTCGAACGCCTCGTCAATCAGGTTATTCCAGAGATAGACGCAGGCGGCGGTGTGCGCGGTGTGCATGTTCCGTTCCGTCAAGAGCGCGTGACGGGCGTAATCGAGGGCGGCGGCGCGTTCCCGGTTCTGCTCGAAATAGAGCCAGGCGATGCCGTTCATGGCGCTGATCTCGCCGTTGGCGGCGGCGGCAAGATACCATTTCTCCGCTTTTTTCTCGTGGTTCAGCGTTGTATGATAGAGCAGGGCGAGGTTCATCATGGCGTCGAGATCGTCTTCTTTCGCGGCCATCAGATAATATTTTTCCGCGTTTTTGATGTCCTGCTTCACGAAATAACAGGCGTCGCCGAGATAGAGCATCGCCTTGACATGTCCGAGTTGCGCGGCGGCCTCGTAGTAGCGTTCCGCTTTGTCGCGATTGCGCAGATGATGCGTATGCAGATTGCCAAGCTGATACAACGCTTCGGCGGTCGTGCGGCGCATGGCTTGCCGATAATTCTCCCGCACGCCGGGCATTTCCAGCGCTTCGCCCCGCCCGTGATCCTGCGTGAAGCCTTCGAACGCGGACAGAACATACTTTTTTAACGAGGCGAACGCGGCTTTCGGGGAATTCAGTTCTTTCAGGCGTTCGTGCCCGGTCTGGGCGGCGAGGATGTAATATTTTCGGGCGTTGGAGTAATCCTGCAACGCATAACAATAGAGATGGCCGAGGTTCAACATGGCGTCGGTATGGCCGCGATCCGAGGCCATGCGATACCACTGTTCCGCGCTGGCGGCATCCCGCAGGTGATGCTGATAGATGAGAGCGAGCCGCAGCATCGCTTCGAGATGCCCTCCGTTGGCGGCGTCGAGAAAGTAGGGGATCGCCTCGTCGAAGCGGGAGAGTTTCGTCAGCGCGTAGCCGATGCGAAAATTGGCGCGGTCGTCTTTGCGCTTCAATTGCGTGAAGAGGGCGACGGCCTGTTCGTAGAGTTCCTGCTGATAAAACGCCTGCCCCCGTTCCTGGAGTTCGATGTCGGAAGAGGCGTCGGCAAGCGGCGCTTCGGCGTCGGCAATCAGGCGTTTCGCGGCGTGCAGCATCCGGTGTTCGGTTTCCTGATCCAACGCGCCGGATTGCAGGAACGCTTCAGTTAGATAGAGCGCGGATTTCGGCGGCGTCGCGCCGGTGTTCGCGCTGGTGATGTATTTTCGGGCGATGTCCTGAAATTCGTGTTTTCCGTACCAGCTTTCGAGGAAATGCAGCAGCCACGTCACGCGGGCATGACCGCCGCCGGTGGAGAGGCGCATCAAATACCAGATGTTGAAAAAGCGCTCTTTCAGGCGGAACAGCGGCAGCGGCGTCACGTCGCCGAGCCGTTCGATCAGAAACAGATGTTCCAAATCTTGCAGAATCGCCTGCACTTCCTGGCGGTGCAGATTGGTCGCCTGCGCGATCTCGTCCACGCTGACCGCTTCCCAATGCAGGGCGATGGCGTTGACGATCTCCCGCTGCAACGGCGTCAGCATGTCCATGCGGCTTTTATAGAGCGGCGTCACGCGGTCGAGGACGGCATCCAAATCGGCGACCGTATCGCTTTCTTCCTGCTCCGTGAAAATCTCGAACAGCAAGACCATCGTGCGAATCACGCCGCCGGTCAAAATCCGCAGGCTTTCGACGCGTCCCGGCTGCTTCGCGAGCAAACGCTCAATGACATCATCTTTGCCGTAGGTTCGGCCTAATTCCAGCAGCAGCGCGGCGGTTTCCTGCTTGCTTAATCCTTCCAGGCGTTTTTTCTCGAAGAGCGCGTAGAGAAAGCCGTTTTCGTCGTTGCGGAGGGCTTCGAGCGCCATGCTCGACGCGGCCACCAGCGTGATCGGCGTCTGGCTTTTCATGATGGTGTAGAGCCGGTACATTTCCTGACCGGTGAAATTATACAGCAGTTCGCCGAAATTATCAATGAACAGCACGGCCGTTTTCGACTGCGCTGCCAGCGCGTTCAACAGCAGATCGCAGCAGGTTTTTTCATATTGCTTTTCTCCGAGATATTGCGGAATATCAGGGTTGTAGGCTGCGCGCATCTGTTCGTAGAGGCCGGAGAAGCGTTTGTCTTTGGCCTGCAATTCCTGCGCAATCGTTTTCCAGAACGTGTAGAGGCGGCGGATGCCGTAATACGCTTCTTCTTTCAGGACGATGGAAACGCAGCATTCCCGCAGGCGGGCGTCGTTTTCGACTTCGTAGTTCAGGCGCAGCAGCAGCGTGGTTTTGCCCGTGCCGCGCGGCCCTTCCAGCAGAAAATGCTGCGGAACGGCCTGACTCGATGCGGCGGAAATCCCGTGATAGAGTTCTCGAAACATGTCGTGCCGGACGACAAAACGGTCGAGCAGCTCATGTTTGCTTTGTTCATGAGGATTATATAAATTGGCGACAACGGGTTTGGCAGTCATCATAATTACGTGACGCATTAGATCTAAGGTTTGCTCTCGTTCCACGCTCCGCGTGGAATGTCGCACGTGGACGCTCTGCGTCCCGTACGAGCCGCAGAGCGGCTGCTTCTGGCATTCCACGCGGAGCGTGGAATGAGCCTTACATAACGTTTATAATTTTATTTGACTTGTGATTATTAACGTAAGTTAAAAATAAGTCAACCGAAATTTCCGTGAATTGTGGATTTGTTCGCAACTTCCACCTTGCAGAACCGTCGTTTCAATTGCGACGATGAGTTTTATCTTGACAATCGGCGCGAAGATCACTATAAAGAATAAAAAATCCGAGATGATGAACGCAGGCATTTTTTCAGGAAAGAGAGACTATGCGAGTGCAATGTCCGCAATGCGGTTCCGGCGGGAACGTTCCCGATGATAAAATTCCGGCAGAAGGACGGAAGATCGTCTGCCCGAAGTGTAAGACGACGTTTGTGGCGAAACAACCTGCCGCGCCGACAGGGCAGCAGCCTGCTCGTGACGATGCCACAGCGTTGTATTTGGAAGGCGTGCAACTGCTGAAGAATAAGCAGGTTGATGCATCTATTCAGAAATTGACCGCCGCCGTTCGCGCCAATCCCAAACATCAGGAAGCGTATCGCTATTTAGGTTTGGCGTATGGGCAAAAAAATTTATGGGACGACGCCATCGAAGTGTTGCAAAAAGCCGTCGCCTATAAACCGGACGATCTGCTTTCGTTAAAAAATTTGGGGATTGCGTTATTACGGGAGAATCGTTTCGAAGAAGCCGAACACGCGCTGGAACAGGCGTTGCAATATGCGCCGGAAGATGAAAACGCGCAATCATATTTGAATATGGCCGTGCGCGGCAAGCAAAAGGCGCAGCAAGCCGAAGAAGAGGACGCGGAACATGCGCTGGCGGACTTGATGCGAGAGGATACGAATGAGGATGAAGAACTGGCTCATTTGGCTGCATCGGCGTCGCTTCCCTCCAAAGTACCGTATAATCCGGTGCAGGAATTCCTGAACAAAGGCACGGAGTTTATCGAAAACGGTCAGTTGAATAAGGCGACCGAAGCCTTCGAGGAGGCGATTCGGCTCGCGCCGGACAGTTCGGACGGCTATTTCGGGTTGGGCATGGTCTTCGAAAAACGGCAGGAATGGAAAAAGGCGATTGCGGCGTATCAAAAAGCCGTGACGCTCAATCCGAATGATGAATTAGCCAAAGATACCCTGAAATATCTCAAAAAACATCGAAAAAAATTTCGCTGGCCCTGGCAGAAAGGTTAGGTTTGCATGAAAAACCCACCCCTTGCCCCTCCCAGGAGGGGAATTTAGAGGCATTGCAGTACATTACCACGCCACGCCATACTGGCGCAGTTCCTCTTTCAACTGTTCCGGGGAGCGATAATGGATGGTTTTCAAGCCGGCATCGTTTCCTCCCGCCACGTTCGCTTCCATATCGTCAATGTACACGCACTGTTCCGGCGTGGCGTTTGCCCGCTGCAACGCGCAATCGAAAATCGCCCGATCCGGCTTCATCGCGCCGACCTGATACGACAGAATCCGCAACGGTTCTTCAATCAGATGAAAGACCGAAAATTTTTCGAATACGCCTTCCCAGTGGAGTTCTCCGACATTCGACAGCAGACCGACACGATACCGGCGCTGGAGCGGAATCACCAATTGAATCACGTCCGGCAGTTCCCAGAAGATGTCTTGCCAGCATGAACAAAACGTCTGATATGGCATGGATGGCAGGAGTTTGGCGCGTTGTCGAACGTCTCGAAAAAAATCACGGGATGCGAGCCGACCGGTTTCATGCTCGATCATCAGCCCGGATGTCGCGATTTCTTGCGCGATTTCATCGGCGGATAAGACCGAAAATGCGGATAAACGCTGCCAGATCAGATGATGATCGAACCCGACCAGCACATTGCCGATGTCAAAAAAAATTGTCGTGACCATATCTGTTTTACGCTTCTGCCGTTGTGTCTTCAAGAGGAAGTTCTATGGTAAAAGTCGTGCCAACGTCCACAGCGCTGCGGTAATAAATCCGGCCATGATGTCCTTCGAGAATCCGGCGGCAAATATCCAGCCCTAAGCCTGTGCCGAGTTCGCCTTTCGTGGTGAAAAACGGCTGCCAGATCGCCTCTGCATTTTCCGATGGAATGCCATGTCCGTTATCCGTCACGTCAATAATGGCATGAGTGTCATTTTCGGTAATGAGCACCGTGATCGTGCCATTTTCTTCGGTAGCCTGGACGGCGTTACGCACAAGATTGATAATGACCTGAATGATCTTATCGGGATTGATCGTCAACACCGGGGCAATCTGAAAATCTTTGACAATCACGCGCTTTTTGGCGTCTTTATCGTAACTCATGATACTGAGCGCCGTATTCGCCACATTGACTAAGGATATCGGAACTTTCTCGTATGACTGCGTCTGATTTTTTGCAAACTGCCGAATTTCATCAACAATACTCAGAATTCTGTTCCGCGTATCGAGAATATTCTGCACGTATTGCGCGACCTGCTTATTGTCGGGAACGGCCATGCGAATCACTTCCGCAAATCCCAAAATCGTCAACTGGTTGCGGATTTCATGCGCGATCCCGGCAGTCAATTTGCCGACAATCGCTAATTTTTCGGCATGAATGAGTTGTTCCTGCGCTTCTTTCAGATGGCGGTAGGCGGTATCCAATTCTCGGAACAGACGCTTATTTTCCTGCTCAAGGCGATATTTGGCGAGCAGTTCCCGGATCGTCATGATGAATTCGTCATCGTTCCAGGGTTTCACAAGATACCGGCTGAGTCCGGCATGATTGATGGCGTAAATCGCGGAATCCAGGCCCGCCTGCCCTGTGAGCATGACGGTAATCATTTCCGGATATTGTTTGTGCAGCAATTCCAGCAACTCATCGCCTTTCATGCCCGGCATGACTTGATCCGAGATCACCATTTCCACCACGCCGCCGGCGTCGCGCAGTTCTTCGACAAGGTGAATGGCCTCCTGCGCACTTTCCGCGCCCTCGACCTCATGCGTGTCGGCAAACGCGGCGTCCAATTGCTGAGTCAATCCTTCCAACAGGGCGCGGTCATCATCTACGCAAATAATGTAGCGTCGTGGCAAATTGCTTGCAGGTTTCATAGTGCATCCGTTGCTATAATTCTCTTCGGCCTTCCAATGCGCGGGTCATGGTGATTTCATCCGCATATTCCAGATCGCCTCCGACCGGAATGCCATGCGCAATGCGGGTAATTTTGATGCCAAGCGGCTTGAGCAATTTCGCGAGATACATCGCGGTGGCTTCTCCCTCGACGTTCGGATTCGTCGCGATGATGATTTCTTCGCACGGTTCTTGCTGCAAACGCCGCAGCAACTCCTGGATGCGAATATCTTCCGGACCGACGCCTTCTAAGGGCGATAATGTCCCCATTAAGACATGGTAGAGTCCATAAAATTCTTTCGTGCGTTCGACCGCATACAGGTCGTTCGGTTCTTCGACGACGCAAATCACATTGCGTTTGCGCTTGACATCCTGACAGATGGCGCATGGGTCTTGTTCGGTCAGATTGCCGCAAATCGAACAATAACGCACATGCTGCTTCACGTCTAACAAGGCTTTCGCCAAATCGTTGACATTTTGTTCCGGCGTTTTGAGCAGAAAAAAGGTCAACCGCTGCGCAGTTTTTTCTCCGATCCCCGGCAGTTTCGTCAGTTCGTCAATCAGTCGGCCTATAGATTGGGTATATTGTCCCATTGTTACATCATTCCCGGAATTTTTAATCCGCCGGTCAGGTGCGAAAATTTTTCGACCCGCAGTTCGCGGCTGGTTTCGAGCGCCTGATTCACCGCCGCGACAATCATATCCTGCACCATCTCGCGTTCGTTTTCGGTAAACACATCGGGATCGATTTCAATGCTCAACACATCCTGTTTGCCGTTCGCGACCACCGTGACCATACCGCCGCCCGCGCCCCCTTCTACCGAAATCTTTGCTAATTCCTCTTCGACTTCCGTCATTTTGGACTGCATGTCCTGCACCTGTTTCATCAGGTTGCCGATATTACCAAGATTGCTTAAATTTCCTAATCCTTTGAGCACGTGATGTCCTCCGAAAGAAAGTTCATACCAGGATCGCTAACGCTTGAACAGTCAGACTGCGGCGCATTGCCGGAGCAAGCGTCGGCGCTCCTTCTTATAGACTGCGAATCGAAGTAGTTATTCCGCTGTTATGGTGAATTTGTCAAAAAATTTTTATGCGAAATGTGTCGGCGTTGAGTTTTCTTCAGGAAGAACGACCTCAACCCGCGCTCCCCGAAAAATTTTTATGGCGTCTTCGACACGATTCTCCAGCGATATAGCGTTCGAATGAACAGCGTCGGTTGAGGCGGAGGTCGCATTCGGCGGGAGTGCCTGAAACACGGAAAATTTTTCTCCCAGCGTATTGATCGTATGCAGCGTCGCGTCGAACAATTCGAACGAACGCATCTGCGGCGCTTGCAGCAATGTCATTTCCAGCGTAAAACGCGGATAGGCGCTCTGCTTGATCAATGACTCGGCGCGGATCAGATATTTGAAGATGGCCTGAAGCTCTTGAAATGAGATCGAGGCGGTCTGCTGTTGTAACAAGTCTGAGGTCATCAACGAGTTTTCCAATAATTGTTGCGCATTCGGCGAAATCTTTACCACGAGCAGATTGCGGATATGTTCGACCACATCTTTGTAAAACTGTTCGAGATCATGCCCCTGCATCACAAGCGCATCCACCACTTCCAGAATTCGCTCCGGCTGATTGGCGAGAATCGCGTCGGTGACATTCTGAATGCTCTCGCCGCCGACAATGCCGAGCAATTCTGCCACCTGTTCCCGCGTCACGTCTTTGCCGCAAAAGGAAATCACCTGTTCCAGAATGCTCTGCGCGTCTCTCATGCTCCCTTCGGCGCGTTTGGCGACATACAGCAGGCTTTGCTCGTCAATGCGAATCCCTTCGGCGTCCGTGACTTTGCGCAATGCTTCGCACATCTGCGCAAATCCCAAACCGCGAAACGTAAAGCGCTGGCAGCGCGACGTAATCGTAATCGGCACTTTATGGTCGTCGGTTGTCGCTAAAATAAAAATGGCGTGTTTCGGCGGCTCTTCCAGCGTTTTCAGCAAGGCGTTGAACGCTTCTTTGGTGAGCATGTGCACTTCGTCAATGATATAGACTTTGTAGCGCAGTTTAGCCGGAGAGAATTTGATATTTTCCCGCAGTTCGCGGATATGCTCGATTTTGCGATTCGACGCGCCGTCAATTTCCATCACGTCCGTCGCCGTGCCGTTTTTAATCGAAAGACAGGCGTCGCATTGATTACACGGTTCCGGCGTGGGCGTCGGCGAACTCTGGCAATTCAACGCTTTGGCGAGAATGCGGGCGGCGCTGGTTTTGCCGATGCCGCGAATGCCTGCAAACAAAAAGGCATGGGCGATTCGTCCGCTGCGAAGTTCGTTTTTGAGGGTTTCGGTAATATGGCGCTGCCCGACAACATCGTCGAATGATTGAGGCCGCCATTTTCTCGCGATAACTTGATAGTGTTCTTGCGCCATGAGATGTGTGGGGACTGTGGGAGGAAAACAACAGATTACCGGGCACCCTGCGGCACACGAAAGACATTCCTTATGGCTGCTTCCGTCAGGACCTGACCAGGTTCGAAAGCTCCCGTCGCGCAGGACCCGGATTTCGATTTGCTATGGCGGAGAGGGTGGGATTCGAACCCACGGGACGTTTCCGCCCACACGATTTCCAGTCGTGCCGATTCGACCGCTCTCGCACCTCTCCAAAAAATAATGATGAATCAATAATGAAGAATTCTGAATTTGTGATATTCGTAATGTACGATTCTTAATTCGTCATTTCAAAAACGGAGAGGGTGGGATTCGAACCCACGCGACAGCTTTTGGCCGCCAAACCGATTTCGAGTCGGTCCCGTTATGACCTCTTCGGTACCTCTCCTGCTCGTAACTGCTGAAAAAACGTTGACATCAACCGGCTGCATTCGGCGCGCATGACACCGGAGACAACTTCGAACTGGTGATTCAGGCGTATATCCTGTGCCACTTGATATAACGAACACACCGCGCCGGCTTTGGGATTTTCCGTCCCGTAAATCAGTCGCCGAATTCTTGAGAGTACCAATGCTCCCGCACACATGAGACACGGCTCAACCGTCACATATAACGATGCTTCGGTCAAACGTTCGTAACCTATCAATTGACAGGCATCATGAATGGCTAAAATTTCCGCATGTGCAATAGGATCGCGTTGTTGTTCGGTGCGGTTGTGATTCGAGGCGATAATGTGCGAGTCAACAACAATAACCGCTCCGATTGGCACTTCGCCTTCATCATAAGCGTACTGCGCCTCGCCCAAAGCGGCTTGCATGAATTGTCGCTGCACTATTTTTTTAAAAAAAAGAAAACGCGCCCAGGAGGAGTCGAACCCCCAACCTTCGGATCCGTAGTCCGACGCTCTATCCAATTGAGCTATGAGCGCATAATTATCAGTGCAAATTTATTACGGAGAAGGAGGGATTCGAACCCTCGGTACATGTTTAAGCACGTACAACGGATTAGCAATCCGTCACCTTCGGCCTCTCGGTCACCTCTCCGAAATCCGATAAATTTTATGAATACATCATGAAAAAGCGTTCGGCGCATTTTTCATGCGATATTCCTAATGCTTTATGGTTTTACGGAGGAGGTAGGATTCGAACCCACGTTCGCTTTCACGAAAACGGTTTTCAAGACCGCCGCCTTCAACCACTCGGCCACTCCTCCCTGCCTCGTGAGCGTCACCGTAATAGAGTCGTAAATATTTGCAAGGAAAAAGTGCGGAAATTCCGATTTTTCTATAAATTTTATGACAGAACAAGCAATCATCGCGATTCTATCGCCATTTCTGGCGAATTGTCATCACTGAGAAACAAACATGGGCGTTTTCCCATGGCCTTCTTCGAAACCGCAGCTTTTATAGAATGCGACAGCATCGTCATACGCAATCAACGTTTTCCTGACATACGACCGATAATGCTCAAGCGCCATCCGGATCAGCGTTCTTCCGATACCCTGTTTTTGATAATCGGGGCGTACCAAAAGATACGGGAAATAGACCGTGATTTCTCCATCCGAGATCGCATTAATCAGCCCAACCAGCCGGTTACTGTCCCATGCCGAAATAACGTGATCCGAATGTGCCATCGCCTTTTGCAAACGTTCGGGATACTTCCCGGATTCCCAATTCACGGAAACGAACAATTCCTGCAAATCGGGTGCGTGAAAATTTTTTTCTTCTCGATAAATGATGTTCATATCATATTCTATCATCAACCACAGATTACACGGATTTCACAGAGGTGAAATATGCATGGTAAACCATCACGATCCAGACGTCATATCCGCATACGCCGCTTCCATCAGCAAGAAAAATGCCTGACCTTCTGTCGAGGTTCCGGCATGATCGAAATTCGGCGCGCCGCAAACGCCTTGAATCAGGCCATAGGCATCAACTTTTCGATGCGCCGCCGCCCGCATTTTCAAGGCAATCTCGCAATATGACGGCGCAAGCCATTCGCCGCGAATGCCTCGAAAGATCGAATAGGCCAGCATTTGCGCCGCATTTGTTTCAACAAACGTTGACGGATCGTCCAGAATATCATGGAAAAGCCCATCGTCGCGCAGATATGTCAGGCAGGCATCAATCACTTCTTTGACAAACCCGGCAAGCATGATTTTTTCCGGCGTCATAGCATCCGGCAGCGCCTTGATCACCCTGGTCATTCCTACCGCTGCCCATCCATTTCCGCTGCCCCAGAAGAGTTTCCGCGCAAATTCCTGTCGGTCATCGTCCCAAATATGATAATAGAGGCGTTTTTCCGGGTGCATGAGGATGTTTCTGTAGCCGACGATTTGCGTGACCGCTTCCTGCGGATAACCGGCAGCAGCGAGAAAAGGCGGCACCATATACATCGAATCCGCCCAGATCATATTTTCAATGTAATTGTGATACAGAATGCCGTCTCTGGTTTTCGGGGCTTTGTAAATCAGAAAGTCCGCCATCCGTCCCGCCGCAGTTTTGAGCGTGGCGTCGTCGGTGACGTTGGCCGCAAATAATACCGGTTCGCCATTGGCCGACGGGTCTGCCACTGGCTTATTATCGCCGTTCAATCCGAGCCGTCCATCTTTGGTTTGATTCACGACCGCGTCTTTGGCGAGCAGAACGACCAGATCGGTTTCTCCTAATTCCAATAACGCCTGCGCCGCAACGCCCTGCTCCCAGGCGCGTCGCTGCATGCTCAGCATCGCGGTCTGAACCTTTTGAATCATCGTTTGTGTGTCCATACATGTTCCTCATGTCTTCTGCACCAAAACGTTACTCCCGAAATTGTTTTAATTCCCATTGTTCCGTGACTACGCATGAGACAGTTCCACCACATGTCCATTCAATGTAATAGGGAGCGATAAACAGCGAAGAAATTCCCTCTTGAATAACAGTTCGCGCCGTTGCTGTTGCCTCTGTTTCATAATGTGCAGTGCATTTATTTGAAAGAATGACTTTGACCTGTGCAGAATTTTGATCTAAACAGGATATCTTCATTTTCCAACGTCCCTCTATTCCTGCCTGCAAGAGAAAGCCGCCGTCATCCTCTATAAGGCTCGCCTGATCGTGATCCGCACGATAAGGCGTTTCACCTCCTATAGTATGGGTAAAATTCTCGCCACAGGCAGGATCAGATGGCATCTTCAAGGTCGTCATCTTCATATAGCTATATGTTCCGGGCAATAAACAAAAGGGCGCAGGCGACGAGGAATTTTCGGAATCGTTGCAGCTGAACAAGCCGACGCACAATATTAAGAAGATTCCGTATTTATAACCATGCTGCATCACGATCTTATCAAGTGTTCTCATAATTTCAACCCCTTGTTCGCTATTTACTGCGTAAATCCGGCGAGCGATCATGCTCGATGCGATAGGTGGCGAGAATTTCCTGATTGGCGGCTTCGGCCTTTTCGCGATCCAACACAAGTTCGACAAAATCTTCGTCCCGCAGCACCAAATATGGCTCGTTCGATTCCATGACAAGGCGATAAAATTCGCTGAAATCCTTAAACGTCTTGCCGTTGACATCATTGATAATCCAGGCGAATACATCGTCATACCCCTGATTCACTTCGGCTGAAAGGACTTTCAAGGCGAGCACGACTTCCTGCCGCTGTTCGGTAATCGGCTTATCAAGTTCGGCGACCAAATAATCCGGCGCGTTTTCCGCCCAATTTCCGCCATAGCGCGTGAGCAGATTCTTGGTTAACGGCGTAAAGACCACGCCGCCATAGATGAAATAGCGTGGGAGTTGTTCGTATTGCTCCGGCGGCACGACGGTGTAAGCGCCTCGCGTTTTGGAAAGCGTGAGCGTCATGGTCACGGCCTTGCCATCGCGAAAAATCTCGACTGGAACCTGCTCGCCTATTTGGCGGCGATCAATATAATACATTGCGCTCGTGCGTTCTTTCGGGCGAAATTCCACCGTGCCATCGTCGGCAATCGGATGACCTTCGACGCTCAAAAGAATATCACCGCGCTGCAAAATTCCTTCTGCCGGAGAACCGGGATAAATCCGATTGACGAGAATGCCGGTCTGCTTGCCGCTCAGTTTGTATTTCAGCTTCATATCCGGGTTTTCCATCGTTTGAATCGAGACGCCGAGGCTGGGAAATCCGTCATGCCGACCATCTTCAAGATCGGTAAAAAAATGCTCGACCACTGAAATCGGCACCATATAGCCGATATTTTCGGCATTGCCCTTCGTTTGCATCACAATACCGACGATTTTGCCGTTGTTGATGACCGGCCCGCCGCTGTTGCCCGGATTGATTGCGGCGTCAATCTGTCCGGCGAACAAAAAATGGCTGCTGTGGACGTAAAACGTATGTTCGAGCCGGGACAGGATGCCTTTCGTGATGCTAAGGGAATCGCCGCCAAGCGGAAAACCATAGACCGACACTTCGTCTTGCGTTTCCGGCAATTCGCCGAATTCGAGCGACGGAACGCTCTCGAAAAATGTCGGGTCTTCGACCGTCAGAATCGCTAAATCCGCGTCGTGCGAAATCTGCTCCACCGCCGCGTTATAGCGTTTGGCGTCGCCATGTTTTCGCACTTGCACGAAGGTTTCGTTCGCGACGACATGCGCGTTGGTCAGAATGCGCTTGCCGCTGATGACGCAGCCGGAGCCAGTCGCACGAAACGCGCCTAACATGCTCCAGGGATTGTGATAATCCGGCATGTCCGCGACCGTATAAATTTTAACAATCGAATCTTTGATGCTGGCATCGTTTGTGGTTACGGCAGTCTCGGCCAAAGTAGCCTGAGCGTTCAGCAGACATGAGAATAACAGTAAAACGAGCGTGAATGGTTTCATGCGAGGTTTTCCTTATACAGTTGCAAAATGGTCATGATCGTGCCAGACCAGATCGCGTTTTTTTGTTCTTCGGAAAGATGCAGCCGCGCAAACATCTGCTCATAAAACGAGCGCACCGTCAACGCGCTGTCTTCCGGGTAATCGCTGCCATAAATCACTTTATAATATGGGGCTAACGTTTTGACCGCGTATTCGATAGCATTGACGCGGTCCGGGCGGCCATAATAGTGTTTGGACTCGAAATCCGCAATCCACGAGAGATCGAGAAACACGTTCGGGCGCTGGCGGGCAATATCCACCATATCGTACAAATACTCGCCGCCCAAATGGGCGATGATAATCGGCAGATCGTAGAAAATCGAGGCGTAGGCGTCAATTTCCCGCAAATCCGCTTCGAGCGCCGGGACCGAACTGCCGTGCCTCACGCCGTCAATCACGACTGGAATATTCAGGCGCGCCGCTTCATACAGCAAGCCATAGACTCTGGAGTCTTTCAGGCTGAATTGCTGGATGCGCGGGTGAATTTTCAGGCCGCGAAATTTTTCGATGATAATCAACCGCCGCAACTGCGTCTGCGGCGCGGGGTCGCCGTAGCGGAAAAAGGTCGGATGAATCGAACAGAAGCCGATGATGCGATGCGGATGCTGGCGGCAAATCTCCTGCACCGTCTCGTTCCGGTCATACGGCGCAATCGGCAGCATCACCGCCATATCCATCCCGTTTTGATCAAGGTACTCAATCAGGTCGGCGTCCGTCCGTTTCGGATACCCCTGAAACAGCGACGTGTCATCAAAACAAGCGTGAACATGGGCGTCTATTTTCATGGTGATTCATCCTTTTTTGTCATGATTCTGGTCACATTCAAGCTACGCATCAGCGATTCTGTTCAGCGAATGAACATATAGAGTTTTCGCGCAAGAGTGTCAATATTTTTCTCATTTTCATGAGGCCGAATTTCAACGCCCAGCGAATTCCGATCATGGAGTTTGCTCGAACGGATTGATCATCGAAACTCCCGCAACACGAAAGTCCGAGGTGTTTCTTGTCACCAGAATGAGATGACGCACGATGGCGGTTGCGGCAATAATCGCATCAGGCAGTTTGATTTTCTTCTGCTCAATCAACAGGCGTTCTGTTCCATTCATCGCGCATCTCCCGTTCGAATCGCATCGGATCGATTGATTTGCCGCGCAGAATTCCGGCGGCCTTTTCAAAAGGATCGTCCTCGCTGCGCGTGTTGATAATGGTAATGTTCACGGTCAATTGACCATGATTCACTCCAAGAAATTTCCCGACATCGGGAATGAAAATCCCTCCGTTTTGCACGATTGCAGTAGCAACCATAATATTTCTCCTTTGATATTACGCCGTCCGCGACGCCATCTGACGTTGGGCGCGAATCAATTCCGCGATTGGCCGCAAGATATGATTCACTGAGTCCGAATCGGGAAAGACATCGCTCAAATCAGCATCAAGCACGATGATATTGCAGCCTTCGCGGTACCCTGCCGCATATTTCCCGCGAATCCCTTTGCTGAAATCATATTCTTTCAGCATGTCTGGATCATTTTCCATCATTTCGATATGTTCCATCGGTTATTTGTTCACTTAATACACTTCATCATGCGTGCCGATTCCAAGTAAAAAAATCTCGTCTTCGGTTTGATTGGCGCGTTTCACGAACTCAAACACGATGCGAAGATCATACCCCGCGCTGCATGCCCATGTTCCGGCTAAATTGCCTTTCAATTTGTGCGTTTCCAATTGCGGCGCGAACGGATTTTCAGCTAATTCCCTCAGCGTCTTTTCGAGTTCGGCTTGCGATTGCGGATGCTTTTTCAGCATGCGCCGGAACGCCCTGACAAACGTATTACTCCAGATCAAGGTTCGCATCGCTCACCTCGCGCATCAAATCAGCCACTGAGCCGGAACGAATCTCGCCGCGCGCATATTCCACTCGCGCCATCCGAATCTGGTCGGCAAGTTCCATGCGCTTCCGCTCCGCTAATCGCCGCCGCATAATTTCGATCAAATCTTCTTGCTGATAGAGCGGCAACGCCTCGACCGTCTCTAATGCATCTTGAAAACGTAATTGTTGACTCATCATGACGCATTCTCCTTTCTTTTTAACTGCCGGAAAGCCGTCAGACACCTTCAAAGCGCCTAACAGCTTTCCGGCTTGCTCACGCCCGGACAGGATGGCAACAGGCTACGCCGCCTGCCTTTCCAGCAGCGGAATCAAGCAGCGCAACGCGGCGTTGACGGCTTCGGAATCGGGGAAATATTTTCGCACATCCGGGTTAAGCATGATTGCGCCGTCTTCCAACGTAAAATATTGCACAGACGCGCTGCCGTCTTCGTGATGAATGACGACCGAATGCCCTTCTCGGTGCGTCGCCGCATATTTCCCGCACACGCCGCCCGGCATATTGGCAAAATCGTATTCCGGCAGAATATCGTTTTCTCACATTGCGATTGGTTCATCGCGCATCTCCCGTTCGAATCGCATCGGAGCGATTGATTTGCCGCGCAGAATTCCGGCGGCCTTGTCAAAAGGATCGTCGTCGCTGCGCGTGTTGATAATGGTAATGTTCACGGTCAATTGACCTTGATTCACGCCGAGAAATTTCCCAATATCGGGAATGAAAATCCCTCCGTTTTGCACGACTGCGGTAGCAACCATAATGTGTTCTCCGTTTATATTACGCCGCCCGCGACGCCATCTGACGCTGGGCGCGAATCAATTCCGCGATTGGCCGCAAGATATGATTCACTGAGTCCGAATCGGGAAAGACATCGCTCAAATCAGGATCAAGCACGATGATATTGCAGCCCTCGCGGTAGGCTGCCGCATATTTCCCGCGAATTCCCTTGCTAAAATCATACTCTTTCAGCATGTCCGGATCATTCTCCATAGCTTCCAGATTCTTCATCGGTTCCCGTTCATTTCGAAGTGTATAAGCCGTCAGACACCTTGAAGGTGTCTGACGGCTTTCCGCCTTCCGCCGTCCTCAACGCACAACCACGACACGCAACCCGAGGTTTCTGCCCTGAGCATCAGGCTGAGCCCTGCTGTGATAGGCCGAACGGCAGCGATCCGGATAATCGGAATACCAGCCGCCGCGCACCACGCGATACTGTCCGCCCGACGGCCCTTGCGGGTTGTCCTGTGAGCTATTGGCGTAATAGCGTTCGTCGAACCAATCTGAACACCATTCATAGACATTGCCGAGCATGTCATAGAGTCCCCACGCATTCGGCTGGAGTTGTCCGACCGGATGGGTTTGATTGCCGGAATTGCCGTCGAACCATGCGTATTGCCCTAAAACGCCCTGATCGTTCCCGAACGGCCAGATCGTCTGCGTCCCGGCGCGGCAGGCGCATTCCCATTCCGCCTCCGTCGGCAGGCGAAATGTTTTGCCGGTAAGCGACGAAAGTTTCTGGCAAAATGCCTGACAATCATTCCACGAGACCTGTTCCACCGGACGATCCTCCCCTTTGAAATTCGACGGATTCGTCCCCATCACCGCCTGCCATTGCGCTTGCGTCACCGGATATTTGCTGATCGCAAATGCCGCAAGTTTGACCTGATGACGCGGTAATTCGTTCGCTTGCTTGTATTGATCCGTATCGGTTGCGCCCATCCAAAATGTTCCGGCGGAAACATTGACCATGTTTTTTAGCAATTCTTCTACAATGCGTTTGGCGTTCTCTGCCAAAATGTTTTCTTGTCGTTTGCGTTCTTCTTCCTGTCGTTCCCGTTCTTCGGCTTCCAATTGCATCGGGCTTTTCGGCACATCCCATTGCACCGGCACGGCCTGTTCCATCCCTTTGACTTTCACGGTCAACGCCTTCCCGTTTTGCAGCGCCGCCCAGTCAACCGTCAGCGCGATGTCCGCCACGCCGAAGTCGTCGAACGCGGTTTTGCCAAGCAAAATGCCATTCAGGAAAAAGCCGAGCGGCAGCCCTTCCGGGTCGCGTCCGCCCGTCAGCGCAGCCTGCGCCTGCAATTTGACGCGAAAATTCTCCCGCGTAATCTGGTCAAATCCTAAGACATGGACAGTCACGCTGTCCCGCGCCGTTGCGCCGCTGGCGGGCGGTTTCGGAATCGGAAACCCTTTCGGGCCGGTTGGTGTTGCATTTGCCATAAAATGACAACGACAAGGATAATGTGTCAGCAAGGATAAGTAACGATACGGCTGATATCCTTTCTGACACGCATCCTGGTCGTTTCCTGTTCAATTATGCGAGATGTCCGCCATCAACTTCGACAAATCTTCGGCATTCACGCGCAAAATCACGCTTTCCGGCAAGCCGGTAATTTCGGCAATGAAGGCGGGCGTCGAGCCTTTCGCCAGCATGGCGCGGGCGACTTCGATTTTGCTTTCGAGCTTGCCCTCGATTTTGCCTTCGAGTTTGCCTTTTTGTTCGACTTGTTCGTAATAATCTTCCATAGTTGTCAATAACATGGCTTTGACCTCCTCTTTGCTGGTAATCGTTTGCGCGAGCAGCGCAAAATCCGCCGCCGACATGCGCCCATAGTTCATGCGATTCCACGCCCAATTGACGAACAGCCAGAACGCCTCGCGGTCTTCATGGTCGAAGAGGCGGCTCAACTCTTCGGCGAGCAAGCGCGGCTCGTATTGCATTTCCGTCAAAAACAGGGTGGAGACGATATTGCCGATGCGCGTCAATTCTTCATGCGAAAAATCCTGTTCGGCGATTTTCCAATATTCGAACTGCACGGCAAACCGGCCTAATAAGTCATGATTCTCAATCAGATCGCTCATCCGCGTTGGCGCTGTCCAGGGGCGTTTGCCGCGATACAACACAATCGGAAAGAGCGGCGGCAGTTTGTCGAGCGGCGCGTGCCATTGCGCGTAATCCAAATAAAACGCGGTGATGTAATTCAGGACGCGCAGCGCCATGAACCGCTCAACGCTGGATTGAAATTCCAGCAGCACGACAATATACGCCTCTTTGCCATGCAGCCGGAGCTTGTAAATCAGATCGCTCTCTGTCTCTTTATAATGGTCTGCGATAAACGATTTGTCAAGCGGTTCGCACGTCTCGAAATCAATCTCTCGCACCCATTCTTCATGTACGAACGTTTCAATCAATTCCCGAAAAATGACTTTGTTGCGAAACAATTTTTTATAGCCGATGTCGTGAAGATGTTTCATACGATGTCACCGTAGCCAACGATATTCATGTTTTACCAACGCGATCAAGGCGTCTGCATGGCGGGCGTTCAGCCCGCGCAGCGTCGCGAGCACGCGCTTGCGATTTTGTTTCGCCGCGCCCTCGCCATCTAACAGCGTTCCTTGCTTGAAGGACAATGCCGCCCATTCTGCATCCAGCGGCGTCAATGTCAAGGCCAATGCGTACCAATAGCGATATTGCGCGTCGCCGCCGTATGTATCGAACCGCTCCGTAATTTCGGCGGCGACGCTCGCCCGTTCGCCGCCCTGCGATTCTATCCAAAGCAGCCGCGCCGCCGCCCATTCGACTAACGCAGTCATGACGAGATTCGCGTCTTTTTCGAACGCTTCGACATAGCAATTTTGCGCCTGTTCAAATTTTCTCGCCGTGAAATACATCCGCGCCTTGTAGAGCCATGCCAGGCCACGCTGTTGAGCGGTTTTCGCCTGTTGAAGCGCGGTCTGAAAATATTTCAGCGCGTCGTTCAGGCGATTGTTCAAATATTTGACGAAACCGAGCATGAAGAGCGTCGGGAAATGGCCGCCGTAAATGCGCGCGGCTTTCAGAAAATTGACATACGCCCGCGGCAGATCGCCATTATTGAAGTCGTTCAACCCGACCATGAAATGCTCTTCGGCGCGATGTTCGTCTTGACTGATGATTGCCCGCCGCACCTCTTCGATTTTATTGATCTGCCGCTGGCTCGTTTCGGCGATCAGGCGGCGGGTCGCGTCCCCTTCTCGCGCCATCTGACGGATTTGGGCGTCTGAATTCGCAGTCATGACCTTTGCAAGGTATTCAGCGGAAAGCAACACGGCCTGCGACACCTGCTCGAAGCCGCTGTCGAGCGTGGTCAGCAAGTCGTCATGCTGCGTTCGCAATTGTTCTTGCAATGCGGAAACATGCGCGGCGATGCGTTCATCCACTTTTGCCAGACCGAAGACGACCGCGCCGAAACCGTCTTGCAGGGTCTCGTTCACGCCTGCCAGACCGTCGCGCATGTCCCAGCCCATTTCCGCAAGCTGACCGCGCATATCGGAAAATCCTTCGCGGAAATGGCCGTCCAATTCGCCGAGTCCGCTCGAAATCGAATCAAGCGATCCGGCCATGCGCCCCGTCGTTTCGTCCAAATGTTCCAAAGATTGATTGCCGCGCCGGATGTCGTCGTCCATGTCGCGCAGATGCAGTAGCGAGTCGGCGACGCGCTCGTTCAGCGCCTCGACGCCCTGCCGCGTCCCGCGCATATCCAGAATCATTTCGGCTTCCGGCGGCAGATACGGCGACGTATCGTAGCGCATCCAATTCATCATCGGGCTTTCGCGTTTAGCAAGATATTCTGTGGGCATGGTGTTTTGTGTTAAGGGGAATAATTGCACACATCGGTAGCCCCGCCTTACGCGGCGGGAAATTGGGGACGATTCCCGCCACGTAAGGCGGGGCTACCGCGTACTTAATCGTATTCCGCGTCGCGTTCTTCGTGCAGCGACCACTGATCAAGATATTGCGGCGAAATTTTTTCTAAAAAGCGCGATGGGCGGGAAAAATAGCTGCCTCCCTGGCTATCGAATGTCGGGTAGGTCATGTACAGGTTGCGCATGGCGCGGGTCGCGGCGACATAGAGCAGGCGCAATTCTTCTTCGACCGCTTCATGGTCGTCAAGCGCGTACATGCTGGGAAAACGGCCTTCCGCCAGCCAGATGACAAAGACCGTATGCCATTCCAGTCCTTTGGCGGAATGAATCGTGGAAAGCACGAGCAAATCTTCGTCGCGGTCGTCCACCTGCGCCATGCCGTCAATGCTGCGGCTCGGCGGTTCGAGCGTCATTTCGGTCAAAAACGTTTCCAGGCTGCGAAACTGCTCGGTCATGATATTCAGTTGTTCCAAATCCGGCTCGCGTTTTTCAGGATCATCGTGAACTCGGCGCAGAATCGGCGCGTAATATTCGCGCAGGCGGTGAATCTGCTCCGCAGGCGTCAACGGCACGATCTCTTGCAGTGTTGCGCCGAGCCGCTGAACTTCGAGCGCGTATTTCGTCTTTTTCGGATAGACCGCGAGCCAGCCGAACGGATCGGGCTGCTCTTGCAATTCATTCACAATTGTGGTGGCCGTTTTCGCGCCGATGCCTTCAATCAGCAGCAAGACGCGATGCCAACTGACGCTGTCGAGCGGATTCGCTAAAATGCGCATGTAGGCCAGAATATCTTTGATGTGCGCTGCTTCGATAAATTTTAGGCCGCCGACTTTGACGAACGGGATGTTGCGCTTATTCAATTCAAGCTCCAAATCGAACGAATGAAAGCTGGAACGGAACAGCACCGCCATATCCGACAGCGGGATGCCTTCGTCCTGCAATTCCAAAATCCGCTGCGCCACGAATTGCGATTGCTGACGTTCATTTAGCGTCGGCACAAGCACCGGGCGCACGCCGCCGGGAATTTTCGTAAACAGCCGTTTTCGGAACGATTCTTTCGCCTGTTTGATAATGTCGTTCGTGACGTTCAAAATCGGCTGAACGCTGCGGAAATTTTCTTCCAGTTTGATAATTGTCGTCCCGGGAAATTGCTTGGGAAAATCGAGAATATTGCGGTAATTCGCGCCGCGAAAGGAATAAATGCTTTGCGCTTCGTCGCCGACTGCCATGACATTGTCGTGGGTCGCCGCTAAAAGCCGCACAATTCGCGCCTGCACCGGGTTCGTGTCCTGATATTCATCTACCAT
>CAZRSF010000044.1:46003-49859 GCA_964602655.1 uncultured Candidatus Moduliflexus sp.
CTTCATGCTCCTCTAACAGGCGGCGCGTATAGACTAATAAATCATCATAATCGAGCAATTGGTGATCAAGCTTATAGACGACGAATTGATGATAGAGTTCGCGCAAATCGTCGGCAAAATCAATATAGCCGGGATAAAATTTTTGCAAAACCTGTTCGATGGTCAGCCCTTTGTTGACAACCTTGCTGAACATGCTTTGGACGGTGGATTTTTTGGGGAAATTTTTGCCTTTGCGGCTGACGCCGGAGCGGTCAATCAGGAGTTTGACGACATCTTCGGTATCGCCTTGATCCATGATGGTAAAGCCGGGCGACAGGTTGACCGCCTTGCCGTAGCGGCGCAGCGTGATGTTGGCGAACGCATGGAACGTGCCGCCGGAGACTTTTTCGCAGCGGGAGTCTAACAGAGTCGAAGCGCGGCGCAGCATTTCCTGCGAGGCTTTACGGGTAAAGGTCAACAGCAGGATCGATTCCGGCGCGATGCCGCTTTCCACCATACGGGCGACGCGATAGGTCAAGGTGCGGGTTTTGCCGCTGCCAGCCCCAGCCACGACGAGAATCGGGCCATGAAATCGCTTCACGACTTCCAATTGCGATTCATTGAGTTCCGCGTCGTAATTCAGCGTAAAATGCGGCTCTGCCTGCGATTGTTCTGGTTGGGGTGTTTTCAGTACATAGCGTGTCATGGGTCGCGCTGACTCCGAGTTTGGTAGTAGAGATGGGAAGGAGGGAAATGGTCGGGATCAAGAAACGTGTCCGCCGCCTGAGCTTGCGCAGCACAGCGTTTACCCTAGTTTCCCAATCCCAATCGAAATGCCCCCAGGAGGACTTGAACCTCCGCACATGGTTCCGGAGACCAATGCTCTATCCCCTGAGCTATGGGGGCATATCATGCAAAACGAGTGAATCTGTATGACGTTCTGTTACTGAGCTAATTTTCGCCGGAAAAACTGTCAAGAAAAACAGTGCGAATTTTACGTGAATATAGCCATGACGGCGATTTCTGAAAAGTATCGCTTTTTCTTATCATCAGTACGCATCCCTTGACAAAAACATACCGCTGTCGAAAAAGGATTGTCAGCATTATGACAAAAACCACATTGTCATGAATTTAACAATGAGCGAGGGCAGAAATGGATCGAGTTATCATTATTGGTGGCGATTTAAGAAATTTTCACCTGCACGATCTCTGTTGTTCACATGCAATCAATGCGCAACTCATGGGATTCGATAAGATAGACATCCGATTTCCCCTGGAGAAGAGGCTCATTGCAGAATACTCCCTGATTATCGGCCCCATTCCATTGACTCTCGACGGTTCGTCGGTCTATTTGCCCTTTAGCACCACGCAGATAACACTCGTTGAACTTAATGACACATTTGCCCCGAACACGAAATTTATTACTGGTCTCGGTGGAATCCCGTTCGAATCTCATGTCTCGGAATTGATCGATCTGACGAAGAATGAGAATTTTCTATTGAAGAATGCCATTCCAACCGTCGAAGGAATTGTTGAAATTCTTTTTCGAGAATCGGATCGAACGATCCACGCTTCTCGATCATTGATTTTGGGGTTCGGGCGAATCGGCACTCGATTAAGCAAGACCTTACATGATCTTGGCTCAGAAATTACGATTGCCTCCAACAATCCGATAGAAGAAACGAAAGCCGCGTGTGACGGGTATCAGCATATTCATTTATCAAAATTGCTCTATTCGCCCCTGGATTTCGATTATATCATCAATACGATTCCCTGTATACATCTTACCAAAGATGTCATTGATCGCATCGAGCTGGATACGCTGATTATAGATATCGCGTCCTTGCCAGGAGGAATTGATAACATATATGCAAAACAAACCGGGCATCGGGTTATCATTGCGAAGGGAATTCCCGGAAAAAGCTCGCCGCGCACAGGAGCGCATTATATTTTTGATACCATCAGCGAACAGATCAGCACGTCAAAATGCTAAGAGAGGAATGACAACATAACGAAGGAGGAGAAATATGAATGCTCGACAATATGCAGGAAAACCCGCCCCGCGCAGCTTATTAGAAAATATTCCCCGTTTAGTCGCCGCCTATTACACCCGCAAACCCGATGTATCCGACCCGAACCAGCAAGTCGCGTTCGGCACGTCCGGCCATCGCGGCACGTCGTTGAACAACAGCTTTAACGAAGACCATATTCTCGCGATTGCGCAGGCGCTTTGCGACTATCGCCGCGCCCAGAAGATCACCGGGCCGTTGTTCGTCGGCATGGATACCCACGCGCTCTCCGAAGCGGCTATCGTCTCAGCCATCGAGGTCTTTGCCGCCAATGACGTGGAAATCATGTTGCAACCCGACTTCGGCTATACGCCGACGCCGGTGATTTCCCATGCGATTTTGGCCTATAATCGCGGCAGAAAAGATGGATTGGCCGACGGTGTCGTGATTACGCCATCGCATAACCCGCCGCGCGACGGCGGTTTCAAATATAATCCTCCGTCCGGCGGCCCGGCGGATACCTCAATTACGAAAATCGTTCAGGATCGCGCCAATGATTTTCTGCGCAACGGCCTGAGCGGCGTCAAACGCATGGGGTTCGAGATCGCCATGAAAGCGGCGACCACGCATCAACATGACTACATTCGCCCGTATGTCGAAGATTTAAAAAATATGATTGATTTCGACGCCATTCGCGCCGCCGGGCTGAATATCGGCGTTGACCCGATGGGCGGCGCGGGGATCGCTTTCTGGCAGCCGATTGCGGAGACATACAACTTGAATATGACCGTTGTGAATCCGAATGTTGACCCGACGTTCGCGTTCATGTGCGTTGACCGCGACGGCAAAATTCGGATGGATTGCTCATCACCGTATGCGATGGCCGGGCTGATTGGCCTGAAAGACCGGTTCGACATCGCCTTCGGCAACGACCCGGATTACGACCGGCACGGCATTGTCACGAAAAGCGCGGGCTTGATGAATCCGAATCATTTTCTCTCCGTCGCGATCTGGTATCTGTTCCAGCATCGTCCGGGCTGGCGCAAAGACGCGGCAATCGGCAAAACATTAGTGTCGAGTTCCATGATTGACCGCGTGGCGGCGCATTTGGGACGCAAGCTATCGGAAGTGCCGGTCGGCTTCAAATGGTTTGTGGATGGCCTGCTCGATGGCTCGTATGGCTTCGGCGGCGAAGAAAGCGCCGGAGCGTCGTTCCTGCGCAAAGACGGCACGGTCTGGACGACCGACAAAGACGGCATTATCATGGACTTGTTAGCGGCGGAAATCACGGCAACGACCGGCAAAGACCCGGCGCTGCATTATCAGGCGTTGGAAGCGCAATTCGGCAGCCCGATGTACGAACGCATGGACGCCCCGGCGAATCGCGAACAGAAAGCGATTTTGCAAAAACTTTCGCCAGAGATGGTGACGGCGCAGGAGTTGGCGGGCGAGCCGATTACCGCGAAACTGACGAACGCGCCCGGTAATAATGCCGCGCTCGGCGGGTTGAAAGTCGTGACCGAAAACGGCTGGTTTGCCGCCAGACCCTCCGGCACGGAAGATGTCTATAAAATTTACGCCGAAAGTTTCGAAGGCGCGGAGCATCTGCGCCGGATTCAGCAAGAAGCGCAACTGATTGTGAAAGCCGCCTTTGATGCCGCAAAATGATATTTCGGGAAAGCTAAGCTGTCAGACACTTCGAAAGTGTCTGACAGCTTGCTTACAACCTTGTGTGTCAATAAATATAAGGGGCTTTCTATTGTTTATGAGATCACTCTTTTATAAGACGAACATGAAAACCCCGATTGTCTTGTTGGGAATGATTTTTGTAAATTTTCTGGCGATCTATTTGTGCGGACGTTATATTT
>CAZRSF010000045.1:0-49473 GCA_964602655.1 uncultured Candidatus Moduliflexus sp.
CACCATGCACATCGAAGTGACATTCAACAGCCATGAAAATTCAGGGAAGAACGTTCCCGCGATCTGAAACGGCCAGGAGCAGGCAAACACAATCAACAGATAGAGACGTAAAGAAAATGGACGCATTATTTTTTTCCTGATTGTTACGCTGCAAACGTTGTAATGGCTTTGAAGATCAAAAAGCAGGCCATTGCGGTCAGAAACGTGGCGCAGACGCCAATCAAGCCTTTGTAGATGCGGTCGCTGAATAATGCCCGCCCTTTGCCGATTGCGGTGGAGACGACCGAATACCATGCGAGATCAGCGAGAATATGCCCGCTGAAAAAGGCCAGCAGTCCGGCAGCGCCTAATTGCCGCGCCTGTGTGATGTAGGTAATGCCGATAGTCGCCCACCAGATAATCCAGTACGGATTGACAGCGCTCATCACCACGCCGGTCAGCACGAGGTTGCCGCGTTGTTTTGTCTCTGCCGTATCGAGCGCGAGGCTCAGGGACGGCAGCGCCCGGAACATGCCGAACGCCATCCAGAGCAATATGCTGCCGCCCGCAAACGCGACGAAAATAAAGAACCATTGTTGATTGAATAACGGGGCTAAACCGAACAGCAACGCGGCTAATAAGCCGATTTCCAGAATGCCGTGCCCGGCAATCAGCAGCGGCCCGGCCAGCGCGCCGCGCCGCGAACTTTCGCTGATCGTCACAGTCAAGAGCGTCCCCGGCATCATCGCGCCGGACAACGCCACCATAAATGACGTGGTAAATAAGGTCACTAACGCCATGTTCATAATCGTTTCTCCTTGAATGACGTGATTCTCCACACATTGCTTACCTGCCAGGCACTTTGGAAGTGCCTGACGGGTTCGCGAAATCAATCTTTCTTCTGTCGTTACATGTCAAGAAAAGAAATTCCTGCGCGACGTTTTCTCTGAGAATGACACGGGAATCGCAGATAAATTTGTTGACAAAACCCGCCTGTCTTAAGGTATCGCGTTTATTGTGATGAAAACAACAATTGAACTGTTGCGAGAATTCGGCGAAGAATGGTTGGTATTGGACGGAAAACGTCCGTGCGTGACGGAGGCTGCCGTACATGAAGAATTCTGTTTATACGGCCTTTCCGTGTACGATGAAAGCCATGTCTTCGCCTTATTCGAGGAGATCGGCGGACAGCCATTGACTCGCGCTTCGCTCTTGCATGAATTATCAGGCGGGCAAAAGGTCATCTTCTCCACGCTGTCAGCGCTTTATTCGTCGGCAAAAAACCTGCTGTTCGTCAACTTTTTTCTCGCGCTGCACGAATCCAAAAAACACCGTATCCAGGGGCTTTTGCAGCAATCGTCGAAAACCATTCGCGTGATTGAGGATGTCTAAAAAGAAAACCACACAGGTTTTAAAAACCTGTGTGGTTTCGTACGAAATATAATGCCCGCATCTATGAACATCGTGATTCCGGCAGATAATTACCGCATCTGGGAACGCTTGACGCTTTCTGTGCCTGAACCGCTTGATTTTACGCTGCATCGGCAGTATCTTTTCATCGGGGATAATGGCGCGGGCAAATCGTCGTTCATCAAGCGCGTGTTTCTGCCAGCGTTCGAAGCGCAGGCGGATCGCCGGTGGCTGCTCTTGTACATCACGCAAGATTTTTTGATGCAATTTTACGCGATTAAGGCGCATTCCGCCTTCCATCAGCGCGAGAAAAGCGCGATACATTCCCCGGAAGCCGCGATTGCGTATATGTATGATTGTTACCGCAACGCGCTGAAGGACGATGCCGCAATTGCAGCGGTTTTTGACGAATCCGAAGCGGTCGTCCGGCTGCGCCCGCTGATCGAGGAGATCGCCACGCTCCGTTCGATGATTTTAGTGATCACGCATCAGCAAGAGTTGATGGACGCTCTGCCCAACGCGAAACGATTGGAATTCCGACGCCTCGATCCGCAGAGGTCGGAGGCACGATTGCAATGATAACGGGCAAACCCGTGAATTCCCCTCCTGGGAGGGGTTAGGGGTGGGTTAAGTGAAATGTTGCCAACACTTGATACCCACCCCTAACCCCTCCCAGGAGGGGAAATTCGGCATGTATAAATTCATTCTCGCCGCCGTCGCGCTCGCCGCGCTGATCGTCGGGTTAGGCTATATCTACATTGATGTCTGGCAGGCGCAAGCCGCGTATTTTGCTGTTATCTTCGTGATTATCGCGCTGCGAACGTCGCTGAAACAGGCGGTCGCGGAATTGCGGCTGTTTCTGCCGTTTGTCGTCATGATGCTCGTCATCTATGCCGTATTCGGCCTGTTGCAAGTTCGACACGACCAGCAGCCGCAGCAGTCTGCGCTGGCGTTCTGGCTAATCTATGGCATCAATCGGGTATTCTGTTTTTTAAATACGGCCTTGTCGCTTTCACTCCTGCTGTCGTGGTTTCGGATTGATGACGTCCTCGCGCTGCCGATTCCGATCAGATACACAAAAGCGCTGATTTTAGGCCGCTCGCTTTTTTCCAAAGCGCGAGGCGCACTGGATGACATTGATTTGCACCTCCGGCATTTTCCGGATCAACGTTTCCTGCCCGCTCGCTGGCATCTGCGCCTGTTCGCGGCGTTCCAGCGGCAATTACTGCTGATTCTCACCCTGATTTTTTACATTCTGGAAGAAGCTGAAATTCAAGGAGAGTTAATTGATAACCGTATTACACATTGCATGATGAAATAGAACGCTGATTGGACTGATCGGGCTGATTACCAATGATTTTTGATCTTATTCACGGTTTTAATCAGTGGAAATCAGTGAATCAGCCCAATCAGTGTTCTATTAAAAATGATGATAAAAATAAAATGGTATTCCGTTGTTGGCGTGACTGTCGTTGTTTTGGTGACGACCATGTTTATTCGAGTGCCTTTACCCAGTAAGGGCTATTTCAATTTCGGCGATGTGGCGGTCGTATTTGCCGGATTGCTGCTTGGCCGAAAATTCGGCGCATTCGCGGGCGGCGTCGGTTCGGCGCTGGCAGATGTGCTCGGCGGGTTTGCGATTTTTGCGCCGCTGACGTTCGTGGCGAAAGGCGTCGAAGGCTTGCTGGCTGGCTTTGCAAAAGGCAAGCAGGGCGTGATGTATCATCTATTTCCGCTGCTCGGCGTCATCAGCATGGCGAGCATCTATTTTCTCGGAGAAACGTTTGTGGCGCAATATGGAGGCATTGCGACCGCCATCAGCGAAGTCGCGCCGAACGCGATTCAGGCCGCAGGCGGATATATCGGCGGCAAGTTGCTGTTCGAAATGTATGCGCGGGTCTTCGAAAAAAAGCGTGATCACGCGCTTCAGACGAATTAACGGGTTTTCATGCGTGGCAGGGGCGCTCAGTTGAACGCCCCTACGGTTTGGGCAGCGATACCGGCGTGAAGTTTCCGGATTTCAGAGCGCGAACCAGTTCCTCATTCGTCGTCGGCGTCTCTTCCAGCATGTTATAATGCCGACCGACATCCTTCGCGACATGCGCGTCGGAATTGCTGACCACCGGAACGCTAACCTCTTCGGCGACCTGCATGATTTTCGGATTCAGGCTGTTCAAGATGTTCGTGGAATACGCCTCAATCGCATCCGGCGGAAAGCGGCGATAATCTATTTCAATCGCTGAGTTGAAGCGAAACGGATGATTCAAGACCAGAAAGCCCGTTCGTCCTCGGACATAGCGATGCAGCGCGGAATAGTGCCATTCGCCCCCTTCCAGCGAGGGATCATACAGCCCGATCACTAAAATATGTTCCCCGCCTTGCACTGTCACTTCAATGCCGCTGAAAATTTTGAATGGCGCATACTGCCGATTCAGCCGATCCAGCCGGTCGCGCGGCACAAGCCGATCATGATTGCTGAACGCAATCGCATCGAGTCCGGCGGCGATGGCGGCCTCGATTTGCTCTTCAATCAATGAAACCCCGCAAGGAGAATATTCTTTGGAATGAACGTGTAAATCTATTTTCATCATGATACATTTCAAACCCCACAGGTTTTCGAAACCTGTGAGGTTTTTTATGATAATTTTTTAAGATACTGTACGCGAAACCGGCGCACTGGCGGATCTTCCTGATCCAGATAATCCTCAAATGCGCATTCTGCCAAATCGTGCTGCATAAAACATTGCAATTCGTCGCGCAGCAGCGGCCAGGGCATCTGTCCCGGCGAATCATCCGCGTTTCGTCCTCGACAGATCACCAGCAGCGTTCCGCCGGGCGCGACGAATTCGGCGATTTTTGCCATCGCCTCCGCGCGTAATTCCGGCGGCAGCACTTGCAGCGTATAGGCTTCCAAGACAAAATCGAATGCGCCGCGCCACTCAGACGGGGCGTGAAACAGATCGGCAGTTTGATACGCGACTGGCGAATGCGGAAAACGAGCATGACACCAGGCAATCGCGGACGGCGCAATATCGAACGCCGTGACGCGAAAGCCGCGCCGCGCAAGTTCTTCGGCGTCGTCGCCCAATCCGCAGCCGATTTTCAACGCGCGTGTTCCGCTGCCGTTGACGGCTTCGCGCCCCAACCATTCGATCAGATTCGGATTCGGTCTTAAGTCTGCCCAGGAAATCGCGCTGGCATCCTGGTCGGCCTGGGCGTATAACGCCTCAAACCATCCGAGCGGATCGTTCTGCTGTAAAAATTCTTGCGCGAGTTCACGCGCCTTTGCTCGCTGAATAGACATGGCTTTCCCTCCTAATGCCATCACAAGAAGCTCCCAGGATTTTGTCAAGCGCTCATTTCGAAAACCTTGACAGGAATATCGAACGCGCAGCACAGCGTAACAGATTACGTACGTATGTGTAAAATCAACGAAATCGCTTGATGTATAAGGAAGAATGACCTATGGAATGGCGCATGGAGAACTTCAGGATCGTGGACGACAGAGCGGCGGTGGATGTTGAGACGGTGTACCGCCTGCTGCATGAGACCTACTGGGCAAACGCAAGAACGAAAGAGGCGTTGGCGACCTGCATCGAACATTCGCTCTGTTTTTCGCTATTTGACGGCGACGAACAGATCGGCTTCGCTCGCGCCGTAACAGATTACGCGGTGTTTGCCTGGATTGCGGACGTGATTATTGATCCGCGTTTTCGCGGTCACGGTCTCGGCAAATTTCTGATGCGCTGCGTGACGGAACATCCGGCGCTGATGTCCACCAAAAAACTGCTGCGCACCCGTGATGCGCACGGACTGTACGAACAGTTCGGCTTCACGCGCTGCGAGTGCATGGAACGGACAGGTTAAACAGATGTATTTGTAATACCAATTGTGTTCGAAAGATCATATTCGTGCCGTAGGGCGAAACTGTTGTTTCGCCCGTGACGAAACAACAGTTTCGTCATACGATCATAAAAAAACCTTGCTCATTTTGTCTCTGTTTATAAACAGGATTGGTTGATACAGCATAATTCAGTGGTATTGATGAGATATGAGGAGTGCAAAAGCGCAGCTTTTGCCATCAAAGCTTCGCTTTGAGACTCCTGCGTGATGTTCGATGGCAATGAATAATGCTGTTCGTTGATGTTAACAACCGTTATTATGCTGAACAACCCTGTCAGGGTCTCAAGCCCTGGCAGGGTTCAGAGGCCAATCATCATGCAATATCGTACCTATGGCAAGACTGGCTTGACCGTCTCGGTGATGGGATTCGGCGGGATGCGCTTCGAGAATCCGAAAGATCATGATAAAAGCGCGGCGACCGTGCTGCGCGCCTTCGAAAAGGGCGTGACCTATTTCGACACAGCGCCGTTCTATTGCGACGATCAGTCCGAAACGATTGTCGGCAAGGCGATCAAAGAGATGAAAAAAAGCGGCAAGCCGTTTGTGGTGTCGTCGAAATCAAGCCGCGTGAAAGGCTCGGAACTGCGTCAGGATTTGGAAAAGTCGCTGAAGCGGCTGAATGTGGAAGCGCTCGATTTTTACAACTGCTGGTGCGTAATGACGCTTGAAGACTGGGAACGCCGGAAAAGCGGCGGCGCGGTCAAAGAGATCATGAAAGCCAAAGAGGAAGGTTTGATCCGTCATGCCGTCTTTTCGACGCATCTCCCCGGTCCGGACATTCAGAAGGTCATCGAAGAAGGGTATTTCGAAGGCGTGACGCTCGGCTATTGCGCCACCAATTTTCCGTATCGCGAACAGGGCATTCAGGCTGCTGCCGCGCATAACATGGGCGTTGTCGTCATGAATCCGCTCGGCGGAGGCACATTGGTCAGCAATGAAGCCGCGTTCGGCTTTATCAAGGTCAGACCGGAACAAACCATGCTGGAAGCCGCGTTGCATTTCGTCATGGCCAATCAGCAGATCACAGTGGCGCTCGTCGGCTGCCGCAACGATGCCGACGTGGACAGTGCGGTCGCCGCGATTGACAGCTATCAGACGTATTCCGCCGAGGATGTTCAGAATATCCGCAGCCGGGTACAGGGCGACTACAACAAGCTCTGCACGACCTGCATGTATTGCAAAGACTGCCCGGAAGGCATCCCGGTCTGGAAATTCATGGAGTCGTACAATCACATGCTGATCAAAGACGGCGAGAAGCCCGCAGATCGTCTGAAATGGCACTGGGGCGTCAAGCTCGACGAACTTGATCGCTGTACGCAATGCGGCCACTGCGAAGACGTCTGTACGCAGCATCTCCCGATTTTGGAACGCTTCGAAGAACTGAAAAAGGTGGCGTAATGACCCCACAACCCTGCCAGGGTTTCGAACCCTGGCAGGGTTCATGTCTTAACAAATTTATGCCGCAATATCCTGCATCGCTCGTCTGGTTTGGCCGTCTCGCCCTTTTCTCATCGGAAATCTTTTTTTATCTCGCGTCGGTGGCCGTGCGCTGGTCGCAAGACGCGCATCTCGAACTGAGCAGCACGTTTTTTGTGTTCGTCCGTTTTCTGATCGGCTTTCTGCTGGCGTCCAGCGTACTCGCCGCGAAACGCCAATCGCCGCGCCCGCATCAGTTTCCGATGGTGTTAGGCCGCGCCTTATTCTACGTGGCCGCTGTCTTCTGTTTTTTCAAATCGGTTGAAACGACGACCGCCGCGCAAGGCAATATCCTCAATATGACCTATCCGATGTACACGGCGCTGTTTGCCTGGCTCTTTTTCAAGCAGAAGCGCGATCTCGGCGCGATTGGCATGGCGGGGCTGGCGTTTGTCGGCATGGCGCTTGTAATTGCGCCGACGAACATGACGTTCGAATGGGGCACGGTCTGGGGCATTGCGTCCGGGCTGTTGACCGGGTTCGCCGTGATTTTTTTGAATTTGGCGCGTCAGCAGAACAAGACAGAGGTTGTGTTGTTTTTTGTGTTCGGGATCGGCTCAGTCTTGCTGTATGCTATCTTCGGACACGAATTCTTTCTGCCGAACCGGCTGGAATTCCTCTATCTCGGCGGCGCGGGCTTGGTTGGCGTGATCGGGCAGTACGTGCTGACGCTCGGCGCGCGCTATGTCAGTCCGGTCGAAGGGAGCATGATTTCGTCGAGCCGAATTCTGTTCGCCGCGTTTTTAGGGCCGCTGATTTGCTCCGACCCCGCCCTTTCCTTGACCGGATGGATCGGCGCGATCTGCATTTTCGCGGCGAATGCCTACATGATTTTGAGAGGCGCGTAAGTCGAAACTACAGTTTCGACGTACAAAGGTCGCTTAATAGTGATAGCGTAATTGCGCGATGTGCAACAGATCGCCTTCCACTTTATAAATCATGCGATGTTCATCGCTGATTCGGCGCGACCAGTAGCCTGCGAAGCCATATCGTAACGGTTCAGGCTTGCCAATGCCTTCGAATGGCGTTCGAGTCGTCTCTTCAATCAGGCGGTTGATCCGCTTCAGCATCGTCTTATCGGTCTGCTGCCAGAACAGATAATCTTCCCACGCATGTTCGGAAAAAATGAGTTTCATGCGTCGAGCAATTCCCGTCCCACGCCGCCGCCGCGTTCGAGTTCGTCAATGGATTCGAGCAGACGCCGCGCATTTTTCGGGCTGCGCAGCAAATAGGCGGTTTCTTCCAGCAATTGATAATCTTCCAGCGAGATGACCACGACAGGCTGAAAATCTTTGCGCGTCACAATCACCGGTTCATGATTCAAACAGACATGTTCCAGCGTTTGCGGCAACTGCTTGCGAAGCGTGGTGTAATCAACAGCATTCATTACGTTCTCCTGTGCAAGTTGTAGGTCGAAACTCCAGTTTCGACCTACACAAAAAAATTTCGTTAGGGGCAAGCCCCTAAAACCCCATTAAAAGCGTAAAAGGGTAAAAGGGCAAAGCATAAGAGTCCTCACCGCACCACCACCACCCGAAACCCGATGAAGTCGAACTGAAGATCAGGTTCGTTCCCGCCGCGGTAGGCACTGCGCACGAGGCCCGGAAGATTGCTCCACGACCCGCCACGCAGCAGCTTCGCCTTTTTATCGCCTAAACTTCCATACGCGCTGCCATCAGTCGGCGTCTCGCTGTAACTCGCATACGAATCCTGACACCATTCCCAGACATTGCCGAGCATGTCGTACAATCCGAATCTGTTTGGCTTGAATTTACCGACCGGCGCGGTCACGGCATAGCCGTCATCACAAGAATGCACAACCCAATTATATTCTTTTTTCCATTGTTCGACTAACCTGGGAAATGCGACAGCAAACGAGGCATCGCCGACATTCGCATATTTACCCGCCTGATCATGTTTCGGATCATCGCCCCAATAGCGAATCGTTTCAGTTCCGGCGCGGGCGGCGTATTCCCATTCTGACTCGGTCGGCAGGCGGAATGGTAGAGACGCACGGCCGTGCGTCTCTACGGTCGCATTCAACCATGCGAGAAATGCCTGCGCGTCGTCCCAACTCACCATAACAACCGGCTGGTCGTCGCTATTCAATGAATGCCCTTCATAGTCGCCGCTGTCATGTTCGGCCTTGAACCGGCGATATTGCGCGTTTGTCACCGGATATTTCCCCATCCAGAAGCCTTGCGAGATCGTGACCTGATGACGCGGCAGTTCATCAACAAACCATTCCTGATATTTTTCTTTGCCGACTTCTTTGATAAGCTGCGCCTTTTCGGTCTCGGTCTGCCCCATCATAAACTGCCCTGCCGGAATATAGACGAATTCCATGTCCGTGGCCGGCTCGCGCCAGAGGTCGCCTGCCGACGGTTCATCCGCGTCTTCAAACAATTCGTACTCATCGTCACGCAGTTCGATGATTTCTTCGACGAGAGACGGAACGTCGCGGCTCTCCAACTCGTCAAGTTCCTCCAATGCGCCTTCGGCGGCGCGACGGACACGAAGCGCGGGGTCTTCGCGGCTGAGACGCTGTAATTCCGTCAAGGCGGCAACTGTCTGACGTTCATCTCGACGTTGAATGATGAAGACTAATTCGTCAACGGCGCGAAATCGGCCTGAGCTATCGTCTTCGTCCAGCCGGTTGAGCAGCCAGCGTGGCAGCAGCGACCGGTCGGAACGCGGTTTCCATGACGGATTTTTTGCCACCACGATCTCGCCATGTGCGGACACAAACTTTTTCGGCGTCTGTGCGGCGTGAATGGCTTGCATTTCTGCCCTCACGAATTCGAATAATTCTTCTGCGCCGATTTTTCCGTCATCATCGAGATCGGCATTGCCTGTTCGCAACCCTTCAATGAGAAAAGACGTAAAAAGCGAATTGGCCGTCGTTATGCCGTCCGGCGCATTTTCTTGTGCCTTTTGAATCGCCAGAGATGCCGCCAGAATGATTTTTCCTGCGCCATCGCCTTGGAACGCAGTGATCACGTCTTCCTCGGCTGTTGACGCTCCTTTTTCACCAAAGAAGGCAGCGCTGTGGCAGCAATCAAGGATCACGACTTTGCGTTGCGACAGGCTATTGTCAACCTGTTTGCGAACGAATTGGGCGTTGATTGCCGAGGCGTCAAGATCGTCGCGTTCGGTATCATCGAAGATAAAATAAAATTCTCCTGAAGGCTCGCGATGTCCATGTCCGGAAAAATAGAGCAGGAGCAGATCGTCTTTGTCGCGCTTTCGGAAAAAGCGCGACAAATCAAGCCGCGCCTCATGCCACGAGCGATCCACGCATTCGATGACCTCATCGAACGCGCCGATCTGCTGGTCGCGCAGCAGTTTCGCGAAATCCGCCACGTCCCGCGCCGGTTTGGTCAAGGGTGGAAATTCGGCGTCGCAGTAGGCGCTGTTTCCAATCAATAATGCGTAGCGTTTGCCTGACATAATTGAGAACAACCCTGCCAGGGTTCGAAACCCTGGCAGGGTTACATCCATTACTCCGGCGACTCGACCCAGCGCCGCAACTGTTGCAGCACGTCGTCTTTCGAGAGATTCGAGGTGATTTCGATGACGCCGTTCGGCGTCTCAAGCGTGACTCTGACCGGGGCGCTCAGGCGGCGTTTCACGGCGCAGAGCCATTCCCAGATCGCGTCGGCGATTTTTCCGATCAGCTTTTTCTGGATTTCGCCGCCGAAAAGCAACAACGCGCCGATCATTGCGGTTTCGACTCCGGCTTTCGCGCCTTCCGGCGTCGGTTCGGTCGCCAATGCCGCGACCGGCTCGCCGCAATATTCATTGATGTTGTCCAGCAGTTCCCGCGTCATGGCGTCTAACGTCTCTTGCGCCACGCCTGCGCCCGTTTCGATCTTCACGATCTGTTTCGATGCTGCCATTATTCCCCCTTCTTTGTTGAACAGGTTATTACTCTGCCGTACCGCCGACGTCCCCGTCGGCCTGCGAACGAGGACGTTCGCGGTACGAGGTCTGCTCCTAAAATCGTTTGAATCAGGTCTAATTGCATCGCGGGCAAATTGTCAAATAAAATCTGGAAGACCTCACAGGTTTCAAAAACCTGTGAGGTCTTGGGGGCAGCGTCAACGTTTTTTGCTGCTAAATGCGCCTAATTGACACGCTTTGATCCGAATGTTCAGCGTTTCGCAGGCGGAGGAGACTTCGACGCGCGTGATGGTGAATTGTTCGGCAATGCGCCAGGCGGCATCACAGGCGAGGCCGTCGTCATCTAAGACGGCTTCAATCGCTTGCCGCAATTCATCCGAGACCTCTTTCGCCGGGAAAACCAGGCGTTTCTGATGTCCATGTCCGAACAGGCCGAGTTGGCACTGATTGATGCGCAATTCTAAGAGATCGGCGGTCGCGCCGACTTCTTCCGGCGTGACGCCGAATTCTTTCGCGATATGGTGCGCGACCGCACAGTTGATTCGTCCGTCTTTCGCCCGCGCCTTCAGTTGTTCCGCAAGTGTCGGATTCATCTGCATTCCCTCAGGGTGTTTCTTTTTATAATGTCCAGCGTCGTCATGTGTCATAGTTGTGTTCCTTTTTATTGAAACCTCACAGGTTTTCAAAACCTGCGAGGTCTGTTTTATAACCGTCCTTGCGCCTTGATCGGCGCGTTCAGCGCGCGCGCCAAATCTTTCAAGCGTTGAATCTGCTCGAACGTATGCCGTTCTTTCAGATAGAGAAAAATCGTGTTATTGTGCAATAACGGGTCAGCGTCAGCGCTGAGATAGCCTTCCCGCGCGAGTTGCGCGTAGGCTGGCGTGTCGGGAATCGGCGAATATTGGCACAGCGCGGCGAGGACGCCGAGGCTGTTGACGAACCGAATGGTCGCTTCGGTCTCTTCAAGCGGCTGCCCCGGCAGACCGACAAAGAGATAGACGCCGATCTGATGTCCCTGAAACCCGGCGCGTTTCAAGTTCTCAACCGCCTGTCGAAATTCCGCGCCGGTTACTTTCCCGCCGGTACGCTGCTGACGGTCATCGTCAACGGTTTCCAGGCTGAGCCGCAGCGATTCAAACCCGGCCTGAAACATCAATTCTGCCAAATGCTCGCTAATATATCGCGCATGTAATCCATTAGGGGTGTGATACGAACAGATCAATTTCGAGGCCAGCGCCCGCTCAAGCACCGGCTCCAGATGGTAGGACGAGTTCACTAACAGCGCGTCGTCGTAAAACGCGATGTTCCGAATATTCTGTTCGACGACATACTGCCGAATCTCGTCGAACACCGCGTCAGGCGAGCGCTGAATAAAGGTCGGACAGAGCCGCTGCGAGGCGCAGTACGCGCAATGATACGGGCAACCGATAGAGGTCAGCAAACTGACGTATTCAAGGCGCGGGTAGAGATCGTAGGCGGGCAAAGGAGCGTCTGCCGGAAATGCGCGATACTCGGCGCGCGAACGAATTCCGACGAGGTCGTCAATCATCTGAACGACGCGATTCGGGTCGCGCTCGGTCACAACGTAATCCGCGCCGGACGTCGTCAGGGCATGGTCGTAACATAACGAAGCGTACACGCCGCCGAGGACGACCGGCACGCCGGGAAAGGTCTGTTTTGCCAGCGCAATCGCCCGCGCCGCGCCCGGATACCAGTAGGTCATCATGGACGTGACCAATATGGCGTCGGGACGAGGAATGCGGCGCAGCGCGGCTGAAAACGCTTCTTCGGTCATGCCGTAACGACAGTAATGATAGGGAATCTCCTGTAACACGGCGGGCTTCGGGATTTCCTGCCGCATGAATTTGCCTGTCCCGAACGCGCGCGGTTTTGCGGCGTGATGCGGCTGAAGCGCCGACAGTTCGGGATGAATGCGATCCAAGCAGTCCATCCAATGAATCCGATAGCCCGCCTCGCGCAGATAGGCCGCAACATAGAGCAATCCCAACGGTTTCATCCAATAATCGAACGCCGCAAAATCATAAATCCAGGGATTGATTAAGAGCAGATTCTTGTTCATTTGTCATTATCTCAATGAATTCGAACAGATTACGCATCGTAGGGCGAAACTGTTGTTTCGCCCTTGTCGAAACGCAGTTTCGACATACGATCAATATTTTGGGCAAGCGGGCAAAAAGTCAAGCAGAGAACAAGAAAACGCGGACATTCGACACAAGAAGAGCAATTCTCGGAGAATTCCCTTGACGACGAGGAGCGCTTTTCTTGAAAGGGATGTCTATGACATCTCATCTGACGTTACGTTCGAATCTTTTATTGTTGCTGGCGGCAACGATCTGGGGCTTTGCGTTTGTCGCGCAGCGGATCGGCGCGAATCATATCGGGGCATTTACATTTAATGGCACTCGTTTTGCGCTGGGCGCATGTACGCTGCTGCCGCTGTTGCTCTGGAAAGGCCGGCAGGCAAATTCCCCGATGCCGACGATGTCGCGCAAAACAATCCTGATCGGTGGAATAACAGCCGGGTTGATTATGTTTATCGGCGCATTCTTGCAACAATTCGGCGTCAAATACACCACTGCCGGGAATGCTGGTTTTATCACCTGTTTATACGTCATTCTGGTGCCGATCCTGGGGGTATTCCTGAAACAGCCGACCAATAGAAATATCTGGATCGGCGCAATACTGGCCGTTGTCGGTATGTATTTGTTAAGTGTCAGCGCCGCGTTTCGCGTGAATTTCGGAGATATCTTCGTCTTTATCGGCGCGTTTTTCTGGGCGCTGCACGTACAATTTATCGGATGGATTTCGCGGCGAGCAAATGCGATTGTCGTCGCGTTCATTCAATTTGCTTCATGCGCGGTCTTCAGCCTTGTCTGCGCCGTCTGTTTCGAATCGGTGACGATAGACGCGCTCAGGCAAGCAGGCATCGCGATTGCCTATTGCGGCATATTATCGGTCGGTGTGGCGTTCACGCTGCAAATCGTGGCGCAGCGTCATGCTCAGGCCTCTCATGCGGCGATTATCATGAGTTTGGAGGCTGTTTTTGCCGCGCTCGGCGGATGGCTCTTTTTACGCGAATCGCTGACCATCCGGGGCATGATCGGCTGCGGATTGATGCTGCTCGGCATGTTCGCCTCTCAATCGCTCTTCGCAAGCGTTTCCATGAAACGGCTCTTCTGCGCCTTCTCTCTCAAGACCCCTTTGAAACACGAAGAATAGCAGATTATCACACTTTTTTACGATATTTTTTTTGACATTTCTCAACGATGTCACTATAGAAGTAGAGTCATAATACATCATCAACGCAGCTTGTTTGCATGGCGCGGCGTTATTCTGCACACGCCTTTTTCCCAGAGGAAGGAGAACGCATTATCATGGAAATTCGTGGAGAAAACTATGTCATCCGTTATGACGATTCGACCTCAACTATTACATTAGAGGGAATTCTTCGGCTTTATGGCGCTGCCGGATATTTCTCAATCGACGATTTCAATAAGCATCATGATGCGCTTCCGACAAACACAGGAACGTCATCCTACGTGTCGATTATGGAGTTATTCGAGCACGTCGCGACCAAAAAGCCCGCTCGCTGCGTGCTGAATTTGCGAGGACTGGAATTGCTGAATAGTTCGGGCATCAACGTGTTGTCGAAATTCGTCATCAAAATCCGTGAGATGAATTCGACTCAATTGACGTTACAGGGAACCCAGCAGTTTTTTTGGCAAGGCAAAGTCTTGCAAAACCTCCAAAAATTGATGCCGGGCTTAAATGTCGAATTTGATTGATCCCGTTCTAAGGAGTTGTCATCACATGACAAAAATATTTGGGAACTATGCCGATGTCGCCGATAGTCACGAATACCTAACCTTAAAATTTTCGCCACACCAGTTTTCTATTCAGGATCGGTGGCGTAATAACGGCTTATCAGCGGATTTTTTAGCAGACTATTGGACGACATTTTTTCCAGCCAAAGATTCCTCCTCGCTTCGGCGGCAGGCGCATGTCAAAAATGCGTTGAGTTATATCGCGAACGAACTGCTTGAGAATACCATGAAGTTCCATTGCGAAGCGTCGGAGAAACCGATCAGCATCACGCTCCATCTCTTTCCGGAAAAGCTCCTTTTTTATGTGACGAATTGCGTGGAACCGCCAATCGCAGAACGTTTTCAAAACTATATCCGAACGTTGCTCGCGAGCGATATCGAGCAACGCTATTTCGAGCAATTAGAGGCCAGCGCGAAAGACACCACGCATTCGTTCTCCGGGATGGGGTATTTGACCATGATCCATGATTATGACGCCGAATTGGGCTGGAAATTCGAAGCTTCGCCAGAGAATTCTGGCCGTCAGCAGGTGACGACAATGGTACATCTGCCGATCTAATGAATTGTTAGCACGTGTCATAAAACGTAACAGGAAAATATTATGAGAAAACTAATTATTATCTGCTGTTGCTTGACTATTCTTGTTTCAGCCTGCTCGAAACCAAAATATACGTATCGCAACATGACGGGAACAGTAGTCAAGACGAACCTCAAGCCAGACTGGTGGGGAACGTTCAACATGTCGGTAGATGGGATGGTTGACGAAAGGACGACGCTCTATTACTTAGAACAAAACCCACACACTGATCCGCGTATTCCAGAAAGCGAGCGCCAAAAATACGCAGCGCAGCCGACAGCCACGTCGACGCCAGACGCCGTAAAAGAGCGCACTTGGAAAATCAAACGACAATTTGATTCATGGGATGGTAGTCATACAAAATTAAAGCAATACGTCAAGAATCAGATGAACGACCCAAAATCATTTGAACATGTCAAGACAGAATATGCCGATAAAGGGGACTATATTTATCTTGAAATGTCGTTTCGCGGGAAAAATGCACTTGGTGCGTTAGTGTTAAATAAAGTTGTCGCAAAAGCCACAATTGATGGACAGATTCTTGAAGTGCATTTGATGGAATGATAGTTCGTGTGGCTGTTTCATGCCATATTAGGAACAGCCATACGAGATTTTTAGCATAAATTTTTGAAGATACCTCTAATTTACTTGACGGGTTTTTGACAAAAATAAAAAGTATCATAATGATACTAATTTTAATAATCTTTGAAGAATTATGGCTGATAAATCTAAACCAACATATCTCTTAAGCCATGTTAGGGAACTAAACATTACGCTGACGAATAAAGCCAGAAATACGGCTCATTCTATTGGCTTTACAGATACCGAAGTGAGGGATGTTGTTGTATGCCTGACATCGAAAGATTTTGATAAATCAACCACTGAAAATTACCATCACCAAGTTTGGCAAGATGTTTATAAAATTACGATAGAGGATAAGAAACTGTATATTAAATTTAAAATCAATAATAATGAGGTCTTGATTACATCGTTTAAAGAAAATATTGATATTCTTGAACAGGGTTAAAAAGGAGCATAGAATGTTATGAAATTTCATCATGGAATGACATGTCCTGTCTGTGAAGTCGGAACTCTCAAGTTAGAACGAGAAGATATGGAGTTCGACTACAAAGGAAGAAGAACCGTTCTTCGAGATCAAGAGGTTTTTAAATGTCACGAATGTGATGAATCATTTCTTGACCAGAAAAACGAACGACACGTAGAAAAATGCCTGGCAGATGAACGACGAAGAATTGATGGGCTTCTCTCGTCAGATGAAATTCGAACGATCCGTAAGCAATTTGCTATGACTCAAACAGAGTTTGCTGCGACATTGCGAGTAGTAGAAAAGACATTCGCTCGTTACGAAAGCGGGCAGTCCACGCAAAGCTATGCAATGGATAATTTACTTCGAATTCTTTGGAAATACCCATTTACAATAGAAAGTATCAAACAACCTTCTTTAGAAGATGTTCTTAATGCAGATGATGGCGAAGCTCAAATGAATTATGAAGAATTTCCTCGTGTGAATCCGCCTATCATACATTATGAGACCTCACGAAAAAATGTGATACAACTTGATTTTTCAAATAAAAACGTAAAGTTTTCTTCTCAGAAGAAGAATATTGTTGGATATCAAGAATCTGACCAACATAGACTGAAAATAGCATAGAGGGAATAAAATTATGGAAGAAAGTACGTTTCGGTTTTTAGGGTATCGTATTTCTAAGATTGAGTGCGCGATTGACGATCACTTCGATATAAAAAAGAATCCATTTGAGCAATCTATACAGGTTCAGATCAATTATGATAAGGAGGACGATTGTTTTGTTGAGGTCGTTTTAAATATCGAGGTAAAGTCAACGGATAAAGCATTTTCTTTTTTTATGATCATAAAAGGCGGATTTCGACGGGAAAAAGAGATGCCTTCTGAATTATTTGACATCATGGCAAAACAAAATGCCCCTGCGATCTTATTTCCATTTGCACGGGCAATTATAACAAGTTATACTGCTCAAGCGAATATTCCCCCGATTATTTTACCTCTCGTTAATTTCACGGGGCAGAATCAAGAAGAGAAGGACATATAAAGATTCATCATAAAGAAGAGAGGGTGCTAATAATAGCGTGAAGCCGACTGCGAACGGGACGCGGAAGAAAAGTGGGTGGTCGAAATGTCCCCTGAGCGTGTCGAAGGAAACATGGGCGAATGACGTAGAAGGAGGGAGGTAAACAACAAAAGAGAAACACGAAAGAATTGATAGCGGATTGCTTTTCAGGGGTGCCGTCACGGCTGAGAACAGACCCTTCGAACCTGATCTGGATTATACCAGCGCAAGGAAGAAAACAGCGAGACACAGAACGCGAAATCGTCGCCGTATGTAAAACATCGGCATGATTTTCCGGTGTTTTCTTCGGGAATATCCAATCAGAGGATATTCCCTTTTTTTATTGTCATGCCTACCACCCCTGACAGGGTTTCAAACCCTGTCAGGGGTTTGGGCGATCCGAGTGAATAATGCTGTAACATCTCATAAAACCGCAAATGGAATTTTTCTCCGTGTGATTGATCGGGAGAATCGCCTGTCTGACAGGTCTTCGCGCTCGGCCAGTCACACGTTGAAGAAACACGCATTCTCATGAAAAATTTTGTACGAGTTGTCTGTGTTGTGATGAGTTGCCTGATGGTTTCTGCGTTCAGTTATGCCGAAGATGCCCAGGAATTGGTCGTCTATGCGTATGATAGTTTTATTTCGTGGGGGCTGGCGGAAGCCACCATGCACACGTTCGAGCAAGCCAATAACTGCAAAGTCACGCTGATTGGCATTGGCGACGCGGGGCAGGTGTTGAACCGCGCAATTTTGGAAAAAGACTATCCGCAGGCTGACGTGATCGTGGGGATTGATAATAATTACCTCGCGAAAGCCGTGCAAAACGACATCTTAGAGCCATATCAATCGCCGAAACTCGCGGTTGTGCCGGAGGAATTGCGCTTCGATCCGAGCTTCCACCTCACGCCGTTCGAATACGGGTTTATCGCGTTCGTGTATGACACGCAAGCAATCCAAACGCCGCCGACAAGCCTGAAAGCCCTGACCGATCCGCAGTGGAAAGAGAAAATCATCCTGGAAGACCCGCGCACGTCCAGCCCCGGCGTAGCCTTTCTGCTCTGGACAATCGCCGCGTTCGGGGAAGATGGGTATCTTGACTACTGGAAGCAACTGAAACCGTCGCTGCTGACCATTACCAGCGGGTGGGACAGCGCGTACGGCATGTTTACCAACGGCGAAGCGCCGATGGTGCTCAGTTACGCCACCAGCCCGGCCTATCATGTCGAAACGGAGCAAAGCACGCGCTATCAGGCGGTCGCGACCGAAGAGGGTTCGTATCGCCAGATTGAAGGCGTCGGGATTCTGAAAGGCGCAAAACATAGGGAATTAGCGGAGAAATTTATTGATTTTATGTTGACCGACGAGTTTCAACAGGAAATTCCCCTGACGCAGTGGGTCTTTCCGGTCAACCAAAACGTCGAGTTGCCGAAAAGTTTCGAATACGCCGCGAAAACCGACAAGTTTCTTACGCTTGATCCGAAACTGATCGATCAACGCTATGACGCCTGGCTCAAAGCCTGGACGGAATTGATGGCGCAATAAAGAGAGAGGCGTAGAGACGCACCGCCGTGTAGAGACGCACCGCCGTGTAGAGACGCACCGCCGTGTAGAGACGCACAGCCGTGCGTCTCTACGGGAGATGATTGGTTATTTCGTCTTAAATGTCTCCCGGAAATCCGGGGTTTCTAAGGCATAGGTCATGCGAAAACCATGCACATTGCTCCGCAAACCGCACAAACCGTTATATGTACCGATAAACACCATCACGGCGTCGTTTGCGAGCATTCGCTGCACCTCGTTATAAAACGCCTTCCGTTCCTCTGGAAGATAGGCTTCCGCAGCTTTTTTAATCAATTCCGTCATCGCTGGATTTTTGTAGTTCGTGTATTCCATTTCCGACGCTAACCGGTTATGCGGATCAAGCTGGCCGGTATGCCCGATAATCGTCATGTCATACTCTTTATCGCGATAGACCTGGCTGATCCAGGTGCCCCAATCCACCAATCGAATCTTCGCCGTGATGCCGACCTCCTTCAGCATACTCTGCACCATATTCCCGGCGTTGACATGAGGCGTGTAATTCTGCGGCAGCGTCAGCGTCAGCTCGAACCCGTTCGGATAGCCCGCCTCGGTCAACAGTTCTTTGGCCTTCGCAGGATTATACGGATATTTCTCGTCCTGCTTGAGGTAATAGGGATTTCCGGCGTCTAAAAACGCTTCGATTTTTTCGCCGCCGAAATACGCAATATCCAGTAGCGCCTGGCGGTCTATGGCGTGAGAAATCGCCTGCCGCACCAGCAGATTATCGAACGGAGCGCGGGCATGATTCATCGTGACGACCAATGCCAGGCCGGTCGGATGTGTAAACATTTTCGTATCGGGATTGGATTCGATCTGCGGGACGGTGTGCGGTTCGACAAATAAAATGCCGTCGAAATCGCCGGTTTCTAACCCCATCAACTGCGTCACCGGCTCGATCACGACCTTTAACTCCAATTCGTCCGCATACGGCTTGCCTTCCATCCAATATTTTTCGAAACGGGCATAAGAGAGATGATCGTCGCGCACCCATTCTTCGAAGACGAACGGCCCGGTTCCTAACGGATGCGTGCTGAAATCATGCCCTTCCTCAATGGCGCGTTTCGGCAAAATCGCGCTCCAGCCAGAGGCTAACGCGCCGATCAGCGGCGAAAACATCTCGGTCAGCGCAAACTCAACGGTCGCATCATCAAGCACACGAATCTCTTTAATGGCGCTGAACACCGGTTTATGCGGCGACACAGAATCTGGCGCAAGCATCCGGTCGAACGTTGCTTTCACATCAGCCGCAGTCAGCGGGTCGCCATTATGAAAGACCACGCCTTTCCGCAGATGGAACGTCAGCGTCAGGGTTTTCGGGGAGAATTCCCATGATTCCGCCAACGCAGGAACGATCTTCCCCTGCTCATCCGGCTCGACCAACGTATCATACGCGCTTTTGACATGCTGAAACGTCAGCGTGCCGGTCGTCATCTGTGGGTCTAACGTATCGGGTGTGCCCGGAATGGCATAAACGAGTTTGCCGCCGCGCACTGGCTCTGGCGTCTGGGCGGATACGATGGGAATAACGACAGTGAGGGCGAGTAAAAGCGAACACATCACAAACGCAGCGAATTTTTTCATATATTAACTCTGGGGAATGCGCTGAAATTCGATGGATCGTATCAGCGCATTGACAGAATCATGAAGAATAGTATTGTCCATAAGCCCTCTCAGGGTTTTAAACCCTGGCAGGGCTGGTCTCATGCTTGCATTTTACCAACAGAACCACCGGTATGAGCGTACTCACATTTTTCAACAAAAGAATTGCAAAAAAATGCTTGACTTCTTTTTTATCGAAAGCATAGACATTCGTATAGCAAAAAAGCATGGGAGCGGATAGCGGCCTGGCGGCGCTCCTGGACTTCAAATCCAGTGTGGGGCGTTAATACCGTCCTGGGTGGGTTCGATTCCCACACGTTCCCGCCATCCAAACAACAAAACGCGATGATTCTTTCGACCATTGAAAAAATAATGCGGCTGTTGCAAGACGCGTTTTCTCGTCTGGATGCGCGGGTATCCCTCCGAACCATTGAGGAACTCAGTGTCACCGTCCATAAAACGATGACGGCAAAGGCGCGCAGTTATCACACCTTAGAGCATGTCTTTCATCTTGCCGAGCATTCCGATCCGCATCACCGTTTAGCTGCGTTGTTTCATGATTTGGTCTATTATCAGATTGATCTTGGGTTTCCGAGGGAAGTGCGGCGGATCGTCGCGCCATATTTTTCCGAAGGGCGCGGTTTATCTATTATCGAGCAGATCGCGCCGGAAGAACGTCTGGCCTGGTTGACGCTCGATCTCTTCGGTTATGCGCCGGGGCAGCGGCTGTCGCCGTTTACCGGGTTGAATGAATTTTCCAGCGCGTTGTTCATGAATTACGCGCTGCGCGAGATACTGACCGAACGCGACCTGCTCCGCCTGACTGCGTGCGTCGAAGCCACGATTCCGTTTCGCCCGAAAAATGCGCGGGGCGAAAGCTGCGTGGACGTGCTCGGACAGCGGTTGCGCCATGTCAATAGCCTCTATCAATGCGGTTTGACGCCGGACGACATCGAGGGCATCCTCAACGCTGCCGTCATCTTTGCGAATCATGACGTTGATGGGTTTGCCGAGCCTGATCCCGGCACATTTTTGGATGGCTCCTGGAAAGTCCTGTTAGAAAGCAATACCCCGCTGCATAGCACAGATGTCTATTCCATCCGCGATTATCGGCAAGGGTTGCAACACATGGGGAAATTCCTTTGCCATCTCAATCCTGACACAATTTTTCATCAATATCACGGCGAGCCTTCGGATGACGCCTTCGCGGAGTTGATCGCGTTTGCGCGGAGAAACCTGGTGATCGGCTGCGAATATGTGAATGTCAAACTGCTTGCTATCGCGATTTTCGAAGCATTGGCCGAACTGACCGGCGGCGACGCGCCGCTGTCGCTCTTTATGGGGGATTTGAAGCGCGAAGGGGTTCCGGTCAAACGCCTGGAACAATTTTTGCCGGATGGCGGCTATATTTCGCCAAATACGGACGATGTGGCGGCTGTCATGGATTTGCTGGAAATGGGGCGGGCAGCCGAATCAAGCTTTGATTTGAAAAATTCGCCCACCTCGTTTTTTGTGTACACGCACATTCACGAACCGCGACGGACGGAATTAGTGCGGTTGATGCAGGAAATGTTTGCCGGAACGCTGCCGCCGGACGAATTTTTGAACGCCGTCGATCCGTTCGTCGTATCGGTAATTGCCCGCGCCTGCGCGGAAATGGTATTCTCCCGCCGCGAGGCACTGCTACGGTATCAGGAGTGCCAAAGCGAAGCTTTGGCCGTCAAAGCTCAACGTTGACACTCCTCTTGATAAGTCAACTGAGGTAAAATTATGACCGTCATTGTCAGAAGTTCGAATGAAGAAATGATGACGCTACCAACATGGATGATGAAACGTCTGAATTTGCGCGACGGCGAAAAAATCACGCCAATCATCGAGGGACAGAGCGTCCGTTTCAGCGCAGTTGAGCAGTTTCTCAGTTTACGAGGCATTCTGCGCGACAATACCGAATTCGATACGGCGATTGATCTAATGTCTTGACGCCCACAAATTTTTCTGCCGCATGACATTCATGAACACAAAAGTGTGTCGCTATGATGTCTGGGAGTTTTACCGAATATGTCCTTACTTGACGAATTCGAAGAAGAAGTCGCAAAACGTAATATCTTAGAGCGCAAACGCGGCCAGATCAGAGCGTTGCGCAAGCAGGCGAAAGAGGCGTTCGACGCCCAATTCCTTTTAGGCGGCGAGGCCAACCAGACCCTGCTTGCCAAATTGCAAGGCCGGATCGAGGCGTATGACGAATGCCTTCACATTCTGGCCGACGAAAAATCAGCGGACAAAGATCATCCGCCCAAAAAACGCGATCTGTTTTTATAATAGAACTGTTCTTAGCAGGATGATAAAAACGATGTAAAAGGCGAAATTTTTTAAATAAACGTCAAATCAAATATAAATTTTATAAGATTTCATGTAATTTTCTGGACATTTCCTCCCCCTTTTTATCTCTGTCTCATGCTATTCATCCCTCATAAATGGGTTTCCTTCGGAGGAAATCGTCTTCAGGGATGATCACCGTTTTTCATTAACCTCTCACGTCAATCGGTTTGTGTAAGCAGCATCGCCAGCTTCATTCGATAAGTTCGACGACTTGTCTATGCAACCGGTTTCAATATATGTCATCGCTATCTCAAAAATTTCAACACCGCTGGCAGGGCGAGGGTGGCTATCGCGACGTGCTGGTGTTAGCCTTTCCCTTGATTTTAAGCACGAGCGCCTGGACGATCCAGCAATTCGTGGATCGCATGTATTTGACCTGGTATTCGCCCGAATCCATTGCCGCCGCTATGCCCGCCGGAATTCTGAATTTCACGGTCATGAGCTTTTTTATCGGCACTGCCGGGTATGTCAGCACGTTTATCGCGCAGTATTACGGCGCGAAACGCTATGAGCAGGTCGGAGCGGCCTTGTGGCAGGGCATTTATCTGTCCGTCTTCGGCGGATTGGGCTTTTTGTTGCTGATTCCGCTCGCCGAACCGATTTTTCGTTTCGTCGGACACGAACCCGCTGTGCAAGAATGCGAGGTCATCTATTTCAAGGTCTTGTGCTACGGCGCGGTTCCCGGCATCACGAACGCCGCGCTATCGAGCTTTTTTTCCGGCTTAGGCCAGACCTGGCCGATGTTCTGGGTGAATGCGCTGGCGACGCTGGTCAATATCATCTTCGATTATACCATGATTTTCGGCAAATGGGGCTTTGCGGAAAAAGGGATCGAAGGGGCGGCGATTGCGACGAATTTATCGCAATATGTCGCGATGGCGGTCTATGCGATCCTGCTGTTCCGGCGCAAATACAATAAGCAGTATCACACGCTGAAGGGGTGGCGTTTTCAGAAAGAGTTGTTCATGCGCCTGCTCCGCTTCGGCGTGCCGAGCGGTGTGCAGTTTTTTATTGATGTGATGGGAGTTACCGCATTCATCATGATTCTCGGACGATTGGGCACCAACAGTCTGGCAGCGTCGAATATCGCGTTCAATATCAATACATTAGCGTTTATGCCGATGATCGGGTTTGCGATTGCCGTCTCGGTCATCGTCGGGCAGCATCTCGGCAACAATCGCCCGGATTTGGCAGAACGGGGCGTGTATTCCGGTTTTCAGATCACTGGAATCTATATGTCCGCGATTGCGGCAATCTACGTGCTGTTTCCGCAGGCCATTCTCTGGCCGTATGCCTTGCAGCAGACCGACGCCGCGAATTTTGCGGAGATTCAGCAGATCGTGGTGGTGCTGCTGCGCTTCATCGCCATCTATTCGGTGTTCGACACCTTGAATCTGATTTTCATTTCCGCCGTCAAAGGCGCGGGCGACACGCGCTACGCCATGATCATCATGGCGGTCTTGTCCATCTTCGGTCTGACCGTGCCGAGCTACGTCGCGCTCGTCGTGTTCGATGCCGGATTATACGTCGGCTGGACGATTTTGACGATTTACATCAGCGTCATGGGTTTCATTTTCTTCTTCCGCTTTCGCGGCGGCAAATGGAAAACCATGCGCGTCATCGAGGAAGTTCCCCCGTTCGCGCCGTCAAGACATGCCGAATCGCCGGTCGCGGACTACGAATTATAGGATCAAAGCAGCCCTGTCAGGGTTCCGAACCCTGACAGGGCTGAAAACGAAGTATGCTCATTTTTTAACGCTCGCATCAATATTTTCCCAAAAATCTCCATTTTACAAGCCTTAACGAAGTTCACACAAGTTTTATAATTCCCTCATATTTCCCTAACATACCAGCGACAATCTGACAAGCGAACGTGTTCACAGGCATGTTCGGCGGTATTTACAGATTCGAAACAACGAATACCGATTGTGTTCGAAACGATCATGAATTGTAGGACGAAACTGTGTTTCGTCCAGCGTCGAAACGCAGTTTCGATGTACACATTACACAAGGAGAAACAAGGTTATGAAGAAGATTTTTTCTACTCTCGCATTGGCGGCAATATGTGCCGTCGGCACGATGGCTTCGGCAGAAATCACGATCAATGGCGCGGGCGCGTCGTTTCCGTTTCCGGTTTATTCGCAATGGGCATTCAAATATAATGAATTGACCGGGATGAAACTGAATTATCAGTCTATCGGTTCGGGCGGCGGAATCGCGCAGATCAAAGCCAAAACCGTTGATTTCGGCGCATCCGACGCGCCGTTGACGATTGATGAACTGAACGAAGCCGGATTAGCGCAGTTTCCGATGATTATGGGCGGCGTCGTGCCGGTCGTGAACATCAAAGATGTCAAAGCTGGCGATTTGAAACTGAGCAACGACGTGCTGGCGAATATTTTCCTCGGCAAGATCACGAAATGGAACGATGCCGCGATTACCGAGTTGAACGCGGGCTTGACGCTGCCGGAACAGGATATTACGGTCGTGTATCGTTCCGATGGATCGGGCACCACGAATATTTTCACCGACTACCTCTCCAAAGTCTCGCCGGAATGGAAAGAAAAAATCGGCGTGGGCAAAACGGTCGAATGGCCTGCTGGCGTGGGCGGCAAAGGGAATGAAGGCGTGGCCGCGTATGTGCAGCAGGTAGATGGTTCGATTGGCTATGTCGAATATGCTTATGCGCTTCAAAACAAATTAGCGGATGCGGCGCTGAAAAACCGCGAAGGCAACGTGGTCTCCGCGACTATCGCCTCTTTCCAGGCGGCTGCGGCGAATGCGGATTGGCAGAACGCGCCGGGTTTCGCGCTGTTCCTGACAGACCAACCGGGCAAAGATAGCTGGCCGATTACAGGCGTATCGTATATCCTGATTTACAAAGAACAGGCGAACGCCGAAAACGCGGCGGCCATGCTGAAATTCTTTGATTGGTGCTTCGTTCACGGCGCCGATATTGCCACAGGTCTGCAATATGTCCCGATGCCGGAAAACGTCGTGAAAATGGTACAGCAGGCATGGACGGATCAGGTGAAAATCAACGGCGCGCCTGCCTGGCCGGTGAAGTAATACTCCAACCCTGCCAGGGTTTCGAACCCTGGCAGGGTTTTCGATAGGCATGGAAATATGACAATCATCAGAGATATTCCAGAGAAACGCGCAGAAATCGTCCATAGTTGGAAGACGCATAAAACAACGGATATGCTGTTCAAGGCGTTGACGGCGTCGTGCGCCGCGCTGATTCTCGTGATCATGGCCGGGATTTTTTTCACGCTGATGTATCAATCCTGGCCGTCAATTCAAAAATTCGGATTCGGCTTTCTCTTTTCGAAAACCTGGAATCCGGTAAAACAGGAGTTCGGCGCGTTAAGCAGCATTTATGGCACGCTGATTTCAACGGTACTCGGCATGGTGATCGCGGTGCCGCTGAGCGTCGTGATCGCGTTATTTTTAGTGGAGCTTGCGCATCCGAAAATCGGGACGATTGCAGGCCAGGCCATCGAATTATTAGCCGCCGTCCCCAGCATTATTTACGGCATGTGGGGCTTGTTCGTTTTCGCGCCGTTTATGGCGAAAACCGTGCAACCTTTTTTAGGAAAACATCTTGGCTTTTTACCGTTTTTCAAAGGCCCCGCAATGGGGATCGGCATGTTGACCTCCGGCATTATTTTGGCGCTCATGATTCTTCCGTTCATCAGTTCGGTGATGCGGGATGTCTTTCGGATGGTGCCCGATGTGATGAAAGAAGCGGGTTACGGCATGGGCGCGACCACCTGGGAAGTCACGAAAGATGTCACGATCCGCTATGGCATTCAGGGCATGATCGGCGCCTGTTTTCTTGGGTTAGGCCGCGCAATCGGGGAAACGATGGCCGTCACGTTCGTGATCGGCAACAGCAGCAAAATCTCGGCCTCATTATTTGCGCCGGGCAACAGCATCGCCTCGCGTTTAGCCAATGAATTCGCCGAAGCGTCCGATCCGATGTATTTGAGCGCGTTGATGGAATTGGGGTTGGTGCTGTTTACCATGACCTTCATCTTGCAAGTCGCCACGCAATGGTGGCTGAAACGAGTGAAAAAGAGCATGGGAGGGGATTTGTTATGACACCGAGTTCTGTAATTCGCCGAAAAGCCATAAATTTCACGATGAACAGCATTGCCACCGGGGCGGCCATCGTCGGCATCTTCTTTTTAGGCTGGATTCTGTTCGAAGTGCTTCGGCGCGGCGTGATGGCAGTCAACTGGAAATTTTTTACCGCGCTGCCGACTCCGCCCGGTATGGCTGGCGGCGGAATCTCGAACGCCATTTTAGGCACAGTGTTGATGACCGCGTTGGCGACCATCATCGGCGTGCCGACGGGGATGCTTGCCGGAGTCTATCTGGCGGAGTTCGGCAAACATACGCGTTTAGGGATGTTCGTCCGCTTTACGGTCAATGTGTTGATGGGCGTACCCTCGATCATTATCGGCTTGTTCGTCTATACGCTGTTGGTCTTTCCGTTCAGGCACTTCTCCGCGTATGCCGGGGCGGTGGCCTTAGCGACATTGATGTTCCCGGTCGTGGCGCGCACCACTGAGGATATGCTCAGCATGATTCCCAATGCGTTGCGGGAAGCCGCGCTGTCAATCGGGAATCCGCGTTGGATGGCGACCATAAGCATTCTGTTCCGCGCCGCCAAAACCGGACTGATCACCGGCGTGCTGCTGTCAGTCGCGCGCGTCAGCGGCGAAACCGCGCCCTTGTTATTTACCGCGTTGAATAGTCCCTATATGCTGAAATCGCTCCGCGAACCGGTCGCCAATATGACGGTCACGATTTATCAATACGCGATGTCGCCGTATGATGATTGGAATCGGATGGCCTGGGGCGCGTCGCTCGTCATCATGGTCACGGTGCTGGCATTGAATATTATTGCGCGGTGGGCTGTAAAGGAGTCCAAACGATGAGTACTACGCTTCTTCAAGAATCGAAAAAAATGACAGACCCACAAGCTGTTTATCACGGAGGCCATGCGATGAGCATGAAAGATCAGGAAAATGGGCAGCAACAGGCCGTATCCCCATCTGTCGAAACGATAGGCGCTCAGATGACGGATATGCCGCCTGATGTTCGCCCCAAAATCTCCGCGCGGACGTTGAATTTTTTCTACGGGTCGCAGCAAGCATTGTTCGAAAACAATCTGGATATTGCCGCTGGCAAAGTGACGGCCATTATCGGGCCGTCCGGCTGCGGCAAATCCACGCATATCCGAATATATAACCGCATGTTCGAATTGTATAAGGATCAAAAAGCCGTTGGGGAAGTGCTGCTCGACGGGGTCAATCTGTTATCGCCATCGGTGGATTTGATTGAGTTGCGCCGCCGGGTCGGGATGATTTTCCAGAAACCGACGCCGTTTCCCTTGAGCGTCTTCGAAAATGTGGCTTATGGGCTGCGGCTGCATTTCAAGTTGTCCAAAAGCGAGTTGAAAGGGCGTGTGGAATCGGCGCTGAAACGCGCTGCGCTGCTCGATGAAGTCAAAGACAAATTGGACAAACCGGGGATCGCGTTGTCCGGCGGACAGCAGCAGCGTCTCTGCATCGCCCGCGCCATCGCCTTAGAGCCGGAAGTGCTGCTTATGGATGAACCGACCTCGGCCATTGACCCGGTCGCCACCAGCAAAATCGAGGAATTGATGGAATCGTTGAAAGGCAATTATACCATCGCCATCGTCACGCACAGTATGCAGCAAGCCGCCCGCATTTCGGATTTTACGGCATTTTTCTATAAAGGGTATATTGTCGAATATGGTCCGACGAAGCAGATATTTACCAATCCGGCCAATAAGCAGACCGAAGATTATATTACAGGCCGCTTCGGATGATCGAATAAATTCAACCCTGCCAGGGTTCGAAACCCTGGCAGGGTTCTCGGCAAGAAATTGGAGAAAAAATATGGACAAACGCACCGTCTTATTCGTATGCGTGCATAATTCGGCACGGAGTCAGATGGCGGAATCTTTTTTGACTCGCGTCGGCGGCGATGATTTTCACGCCGAAAGCGCCGGATTGGAGCCAGGACGTATCAATCCGCTGGTGATTACCGCGATGCAGGAAATCGGCATTGACTTGACTGACAAAGAGACGCATGACGTGTTCGATTTCGTCAAACAGGGCAAACAGTATGATTATGTCGTGACCGTGTGCGACGAAGCCGCCGGGGAACGCTGTCCGATCTTTCCAGGTAGGGCGGAACGCCTGCACTGGACGTTCGAAGACCCATCCTCGTTCGAAGGGACGGAGAAAGAACGCCTGATGAAAACGCGCATGGTGCGCGATCAGATTTACCAGCGCGTGTGCGCCTTTGTGGAAGAACGGAGTGCGCGTAACATGAAGAAAAATCAGGCGCATTAAAAAGGCCATAAATGGCCAGTCTCAAAGCTGAATGACGCTGAAGCGCCCTTTTCAGCGGGCTTGAGCCTGCTTCAGTTTTGAGGCTGGCGATTGATCGCCAGCTAAACATTATGATTCGTTTACAAAAAGAAATCGAAGTCTTGAAAAAAGAGTTATTGGCGTTAGGAGCCATCGTCGAAGAGCGCGTGACGATGGCTGTCAAATCGTTGAGCCGACGCGACATCACGCTTGCCAGGCGCATTATCGAGGGCGATAATGACATTGACGACATGGAAGTCGAACTGGAAGAAAATTGTTTGAAAATATTAGCGCTGCATCAACCGGTCGCCGTAGATCTTCGGGTGATTATCGCCGTGTTGAAAATCAATAACGATCTGGAACGAATCGGCGATTTAGCCGTTGCGATTGCCGAACGAGCGCTGGATTTATCTTCCGTGCGGGAAATTCCGCTGCCGTTCGATTTTATCGGCATGTCAACCAGAGTGCAAGAGATGTTGCGCAAAAGTCTGGATGCGTTAGTCGAATGGAATATCGGCTTAGCCAACGATGTGTGCGTGCTGGATGACGGCGTGGATGAGGAGAATCGCGCCATGTATCGCAATATTCCGGAGGCGATCAAGCAGCATCCGGGGCAAATCGAACAATTATTGGGGTGTTTGAGCGTCTCGCGCTATTTGGAGCGGATCGCCGATCACGCGACGAATATTGCGGAAGATGTGATTTATCTGATCAGCGGCAGCATCGTGCGACATACGATGTATGACGGCAACGGAATTCACGCTATCGAAGACCTTGAGTCCAAACGTTAATATGGCAAAAGAAAAAATTTTATTAGTCGAAGACGAAGACGATATTCTGGAATTGATCGCGTACAATCTGACCCAGTCCGGCTATCAAGTCGCCAGCGTCATGTCCGGGGAAGACGCCTTGCAGCAAGTCAAACGCGACACCTACGATTTGATTATCCTCGACCTCATGCTGCCCGGCGTAGATGGATTGGAAGTCTGCAAAATCCTGAAACACGACCGCTTGACCGCGCATGTGCCGATTATTATGGTCACGGCCAGAGGCGAAGAGGCGGATGTCGTCGTGGGGCTGGAATTGGGCGCGGATGATTATGTGACCAAACCCTTCAGCCCGCGCATTCTGCTTGCCCGAATCAAAGCGGTATTGCGCCAGCAGCAGCGGATCGAACAGCCTGACACGCGGGTCTTCACGATCCAGGATTTGTATATAGACCCCACCCGCTACGAAGTCCGGGTGCAGGGCGTTCCGGTAAAACTAACCTCCACCGAGTTCGGCGTGCTGCTCTGTTTGGTACGGCGTCCGGGCTGGGTCTTTACCCGGCATCAAATTATAGACGCCGTGAAAGGCGACGATTACATTGTCACGGATCGCACGGTGGATGTCCAAATCGTGGGGTTACGCAAAAAATTAGGCGTCATGGGGCATGTGATCGAAACAGTGCGCGGCGTCGGCTATCGTTTTAACAATGAATAATTTATGTTACGCAGCAGATTCGATTCAATGACCACGAAATCCCCTCCTGGGAGGGGTTGGGGGTGGGTTGTGAATGTGAAGAGGTGCGTTCTTCAGCCACCCACCCCTCGCCCCTCCCAGGAGGGGAATTGCGGAGAGGCTGCGTAACATGAGTGAATAAGAAAAACACATGCTACTGAAACATCGTAAACTCATCTGGCAAATTTATCCGTCGTATCTCCTGATTATTGTGGCTGCGCTGGCGGCGGTGGCGTTCTATATTTCCGGCGCGCTGGAAGAGTCGTATCTGCGCGAAACGCAGCGGCATCTCGAAGCCCACATCAAGCTCTTTCAGGTGATGGCGCACGAACCGTTTTCCCCGGAACAGCAGCAACAGGTGGATGCGTTATGCAAGACTTTCGGCAACACACTCGGCAGCCGAATAACCGTGATTCTGCCGTCGGGACAGGTCATCGGCGATTCGATGGAACATCCGTCGCAGATGGATAATCATGGAGATCGCCCCGAAATCCTAAGCGCGTTCGCGGATCGGATCGGGGTCGCAACCCGCTATAGTTATACGGTCAAACGACAGATGATGTATGTCGCGCTTCCCTTGAAAAATGGCGAGCGTATTGTCGGCGTCGCGCGGGCGTCTCTGCCGGTGTTGACCGTTCAACAGACGTTGAGTTTGATTGATAAAAAAATCGTGCTGGGCGGAGTCGTGATCGCCATCTTCGCCGCTATCATCAGTTTTGGCGTCGCCTACTGGATCAATCGGCCATTGGAAGACATCCGCAACGGCGCGGAGCAGTTCGCCAGCGGTCATTTACAACACCGGATTTATCCGACAGGCTCGCAAGAATTCAAGCTGTTAGCCGAAACCATGAACCAGATGGCGACGCAACTGCATGACCGCTTCGACCAGATTACGCAGCAGCGCAACGAACTCGAAACCATGTTGGCAAGCATGACTGAGGCTGTGGTCGTGGTTGACCCGGAAGAGCGGATTGTCCGGTGCAATCAGGCGGCGGGCACATTATTCCAAATTGACGTGACTGCGGCGACCAATCGCAGCATTCAGGAAGTCATCCGCAATGCGGATATTCAGCGATTTCTGAAAACCACCCTGAACAGCGAGAAACCAGTGGAAGACCTGATTGAGATTGATTTCGAAGGCGAACAATTCCTGCGAGCCTATGGCACATTGCTGAAAAATGGGGAGCAGCTCGTTCAGGGCGCGTTATTGGTGTTCCATGACATCACTCGACTGAAACAGCTTGAAAATATGCGCCGGGAATTTGTCGCGAACGTCTCGCATGAATTGAAGACGCCCATTACCGCCATCAAAGGTTTTGTCGAAACGCTCCAAACCGGCGCGATGGAAGATACGAAGACCGCGCCCCGGTTTTTAGAAATCATTGCTCGTAATGCCAACCGCCTGGAGAACATCATTGACGATTTACTCGCGCTCTCCAAAATCGAACAGGGCGAAGATTCCGGGCAAATATTACTCCTCAGGGACAATATCACCGATGTCCTGCGCGCGGCAATGACGGCGTGCGCGCCGAAGTCCGCGGAAAAAGAGATTACGGTCACGCTGGATGCTCCGGCAAGCCTGTATGCCAACGTGAATGCCGATCTGCTCGAACAAGCCGTCGGGAATTTGTTGGACAACGCGCTGAAATATAGCGGCGCGGGCAGCACGATCCGGATTCAGGGGATGCGGCAACATGACCAGATCGTCATCAGCGTCAAGGATAGCGGCTGCGGCATTCCGGCAGAGCATCTGCCGCGCTTATTCGAGCGCTTTTACCGCGTGGATAAAGCCCGCAGCCGCAATTTAGGCGGGACGGGCTTGGGGCTGGCGATTGTGAAGCACATTATTCAGGCGCATCAGGGCGCAGTCACGGTGGAAAGCGCTGTCGGCAAGGGGAGCGTGTTTACGATCACCTTGCCCGCCGCAGCGAGTAAAGGTTGAAACCCGATGCGAGGCAGGGGGCGTTCTGCGGTAGGGGCGTTCAATTGAACGCCCCTACGATTTAACCCTTCGTTGTCGTGTTCTATTGACGTGAGCAAAACAATAAAAAAAGCCCCGTTGGGAACAACCCAACGGGGCTTTTTGTCTGGCCTGCTCAAGCTATTTGTTCAGCCGTTTGCGCGCAATTGCCGCCACGCCAAGAATTCCAGCGCCGAGCAATAAGACGGTTGATGGCTCAGGAACAGGATTTACATCATCCAATCCGCCGACCATATCCTGATAATCGGCATCAGTCCCATCTTCGAACCCAAAGATGATATTGGAACTGTCGAAAAGATTTTGAACGGCAAAACTTGCAGTACGAATATCGAATGACACAAACGCATTTTTCAGTGCAGGGTTTAAGCTTGATTCTGAATAATACGTTGTCCCGCCAGTGGTCGCATACATTCCGAAATCTAATCCAAAGTCTGCAACGCTTCCATAAATACTTTCAATATCGTAACCGCCACCATTTTCACTGATTGCGACTAACGAAGTTTGTCCCGCAGTATCAGCGCCAGAGAAAATTTGGAGCTTTTTGCTTGTATCGCCTAATTTATAGATACCCATTGTCTGGGTGTTCACGCCGCTGGTGAATTCGGCAAAGAGGAACCCTGACGTATCGTCCGGATAGACCATAAAATCAGCGAACGAAAACAATTCGAACCCACTATCAGTAATGGCTTTCAGTTCGTCTTGAACAGTCGTCGAAAGACTCGTCACATCGATCACTGTCCCGCCATAGACCGGAGCTTCGGTTTTTAACAAAACATCATACAGGCTTAATGCCATGACGTTTCCGGCCATCAAAAATACTGCTGCCACTGCTAATACGAATACCTTTTTCATGATTGTGCCTCCATTTGCATGGTGGCAGCCCGGCAGTCTCCCCCCGAAGACCCGCGGCTTTCCGTCCCTGTCTCACGGCAGGTTTGGCTTTTTCACATCCATTCTGATTCGAAATGACGCGCGACATGATTCGCGCCTCATTTCATGATGAATATTATAGAATGTTGTTGCCTTGAAATACAAAAGCCGGATTGCCTTTGCTCAGGCAACCCGGCTTTCTTACGTTGTAAGACCCGCGGCTTTCCGTCCCCGCCTCGCGACAGGTTTGGCTTTTTCAGGCGACTCACATTTCAATCTGAGGCTTTATATTTCAATATTATACTTATGCAACTTAAATGCCACAATGTCATTTTCGATGCAATCGCTGCCGTCTTCCCTCTCAACGACGGGATCGCCGGCGTGATGATTCTTCTGAAACCGAGGATGAAAGGCATTGCGGCTGAGGATAAATTGTAAAGAAATTCGACACGCCCATAACGCGCGATTCGTCCCGACACATATAATATATGATAAAATAACGGTTTATCTCTTGTCTTCGCGCATGTAAAGATTTCCGACAGCCTCGAAATCTCGCAGATGGTCGCGGCGTGAAATGCGTGTGACAAGCGGCTCTTCGCCAGAAAGACGCCACGTAAAAAAACCCGACACGTTCAGGAGAATTTCTTTTTTCGCGGTTTTTTGCCGGTGTCCGATGTCGCTTTCTCAGCCAATATCCGCGCTAAGAGCGTTTCCGCCGGTTCATCGTTCGGGTCGGCGGGCGCGAGGTCGCCGCGAAACGCTTTGGCGAGGATCGCCTGTTCGACGTTGTTGATGCGCTCCATCGCGTTGCGGTATTTGGCTTCGAGGGAGTCGGCGAGGGCGAAGAGGCGTTCGACGCGGCGGACGATTTCGTGTTGTTCTTCGAGTGTAGGAATTGATATTTCGATGTCACCGACGATTTTTTGATTTAGATTCGACATCGTTGAACCGATTGAATTGTTATTCAGAACTCTTTGAATGGAGTCCGAAATAAAAAGATACCTGAAAAACATTGGATTTATAGTGATGCGTAATATAAAAAGACCTGAACCGGCGATCCAATTTTCTTCTTTTTCTGTTACAATTCCGCATTTACTTAAATCACCTCGACGCGCTAACAAAATATCATTTAGCCGCAATTTATAACGTGATAACTCATCAGCTTTTTCTTGTGTTAATGTTGCCGAATTGTCGGAGATAATTCTATCGGCAATAATGTTTGTAGGATTTATTACAGGAATCCCGTTTTCGATGTAATCGTAGCTATGTAGCATAGAACCAAAAGGGCCAGTTGACATTGAAATGGCTATTTCTCTAATAGTGGTTTCTTTCCATTCCGGTAAATCCTTCCCTTCCCGCCATTCCTCCGTCAAACGCCCGGAGCAGGCGGCGGCGAGGACGCTCTGGCGGAATTTTTTCAGGATGCCGGGCAGCGTTTCCAGCCGGGCTTTGGCCTGTTTGACTTTCGGCAGCAGCGCGTCGAGTTTCGCGACGATGCGGCGTTGCTCGTTCATGGGTGGGAGGGGAATTTCCAAATCTTTTAACGTTTCATATTTTACGCTTTGAACCGTAGTACCCTCACGATTTTTGGCAAGTATTGACATGGAACTTGCTTTTAAAAATAAGAAGAGCCAGTGATCCAAATCGGCATTACCAGAAGTAAAACATTTTATATCTTGATTTATTGCCATTTCAGTTCTTAAGATGCTGATTGGCAAGGTATGTTTTAAAATTCCGCTTCTAACAACAATAACGACAGAGCCTTTAGGGCATAATTTGGCGGAAGAGTTTTTTAGCCCATCAATGGATATTTGTTCTGAACTCTTATCAAGAAAGTCTTCTTTTATATCTCCCGACGATAGCCAGGGTATTTCACCTCCCCAATATAAATGATTATTCTTTGATGGAGTTCCCCCGCTAAATGAATGATAAATATTTTGAATCTTAGTCTCTGCCCAATGTTCTTTTCCCATGCGTTTTGCTCCTGTGCTGCCCCGCCCGGCGATAAGCCCGGCGATAAATCGCCAGGCTCAAAGCTCAAGCAGGCTCAAGCCCGCTTTTTTATGTGTACATTTCGAATATATTCAGGGCGCTTTAGCGTCCTTCAATTTTGAGCCCGGCCATTTATGGCTGGGTTTCCTGGGTTTCCGCCATGCGATTTATCGCGTGGCGTTACGGCGGGGTGATGCCGTCCTCTTCCTCATCGTCACGCTCTAATGCCGCAATCGTCGTGCCGTTGCGGTGATGTTCTTTCTGATTCAACACGTATTCCACTGCCGTATCCAATTGTTTTTTGCCGAGCGTAAACGAGCCGTAACCGCGCTGCCATTCGAAGCCATGCTGCAACTCCGGCAAATAATAATTCAAATGATGCGAACTGCTCCCTTTGAGTTGCCCGACAAAATCGGCCACCGAGATTTTCGGCGCAATCGAGGCGACGACATGCAGATGGTTTTCGATGCCGCCGATGGCGTGCGTGACGCAATGTAACGCCGCAGCTTTCCCGATAACATACCCGTATAATTCGTCCTCAACCTTCGGCGTAATCAGGGATAAGCGTTTATCTGTCGCCCAGACAAGATGATAATAATGCCGCCAATAGGCCATGAGAATCCTCCCATCCAGCCAAGCCATAAATGGCATGGCTCAAAGTCGAAGGACGCTAAAGCGCCCTGAATATTTGCGGTAAAACAGCGGGCTTTAGCCTGCTTGAGCTTTGAGCCATGCCATTTATGGCTTGGCTTAGCGGGCTGACCCCCTCCGCGATCAAATCCGCAGATTCCGGCAACTCGTACGGCGCGTTCTTTCCATTGTCGAATTAAATTTTTAATAATCATGATCATCCGGCGGTCAATGCCTGATGTTGCTGCTGTTCCCAAAATAGGCGGCGCTCTCGCTCCAATTCGATGCGGAGTTCCGCTTCTGTCGGCAGAATCAGGCGATATCTCGTCGCAAACATCTGCTCGTTCCCCTTCAGCACGGAGTAACGCACGACTGTTTCATCTTTCTGAGTGCAAAGAATGATGCCGATGGTTGGATTATCATCCGCCTGCCGCTTCAAATCATCGAACATGCGGACATACATATCCATCTGCCCAATATCTTGATGCGTCAATTCAGATGTTTTAAGATCAATTAACACAAAACATTTGAGCAAATAATTGTAAAACACCAGATCAATATAAAAATGTTTGGTTTCCGTGCTGATGCGGAATTGCCTGCCGATAAAGGAAAATCCTTTCCCTAATTCCAGTAAAAATGCAGAGAGATTGCTCATAATCGCCGATTCGATGTCTTGTTCCAAAGGCGTCGGATTTTCAGGCAAACGGAGGAATTCAAGCACATACGGATCTTTGATAAAGTCACGCGGCGACGCTTTTTCACATACATTTTCCTCGCGCAGGGCTGCATGTTGATGGCGTGAAGAAAGCAAGCGTTCGTAATATAACGAATTGATATTTCTTTCAAGCTGGCGCACGCTCCAATTTTCCTGACGCGCCTCTTGAAGATAATACGATCTCGCTTGCGGGTCTTCTACGCGCATAATCAGACGCAATTGCGACCAGTGCAATTCTCTACACAGTGTGTAGAGCATCTGTTCTTCTGGAAATGTTTGATAAAACTGCCTGAAATTCCAGAGGTTCGCGAGTGAAAATCCTTTGCCGAATTCAGAGGTCAACGATCTGGAAAGCTCTTTGATCAAGTATTCGCCATATTCCGCGCGAGCCGCTCCTTGTTGTTCTTCCGTCACGATCCGTTTGCCAATATGCCAGTACGCTTCGACCATTGCGGAATTCACAGACGTATAGGCTTTTTGTCGGGCATTTTCAAGGATTTCTCGAATATCCGCAAAAAAACTCGACGCGATGACAGAGTCTTTCATGATTCTCCTCCCAGCAAGACGCTGATTTCGTTCAATTCATCCACGACCGCTTCCAATTCGCTGACCGCCTCGGCGATCAAATCCGCCGGTTCCGGCAGGTCGTTCGGGTCATCGAGCGTGTCGTCTTTCAGCCATTTGATGTCAAGTTTATAGCCGCGCTCTTTGATGTCGGCGATATGAAACGCCCGGAAACGGCCTTCTGCGCCGGAGTCCTGACGCTTGCCGCCGCCGTTCGGATCGCTGCCGTAACAACGTTCGAAATCGGCGAACATGTCGGCGGTCAGCGGGCGGTCTTTTTTGGTGCAGCCCGGAATATTGGAACGGCAGTCGTAAATCCAGACCTTTTCGGTCGGTCGGCCTTTCTGGAAAAAGACGACATTCGCCTGCGCGTTGGCATACGGCACGAACGTGCCGCGCGGCAGGCGCAAAATCGTATGCACGTTGCAATCCGCCATCACGATTTCGAACACGTCCCCGGCTTTGTCTTCGAACAGGCAATTGTCCGGCAGCACAATCGCGGCGCGTCCGCCCGGCTTCAAGATTGACAGCACATGCTGGACGAAATTCAATTGTTTGTTCGACGTGGCAATCGTGAAATCGTCGCGGCTCGGCGCTTGCCCCGCGCCTTTCGTGCCGAACGGCGGATTGGTCAGAATCACGTCATAACGTTCGCCGCGATCCGGTTCGTAAATCGTGTCGCCGAGATAAATCGTCGGCTTGAGGCCATGCAGAAACAGATTCATCAACGCGAGGCGACGCGGACGCGCCACTAAATCCTGGCCGTAATAGGTCTGCTCTTTGATGCGCTTGATTTCGTCGAGCGGAATCGCGCCTTTCGTTTTCTCAATCAGCCATTCATACGCCGCCACGAGAAATCCGCCCGTGCCGCAGGCCGGATCGCAGATTTTCATCTCAGGCTGCTTCAGCGGATCGGGCTGCATCAGGCGGACAATAGATTGAATCAGGACGCGCGGCGTAAAGTATTGCCCCGCGCCCTTTTTGCCCTCGCTCGCCGCCTTTTCCAGCAAGCCCTCGAACGCCTGCGCTTTCACGTCCACGCCTAACGACGACCATTCTTCCGCGTCAATCATCGTGATGATTTTTTTCAGGCTGACCGCGTTGTTGAATTTCGGCATGGATTGCGCGAAAATATCGCCGAGCAGGCCGGGGGCGCGGCGCAGCGCTTGCAGCACCTTGAGATAATAATCGGTCAGCGCCTCGCCGGATTTCGATTTCAGCGCGTTCCAGCCGCAATCCGTCTGCTCCTGCGCTCCCGCCTCGTTCGTGTAGGCGATGACCATGTTAATCTCTTTTTCATCGGCCATCTTGATAAACAACAGATAGGTCAGTTGCTCGATGTAATCGCCGTAATCCACGCCATCGTGCCGCAACGTGTGACACATTCCCCAGAGTTTATTGACAATATCGGACATCAAATCTCCTTGTTTTTCAGCGCCAACGGCGCGATTCATATTAGCCCAGGGCGCAGCCCTGGGAACGAGAGGCAACCCGCCCCCGCGCTCTGAAAGAGCGCCTCGTTGAAACGCCCTGTCAGGGCGTGGCTTCCGAAACGTCATTCTTCCCAGGGCTGACGCCCTGGGCTAATATAACCTGCCCTTTCAGGGCAAAAAATGGCTTACGCCGCCAGCAAATAATTGATCTCTTCCAGCATCGCGTCCAATTCCGCGCCGAACACCTTTTTCGCTCGCGCAAACCCGCCATGACGCTCTAAGGCTGGAACAAGATCGAAACTGTCGCGCTCGATGGCGAGATTGACGATCAGATGCTCGCGGATATACTCGAGCCACGCCTGCTGCTCCGCATTGAAGGCATGTTTCGCCAGCAGTTCGCGGATCGTGTTGTTGACGCGCTCCCCGGCGGTCAGCAGCGGAGCGCGTTGATTCTCCGCATGTTTGATCATGGAAATGATGTCCGCCAGCGCGTTCTGGCCGGAAAGCGCATACGCCTTGTGAAGCTGATCTTCGTCGAACGCATGTTGTTTCAACACGCGCCTGATCTCCTTCAGCGCGGCGGAATTCCAGCGGCGCGGACGGTTCAGCAGAATTTCAAGCGCCTCAATCTTTTCTTTATTGGCCTGAATGAACGCGGCAAACGCATCGAGATAGTCGGCAGGCTTGAAATGGCTTTCGCCCACTTTGAACAGGTATTCCGACGAGACGGCGTCTTGAATGCTGTAGGCAATATAAAACGGCTTCGCGGCGCGGTCGTAATTCAGCAGCAACTCCTGAAACGCGGGATCGCGCAGCGTTCGCATCACGGCGGTAAAATCGCGCTTCAGGCGCTCGCGCAGTTCATCGGCAAACTTGCCGACATCGCCGTCGGGAAGAAACGCGGCGAAATCCTGCCGCGCTTTGCCGCTCATGGTGTCCGCGACCCGTCGCAGGCGCTTGATCAGGCGTTTGGCGTTATAATCGCGCTCCACGTTATTCCAGATGTGTTCGATAATCTGGCCGATGGTGACGCTGTCGCCGTTCTCCTCGATTTCTACGGTAAAATCAGTGGAATCTTTGAAATAGTCAATCAACGTGCCATCGAAACAATCGAAAATCGTGAAATATTCTTTGTGGATGTCGTCGCATCTCCGCGTCCCGCGCCCAAGCATCTGCGTCCAGAGCGTCCGCGATTTCACGGGGCGCAGAAAGACGATGAATTCAAGGGCGGGAATATCCACGCCGGTCGAAAGCATGTCAACGGTCACGACCACGCCCGGCTGCGGGCGATTGCGAAACCGCCGGATTTTTTCCAATGGACGGTCAACGTTCGGATTGCCGGTGATTTTCTGCACGAAATCATCCCCGCGCCCTAACAAATCGCGAGCCGTCAGAACAAGCTGATCGGCGTGGGATTTGTGTTGAATGTCGTTGACCGCAAAAATCAGGGTTTTGGGAAAGCGCCCGGTTCGCGCCTCATGCTCTTTCGCGTATTCGAAGATTTCTTCCAGAATTTTGCGATTGCTGTCGGGCGCAGTGATTTTGCGCTCGATCTCCTGCGAATCGAATTCCCGCTCGTCCTCCAGCGTATCAATCACTTCCGCGCCGGTGTCGGAGTTTTTCACGCCGACCTGCTCCCCTTCTTTCAGGAAAATGCCGTTGATGCGCACCTCGGAACGGATTTTGACCGCCTGATAATCTACGAGAAAGCCTTCCAGCACGGCCTGTTCGACGCTGTAGCGATAGACCGGGTGGCCGAAATAGGCGACCGTATGCGCCGCCGGGGTCGCGGTCAGGCCGATTTTCACGGCGTCGAAATGCTCCAACACTCCCCGCCAGATGTTCGTATCTTTGGAGGTATAACCGCGATGGCACTCGTCCGCGATAATCACGTCGAACGCATGAATCGGAATCGGCACGGTTCCGGCGTCCTCGTCAATGTCCGGGTCGCTGGCGTCCTGACCGAATGCGCCTTCGCGCCCGAACAGGTTGATCGCCATGCGCTGAATCGTGGCGACATAGACAAACGTATGCGCGGCAGTCGGCGCGGTAAGGTAGGCATTCGGCATAACGCCGATGTCGAAGCTGTCGCCCTCGAACTCCTCTTTTTTAAAACGCTGACTGAAGACCTCATATTCCTGATTGAATTTGTTGCCGCTCGGCGTTGCGAACGCGGCAAACGCCTGAGACGCCTGCGCCGCGAGCGCCCGCCGGTCAACGAGAAACAGAATCCGCCGGGCGCAGCCAGATTTCAGCATCCGGTAAATCATGGCGACGGTCGTAAACGTTTTGCCCGTGCCGGTCGCCATCGCCAACATCATCAGGCGTTTGTTGCCAATCATGCCGCGCTCGATGGCGGCAATCGCCTCTTGCTGATACGGACGCAGCCGCGCAATCGTGTTCGGCGTCTGCGCGAACCATGTTTTCCAGGCCGCGCCTTTCGCAAACAGTTCTTCCAGCGCGTCGCCGCTGTGAAAATTCGCGACTTTGCGGGCGTAATACGCCTCCTCGCGCACATCCGCAAACCAGATTTCTTCGCCGTTGGACGCATAGAGAAACGGGACATGGAAAAAGCCCCACGCGCCGACGGTTTTCGGACAGCCGCAGGCGTAGCGTTTCGCCTGTTCCAGCACGTTTTGCGGACTGACGCCGACTTTTTTCGCTTCTAAAATGCCGAGCAATCTGCCATTGACGAACAGAGCGTAATCCGCCGGGCCGTGCATCGTCGGATATTCTTCGACAGCATGGCGCGTCAAGGTTGCGGTGTTCATTCCCTCGCGATACGGGATGATCGTCCATGCCGGATTCAATGCGTTTAATCGCCCATCAATTCGGGTCTTCCTGGTTTTCCATTCGTTTTCGGTCATCTTGCGCTTCTTTCTCCTCTCCTGTATGCTTATGATGCCGGTGGTGGCGTCTCTCGCGTAATTTGGCTAATCTGGCGGCGATTTTTACTTTGACAACGCTGCGATATTCTATCGTGGCAAAATAGACGACATAATAGCTGAGTATCGCCAGCGGCACGCCGATCAACATACCGCCGACAAACAGGGCTAAAAAAATTTGGGGTGAGGCGTGCAAAATTTTCATCATATCCCGCCAATACAAGCGGGGCGGGAAATAAATATTCGTCAACCGTTGTAACACGTTCGCGCCGAGAAGATAGGTGACGCCATACACTGCGGGGGCTGTCACAGGATTCGTAATCCAGACGCCCATTGCCGCCGAGATCGGATTCCAACCGAGCAATGACGCCAGAAACGCCGCAATCGTCATCTGAATCCCCATCAGGGGAGTCATGCCGACCAGAATGCCGAGCGCAAATCCTAACGCGATTTCACGGGGATGGCCGCTGAGCTTGAATAAACGAATATAGGCTCTGATCGCCAGACGGACATATTTGTTTCTCTGATAATAGCGATGTATTTTCATGCAAAATATCGGGCGATCAAAGGCGTTCCCTGTCGAAATGCCTTCAGTTGCGTTGATTCCACCAAGAACCCTGCCAGAGTTTCGAACCCTGACAGGGTGACAGTTCTTCTGATTGCCTCATTTCCACAGCATCTTCCAATATGCTCGCAGGCGTTCCCACAGGCTTTTTTCAGTGTCTTGCGTCGGCGCCGCCGGGGCGTTCGGTTTCTCCGAGCTTCCGCCCGAACCAAGCTCAAGCGTCACGACGGGCTGATTCACGTTGACTCCCGAAATCTCGCGCAGCAGCAAAAACGTGTCAGCGTCGGCCACATCCAGATCGTAACTGCCGAATGGCACATTCGGGATGTCCAGCACATAAGCGCCCTGCTGTTCCGGCGGAGCGGTATCGCTCGTCACGGTCAGCGGCTCGCTCTCTTCCTCAGCGCGAGCGGAGATCAGGTCAATGATGATCGGCCTCCAACTCTGCCCGTTTTTCGGAAAACGCAGCCGCAGCGTGGCGCGGGGCGCGTCCGGCGATATGATGTCGCGGCCTCTGACTCCGGCGGGACTGACATCAATCACGGTCGGGTTGGTTTCGACCGCAATATCGGCAAAATCGGTCATGACCGATCCGCTGGCAGCATCGGCGAACACCAGATCGTAAACGCCCGTTGCGATGTTCGGAAGATCGAAACTATACCCGTTCTGCTGCGGTTTCACGGCGGTTATCCTGAACGAGACCGGATCGCCGAGTTCGTCCCCTTCATGCTTGAAGATGTCCACGACCATCGGTTTCCAGGATTGCCCCTGCGCTGCCGAGAACAGAAAACGCACGGTCATGCTCGCCTGTACGACAGGCGGCGGCGTTGGTTTGGCTGGCGTCGGTTTCGGTGTCGGAGTCGGCGGCGTGATTGGCGCAGGCTTCTTCGGTTCAGGAGTGACCGGAATCGCGCCCGCAGCGCCGGTCGCTTCTATCGCGCCATTATAGGCGGGAATCCAGCGTTCGAGATGACCGGGATGATGATGCATGCCCCACTCATTCGCTTTGGTGGCGCGAACGCTGCCGGCGTTATACGCGCAGGCGATTTTCGGCGGATCCCACTTATGCTGTTTGATCTGGTATTGACTGGCAATATAGGCGGCGCCAGCATTGATATTCGACGCCGGATCGTAGAGGTCTTCCGGTTTGCCGCGAAAGCCGACTTTATGCGCGGTGGTGTACATAATCTGCACCAATCCGTAAGACGAGGCAATGCGGCGCGGATATTTGTAATAGGGGCTGTCCTTCCATTCGCTCTGATCCTTGATATACCGTTTATAAAAAAGCGGTTCATACCGAAATGATTTGGGATTCCCGCTGGATTCGGTGGAAATCGTAGCAATAATCGCCGGAATCGGCACGCCGTATTTTTCAGACGCCGCCGTAATCATCGGCTCGTATTTGCGCCAGATGTCCGCCGCTCGTTTCGTGGATTTCTCGTCTTTGACGACGCCTTTCCCTTTGATTTCCACGCCCTTTTGGGTCAGCCGCCACCAGATTTTGCCGTCGCCGTAATGATGCCAGGCGTTCACGCCGTTCTCCAAATCTTCGCGTTCAGGAATATCGAGCGCCTGCCCGACTTCGAGCGAGTTGGCGTTTTTAAGCCCATTATACTCCGCTAATAGTTGATACAGATTGCCATCGCCATAAAATTTTTTCGCAACGTCGAACAGCGAATCTCCTCGTTGAATCGTATATGTTTTCATTGTCGAACCTCCTTTGCGGTAAGGTGTCCATATTGTTGTGACCACATCTCGGCAGCATGAGGCAATGACACCATAGATGGCCTTCACAAGTCAAGGGAAATATGGCGATTCGACGACGTGGTTCCATCCCGGCAAGATGCTGGCGAGATATTTTCCAGATAGCCGGAAGATTTGTTTGACAGAATTCCCGTCCGCGCGGCGAAATTACGATTGTATTATTTCGAACGCGGCCTTCGTAGGGACGGCAGGGCTGTTACGTTCTGAATTTTACAAGGGGCGAAGAAGCCTCTCGTTCTACGCTCCGCGTAGAATGCGGCTTCTTGGACGCTCCGCGTCCCGTCTCGCCGCAGAGCGGCGGTTTTCGGGCATTCCACGCAGAGCGTGGAACGAGAACTTAACAGCCCTGCGTAGAGACGGGGGGTCTCCGTCCGCATCAGAGCGAGGAGACTTCAGCAGGGCGAGGAGACCTCGCCCCTTCACAGAGATGTAGATGATTATTTTTGATTTTTCAGGGACGTTAAGCCTGGACGCGGTCTTATTTGGCCGGGCAGAACGATTGACGCAGGCGTTGCGCGATTCCGGCCTGTGGCAGCTTGGGTTGAACAGCGTGGCGATGTTCTGGCGTGACGTGGTCGCGCCGACCTGGGATGTCGGCGCGACCACCTCCATCGGATACGCCGGAGCGTTGACAACTGTCCTGAAACGCCTTCTCGATGCCTCTGAAACGGACATCCGCCGCTGCGCGTCTGCTTTTGCCGCGCATTATATCGCGCATCTGACCATTCATGCGGCCTGGACGCCGATTCTGCAAAAGCTCTGCGCCGATCCTGCGATCTGTGTGATGATTGCCACCGATCATTACGCCGACGCGACCGGGCAGATTCGCGCTCAGTTCGACGCCATCAATATTCCCGCGCGATCAATCCTGGAGACGCCGCAGAATGAAACGCGGGGCGTTTTCATGGCGAACTCGGCAGATATTGGGGCGATCAAGGCAGAACGCGCTTTTTGGGAACGTGTCCGAACATGCTTTGTGAATGAATTCCCTTCACGGATCGCGTTGGTTGACGATTTCGGCGCAAATGAACCCGCATACGACACGTATGCGGCAGAAGACAGCATCGCTGCCCGCCGAACGAAGACCACCGCGATCCTCGCTGACGTGTTTCGTTGTCCGATCAAGATATTTCCGTTCGCGCAGCCCAACCCGCAGGTTGCGGAGATCGAAAATGAATTCGCGGCCTGCGTCGCTCGAACAGCCGCCATGTTAACCTTGAACGAACAATAGTTTCGACATAAATTTTGTTGACGCCTCTCATCTGTTTAACATTGTGAGTGTTACGACAATATGACATCTCAAACATTCACATATAGCATTATTCATGAGGATTGAACCCAACCCTGCCAGGGTTTCAAACCCTGGCAGGGTTCTCACGGAATCAATGCTTCCGCATAATGCTATAAAGGGCATAAATTATGAAAACACACTATCTTTCCAAAGAAGAGCGCGACCGGGGGCGGCAGCACTTTCTTCGTTGGTCAGGACTGAACGGGTTAGGCTTCAGTTTTTTAGGCGATACGGTCGTCACGTTGATGGCGATGCACTTCGGCGCGACAAACCTGCAATTGGGGTATCTTTCCTCGGTCATCCATTTCAGCGGCATGGCGCTGATCTTTTTCCCCTGGCTGCTTTCCGGGGCAAACCTGGTGCGCGTGCTCTATCATTCCTGGTTATTTCGGGGGCTGGTCTGCCTGTTTTACGGCGTATTGTTTTGGCTGACCGGTCAACCCGCCGTGCTGACGATTCTGATCATTTATACGGCATTCTGCATCGCCAGGATTTTTGGCACGGTCGTCTCTTCGCCGATGCACCGGATGCTGTCTTCCGCGTCAAGATCGGGAGAGTTAGTCGTGATGATGTCGAATCGTTTTCAGGTGTCGCGTTTGCTCTCCCAATTCATCAGCGTTATGATTTTATCCGTTCCAGGATTAGGCGGAATTATCGGTTATCAGGTATTGATCGGCATCGGCGTACTGACGAATACGGCCTCGGCGCTCGAACTCAAACAAATTCCCTGCCGCGAAACGGTGGGATACCGGCGGGGAGAAAATGTTTTGCGCACACTGTTCGACTGCCTGAAAAATCGAGAACAAGCGCTCACGCTGTTTCTCAAATGGCATACGTTGAGCTTGATGATCGCCCTCTCCTTTATCCTGCCGTTTTTACGCAAATTCGTTCATCTCGCGCCCAACGTGATTTTTATCTTCACCATTCTCGGCACCGTCGCCACGATTGCGACCGGGTATGCCCTGCGCCCGTTTACGGATCGTATCGGCAGCCGCCCGGTGTTGATTATCGCGTCGTTTTTATTAGCCGTCGCGTCGCTGCTCTGGTGCGTTCTCCCGGCGACGCTGCATTGGTCGCTGTTTTTCGGCCTCGGCTTCGTCACTACGAGCTTGCAGACGGCGATTTCGCTGTTAGTGTCGCGGCTCGAAATCCGCGCGATTCCAGAGGAAAATAAGATCGGCTATGTCTCGATGACGAATTTTTTCTCCGCGCTGATTTCATTAGGCGCAGGTCTGTTTGTCGGCTTTCTTGCGGATTTGGGAGAACAAATCGCCTTTCCGGGGATGAATGCGTTCGGGCTGGCCTATTTTTGCGCCGTCATCTTAGCGATTCAGGTCGCGATTCTCAGTTTTTTTCTCAAAGACGCCGGCAGCCTTTCCGTGCGAGACGTGGCGCAGTTGTTGTTTTCGACGCGGAATTTGAAAGCGTTTTTGGAAATCTATGAATTAGGCCTGACCGACGACATCAACACGCGCAAATCATTAGTGTTGTCGTTAAGTAAAAGCGACGCCACGTTTGCTGTGGACGAAATGCGGCACATCTTGCGTAACCCGTTATCTTCAGAGAAAGAAGAGGTGCTGAAATCGCTATTTGCCTACCCGAACCCTGCGCTGTTAGACGATTTGCTGCGAGAAGCCTCCGATGAATCGTCCTATCATCGCCCCATTGCGCTGTTTGCGTTAGGTGCCTATCCGGACAAACGCGCGGAACGCCTGCTGCTTTCGCTGCTGGATCATCCGCAGCCGGGCATCCGCTCGAATGCGGCCAAATCGTTAGCTCGCATCGGCAATACGTCGGCGCTGCCGAAAATCACGCAACTGGTAGCTGACCCGGCCTTGTCAATCGGGGATCGCATGAACTATTTTATCGCGATCAGTATTATGGATAAACACGGCGCGTATTTGGCGCAATTATTCGATTTGACCACGCCGCAAAACAGCACGCCCAGCTATTGTCAAAGTATGCTCTCGTTAGCCGCCAAAATGCTCGATATGGAACCGCCGCTGTCAACGATTTATCAAAATGAAAATATTCAGGACATGGCCGGCCTGAACCTCCTCTTCGAAGACGCCAAAGCGGTTCAGCCGTATTTCGACCACGCGGCCGCTCTGTTGACGTTCTATGAACAGCGCCGATATGAAGACATCGTCGTCTGGTGTCAGGCCGAGCTACGGAACAAGACCATTCAGCCGCCATTTGCGTTTCTTCAGCAGGCGATTTTAGCGCAGAACGCGCAAGACATACGCCGTGAATCCGTGTTAGCGATCTTGTATTTTACATATCAGCTATTGAAATGACGAAACGCGAATGTTTTTCTCTTGACGGATTTTCTATCATCCCGCTGTCACTGGCGCTGTATTATTCCGTGACATGATAACCGATTGAGAGGAGAGAACCGATGACGAATTTCGAAAGCGTTGACGCCGTGCTGGATTTTGCGATTGAGCAGGAAGAGGCGGCGGCAGAACTCTATCGCCAATTAGCCTCAGCCGTCAAACAGACCTGGATGCAGCAGATTTTTGAGGATTTTGCGATGGAAGAGGTCGTACATAAACAAAAATTGCTTTTAGTCAAAGCACAAAAATTACTCCTGCCTGCGCAAGACAAAATCATGGACTTGCGCAGGGGCGATTACATGGTGTCTGCGACTCAAGAGGACGCCGCAAATTATCAGCAGGCGCTCGTGCTGGCGATGCAAAAAGAAAACGCCGCGTTTACATTTTATACGGATTTAGCCGCCTCAACGGATCAGCCTGCGGTCAAGTCCCTGTTCAATATATTAGCCGAAGAAGAAGCCAAGCATCAACGACGCTTCGAATTGGAATACGATACCCATTTTTCGAAAGGAGCATCTCATGCGGACATTTCAATCAATCAATGACATTTTGGAGTTTGCCATTTCTGAAGAAGACGCCGCTGCCAGGTTTTATCGCGAGTTAGCCGCAAAAATGGAACGCCCTTCCATGCGCGAGGTGTTCGAGGGATTCGCCAGTGAAGAAGATGGGCATAAAACCAAGCTGTTGTCGGTCAAAAACGGCGCAACGCAACTCACGATGAAACGGTCGGTCGCAGACCTTCAACTCTCCGATTATGTGCTTGACGCCGACGTGAAACCATCGGACGCGAATTTAGACTATCAGCAGGCGCTCATTCTCGCGATGAAAAAAGAAAAGGGCGCGTTTCGTTTATATACACTGTTAGGCGAGCAGGCGCAGGACGAGAGTTTCCGAACGTTGTTTCTCGGCTTAGCCCAGGAAGAAGCCAGGCATAAACTGCGCTTCGAATTGGAATACGACGAACAATTTCTGCATGAGATGTAGCATTCTGACACCTTCTGTTCGACGGTGTCGAAATGCGCGATTTTACACATGAACATTATCGTAGGCCGAAATTATAATTTCGGCCTACGCCTGAAGGAGAAAAATTATGCAACCACAGTATCCTTTCCGGGAACGCGCCCGGTATTGGTTCGACAACACCTTATCACGCGGGCCGATTGCCCTGATTGGCTGGTTAGCGCTGGCGTCGGCGGCGATAATCGCGACGGCGGCGTTCCTGATTGTTCTGTTCAGGATTACGCCTGCGGGCGGCGAATCGCCCGGCGTTATAGAAGCCGCGTGGATGAGCTTGATGCGGGCGTTGGACGCGGGCGCGGTCGCGGGCGATTTCGGCTGGGGGTTTCGCGCCGTGATGTTCTTAGTCACGCTCGGCGGCATCTTGCTCACCAGCACGCTGATCGGGATTTTGACCACTGGCATGGAAAACAAGGTGGACGAACTCCGCAAAGGGCGTTCGAAAGCGCTGGAAGCCAATCACACCGTGATTCTCGGCTGGTCGGAGCAAATCTTTACGATTATTACCGAACTCGTCGTTGCGAATGCGAATCAACCCGATAGTTGCATCGTGATTTTAAGCGAACGGGATAAAGTCGAGATGGAAGACGCGCTGCGCGATAAGCTCGGCGACACCGGCAATACCCGCGTCGTCTGCCGCACGGGCAGCCCGATGGAACTCAGCGATTTGGAACTCGTCAGCCCGCAGACCTCGCGCGCCATTATTATTCTCGCCCCGGAAGATGATGACCCGGATTCGCAGGTGATCAAAACGATC
>CAZRSF010000046.1:0-48930 GCA_964602655.1 uncultured Candidatus Moduliflexus sp.
ACCGCGCCAAGAATGACCAGACCTTGCACGGCCATTTGCCAGAATTCGGAAATATGCACGAGCGTCAAACCATTGGCAAGAATGCCGATGAATAACGCGCCGAGAATCGTGCCCAGAATCGTGCCTGAACCGCCGTAAATGCTCGTGCCGCCGACCACTGCCGACGCGACCGTTTGCAATTCGAACCCAAGCGCCGTATTGTTCTGAACCACCGCAAACCGCGCCATCCAGAGCATTCCGGCGAATCCTGACAACGCTCCGGCAAGCACATAGACGATGAAACGCGTCCGTTCGACATCGAACCCCGCCACATTCGCGGCCTTCAAATTGCTGCCGATGGCGTAAATCTGCCGTCCTGTGCGGGTGTATTTCATAACATACGCAAACAGGAGCGCCGCCACCGCCGCCCAGATAATCAGCAGCGGAACATTGCCGATCTTGAGCCAGGCCAAATCGCGGAAACGCTGCGGCACGTCAGTCGAGGCGACCCAACTCCCCTTGCTCACAAGAAAAATCGAGCCACGAATCATGCTCATCGTGCCAAGCGTGGCAATAATCGGCGGCACTTTGCCCGCCGTAATCAGCGCAGCGTTAATCATGCCGAGCAGCGTCCCAATCCCGATGCCGAGCAACACCAGCAGAAACACCGGAGTGCCCAGATAGGCGCGCTGGACGACGCCGACGCTCATTGCGCATAACGCCAGATTGGAGGCGACCGACAAATCAATGCCGCCGGTGATGATGACCATTGTTTGCGCAATGGCGACGATAATCAGCGCGGAAATATCCATGCCGATGTCGCGAATATTTTCCAAACCTAAAAAGACAGGCGCGCGTACCGTAATCAGCAGCGAAAGCAGTATAATGACCGCCAAAATACCGCTTTCGCGGTGGCTGGCAAAAAAGAGAAACGCTTTTTGCTGTGACGATGTTTGTGGTTGTGTTGCCATAAAGCCTCTTGGAAGAACCCTGCCAGGGTTTCGAACCCTGGCAGGGTTTAGTCATTACGCAGCCGACCGCGAGACAGCGGCGGCCATAATCTGTTCCTGCGTGACTTCCCCGCGCCGGTATTCGCCGGTCATGCGGCCTTCGCACATGACGATAATCCGGTCGCTCATGCCGAGGACTTCCGGCAACTCCGAAGAAATCATCAGAATCGCCAATCCCTGTCCGGCTAATTCGCTCATCAACTGATGGATATTCGATTTCGTCCCCACATCAATGCCGTGCGTCGGTTCGTCTAAAATGAGGACTTTCGGATGTGTGGCGAGCCATTTGCCCAACACGATTTTTTGCTGGTTTCCGCCGGAAAGTTCCTGCGCTTTTTGCCAGAGCCCGGCAGCTTTGACTTCCATCTGTTTTGCGAGTTTCTGCGAGGTTTGCTGCTCCGCGTTCTGATCCAGCCAGCCGTGTGACGCGAAGTGATCCAGCGTGGGGAGCGTAAAATTGTGCGTCAAACTCATTTGCAGCACAAGGCCATGCTGCTGGCGGTCTTCAGGGAGATACGCGATCCCTAATTTCATGGCATCTTTGGGATCGCGAATCGTCACACTCTGTTGTTCCACCTGAATGACGCCGCCATCCGCCGGTTCGACGCCGAAAATCGCCCGCGCCACTTCCGTGCGCCGCGCCCCGACTAAACCCGCCAGCCCCAAAATTTCGCCCTTGCGTAATTCGAAGGAAACATCGCGGAAAATACCTTCTTTCTTCAAGCCTTCGACTTTCAGCACCACGTCGCCGATGGGAACGGTTTGCTTTGGAAACAGCGCATCCAACGAGCGCCCGACCATCATGCGAATCAGGCCATCCTCGGTAATGTCGCGGATATTTTCCGTGCCGACATACTTGCCATCTCGCAGCACGGTCACACGGTCGGCAAGTTCGAAAAGTTCTTCGAGCCGATGCGAAATAAAGATGATCGCCGTGCCGCGTTCGCGAAGTTGGCGGGCAATCCGAAATAATTCCTCGGTTTCCTTCAGCGTCAGCGTCGAAGTCGGCTCGTCCATAATCAGGATTTTCGCCTGCAATGAGAGCGCCTTGGCGATTTCCACCATCTGCTGCTCCGCGATGCTCAGGCCGAACACCTGTTTTTTCGGGTCAAGTTTCACGCCGAGCGTCGTGAGAATCTGCTGCGACTGCTGATACATCGCCTTCCAATCCACCGATTTGCGTTTCGGGTCAATCGGCATGTGTCCCATAAAAATGTTTTCGGCGATGTTGAGGTCGGGAAACAGATTCAGGTCTTGATAAATCGCGGCAATGCCATGCTGATGCGCGGCTTTGGTATCATGAAGGGAAACGGGAGTTCCTTGAACGACGATTTGTCCATTATCGGGCTGGTACACACCGGTCATAATTTTGACAAGCGTGGATTTGCCTGCGCCGTTTTCTCCGATGAGGGCGTGAATTTCTCCGGGAAGGAGATGAAAGGAAACATCTTCTAAGGCATGAACTCCGGCAAAAGATTTTGAGATGTGTCCAAGTGTGAGGATCGGCTGCGTGACGGATTCTGGCATGGCATTTCACCTCGTCGGAAAAATTGACGATTACAAGAAGATAACGTTAACAAGAACGTTAACTTTGATGATATTTTTGTCAAGAAATTTTTCAATATTTTTTATTGCAAGAAGTGATTTATAGATGTAACATAATATTAAACAATAGGTTACAATAAGAATTATTTGGGCGCTATAAAAATCTTGACATATTTATTTGCTATGATAACGTTTTCAATAACGTTTTCATTTTTTGTCAAGAGAAGTCCTGTATATGAAAGACGATACGTCGGGCTGTGTCATCATGAGTGTTTAACCTCCCAGCACAAAAGAGGGCAGCGCATGAGTTCCATGAAAGATGTGGCGAAATTGGCAGGCGTGTCCATTTCTACGGTATCGCGCGTGGTGAATAATACCGCTGTGGAAGCGAAGACAAAACTCAAAGTCGAAGAGGCGATTAAAAAATTACGCTACCGCCCGAATTTGTTGGCGCGCGGCTTGCGCCAGCAGATGACGCCGCGCGGCGAGGCTCTCTTCGCCGTTCCGTATGCCGTCTATGAAAAATATCGTGAATATGCAAAAACCGGCGCCCCCTATCCTGGCTTGCCAGGGCAGGGAAAAAAGTTAGGGTTTGCCGGAAATTATGGCACGCAGCCCTTTTGCATCGCCGTAGAACAGAATCTTATCAAACAGGCCAAATTAGCCGGTTTCGACGATCAAAGCCTGCTGTTGCTGGATAATCAGTACGACCCTGACGTGGCGCTCAAAAACGCCGACATCATGCTTGAATACGCGCCGGATGTGTTTATCGAGCATCAGGCGTTGGTCAAAATCAATAGCATGATCGCGGCAAAATTTTTCGAAAGCAACATCCCGATTATTGCGGTGGACGTGCCGGTGCCGGGCGCGCCGTTTATGGGATGCAATGACTGGCAGGCGGCCACAATCGGCGGAGAATTTATGGTCAGACTGATTCGCGAACGCTGGGGTGATCGAGAGGCGCTCGATCTGGTGATTTTGCTGCAAAATCCGGTCGGAGGAGAAATGACCATGCTGCGCTCGGAAGGATTTTCCAACGCCTTGATACAAGCATTCGGCGAACAGATCGAAGAAAAAATTCTCCGCGCGGATGGCGGCATCGGCGGCGCAGAAGAGGCCAAGCTCGCGATGGATGAGATTCTACGAGCCTACCCGAATGCCCAACGGATTGCGCTCACCTCGTTAAATGAGGAAACGATGGCCGGAGCGTTAGTCGCGCTCCAGAATGCGAATCGCTGGAAACCGGAGCAGATGATTATCGTCACCTTAGGCGTAGATGATTTGGGGAAACTGCAAATCCGCAAAGGACTGAGCAACGGCGGGGTGGCGTTTTTTCCTGAGAAGTACGCCGAGTACCTGATTCCGGCGGCCTGCGCTATTCTGGAAGGCGCGCCTGTGCCGTCGCACATGTATGTCGAAAATGTGATTATTACGAAGGAAAATATTGATCAATATTATCCGTAATGATGTCATCGGCGCAAACTGTCAGATACCTTGTCGAATCATTATATCTAACCGATACAAGAATGTCCCATATTCGAAGTCATCATTCTGCTGATAACACACATCGTTCGAAAGGGAAGCGTATGTTTGTGTTGCTATTTGCGTTCATGGCAATCGTTACTATCATGATATTCACGCTCTTGCTCTTATGGAGTCCGGGGAAAACAACGCCTTTCGTGGATAAAAACGGCAACCCTATGCCGAAGAGCATTTCTGAGAAAATTTTTGTCCCCATTCATGGAATTGATCAGGGAATGTTTCTCAGGTCTGTCAATACGGACAACCCGGTTTTGTTATTCATCCATGGCGGGCCTGGAATGCCCGAATATTTCCTGAACGAGAAGTACCCTGTCGGCATGGAGAATGACTTTACCGTCTGTTGGTGGGAGCAACGAGGCGCGGGGCTGTCCTATTCGTCCGACATTTCCGCGAGCGACGTCACCGTTGAGCAATTGATTTCCGACACGATCTCCGTGACGGATTATCTTTCAGCTCGTTTCGGCCAAAAAACCATTTTTCTCATGGGACATTCCTGGGGATCATTCATTGGAATACAGGCGGCAGCCAGCGCCCCAGAAAAGTACGCGGCGTATATTGGCATCGCTCAAGTATCGAATCAGGCGCAATCAGAGCAAGTCGCGTACAATTATATGCGTGAGCAATATCAAAAAACGAACGAGAAGAAACGGCGGAAACAGTTGGAAGAATACCCCATTCTAACATCGGATATAGATATGATGCTGGCATACTATTCTTCTCTCATCCGTGACGATTCAATGCATCGCCTCGGCATTGGGACGATGCATACGATGAAATCGCTCATAACCGGCATTGTGATACCGATCATGCAATGCAGAGCCTATACGCTGCGTGAAAAGATGAACATCTGGCGCGGCAAAGCATTTTTAGGGAATTCGACCGATTTGCGAAAACAGATGCTCACGGCGAATTTGATGGAGAACGTGACACGGCTTGATCTTCCAGTGTACTTCATCAGCGGAATATATGATTACACAGTATCTTATGCGTTATCAAAGCAGTATTTGGAGAAGATCGTCGCACCAGAAAAAGGGTTTTATACATTTCATGACTCCGCACACAGTCCGTTGTTCGAAGAATCAGAGCGATTTATGCGCGTTCTGACACAAGACGCGCTTCGTGGAAAATTTAATTTGGCTGATAGAGAGTAGGTCAGGGAATCCTCAAGGAAAAGCTGTCAGACATCGTGAAGGTCTGACAGCGATGCTTTTTCATGATGCGTGACCACGCAGAGCAGCATTCCGCCTTCGACGGAAATCGCGCCTTCGTTTGCCGTTAAGACGTTGCTGATGCCGCGCGTCGTGCCGGATGGAAGCGTCTCGCGCCGCAGCGGCCATTCAAGCCCTTCATTGCTCACGCCAATGGCGTCTCCGCCAACGGGAAGAATCGAAACCGTATCGCCGGGGCGACCATGAATCGCGGCGCGGTCGCGGATCAGAAACGCGGTTTGCGCACCCTCGACAATCTGCGCGTCAATCCCTTGCAGACAGGGCAGCGTCAGCAACATCAGATTGCCGAGCATCTGATCCAGGCGTCCGCCCAGCGCGGCAATCAGCAGGAGCGACGCGGCCTGTCGTTCGACCGCGGCATGATGTAAGGCGAGTTCCAAATCGGTTTCGTCTTTGCGGGAGGGAAAGCGGAGAATTTGGGTTGACGCGGCGCGAATCATCGTCTCTTGCTGAACATCGAGCGAATCGAGATCGCCGATAATCGCATCCGGGACGACGCCGATGCTCAGGGCATGATGCGTCCCGCCATTGACTGCAATAATATAGTCGTCGTATCGAAGACGCGAGCGGGCAATTTCAGGGTCGCGAAATTGCCCGTTCACAAAAATAACCGCTCGCATTGTCAAATGATCATTCATCCCGTAGAGACGCCCCGCCGGGGCATCTCTACAAGTGGGTGTTATTCCACTTCATTCGCTATTTTATCGTCGCCGACAATATCATCGTCAATTTCCAGCTCGTCATCTTCTTCAATCGCTTCGCTGGGGAGCTTGGTCGGCGGCGCTTCATGCAGTCCGACCAATTCGATCACTTTATTTCGCGCGGCTTCCATGATGTCAGGATGGAGCTTCAGATAATCTTTGACATTCTCGCGCCCCTGGCCGATGCGTTCGTCGTCGTAAGAATACCATGCGCCGCTTTTGCGAATCACGTTATAATTGACCGCGAGATCGAGCACGTCGCCTTCGCGGGAAATGCCTTCGCCGTAAATGATGTCGAATTCGCATTCTTTGAACGGCGGCGCGACTTTATTTTTAACGACTTTGACTTTCGTGCGGTTGCCGATGGCATCCTGGCCTTGTTTGATCGAAGATGTTCGGCGGATATCGAGCCGCATGGAGGAGTAAAATTTCAAGGCGCGTCCGCCGGTCGTGGTTTCCGGGCTGCCAAACATGACGCCGAGTTTATCGCGCAACTGGTTGATAAAAATCAGGGTGGTGCGGGTCTTGCTGACCACGCCCGCAAGTTTTCGCATGGCCTGCGACATGAGCCGCGCCTGCTGTCCCATCGGCGCGTCGCCCATCTCGCCTTCGATTTCGTTTTTGGGCACAAGCGCGGCGACGGAGTCAATCACAATCACATCCACCGCGCCGCTGTGTACCAGCGTATCAACGATTTCCAGCGCTTGCTCGCCGGTATCCGGCTGTGAAATCAGCAGGTCGTCCGTATTCACGCCGAGTTTGCGGGCGTATTTGGCGTCGAGCGCGTGTTCCGCATCAATAAACGCCACAATGCCGTCTTTTTTCTGCGCTTCTGCCGTGATATGCAAGGCTAAGGTCGTTTTGCCGGACGATTCCGTGCCGAAAATCTCGACGATTCTGCCGCGCGGCACTCCGCCGACGCCGGTGGCTAAATCCAACGAAAGGCAGCCAGTCGAAATCGCGGGAATATCAATAATCACGCCCTCCGCGCCTAACCTCATGATCGAGCCTTTGCCATGCTGCTTGATAATTTGCGCGATGGCAATATCAAGCATCTTTTGTCGTTTTTCGAAATCAGTATTCCCTGTTGTTGCCACTGCCATAATGTATCTCACGCTTTCGCGCGTTTCACGAAACGCTGCCGCGCTGTCCGCAATCAGTCCGTGATAACGGGAAAACATCTGAATTTCCCCTCCTAAGATCAGGGCTGTCACGTTCTCTCGATATGTTGGAGTGCCAAAGCTCTGCTTTGACACTCCGAAACGTGAGAACTTCACAGTTCTGCCTCCTGGGAGGGGCAAGGGGTTGGGTCAATCGAATGTTAAATACGCCTGAAAATTTCAATTACAATTATATTAAGTGAATATAAAGCGAAAGTCAAGGAAATTTTTTCCTTTCCTGTAGATTTTTGTCGTTTTCACCAGTTCGGAAGCGCTTGATGCTGCCAGATTTCTACGATTCGGTCGCGTTCTTTGGCCAACTCGTCATTCGCTGTCGGAATGTGCTGAACCGTATGTTCGGTCTTTTTGAGGATCATGCCTGCGGCCAGCACAATCAGCGACGGCGCAAGCATATAGAGAATATCGGTGTTCGGTTTCAGCAGTTTGATGAAAAGGCCATACGCAAAAACTAAAATCGGAATGCTTAAAATGACGATCTGCGCGAGCGCCGCATACATCTGTCCTTTGACGAGTTGTTCGAAGCGTTCGATGTCTTTCGGCGACTTGATTTGAGGCGTTTCTTTCAGAAAGCGTCGCAAATGACCGCCGAAGTACACGCAGAGCATCAACCCGATGACCGGGCAGGTTAACATAATGGCAATGATTGTGGTGCGCGTCATGTGTTATTTCTCCTCTTTGATGCACAGATTGACTGAGGACAAGTGATCTTCCTCATCAGCCTGCGGTTCCAATGATGATGAGATCAGTTTTGCAGACGAAGGCTCGCGGTACACATCCGCTGCGACAGGCAGCGCCCGCAGTCCTAACCAGAGGGCGCTCGCCGCAATCAGCGCCACCGGCAGCGCGGCCAACAGATACGGCAAGGAAAACAATTCATCCGGCGTCAGCGGCGTAAACGAGGCGTCCGCTTGCGCCGGAAGCGTTTGGGCGGCGAATGCAATCAGAATGGCGATGCTGTTATTGACGGCATGGGCAATCATGGCAGGAACAAGACTGCCGGTCTTGACGACCATGTAGCCGAACAACATGCCTAACAAGCTGGTGGGAAACAACCGGTACGGATCGAAATGAAACGCGCCGAATAGCAGGCCGACCAGAATGATGGCGAACCCGTCGGAGCAGCGCTGTCGCATTCCGCGCAACACGAAACCGCGAAAAAACAACTCTTCGCAGACACCAGGGAGCACGGCAACGGCTCCAAGCGTCAGTCCGAGCGGAAGCGCATGAAATTTTTGCAGTAACGCTTCCCAGGCCGCCTGATATTCAAGCGAACGCGGGAAAATATATTCTTGAACGACTGTCATCATGCTGACCAACGCGAATCCGGCGCAGGCAATGATGACGCTTAAGAGGGCTGTTCTCACGGAGGCGGGAATCAGCAAAAACGTGCGGCGCAGATCGTAATGGCAGGCAAGCGAATACGCGAAGGCGGGGCTGACCACAAACAGAATTTCCGTGACGAATAATCCGAGAAACAGAGAGTTCTGTTGAATCCGAGCGCCGAAAACAATCAGCAGCGCGCCGGACAGCAAATAAATGCCGAGACTTTCGACGAATGTCGGCACAGCAGGCGTAATGCGCTGCGGAGAAATGTCCTGCAACTCCATGAAGGCGGCTCCCGGAGGTTATTGATGTAGATGGTTGTAAGAAAAACCCTGCCAGGGTTCGAACCCTGGCAGGGTTGGAATGCTTTTATTCTTCGGCGTCGTGCGCCTTTTTGGCCTCTTCGATGATTTTTTCCTGAAGATGCGCCGGCACTTCTTCGTAATGATCGAAATCCATCATGTATGTGCCGCGTCCGCCGGTGATTGATTTCAACGTCGGCGCATATTGCAGGATTTCCGCCATCGGCACGAGGGCGCGGATAATCTGCATTCCGGATTGACTGTCCATGCCGAGCACGCGTCCGCGACGCCCGTTGATGTCGCCCATGATGTCGCCCATGCACTCTTCCGGCACGATGATTTCCATCTTCATGATCGGCTCAAGAATGGTCGGCCTACATTTGGGAGCGCCTTCCTTGAAGCCGACAGACCCGGCAATTTTGAAGGCCATTTCCGATGAATCAACCGGATGATATGAACCATCGTACAGGGTGACTTTGATGTCCACCGCCGGATAACTCGTCAAAATACCGCGCTGCATCGCTTCATAGACGCCTTTTTCGACTGCCGGAATATATTGACGCGGAACTGCGCCGCCGACGATCTCATCCACGAATTCGAAGCCCGCGCCACGCGGCAGCGGCTCGATGCGAATCCAGGTATCGCCGAATTGACCGCGCCCGCCGCTCTGTTTCTTGTGGCGTCCGTGCACTTCGATTTTGCCTTTGATGGTTTCGAAATACGGCACTTTCGGCGGCGTCAAGATCACGTCCACGCCGAATTGATGTTTCAGTTTTTCGACAATGACTTCGACATGCAACTGCCCCATGCCGGAGATCAAAAATTCTTTGGTGCGTTCGTCGCGTTTGAATTGCAGCGTCACGTCTTCTTCCATCAAGCGGTGCAATCCCACGCCGATTTTGTCTTCGTCGCCGCGGTTTTTCGCGTTGATCGCAAATGAAATAATCGGGCGCGGCGTCTGAAATTTCGGCAGCAACACGCCTTTCGCATCGTGCGCCAACGTGTCGCCGGTGCCGGTATCGGTCAATTTAATCACGGCGCCGAGGTCGCCAACGGTTAACGCCTCCACTTCGATCTGTTTTTTGCCCAACATGCAGAAAATGTGGCCGACCCGTTCTTTCTTTTCCTTGCCTAAGTTGATCAGTTGGGAATCCGGCGTCATGGTTCCGGCATAGACGCGGAACAGGTTGACGCGCCCGGCAAATGGGTCAATGAAGGTTTTGAAGACTTGCGCGATCAGATGCGCCTTCGGGTCAAGCTGGCATTCGGCTTCTTCGTCCGTTCCGGCAATGACGCCTTTCAGCGCGGGGCGTTCAAGCGGCGACGGCGCCCAGGCGGTAATCGCGTCCATCAACTGCTTCACGGCGACATTGTTCAGCGCGGAGCCGCAGAAGACCGGGAAAATCGAACCGGATTTGATGCCGGCTTTCAGCCCTTCCAATAGTTCCTCATCAGTCAACGCGCCTTCTTCGAGGTATTTTTCTAATAGGTCATCGCGCCCTTCCGCCGCTTTTTCAACCAGGTTCAGGCGGTACATTTCGACATCGTCCGCCATATCAGTTGGAATAGCGCCTTCAGCCGCCGTGCCGGAGGCGTCTTTGTAGATGTGCACCTTTTGCGTCACCAAATCCACGACGCCTTTGAATGAGGCTTCCTGGCCGATCGGAATCTGGACGGGGATCACGTTATCCCCGAACGCTTTGCGTAATGAGGTTAAGGCGCGGTCGAAGCTCGCCCGTTCGCGTTCCATCTTATTGAGGAAAATAAAGCGGGGAATATTATACTGCTGGGCGAATCCCCAGGTTTTGACGGTCATGACTTCGACCCCGGCCACGCCGCAGACGGAGACGACCGCCGCGTCGGCTACAGACAGGGAGATTTGGGTATCGGTCATGAAATCGCCGAATCCAGGCATATCAATCAGATTGATTTTACAATTATTCCATTCGCAGTAGGCGACTGCCGTATTGATCGTAATTTTCCGTTTCTTTTCATCGTCATCATAATCTGTTGTCGTGGTGCCGTCGTCCACTTTGCCGAGACGAGTTACCATTTTCGCATTAAATAAGAAGGCTTCTGTCAACGAAGTCTTGCCAACACTGCCATGTCCGATCATTCCGATGTTTCGAATCTGTTCAGCTTCATATTTCTTCATAACATTCTCCTTATTACGACCAATCACCTAATTACGCGACATGTACGCACTTGCAACGACAAATTGGAGGGCATATAGCAAAACGCGGCAATACCGTCAAGAAAAAATTGCGCGGGCTGACCTGACGCGGGCATGTTACATTTTCCATGTTGACACTCCGAATGCACAGAGACCTTGACAAATTCCGCCGTGTATGACAAACGTGATTATACATTCTTTCCTTGCCAGATAAGGCATAATTGTAAAAATAATTCAGCGATGTATCTCGTCCTCTATCGCCTCCCCATAGTGAAAGAGGAGGCTGGCTGATAAGTAAAAATTGACACGGCGTCGCCGTGAATTCCCCTCCTGGGAGGGGTTGGGGGTGGGTTGTGAGCGCCGTTAGTCTCTCAACGTCCGCCACCCACCCCTTGTCCCTCCCAGGAGGGGAATGTAAGGACATTCCCGTGAGCGCAACAACCGATATTTTATTGCAGGTTTCAGATTTACAGACGCATTTTTATACTGAAGAAGGCGTGTCCAAAGCGGTGGACGGCGTGGATTACATCGTCAGAAAAGGGGAAACGCTCGGCGTGGTCGGGGAATCCGGCTGTGGCAAAAGCGTGACGGCGCTCTCCATCATGCGCCTGATTCCCGATCCGCCGGGAAAAATCGTGGGCGGCGATATTCTTTTCGATGGCAAAAGCCTGTTAGGGCTGTCCAATTCGGAGATGCGGGCGATTCGCGGCAACAAAATCTCCATGATCTTCCAGGAACCGATGACCTCGCTGAATCCGGTTTTTACGATTGGCAACCAGATCGCCGAGGCGATTCGACTGCATCAAAAACTGTCGAAAAAGTCCGCCTTAGACCGCACTGTCGAGATGCTGAAACTCGTCGGCATTCCGTCGCCGGAGCAGCGCGTCAAAGACTATCCGCATCAACTCAGTGGCGGGATGCGGCAGCGTGCCATGATTGCGATGGCGCTCTCCTGCAATCCGCAAGTGCTGATCGCCGACGAGCCGACCACCGCGCTCGACGTGACGATTCAGGCGCAGATTCTCGATTTGATGGCGGGGCTGAAGGCCGAATTCAATACCGCGATCATCCTGATTACGCACGATCTCGGCATCGTGGCGGAAAGCGTATCGCGGGTCGTGGTGATGTACGCCGGAAAGATTGTGGAAGAAGCGGATGTCTATGCGCTGTTCGAAAATCCGCTGCATCCCTACACCGTCGGGCTGCTTGAGTCCGTGCCCCGCCTCGATCATCATGCCGTCAAAAAAGAGCGGCTGAAAGAAATCCCCGGCACCGTGCCGATGCCCGCGCACCTGCCCACCGGCTGCCTGTTCCATCCCCGCTGTCCGAAAGTGATGGACATCTGCCGCCGTGAACTGCCAACCTTAAAACCGCAGCGCAGCCCGGAGCATAAAGTGCGCTGCTGGTTGTATGAATGAAAGGAACATAAGAGCATATCGCTAAATAGCAACGGTTTAAATTTTTTCGTCGGATTTCCCCAAAATACGGAGAACATTTTCAATATGCTCTCCTGAAAAGCGCTGAATTTAGTCTGAACACTCAAACCATCGTTATTTAGGGATATACTCTAAGCAGATGAAAAGAAATGTTCGGTTTGATCCTGAATTAAGCCATTATGATGGCTTTTTTGATAGAAATTGGGCTGAAACGCTATTGGCGACAACTAAAGGAACTGCAATTGAGCAAATTACTTTTAACTTGACTACTTCATGGTGGGCAACTTCAAATGCTCGACGGTTACCATTTATTATAGTAGAGGGTGTAAAATCGTATGCCAATAGATTTTTTAAAGATAGTGAACCATCTGTTCTGATTGATAAATTTGAAAGAGCAACCCAGGCGATAAAAAATTTTCCTGTGAGCGATTTTTCTGAAACAGTTTGGAATCAGTTAATTGAAATTGATGCAATCAAAGCAGCTCTTTGGTCGAGTGAAACAAGTATTTATGCTAAAATATATTTTGATTATGAGGGCTACCTAAGTGAAAGTTTAAGAATTCTCACAAAGACAGATAAACTTTTTTCTGATCAATTGATTAAAGCATTAGGAGATTTTTTAGGTGAAAGTGTAAAGAAATCTTGTTATTGTGATGAGCCAATTGAGATTGCACGCCTTATCAGAAATGCGATTGTACATAATAATCATAAGAAAACATCACATCTTAAACCCTATGAGCAAAAGTTACAAGATCGCTGTATGTTGGAAGGAGAAGAGGTTGTTCTTTTAGCATGGCATACAACAGAACTATATCAGTTACTAAAAGAGAGAGCGTTATTATTTGCAAAGGAGATGGTAAGAAGGAATGAGATCAAGCTATAAGAACTATAAATGTAGAAGTAATTATACCAATTGTGTTTAAATGGATCATAATATCCCGTAGTGACCACCGTCTGAGGAAACTACAAGGATAGGGGCAATCATCCTTTCTTACAACTATCCTTGTAGTTTATGATCGTATTTAACACAATTGGTATTAGTTCAAATAATAAAATGATGTACTTATGCATCATGTTTAATTTGTCATTAGGAGGACTAAAAATGCAAAATGAAATGCCAGATTTCTTGAATGATTATGATTTAATGATACAACATTTCAGAAGCGAGTTAGAAGATAAAGTGCGAGGTAAAAAATTTGAGAGATTTGTACAGAAGTTAATTCCTCAAACAGAAATAGGCGATGATTTCTATCTTCCTAATTTACAAAATGAATCTCCAAGTAGTGACGATGGCGTAGATATTATTGCCGAAGGTAAAACTGGAAAATATATGCTTTGTGTTCAAGCTAAATTTGAGATTAACCGCAAAGATACTATCGATTCGATTATTAGTAAGTTTTTGCATTTTAATAAAACTCATACTTTTGTTGAATCTACTTCAGTTCAGGGGAATAAAAAGACTAAATCAAGTCGGCGTTCCCATAAAGCAGAACAATCTATTGATACAGATGATTTATTTTCTGTTAAGAAAGTAATTAAATATATGATTGTGACATTGTCACCGCTGAGTAGTATAATTCAAAAATATGAAGATAGCCGTCTTTCATCTAAAGAATTCTATTCAGAACTAAAGCAAGAAAAGAGAATAATTATTGTCGATGGGTATGAAATCCTGAGAATTCTAAAGAATCTTTACACAAAGTTGACTCAACAACCAACAAATTTGAAGTTAACGTTAGAAACGAACTATATTCGAAAAGATAATGTTTACTTAACCGTTGTGGGAAGTTCTGAATTGAAAAAGCTATATCAACACTACGGAGAATCTTTGTTTTTTGAAAACGTTAGAGATTTCATCACAACTAACCCTACTGAACGTACCCCAAACCAAGAGATTTTGGATACAGTGAAAGAATATCCGAATAAAATGCTTGAAAGAAATAATGGAATCGTTATCCGGGCTTCTAAAGTTGATCCGATTGGGGAGAAACTACTTGAGTTGCATAGCGGAAATATTGTCAACGGATGCCAAACCACCATGTGTATCGTAAAGTATTCGAATACGGAGTGTTTTATTCCTGTTAAAATCGTTGAAAGCGATGACAGAAAAAAATCTTGGGAGATCACAAGAGCAGCAAATTACCAAAATTCGGTGGATTATATTGATCTTGATATTGCTTCATACATGAGACCTGCGATAGTTAAAAAGGCAGCGTTTAAATCAGGCTTGAGGTTAACGGACAAAGAAGATGTTACTGCATTAAATCTTTTAGATGTTATCTATGACAGAAAAGTGAGTTATGAAGATACAAAGCTTCTATTTCTCGGCCTTTTTAGCCGTAATCCTACGAATGTTTTTAATAGATCGCATGGTGAAGTTCTTTATTCAGTCGTAGAAAAATTTTATGAGGAAAGTCGCGATGGACAGAAGATTATTGACTTTCTTTTTTTAATTCAAGGATGTATTTCTGAGAGTTCATCTAAAGCAGGAGAAATTTTTACGGACGAACATTATGCAAATAACTTTAAGAGGTTCTTTGAACCTAATAATCCCGCATATAAGTGTATTACAGGAATTTTAGCCTTAGCAGGGATCATCCGTACGGACATTTCTGATCGACAAAACGATGAGAAAGAAGAATATAAAAGGATGAAGGAAATTATGGAAACGTCCGAAAAGGCTCTGACAAACAGTTCAAAGGAATTCTTGCGAACGTACATATTAGCTACAGAAATAATGATTAAATATGCATCATATGAAAGTCAAGATACAACGAAAATTGGAAGAGATATGAGCCGACGGCTGAGAAATGCACCTTTCACAAAGTTATTCACCGAACTTTGTGTAAGTTTAGATAGAGATAAAGCACTTCAAAAATTATGAGGATTTTGTCTGCTGAGATAGCGATTTTTATAAGCAGAGAAGAATAGGGATTAGATTTAGATATAAGTGTCTAAAAAATAAGCGATCCTAACGATACGCTTGCAGACGACTTCGCAACGGACGCGGGATATAAACATCGAGGCGTTATATCAGCAAATGTGGCCGCATCCTCTGTTTGTGACTGAGGCGCTGGCGTTAAAGTAAATGTAGTGCCGTTCCAAAAGTGGTGACTTTTTGAACGGCTTCGGTGATGACAAACGACTATTAATGGTTTGGCTGTCCGCATTTCATCATCCTTTCGCCGCGCATTTGCATCATTTTGGAGTTGCGTTCTATCGGAATCAAAACAGGTACGCGATCTAACGCATTGCAGGAGGGGATCATGCTCAAGAAAATCATCATACGTTCTTTCAAATCCATCTTCAACCAGGAAATTTCGTTAGGATTGATCAATGTATTCATCGGAGCCAATGGAAGCGGGAAAAGTAATATTCTTGAGGCGATTGGCGTATTGTCTGCCGCTGCTTCCGGCAGAGTTGACGATGAAGCCTTACAGCGGCGCGGCGTTCGTCCCGGCACTCCGCGCTTGTATAAATCGGCGTTTCAGGAGGAACGGATTGCTCCGCATATCTTTTTCGAAGCGCACACTGACGCTGCGAAATACGCGGTATCTTTGAGCAATCCGTTAGAGCGCCCCAAACCTGCCTGGGAGTATAAAACAGAGGAATTAGTGTCGCATGATGAGAGAATTGTCAGCCGAGGAATTCGAAGCATAAAAAACACAGAACAGGGATTGGCGGCCTTGAAACTTGTCGAATCGAATGAGGATTCTGCGGCAGCAATGTTAATGAATGCGTTACGAAATTTTGCCGTGTACTCTCCCAATACGCCGATATTACGAGGAATTGTTCCCGATCCGCAAACAAGAGAACCGGTCGGACTTTCGGGTGGTCGGCTCGCTGAAGCGGTCAAAGAATTACAAAGCCTTGTTCCTAAAAACGAATTCATTGAAGATGCGTTTGATGACATTCTCACATTGATAGACTGGATCACGTCTTTCGATACGACTTCGACAGTGAATTCAATACTCTCTTCGTCTGTTGCAAGACCGAACAATGTCATTCGTTTTACAGATAAGTTCATGAAAGACGGCTATAACCATCTGAGCGCCTATGATGCCAGCGAAGGCGCCTTGTATATTCTCTTCTGCGCCGTCTTAGCGCTTTCCCCGAATGCTCCGAAATGCCTTGCTGTTGATAATTTGGATCAGGCGCTGAATCCTCGCCTGATTCTGGCGTTGACTCGTTTCCTCTCCAAATGGATTGTCGAAGGCCTCGACAGACGGCAGATATTTTTTACCGCGCATAATCCCGCTGTTTTGGATGGACTCGCATTGCAAAATGATGACATCAGGCTCTTTACGGTTGATAGAAATAATCGGGGACATACGGAAATTCGCCGAGTGACCGTTACAGAAGAATTGCTGGAATTAAGCGCTGAGAAAGGTTGGCCGCTCTCAAGACTCTGGCTTATGGGACATCTTGGAGGGGTTCCGAATGTCTGATTATACGATTGGAATTGTCGTCGAAGGGACAACAGATCGGATTGTCATAGACGCGGCTCTTCAGAGCATTCTTGGAGGGCAAACCTATACAATCACGCAACTACAGCCGGAATCAAGCGATGGGTTCGCGCAGGGAGGATTCGGTTCTACTGGCTGCGGGTGGGGCGGCGTCTATCAATGGTGCAGGCAACTTGTGAGTATGGGAGGAGAACTCGCCAAACATCCTTCTTTGCAACGATTTGATTTTATCATTCTCCATCTGGATGCCGATGTCGCCGAAAAAAGGTATCGTGACGCCAATATTGTTAACCCGGTATATGACGATCTGCCCTGCGCAAGACCATGTCCTCCGGCAGGTGACAGTGTGCAAGCTCTTCAACGAGTTGTCTCAGGCTGGCTTGATTTGTCCGAACTTCCCCGACCATTCGTTATGTGCATTCCCTCAAAATGTATCGAAACCTGGGTTGGCGTTGCGCTATATGCTCAAAACGAGAACGCACTCTTAAACGACATCGAATGTAAAGCAGATATAGAGAATTACCTTGCTCAAAAACCAGCAAGGGAACGGTTAATTAGAAATAGAAACGGTACAATGAAAAAGATTACCGCGAGATATTCCGAAGAATCAGGCCGAATCGCGCGTCAATGGGAGTATATCACCCATCATTGTCAGCAAGCTCGCATATTTACCGAACGCATCATCGCGATAGCCTCTCACTGAGATTGTGGCTACGCACAGTGCTTCAATGATGCGCTTGCAGGCGACTTCGCAAAGGGTATAGATAAAAAGGAGTTTTGTATGATTGATGTCAAACAAGTCACATCAGTTGCCATGAAAACGGCGGCAGACTTTTTCGCAGAGCAAAAATGTTTATAGATAAAATACTCCATGACCTATCAGGCGCGATGCTGTATGGCATTACGCCGCCAAAAGAAAAAACCGCGAAAGAAAAACTGCTGACCATTACGGAAAAGCGCACCAATCGCATCAACAATTTGCATTGCGATGCGCTGGTCGTGTATGATATTCAGGATGAAAGCAGCCGCACCAATGAAGCGAGGCCATTCGAATATTTCCCGACGCTTGACCCGTTGAGTTATGCCACGACCTATCATGCGAGACTCGATTGCCAAAAGATCATTTATCACGTTGTCGGGAAATATACCGAGGAGGAATTGCGCCATCGCATCGCCGAATGCGCCGCGCAGAATTACCTTTCTGTGTTTGTTGGCGCGGCCTCAAACAGCCAACGGACGCGAATCAAGCTGGCTGACGCCTACGCCCTCTGGAATGCCGCGCCGCAGCAGCAAGGCGGACTCGGCGGGGTTGTCATTCCTGAGCGGCATCGCAGCAAGCAGGATGAACACCTGCGCATTCTTGAAAAACAACGGCGCGGATGTTCATTTTTTATTTCGCAATGCGTGTGCAATCTCGAAATCGTCAAGAATTTCATCTCTGATTATTGCTGGGAAATTGAGGATCGCGGCGAGAAAAACGCGTATATGATTTTCACGTTGTCCATTTGCGGCTCGACCGAAACCTTGCGCCTGATGAATTGGCTTGGGATCGATATTCCCAAATGGCTGAAAAATGATTTGGCGCGTTCGAAAGATATTCTTGAATCGTCAATCAAATTGAATCTCAACATCGCGAAAGACTTGTATGAGTATTGCCGCGAAAAACATTTAGCGTGCGGCTTTAACGTGGAAAGCATCTCGCCAAAGAAAGAGGAAATCGCGGCAACGGAGATTCTTTTTCATGAGCTAAAAAAACATCTCGCAGCATGCGAATAGAAGGAATAATACATGAATCTTGCTGAACTACACAATGCCATCTCGTCTTTTTTAGAGCATTCGACCAGTAACAGGATTTCAGAGTCAGGCGGAATAAAAATCTACGACGCCCCTTTACTTGGCGTCGCGTCAGGAGATGATCCGCTGTTTCTTTCGTTAAAAGAGTGCGAGGCTGCCGGAGAATTTTATGCCACCGTCAATATGGTAATTGTGGCAGGAAGGAAATGCTGATCAGAGTCATTCCGTGTAGAGGTTCGTTGTTGAATGAACTATCAATGTAAGATGGAGGGAATTTCTATGGGGATGAAGGAATTTAAAAAGGCCATAGAATTGATTGAAGAAGATGGCAGCGGTGATTTTGAAGAGCCAAAGTCTCCGGCGCTTGTGCAGGCTGCCGAACAACGATTGGGTGTCACCTTTCCGCCTACGTATAAAGAGTTTTTACTCCAGTTAGGCTGTGGGGATATTGCAGGAGTCGAATTCTATGGCCTGATTGATGACAATTTTGATCAATCCTCAGTACCGAATGGCATTTGGCTTACTTTAAATGTGCGAGCACAGTCTAACCTGGATTTGGCCTTGATCTTAATTGAAGAATCCATGGAAGGTTATTACGCAATAGATACTTCTCGGAGAGATGCTGCCGGAGAATGCCCGGTAGTTGATTGGATTCCAACCGTCCCGACTTCGCAATTAGAGATGATTGCCTCTGATTTTGGTACATTTTTCTTTGAAGAAGTCAAGTTCGCTCTTGAGAATGAAAACAAAAAATAGATGATAATACAAAAACCAGTAGAGACGCCCAGCCGGGGCGTCTCTACAAATTTTGCGGAGAATCGAAGTGTTATTCCAGCCCCAAATAGGTGTCGTAGGTGAGTACGACAGAACCCTGCCAGGGTTTCAAACCCTGGCAGGGTTGGATTCAATGCTGATGAATTCTGTTTTACTGAGAAAAAATCATGTTCATCTCCGAAAAATCAATTGTCCAGGTATAATGACGAAGATAGTTATGACTGATCAGGCCATCCACAATAAAGCCGAGATTGCGGTATAACTCTGGCGGAAATATGCCATACCCGCCGTAGGTTTGTTCGTGAATCATGGTTCCTAATCCAAGTTTTTCGATAGGAAAATACCCGATATCCAGAGAAATTTTTCCAGCGCCACTCTCCCCTTCAACCTTCGTCGTTTTCGGGATCGAAATATTCGCCAGACGCAGCGTTTGCGCGGGTGCGGTGAATGCCGCCTTCCCGTCATCATCTTCCAGGCCGGAATCCACCAAAAAGGTTAAATTCTCCTGGGCATTCAGATGGCCTTTTGCGATGATAAAATGAGTAGCCATCAGCATAAATGGAATTCGCGCAACGATCTTTTCATTCCGTGTGTGTTCGTTCTCTGCCACTTGTTGATTTTTGGGACGCAAAATCAATTGTTGATTCAGATAATCGAGCGTTGGCAAAAATTGGCGCAATACCCCTGTCCCCAGGCAGCACCGGCTTTCTGGACGAATCGAAACAGGAAGATTGCGAATGACCGTTTCTCCGATTTTCAGCGACGCGGCTCGCGCATACCCGGATTGCGCCGTATTTCCGCCAGCGAATGTGCCTGTGAATGAGGAAATCATTTCGATTCCAAGCGAATCGGCAAGCTCCTGAGGAATCGAGAAGAGGTCGCCGCCCGTATCAATATAGGCTTGCACTGGCGTTCCATTGATTTCAACCGTAATCGTCGGCAGTTTATGCGCCTCGGCTTGTAGAAAAGGAATGACATCCTCTTGACGGCCATTCCAGGCAATCTGATACGGCTGCTCCTGTCCAAACGCTTTCATCATGCCCCAGAGCGAGAGAATGCTTTCAAGGTCGGCGCCCATCTTTTCGAAAACCTCGTCCATGCCGTTGAATAATTCAAGGCTTTTGGCATATTGATTGGTTTGGTAATAGATAAACGTCAGATAAATTTCCGGTTCCAGCCGTTTTAAGACATCTCCGTTCGCGCGTTCGATACAGGTTCTCGCCAGTGTTTCAGCGCGATCATAATGGCCTGCGAGATACTCGATTTGCGCGAGCAAAAGCATGGCCTCTGCCGAAGCGTCAGGCGCGTTGACTAACGAAGTCAATAGCTCTGCGGCTCTATTGAAATCTCCCGCATCAAATAATGTGTGCGCCAATGCCAGGCTGACCGATTCGTTTTTTTGCTGTGCGGCATGTTTTTCTTCTAACACTCGAAGGTCGTTTAACACGTCGCTTCGATATTTTTCTTTTCCAGCAGAACATCCGACCATTACCAATGCGATAAACAACAACAACCATTGTTTCTTTTCGAATGAACCCATCATTGTTATGCTCCTGTGTTTCGAATATGAGAAGAGAAGGCTGGCGAAAACCGGCTTCTGTTCCTATATTCCCGTTGTGATTCGTGCAACATGATCGAACAATATCATCGGGAATTAAGAACGATAAAAAACAATGATTCGTCAATTAGCCGTTGGTCAGATTTTCAGCGGAAAATGCGTGTCCATTGGATGTACGACGTTCGTCGAATAGGCTATTTCGGGGATAAACTTTGGTCGAATGCAGGGCGATTTTCCCGTCATTGCGAGGATTTACGATTCAGGTTCTTCAGGCGGCAGCAAAGACGCATCTCGAAAACGGGAGAGTAGTTCATACCGTCTGCTGACGCCGACTTTTTGAAAAATTTTACTGATATGCGCTTTAACCGTTCCGACAGAAATATACAATGCCTCTCCGATCTGAGCGTTACTGTCGCCTCGCAAAACAAGTCGCAATACGTCTTGTTCGCGCGGCGAAAGATGGTATGATTCACAAAGACGTTCCATCGATATCGCGTCTTCGGAGTCTTTCGGGCGCGCTGCGTTTTCCTGAGAAGCGCCGGAAGAGGGGAGCAGATAATATTGAAGAAAATGCGCTGCAAACAAAAGACTGAATCCGCAATAGATGATGGGATATAATGTTTTTCCCTGGCCGAGTTCCAGCAGTATTCCCCCTTGAGAAGACGAATGAATGTCAATGCCTCGTAGCAGCAATTCATACGCGAGCAGCACGAATGAACACCCCAATAAGATCAGCCACTTTTTCGTAAATTTTTTTTGGGGACTTTCCGGGATATTGCGATAATGCCGAATTCCATATCCGAAACCATACAGCATGACAGGGACAAGGATCACTGTTTCGAATTGTTCTAAGGAAAGTCCCTCAATGCTGTTGGCGAAGGATGTGAATAAAAAAGTGCCGATAGAAATGCCGGCAAACACGCCGATCCGTCGTTTCCATCCAGCATGGCGACAAACGGCGAGAACGCAGGCCGGGACAGCAATCATCAACAGATACATTCCCAAAGAGGAGAGCGATTGGAACAGAGAAACGATTGCTGCCGCATCCTCCTTCATATTCGTTCGAATATACGCTGAGAACATATCCGAACCGACCACCAGACTGAAGGCAAGATAACAAAATAGATACGCGGCGATAAAAGCTTCTCGGGATTTGAGCGCGGCGGCGACGGTAATTCCTAACGAAAGAATGCCGATTGAAAATGTCGCAAAAAAGTAGAAAACGTAGAAATGTTCCATCGAAATCATGTCAAATATTGGAGCTATTTATGATAAACCGCCCGTCTTCATATCCGACAATCCGCTTGATGCCATTCAATCGAAGAGGCTCCCCTGTCAGCAGGGCTGTTACGTTCTAAAATATGCCGTCCAGTCCAGTCATAAATGGCCGGACTCAAAGTTCAAGCAGGCTGAAGCCCGCTGAAACGCTGGACAGGGCGCTTCAGCGTCCTTCGCCTTTGAGACTGGCGATTTATCGCCAGCCGGCAGCGAGAACGTGTCATTGCGAGCGAGCGCCAGCGACGAAGCAATCCCTGGATTCCAGCGAGATTGCTTCGTCGTTATCACTCCTCGCAATGACAGAACGTAACAGCCCTGTAGGGGGGCGTCTCTCCAATTTTTGTATCACCGAATCGTTATTCCAGTCCCAAATACGTGTCATAGGTCAGATGATTTTCTTTGACCATGTTGGCGTCGAGGTCAATGACGCGGTTGGCGACGGTTTGGTTGAATTCATGGTCGTGCGAGGTAAACAGCACCGTTCCGCTGAAGCGAATCAGGCCGTCGTTGACGGCGGTAATGCTTTCCAAATCGAGATGGTTCGTCGGATTATCGAGCAGCAAGACGTTCGCGCCTGACAGCATCATTTTAATGAGCATACAGCGCACTTTCTCGCCTCCCGACAGCACGCTCGCTTTTTTCAACGCGTCGTCGCCGGAAAAGAGCATTTTCCCTAAATATCCGCGCAAAAACGATTCGTACTGATCGGGCGAATGCGGGCGCACCCAGTCGAGCAGCGTCACGTCCGTCCCCTCGAAATATTTCGTGTTATCACGCGGCAGGTAGGCTTGCGAGGTCGTGACACCCCAGAAAATTTTCCCGGAATCTGGCTGAATTTCTCCCATCAAGAGTTGAAACAGCGTGGTGGTTGCAATATCGTTTTCGCTGAGGAGAATCACCTTATCCCCTTTATTAATGGTGAAACTCAGTTTGTCGAGAATGGTCACGCCGTCAATCGTTTTGCTGAGTCCTTCGACCCGCAGAATGTCTTTGCCGGCTTCCCGGTTCGGCGCAAAATGCACATACGGATATTTGCGCGACGAAAGCGGCAGATCGTCCAACTGCAATTTTTCAAGCTGCTTTTGCCGCGACGTGGCCTGTTTCGATTTCGACGCATTGGCGCGAAACCGCAGGATAAAGGCGGTCAGGTCTTTGGCTTTTTCTTCGTCTTTCTTCTTTTGATTGCTCCGCAGCGTCTGCGCTAACTCGCTCGACATGCGCCAGAAATCGTAATTGCCCGCGTACACGGTGATTTTGCCGAAGTCAATATCGGCCATGTGCGTACAGACTTTATTGAGAAAATGCCGGTCGTGGGACACCACGATGACCGTTTGCTCGAACGTCAGCAGGAAGTTTTCCAACCAGGCAATCGCCTTGATGTCAAGGTGGTTAGTCGGTTCATCCAGCAGCAGAATGTCGGGATTTCCAAACAGCGCTTGCGCTAACAGGACTTTCACCTTTTCCCCGCCGGTCAACGCGCTCATCTTCTGTTCGAGATACTCCGCGCCCAGCCCCAATCCCGCGAGAATCGTCGCCGCTTCGGATTCCGCTTCCCAGCCGTTCATCTCGGCAAACTCGGTTTCCAATTCCGAAGCGCGGATGCCGTCTGCATCCGAGAAATATTGCTTCAGGTATAATTTATCTTTTTCGACCATGATGTCGTATAATTTCTTATTACCCATCAAGACGGTGTGTAAGACCGTAAATTCGTCGAATTCGTAGTGGTCTTGTTTCAAGACCGAAATGCGGTCGCCGGGCGTGATGTCAATCGTGCCGGTGTTCGCCTCAAGTTCGCCGGAGAGCAGCTTCAGGAACGTTGACTTGCCCGAGCCGTTCGCGCCGATCAACCCATAGCAGTTGCCGGGCGTAAATTTGATATTGACGCGCTCGAACAGTTTTTTCCCGCTGAAACTCAACCCGATATTATTCGTACTAATCATGCTGAACCTCAAAAATGTAGATAGATGTGTGAAAAATATTCGATTTCGCGGCGATGATATGAAGGGGCGTTTCAGCGTCAAGACAAAACGTCTGCGCGCCGTAACTTTTCATTATAGCGCGGCGAAACACCGTTTCGCCGCACAACGCGATTTTCGAAGCGAACCTTACTTCGACTGAGCCTCTTTCAGCACCTCGCCGAGGATGCGGATGGCGCGGTCAATCGTTTCTTCGTCGCTTTTCGTGAAATTCAGGCGCATCGTGGCGTTGCCTTCCCCGTGTTGCGTGTAGAAGAATTTGCCCGGCACGTAGGCGACTTTGCGTTCCACCGCTTTCCAGTACAGCGCTTCGGTGTCGAGTCCGTCCGGTCCTTCGGCCCAGACAAACATGCCGCCTTCCGGTTTCGACCAGGTGAAATTCGCGGGGAAATATTTTGCCAGCGCGTCGAGCATGGCCTGTAATTTCGGGGCGTAGAGTCCGATAATTTTGGGCAATTGCTGGTCGAAATAGCCTCCGGCAAGATATTCGGCGGCAATCGCCTGGCTGAAGGTGTTGGTGTGTAAATCCACGCCCTGTTTCACGATGACCAGCCATTGCTTGATGAGCGGCGGCGCGATGCAGATGCCTAGCCGCAAGCCGGGCGCCAGGATTTTCGACAGCGTGGTGATATAGACCACATGTTCCGGCGCAAAGGTTTTGATCGCAGGCAACGCGTCGCCGCGATAGCGCAGCGCGCCATACGGGTCGTCTTCAATCAGCAGCGCGTCATGGCGTTGAATAATTTCCGCAATCTGTTTGCGTCGTTCCAATGACACGCTTCTGCCGGTCGGGTTCTGGAACGTGGGCACGGTGTAGATAAATTTAATCGTATGGGACGTGAGCGCCTCTTCCAGCGATGCTGGCACGAGGCCGTCTTCATCCATATCCATGCGGATATATTGCGGTTCATACGGGTTGAACGCCTGAATTGCGCCAAGATACGTCGGCGCTTCCACGGCGATTTTGTCGCCGGGAGAAATCAGGGTCTTGCCGAGCGCGTCCAAGACGCCTTGCGAGCCGCTGGCGACAAGAATATCTTCCACCGACGCCCGGATATTTTTCTGGCCGAGATACCCGACAAGCGCCTCGCGCAAGGGAACAAAGCCTTCAGTCAAATCATATTGAAACGCCTGCGAGTCATATTTGTCAATCACGCGTTCCGTGAGTTCACGCATTTTGTCCATCGGAAAACTTTCCGGAGCGGGAATCCCTCCGGCCAATGAGATCATGCCTGGTTGGGACACGACTTTTAAAATCTCCCGAATCACGTTCACCCCCATAATACGGGTTCTATCCGCTAATAATTGTTCGAATCTCATGATCATATTCCTTTATCGTTCGCGTTACGTAAATAATGACAATGTCAGCATGTTCGGAGAATCAATGGACGGCAAAAGCCTCGTGTTCGGCCTCCGCGAGCCATCGCCATTCTTTTGGTGGTTATCGTTTTTTGTCAAGCGCGCTGACTCGATTGCATGGATGGTCTGAAATAATGAGAGAACTTTCTCTTGACAGAGCGTCGTAACGTCGCATATTCTTTTTGTAGAATCGTATATACATAAGAAGCATGATTGACCTTCCTGACAGACGCTCTTGCGCATCCGGCGCGGATTCGTTGCAACCCATCGGAGGAAAGATCGCGGTGCTTTCATTTATCAGCCAACTTACATGGCAAGAACAAGGGTATCTTGGTATCGTCTTTGCCGCCGCAGTGATTTCAACGGGATTGGCCGTGTATGCCTGGCATTATCGCCATAAACCGGAAGCCGCGAGTTTTGGCTGGTTTATGCTGTGTATTGCGATATGGGCGTTTGCCGCAGATCTGTTAGCGCTCAGCAAAACGGAAGCCGAAGCGCAGCTTATGAGCCGAATCGAAATCTTTACCGCAAGCGCAGCGATTCTCGCCTTTTTTTTCTTTGCGCTCTGCTACACCGGACGACAGCGGTGGCTCTCCTGGAAACGCATCGGACTTCTACTCGTAATCCCCATGCTGTTCCAACTCTTGCTATGGACGAATGACGGCCATCAGCTCTGTTTTAGCGATCTGCATTTCCCATTGCAAGGCGGACTGCGTGGGTGGGCGTTTCGTATTGCCCCGTTCTTTTTGGCCTATGCCGTATATGGCTACGGATTGGTGTTTGTCGGATTAGCGTTGATGCTCAGAATGATTGTTCGCTCTACCCGACCTTATCGCCGCCAAGCGATTCTCCTCTATGTCGGAATAATTCCCGCCGTCGTGACGACCCTCATAGATTCCATCCCGTTGACGGCGCGTGAGACCGCGCCGATCGGGTTTACGCTGATGGGCATCGCATTTGCCTGGGCGATTTTTCGACATCACTTTCTCGATATGGTTCCGATTGCCCGAGACCGACTGATTGACAGCATGATTGACGGCATGATCGTCGTAGATGAGCAGGATCGGATTATTGATATGAACCCTGCCGCGCAGGCCATTCTTGATCTTTCGTCTGCGGACATAATGGGGCAATCCGCTATCGAGTATTTGCATCCCTGGTATCTGCAAGTCTCCCAAAAAGAGATGGCGGAAGCTGAAATGACAAGTCTGCAGCAAGGGGAATTTCGCGTCTATGATGTCCGAAGCTCCGCCTTGCGCGACCGACACGGCGTCATGAGCGGCAGGTTGCTTCTGTTGCGTGACATTTCGGAACGCAAGCAGGTGGAACGAACCTTGTTAAAACTCTTGCATGCGATGGAAACGACGGAAGTCGGCATCACGATTACGAACGAGCAGGGCATGATCGAATATGTAAACCCAGCAGAAGCAGCCATGCACGGCTATACCGTCGAAGAACTGCTCGGAGAAATGCCGACGATTTTCGCGACGCCAGAAGCGAAACATGGCGCGAGGCAGGATGATCGCGTTGAGGAGATGTATCATCACTGGAAGCGAGAAAGCCTCAATCGTCGCAAGGACGGAGCAACCTTTCCGGTCGAATTGATTTCGAATCCGATTTATGACACGTACAAAAGAATCATCGGGAAAGTGACGGTCTGCGCGGACATTACCTTCCGCAAACGCGCTGAAGCCGAGTTGATGACGACGCATGACGAATTGCAGCGCAAACACCGACAGTTGCAAGAGTCGAATGCCAGCAAAGATAAATTGTTCTCGATTATTTCCCACGATCTGCGCAGCCCATTTACGACGCTGCTCGGGTTTTCCCAATTACTCGAAGAGCATTTCCAGCAGTACTCGCGGACGCAGATTTTCGAAAAAATCGTGCAGATGCGTCATTCGGCAGAGCGCCTCTACACCTTGTTAGAAAATTTGCTCACATGGTCGCGTTTGCAACGGAATATCATGAAGTTCCATCCCACGCACCTCCTGCTGTTTGCCATTGCGGAAACGAATCGCGATTTGTTTGCCGAATATGCCGAGCAGAAAAACATCCGTCTGGAAAATACGATTTCTCCTACAATCATTGTCTATTCGGACGAGTTCATGCTGGAGACGATTCTACGTAATTTGGTGTCCAATGCGTTGAAATTTACAGAAGCAGGCGGCACGATTTCCCTGTCAGCAACGGAAGAAGAGGAATGGGTGTCTGTGACGGTCGCCGACACGGGCGTCGGCATGACGCCAGAGTTCGTGGCCGGTCTGTTCTGCCTGGATGCGCCGCATAGCGAAGTCGGCACACATGGGGAACGCGGCACTGGCCTGGGCTTATTGTTGTGTCATGAATTAGCTCAGAAACAAGGAGGAACGCTTCAGGTCGAAAGCGAACTCCAGCGCGGATCGCGCTTTACCGTTCGTGTGCCGCGAGGGCATTTGGGGAGGGCACAGGATGAATGAGGCGTATTCATTTGACAAAATTCGCTGAATTCCACAATACGGACGTGTGCGGTCAATTTAGCCCAGGCCGGGTTTTACCCCCTGTCAGGGCGTATCAAAGATCAATGCTTGCATCAATAATCAACACGAATGAACGCTGAATTTCTCTCATCATCGCCGGAAGCGACCTTCGAGTATGGTCGGGCACTCGGCGGCTTACTGCAACCGGGCGATGTGATCGCGCTACACGGCGATTTGGGCGCGGGAAAAACCTGCTTCGTCCAGGGCGTCTCAATGGGGGCGGGCGTACGCGACAGAAGCCAGATTACCAGCCCGACGTTTACGCTGATTCAGGAATATCAGGGGCGGCTGCCGATTTACCATTTCGATGCGTATCGGTTGCATCGGGAGGAAGACCTCTACGAATTAGGCTTCGAAGAATATTTTTATGGGGAAGGAATTACCCTTATCGAGTGGGCGGAACGCATTCCGTCGCTGCTGCCGGACGAACATCTCGCCATCTATCTGCGCATCGAACCGGATGTGACGCGCCGCATCTGCCTGACGGCTGTCGGCGAACATTACGAAAAACTGTTACAGACGTTCCAAACAGCCTGATACAGTCAAACAGCGTCATGTTCGCGAACAGCCAACGCTGAGGAAGAAAATATCAGCGGTTGAACGGCACGGTCACTTCCAGCATCTCAATGTCGGCTTCGTCTGTCAAACGCACTTCGATATCGCGCGGATCAACCTCTACAAATTTGGAAATCACTCGAATAATTTCCTCTTTCATCTGCTCCATCAGCGGCGCGCTGACTCCGCGGCGTTCGTGCGCTAAAATAATTTTCAGCCGTTCTGCCGCGACATGTGCGCTTTTGGGGCGACGTCCGAATAATTGCTTGATGAGTTCGGTCACATTCATGCTCATACGCTTATCCCAATTTTACGAGTCGTTTTAGTCCACTGAAAAAGCCCTTGTTGCCGTCTAAAGGAAGAAAAGGGACTTGTTCGCCCTCGATCCGGCGAACGATATTTTTGAATGCTTTCCCGGCGAGTGATTTTTCCGAGAGAATCGCTGGCTCGCCCCGATTCGTGTACGAGACCATGTTCGTATCTTCCGGCACGACGCCAATCAGTTCCACCGCTAAAATCTGCAAAATGGTCTCAGTGTCGAGCATATCCCCTTTTTTGACGAGTTCCGGGTTGAGCCGGTTGATAATCAATTTGGGGTTGCGCTTGCCGGACGATTCCAACAGGCCGATGACTCGATCCACGTCTCGCACGGCGGACACTTCCGGCGTCGTCACGAGCAAGGCCATATCTGCGCCGACAACCGCGTTGCGAAATCCTGATTCGATGCCTGCCGGGCAATCAATCAGCACATAGTCGAAAACTTTGCGGAGTTTCTCCGTCAACTCGAGCATCTGCTCGGCGTTCACCGCGTCTTTATCCCGCGTCTGCGCGGCAGGGAGCAAAAACAGGTTTTGATGACGTTTATCGCGAATCAATGCCTGACTGATCTTACATTTCCGTTCCACCACGTTGACCAAATCATAGACAATGCGATTTTCCAGGCCAAGCACCATATCCAAATTGCGCAGCCCGATATCTGCGTCAACCACGCACACTTTCCGCCCAGCCATCGCTAACCCGGTGCCGATGTTCGCCGTATTCGTGCTTTTTCCGACGCCTCCTTTGCCGGATGTAATCACAAACACTTTTCCTGACATACGTCGTAACTCCTTACTACTTAAAGGACAGGCTCAATCACGATGACGCCGTCCTTAATATAGGCTTTTTCCGTTTGAGGTTGTTTCGGGCGAGACCGGGGAAGCTCATCCGGCGATCTGCCGATATATTGTGCAATTCGCAATTGCGAAGGTTGAAAATGCGCCCCGATCACGGTGGCGCGTTCTTCGCCCTCGGCCCCTGCGTGAACCACGCCATGCAGCCGCCCCATGACGATAATATCACCGCTGGCAACGACATACGCGCCCGGATTGACGTCGCCAAGAATGACGATATTTCCGGAAAATTCCAGCGTTTGACCGGATCGAACCGTCCCGCGGAAATAAAACGCGCTTTCTTCGTTTTCATAGAGATAATCGTTGGAAGGGGCGTGTTGATATTCCATCCGTTTCACCGGAATGCGAAACGTCTCGTCCAGCATCTTCATGAAATCGTCGTCGTCGCCTTCGTAGGTCGGTTCGGCGGCGTCCGCGACATCGTCATCGGCGCGCGGCGCGCTCTCCGCAGGCTGAGCTTCCGGCTCCGTCGCGCTCAGTGGCATCGCTTGCGGCGTCGCTGTCGCCTTTGTCGGCATTTCCGGCTCGGAACAGGTCAGGCGTTTGATGCGCAGCCCATACTGCTGCTCGACCAACAGATGAAGGTGTTTACGTTCTTCCGGCGACAGCAAACGGGTTCCTGTCGTAATCGCGACATCTGCGCCAGAAAAAAAATTATTCGACGACGCTAATTTCTGCTCGAGCACGTCAAAAATATCTTCAATTGCGGACTGGTCGTCGAAATAGATCCACAGACCGTCTTTTTGTCCTCGAATTTCTACGACATTGCTTGTTGTATCCATCAGAATAGCCAACTCTTTCGTATTATACCGCATAACAGCATCACAGGCGCGTCTGCTGAAATGAAAGCTGCGAACCATCAGTAGAAGTCAAGTTTTTATCCTGAAGAAAGTAAAAAAAAATACAGAGACAGACTGGAGATCGGGCGAGGCGTTCTTCGTTCTTTCTAAAATTCCCCCCATTTTCTCTGACACCGATTTTTCTGATTGGTTTGCTAAAAATAACTTCGGGATGCAGAACCTCTTGACACATTCGATAATGCGCTATATCACAATCGTATATCCATTTCATGGAGATTGTCGAATTCGGTAGAGGCACTCCGGCGGGGCGTCTCGACAACGATCAATGCACGATTGAAGCCCTGCCAGGGTTTCGAACCCTGGCAGGGCTATCAGGAGTCCCATTATGAAAAAAATTTTCTCAGGGTGTGTGATGTTGCTATGCTGTCTGGCGGCGCTGACCGGTTTCTCCGTCGCGCAATCGCTGGAAGGCAGAGTAATTCAACATCAATTAGCCAATGGCATGACGCTGCTGCTGTATGAACGGCATCAGACGCCGATTATTTCATGCCGCATTTATGTGGACGCCGGTTCTGCGAACGACGCGCTCGGACAGACCGGCATTGCCCATATTACCGAGCATATCGCCTTCAAAGGCACCAAAACGCTCGGCACGACAGACTACGAGGCAGAGCGCGTCGCGCTCGCCAAACTCGATGACATCTGGCAGCAGATGATCGCGGAAGAGGACAAGGGCGAGGCCGCTGATCAAGCGAAACTCACGCGATTGCAGGACGAATTCGCTCGCGCAGAAGAGGAAGCCGGAACATACATCGTCTCTGAAGCGTACAGCAGAATTATGGAAGAAAACGGCGGAACAGATTTGAACGCCTCCACGTCGCGCGATGCGACCGAATATTTTGTCAGCTTACCCGCCAACCGCCTGGAATTATGGATGATGTTGGAGTCTGACCGCTTGCTGAACATCGTGCCGCGCGAATTTTACAAAGAGCGTTCGGTCGTCATGGAAGAACGCCGGATGCGGACGGACGCTTCCCCGATGGGCACGTTGATCGAACAATTCTCAGCAGCGGCGTTTATCGCGCATCCGTATGGATTCCCCGGCATCGGCTGGGCGTCGGACATTGAAAACATCACCGTCCCGCAATTGATGCAGTTTTATGACGCCTATTACGCCCCCTCCAACATGACCGTCGCGATTGTCGGCGACATTCAGCCGGACGAGACGATTCGGCTGGCGGAAAAATATTTCGGGCAGTTGCCCGCCAAGCCGGATGCGCCGAAAATCCGCACCGTCGAACCGGCTCAAGTGGGCGAGCGGCGCGTTCAGGTGGAATGGGACGCCAATCCGTATCTGCTGATCGGCTATCATCGCCCCGACGTGCGGCATCAGGATGACTTGGTGTTCGACGTGATTTCCTTTCTGCTCAGCAATGGGCGCACGTCGCAAATGTACCGGCATTTGGTGGAAGAACAGCAGGTCGCGGCGAGCGTGGACGCGATCGCGTCCTATCCGGGACAAAAATATCCGGGACTGTTTTTGTTTGTGGGCGTTCCGCTTGCGCCGCATACATTGCAAGAACTCGAAGACGCCATATACGCGGAAATCGGACAGTTGCAAACCACGCCGGTCGAAGCCAAAGAACTGCAAAAGGTCATCAATAACGTCGAAGCGTCGTTCATCAGTTCGCTGGCGTCGAACGACGGATTGGCCGAAAATCTCGCCTTTTCGCATGAAGTGTTAGGGGATTGGCGGGCGCTCGAACGCCAGATCGAACAGATTAAGGCCATTACGGCGAATGATGTCATGCGCGTCGCGCAAACCTATTTTACGAAAGAGAACCGCACTGTCGCCTGGTTGGTCAAGAAATCAGAAGAATAATGTCTGTTGAAATTTCATTTCAATGAACGCCCAACAGACTTCCGAGGTCTCGAAGACCTCGGAAGTCTGTACCCGTCACCGATGCTTCGGAATAATATTATAGCAATTGCCTTTTGAAAGATCATCTTCGACGTACAATTGACGATCTATTCGAAGGCAATTGGTATTACAAATGGAGGACTACAACAAATGATCTTACATCGCCCCTCAAAAAGATGGCGCGTGATCTGCGCGTTCACGGCAATGATCATGTTAATCGCGAATGCGTCTTTTGCCCAACAAAACTATGAGAATCTGACGTTTCCGCCGCTGAATTTCACGCCGCCCACCGTCGAACGGCACACACTGGACAACGGCATGACACTCTTTTTCGCGTCAGATCATGAACTGCCGGTGATTTCCATGTATGCGCTGATCAAAACCGGCTCGATTTATGAACCGGCGGAAAAAATCGGCGTGGCCGCCGTCACGGCGGAAGTCATGCGCACCGGCGGCACGACGACCTATTCGTCGGACGCCATCAACGACCTGCTGGAATTCGTCGCGGCGTCGGTCGAAGTGGATATCGGCGAGGACAGCGGCTCGGTCGCGCTCTGGACGCTGAAACGAAATCTCGACACCGCGTTGAAAATCTTTGCCGAAGTGTTACGACGCCCGGCGTTCGAGCAGGAGAAAATCGATCTCGCGAAAAATCACATGCTGGAAAGCATCCGGCGCAGAAACGATTCCCCTGAGAATATCCGAGGCCGCGAATTCATGCGGGTCTTGTACGGCAATATGCACCCGTTAGCGCGGATTCCGCAAATCGAGACGATTGACGCGATCACCCGCGACGACCTGATCGCGTTTCATCAGACGTATGTTCATCCGAACAATGTCATGCTGGCTGTCACCGGCGATTTCGAGTCTGCCGAGATGCTGAAAACGCTGACCGAGACATTTGGGAATTGGCCGTCCGCCGACGTGAAATTGCCGGAAGTCGAGCCGGTCAAGTATGAATTTTCGCCGGGCGTGTATCTCGTGGATAAAGACGTGGAGCAGACCAATCTCGGCATCGGGCATCTCGGCATTATGGCCGATAATCCCGATTATCCGGCGGTGCGCGTCCTGGATTTGATTCTCGGCTCCGGCGGATTTTCCAGCCGCCTGTTCCAGAAAGTGCGCACCGAGCGCGGCTTAGCCTACACCGTCGGGTCGTATCTTGGCGCAGGCACGCGGGATTACGCGCCGTTCCTGATTTATTGCGGCACGCGCAACGACGCGGTGCAAGAAACGATTCAGGTGATTTTGGACGCCATTAAAGAAATGCTCGCGACAGAAGTGACGGAGCGCGAATTGGATTCTGCGAAAAATCAATATTTGAATTCGTACATTTTCAAGTTTGCGACCGTCAACGACATTATCCGACGCAAAATGTTTTATGAATATGTCGGCTACCCACCGGATTTTCTCGAAACGTTCCGGGATAACGTCATGAAAGTCACGCAAGCGGACGTGCTGCGGGCGGCGCAGACCTATCTGCATCCCGATAAAATGAAAATCCTCGCCGTCGGCAGCCGCGACCAGATCGAAGCCGCGCTCGCGACGTTCGGCGCAGTGCAACCCATCGAGCTTGAACCAGTGGAATAGCAACGTAGGGCGAAACTACAGTTTCGCCCTACGAATCGTATCACATCAGAAAGATACAGGGGTTGAAACCCCTGTCTGTCTTTTATGCCTGAATCAGGACTTTATAGCCGTTCTGGAATAACACTTCGATTTTATTTTCTGCGAGCATCGTGGTGACGACGCCGAGGCCGAAGGTATCGTGCCGCAGCGCTTCATGCAGCGCAAAACGCGCGTCCATCGCGTAAGTGCGGACGTTGGCAAGGTCTTTGCCTTCCAGCGCAAGTTCCCAGTCGGATTTCGGGATGACCGGCTTGGGAGGCATTCTGCGCGGAAATTTCCGTTTCGGTTTCATGCGTTCGATACGCGGCGTTCTGGCGGCTTCCGTTTCGGTGACGCGGAAGCGTCGGGCGCAGGCGATTTGAGCGCAATCTGATTGACATCGCGCACAATAGGAAAGCGCGGCAGGCTTTCTAAAAAGATTTTGCCATATTGTTTGGTGAGAATGCGACTGTCTAACAGGCACAAAATTCCGGTGTCGCGTTTGCTGCGAATCAGGCGTCCAAGCCCTTGTTTTAAGGTGATGACCGCCGACGGCACTTGATACGTCATAAACGGATCATTCTCATGATTGCGCAGATGTTCGATCCGCGCTTCCACAATCGGCTCATTCGGCGACGCAAACGGCAGCTTGTCAATAATCACGCAGCTTAACGCCTCGCCCTGCACATCTACGCCCTGCCAAAAGCTGCTGGTGGCGAACAAGACCGAATGCACGTCTTTTTTGAATTCGTCTAACAACGCATTGCGGCCTTTTTGCCCCTGTTTCAGGACGGTATAAGGGATTTTATGTTTCAGGCGGTTATACACATCCTCCATGTTTTTATAACTGGTAAAGAGCACAAACGCCCGGCCTTTCGATTTTTCCAGCACTTTTTCGACTTCGGCGGCGACAAACGCCGTGAAATCTTTGCTGTTCGGCTCTGGCATGTATTGCGGCAGGTAGAGCACCGCCTGCTCCTCATAATGGAACGGCGAATCCACAATCAATTCCACCGGATGATCGAGGCCGATGCGCTGCTTGACAAAATCGAAAGAATGTCCGCTCGACAGCGTGGCCGAGGTCAGGACGATGCGCGGAATCTGCTTGAAAATGTTGCGCCGCATGTCGTCGGCAATATCAATCGGCGAAGCGTGCAGAAACGTGCCCGGCCCTTGCATTTCGCACCAATAGACAAAGCCCGGCTCGCTGCGATTGACAATCAATTCTAAATTACTTTTGATCTCATCCACGCGATTCGCCAGGAATTTGATCTCTTCGGACGGCTCTTTCACGCCGCGCAGTTGCGAGGCGAGCATCAGCAACAGATTGGCGAAATCGGGCGTGATCGTATAAATCTTCTTATCAATCTGATCGTCGTTCAGCCGGTATTTGCCGCCCCCCTCTTTTTTTTCGAAACAGCGGAAAAATTTCTGCGACAACTGCGCGAGGGAGGTCAGCGTTTTAGCGATGGTGTCCGAGACGACCTTGGAATTCGCCAACTCCTGCACGACGTTCTGATGCAGTTCTTCGGCCTGATAGCTGTTGACGCTGACGCTGAAATACGAGGTGGCGATGCCTTCCAGCAAATGTGCTTCGTCGAAAATCACGGCTTCGTATTCCGGGATGACTTCGCCTAATCCAGAGCCTTTGATGGCGAGATCGGCAAAAAAGAGATGATGATTGACGATGACCAAATCCGCCTCGTCCGCCTCGCGTTTCATTTTGAACAGAAAGCACTCTTTGTAGAACTCGCACGCGCCGCCGGTGCAGGTTTCCCGCGTGCAGCAGACATCGCGCCAGGGGCCGTAATTCTCCGGCATGGTCGTCATTTCCATGCGGTCGCCGGTTTTCGTTTTTTTGGCCCAGCCCTGAATCTGCTCGAAGATTTTCACATCATCGGTATCATGAAACAGCGCTTGCTGGCGAAAGAGGTTCAGGCGTTTGAGGCAGAGATAATTGTTGCGGCCTTTCATATAGACCGCCTGAAACTTGTCGGAAACATGCGTTTTCATGTAGGGAATATCTTTGAAAAACAACTGTTCCTGCAAGTTTTTCGTGCCGGTGGAGACGACCGTTTTCATGCCGCTGATCAGGGCGGGAATCAGATACGCCAGCGTTTTGCCGACGCCGGTGCCGGCTTCGACAATCAAATGCTGCTGATGGCGAAAGGCGTCCGCCACCGCTTTGCTCATATCTACCTGCCCCTGCCGATGTTCGTAATATGGCAGCGTTTTCGCAAGCAGGCCATCTCTGGTAAAAATCGTATGCGCGTCAGCAAGAGAATACATGCGGATGAACCGCAGCGGCGCGAAGACGCCCAGCCTTCATCGCCCAAAACGCCAACCTGCGCGTCTTCGCGCCGCCACAGCAAAAAAATGTTATAACGCGCATACTGTGAAAAGAAAACGCTGTCAATCTTATAAAACGAAAAACCTCTTTTTTTTCATAAAATACGGAACGCACAGACGAGGAATATTATGAAAACCGGTGTTCGCGCAAAACGATCTTTTATTCGTCAAGAAACTTGACTAATGCCAATTGCCTTCGGATATATCGTAAATCGTAGGGCGAAACAACAGTTTCGCCCTACGATTTACGATCGTTTCCGCATGTCATAAAAAGAAAAAGAGGAGGATACCGTATGATATTACATGAATCGCCTCACGCGAAAGTCGAATGGCTGGAAAAACACGCGGTCGTCTTGAAAAAATTTACGGGGTTTATCAAAGGGGATGAATTGCATTCGGCGTTCAATGCGGGCTATGAATGCCTGAAAAAACATCATGGCCGCAAGTGGTTGTCGGATAATCGCGGTTTGCCCGTCTATAAGCCGGAAGATATTGAATGGATCAATAACGATTGGTTTCCGAGAACGCTGGCTGCCGGATGGAAGTATTGGGCGTTAGTCGAGCCGGAGTCTGTGATTGGTGCAATGACGATGAAAAAATTCCAATTTTATACCGATCAGGGCATTATTTTGCAGACCTTCGACAGCGTCGAACACGCGCTGGAATGGTTAGATTCTGTCCCCTGATTGCTCTGTGATATTCTGCCAGAGTTTGGCGCTCTGGCAGAATATCGTCTGATTTATCGCAAGGCATCGCCTGGAAAACTGAAACCGGGCATGATATCATAGCAGAGTTTTCCGGATTGAATTGCGGGATCGCTTTCTGTTAATTGTTTCACCTGCTCTGCATCTATTAAATTATAGATCGCAATGCCTTTGATGTCAGTTGTTCCTGAAGCCGCAACGGTGATATCTAATACCCCTTTAAGGCGCAGTGTAAATAAATAAGGAACATGTTGTGTCATCAGAAATTCTTGCGTATCTGCTTCGTCATAGTGCTCGCCCTTTCTTAGAATAACTGCTATATACGGCTTTGCAATAGCCCTTTTCTGTTGAATTGCTTCAAAAATTTCCATATATGCTCCTTTTAGAGGCACTATTATAGTGTTGCTGAAATAACTACTCGTTACATTACAATAAGAAAAATATTCTCTCCGTTCTTATAGCGGTTGTCGGCTTTAATTGCCATGCCATACAAAGGAATTAAAGCATTTTCTTCTAACAAACAACATGATATTTTTTTATAAGTAGTCAACAGTTTTCTTTATTTTTGTTCGAGTTTTTAATAAAAATATCTTAGCATCTATCACAAATATTTCAAACGATCAAACATCCCTTGACAAAACCGATAGAAGAAAAAATACTGAATTTCGCTTATAATTCAGTATTGTATAATAGATGATGTGGCAACTATTCCCCATGAATCATGCATTATTAGAAGTTAAAAATCTCAAGAAATACTTCCCAATCAAAGGTGGCGTCCTTTCGAAAACAATCGGCAATGTCTTCGCGGTAGATGGCGTCAGTTTCGCCCTGAAAAAAGGGGAAACGCTCGGCCTTGTCGGTGAAAGCGGCTGCGGCAAAACGACGACTGGCCGCCTGATTCTCCGCTTGATCGAACTGACGGAAGGCGAGATTTATTTCGAAGGGCAGGAAATTTCGCGCCTGCCGAAAACCGCGATGCGAGCCTTGCGCCGCAATATGCAGATTATTTTTCAAGACCCTTACGCCTCATTGAATCCGCGCATGACGGTCGGCAAGATTCTCGCTGAGCCTTTGAAAATTCACCATGTTGCAAAAGGTAAAGCACGCGAAGATCGTGTCACCGAGTTATTGGAAAAAGTGGGACTTCATGCCGATCATCGCCGCCGCTATCCGCATGAATTCAGCGGCGGGCAGCGCCAGCGCATCGGCATTGCCCGCGCCCTCGCGCTGAATCCGAAATTGATTGTGGCAGATGAACCGGTGTCGGCGCTGGATGTTTCGATTCAGGCGCAGGTGATTAATTTGTTAGAAGACTTGAAACGGGAATTCGGCCTGTCATACCTGTTTATCGCCCATGATCTCAGCGTGGTCGAGTATATGAGCGACCGCGTGGCGGTGATGTATCTCGGCAAAATCGTCGAATTGGCCGCATCGGATCAATTATACAACAATCCCAAACACCCCTATACGCAAGCGTTGCTGTCTGCCGTGCCGATTCCCGATCCGCGCAATGAAAAGAAACGCCAGATTTTGCAGGGCGATGTCCCCAGCCCGATCAATCCGCCGAACGGCTGTCATTTCCATACCCGCTGCCCCTATCGCACCGACGAATGTACGCAATTCGAACCCGCGTTTACCGATACCGGCAACGGTCATTTTGTCGCCTGTCCCGTTCGCGCGGGCGGGGAATTTCTTCGAGGTGCTTAACAGAAAGGAATCTGATTATGCCAGTGTATGAATATCGTTGTCTGACATGCGACGACATTTTTGACCGATTTTTCCCATCATTTCAGCGGGCGGCAGACGCAGAGATCGCGTGTCCGACGTGCGAGGGGAAAGAGGTCAAGCGTTTGATCTCCGCGCCAATGTTTCGCGGCGGCGGAACGGGCGACGATGATGTTTCTTTCGGCGAAGAAGCCTCATCTCCGCCGAAGCGCGTCCTGATGGGGCGCAAAGAGTTAGAAGCCAGAGCCAAAAAGTAAGTATCGTTCAATCATATAGGATGAAACTACATCTCAAACATGGGAGAAACTATGACACAGAAACAAGAACAGAGCCTTCACGCATTAGAAACCTTGATTCGCCAACGACTCGAATCGGCCTTGCAACGCGCGGCCAATACGCAGGATGTTTACATGGGGCGTTATTACAAAGGTCAGGCGGATACGTTGCACATCGTATTGCGCGACATCGAAGCCACGCAATTCGAGAACGGCCTCGAATTAGGCGTTGCTGGCAAAGAGACGCTTGCTTCAGTGGTCGAATTGCATCCCCTGTTCCGAGGCATCGAAGAACCCGCAGAAATGCCGGTTCAACGCCCGCGCGACGCATCAACGCGCAAAGTCAAACGGTTGCCGAAAAAGTCCGATGATGCCGCTCCAAAATTGAAGTCAAAGCCAACGCCTCAAGAGCCGCCGTCATCCGAATATGCCGATTTAGCCCGCGAAGCGTTGAAAAAACGCGTGATTACGCAGCGCGCGAGTTGGTTTTTTCATGACCTGTTTCCAAACAAAGCGCTGAAAGGATTTCGGAATCTCTATCAGATGTTCGAACAAGATGCCGCGTTCCGTCAGGCTATCGCAGACGCATGCATGGCTCAACCGGTCGTTCTGCCCGAATCTCCGCTGGATACGCCGTTCGAAGCGGCCTAAAGAAGAGAACATCCCTGTCAGGGTTCGAAACCCTGACAGGGATTCTGTTGCATTCAATCGAGATAAAACGCGTTGACGGCGGCGAAACTAATGCGGTTACTCTCCCAGAACAGCGTCTCGCAGACCTGTTCCGGCGCGACCCATTGATAGGCCAGATGCTCGTCGGAAATGGTGATGTCTTCGATTGTGGTTTGCGCGGTAAAAATCGGTTTGCGGACTTCGAGGTTGTATTCCGGCACAAAGACATGAAAATCTTCATGAATCATCACGATGTCCGACGCTTCCAGCACGATGCCGGTTTCCTCGCGGACTTCCCGCAAACACGCATGCAGCAGCGGTTCGCGATGCCAGACGCCGCCGGTAATCGGCTGCCAGTATTCAGGATGACGACTTGTTGCGGGACAACGCAGGAGTAAAAATTTCCGCAACCTCTGATGAAACAGCCAACATTCGATACTTTGTTTGGTATGCACTGGTCTAACCCTGGTTCGAACGGACGCCCTATTCTGCCTACCGTCCTGTTTGTTGAGTATTTCTGGAAGAAAAACATGCGCCCGAGAGGATTCGAACCTCCGACCTAAGGATTAGGAATCCTTCGCTCTATCCTGCTGAGCTACGGGCGCGCGAAGCCAGAGCCGTCTCTCATTGAAAGGAGTGTAAACGCTTGTTTTATAGAAAAATCAAGCATGTACACTCCAGATTGCGGACAACGCTAAAATGTGATTAATGACGTAATCTCAAAGCCCGCCAGTTTTTCGCGGCCATTCAAAAAAGATAATTCCGATAAGAACGCAATACCGGCAATTGTCGCATCAAATTGCTGCACCAACGCCGTAACGCCATTCACCGTTCCGCCAGTAGCAAGCACGTCATCTACAATCAACACGCGCTGTCCCTTCGTGATTGCATCTTCGTGAATCTGTAGCGAATCCGTGCCGTATTCCAGCGCATACGTCACCGTTTTCGTTTTATATGGCAATTTGCCGGGCTTACGGACAATCACTAAGCCCGCGCCTAATTTATACGCTAAGGCCGACGCAAAAATAAAGCCGCGCGCCTCGATGCCGATGACAACATCAATCTGCTTATCCGCCCAGGGCGCAGCCATCTGGTCTATGGCCTGCTGAAAGGCTTCGCCATCCTGTAATAATGGCGTAATATCTTTAAACATAATTCCCGCTTTCGGGAAATCAGGGACATTTCTGATGATGGTCTGCAAATCTTTCATAGCGCTCCTCTTTCTGTCTGTCAGAGTAACTCCGGTCTATTCAGGATTTTATTGACAATAAATTTTAATTCATTGACTTTAAAAGGCTTGCTGACATATTCCATCGCGCCGAAATTCATCGCTTCGATGTAGGATTCGATCTCGCCGTACCCCGTGAGAATAATGACACCAACATGTTCGTTGATGGCGCGAACGCTTTTGAGGAGTTCAATGCCTCCCATGCCGGGCATACGCATATCAGTGAGAATCAGATCGATATGAGTCTGACGGATAATCTCAAGCGCCCGGTCTCCGTTTTCCGCGCATAATACACGATACCCTTCGTCTTCGAGAAGATGGCTTAGGCCTTCGCGCAATCCTTCCTCATCATCAACCACTAAAATAACCTGCGTCTCGCTCGCCATGCTCCTATCCTCATCGTCTCACGGTTTATGATACGATTCTCCTGCCAGTATCGTCAAACCACGATAAATCTGCTCTAACAAAATCAACCGGCAAAATTGGTGCGGGAACGTCATTCTGGAAAGCGCAAGCGCAGTGTCTGCCGTGTTGAGAAATTCTTCCGATAGCCCGGTTGCGCCGCCAGTGACGAACACAAGCCGTTTCACATCGCCGCGCTGCTGGTATCGGGAGAGAAAAATCGCAAATTGCTCTGACGAAAACTCCTTGCCATGTTCATCCAACGCAATCACGCAATCTTGTGGAGCAATCGCCTGTCGAATTTTTTCGGCTTCGCGCTGTTTCACTAACGCGTCCGGCTCATGTTTACTGCGCATCTCCGCTTTGATTTCCGCATATTCCACTGGCGTATAATGTCGAATACGCTGGAGATATTCCTCAATCCCCGGCAGCGCGTAAGATTCTTTCACTTTACCGACGCATACCAATTTAATTATCATGCGCAAGACACGATGGTCACATGCCAAGACGCCGCAACAGAGCGCCTTACGATGTGAATCAAGGTGTTTCGCCCGGAATCAGATTGACAGAAATGCTTTCTCCGGTTCCTCGAATGTCGTCCGCGGAATCTCGCCCCATAACCGCTCTAAATTATAAAATGCGCGGGATTCTTCCACAAACACATGGACAATCAATTCATCGTAATCCATCAGCACCCAATGCGCTTCAGAGCCTCCTTCGATATGGAGCGGACGAATTTTCCTCTTTCTCAAGCTGTCTTCAATCGAGGAAACAATCGCTTTGACCTGAACTGATGTGCGTCCGCTGCAAATCAACACATAATCTGCATAGGTGACAACGTCAGCAACTTCAAGCAACACGACATCGAGGGCTTTTTTATCAAGCGCAGCCTGCGCGGCGGCAACAGCGTCTTCTTGTGACACACTCACAAGTGGTGGTGCGATCAATCTTGTAGATTGCGTATCTGTCATGCTTCGTCAGAAAACAACACGCGGGTTATCCCTTGCAGCAAGTCACTGAGACCTTCCCCGGTCACAGCCGAAATCGGATAACACGTCATGCCTTCCTGTTCACAAAATGCGCGAAGAGTCAATAGTCGAGCGTCGTCATCTATTGCGTCAATCTTATTGGCAGCAACAATCTGGCGACGTTCTAACAAGGCCGGATCATAGTGCCGAAGCTCCGAGGTAATCGTCTGAAAATCCTGTATCGGGTCTCGGTCGGTCAGGGAGGAGAGATCGATCAGATGGACAAACATCCGCGTGCGTTCGATATGCCGGAGAAATTGAAAGCCTAATCCCACCCCTAATGACGCGCCTTCGATCAAGCCCGGAATATCTACCACCACAAAGCTCCGATAATTGGAGGCGCGCACCACGCCAAGATTCGGCGTGATTGTGGTAAACGGATAATCCGCAATCTTCGGGCGGGCGGCGGAAATACGCGAAATCAACGTGGATTTCCCGACATTCGGCAAGCCGATAATGCCGACATCAGCCAGCAACTTGAGTTCGAGATGCAGACTGCGTTCTTCCCCTTCTCGTCCGGGTTGGTGATAACGAGGCGCTCGATTCGTCGAAGTTTTGAATCGCGCATTCCCGCGGCCGCCTTGTCCGCCTTCTGCCGCTATAAATTCGGCGTCCGCCTCGGCCAAATCCGCCAACAGATCGCCAGTCTCAACGTCTTTGACCATCGTGCCAGGCGGGATCGCAACGACCAGGTCGTCGCCATTTCTCCCCGTCTGATTTCGGCCTCGTCCATTATCGCCGTGTTTCGCTTGATAGCGACCTTGATACCGCAGATCGATCAGTGTCGAAAGCTGAGGATCGACCCGTAAAATGACATGGCCGCCTCGTCCTCCATCGCCGCCGTCCGGCCCGCCGTACGGCACAAATTTTTCACGATGGAAACTCAGGCAGCCATTTCCGCCATCTCCGGCCTTTACATGAATGTCAACTTCATCAACAAACATTTATGTTGTTTGCGGCGTTTGAGGTCTAATATGAATATACCGCTGTTTTTTGCCTCGATTGACAAATTCGACGACTCCATCAATTTTCGCAAATAAGGTATCATCTTTGCCTCGGCCAACATTGACGCCGGGTTTGAACACAGTGCCGCGCTGGCGCACTAAAATACTGCCGCCGGTCACAAACTGCCCGGCAAATCGTTTCACGCCTAAATATTGCGGATTACTGTCGCGACCATTCCGCGAACTTCCGCCACCTTTTTTATGTGCCATTGTCCTGTCTCCTTCTGTCCAGCTTACGCTGCAATCGCTTTAATGCGCACCGCTGTAAAATCCTGGCGATGCCCCTGTTTCCGCTGATAATTTTTTTTCCGTTTATATTTGAAGACAATAATTTTTTTGCCTCTGCCGTGTTCGACGATTTCAGCCGTGACCGACGCATTTTTGAGAAGCGGCGTTCCGACCGCTACTTTATTGTCGTTGCCTTTGATCATCAACACTTCGTCGAAAACGAATTCCGCGCCCGCTTCGGCGTCAAGTTTCTCGACTCGAAGGACTTCGCCTTCTTTTACAGCATGTTGCTTTCCACCAGTTTTAATGACTGCGTACACGATGCATGACCTCCAAAACATGTAACTCTCTATTTTTTCGACTGATACGATACTCTCATTTTTTCCCGCAAAACAGAAGTCAGCTAACACAGAAGCCAAAATTCTGTCAAGAGTTTTCAATACATTGCAAAAAAAGTCAGGCGGGTTCAGTAAGGGCAGGTTCTGAACCTGCCCCTACTGAACAAACATCTCTTTCGGCAGCAGGCCAAGATGCGCGATCACGCCATGTACTCCGCCAATCTGCTGAAGCGCAGGATGCGTCTCCGGCGGGCCGACGGCATAAATGCGTCCGATCCCCGCCTGTTGCGCCGCAAGAATGCCCGACGGCGCATCTTCGACGACCACGCACATTTCCGGCGGCAGCCCTAAGCGGTCTGCGGCTCGCCGGTAGCAATCCGGCGCAGGCTTACCGGGAAGCGTGCCGTCGTCATAGATAATATGGCTGGTATCGAACCAGGTATCGAGATGGAGATGTTCAAGATAAAACTCGATATTGATCGCGCCGGATGACGTGGCAATTGCGTGTGGAATGTCGTGAGCGACAAGATAATTCAAGACCTCGACTGTTCCAGGCGAGAGTCGAAAATCGGTTCCCCATTCCAGGCATAACCGCTGATAATGCTTCTCCTTCTCATCCGCCAAACGACGCTGCTCCGCGACCGAGAGTTCTCGTCCTGTCAAATACGCTAAAATCGCGGCATTCGTCCGGCCAAGCACGAATTGCCGAATCTCATCGGTCGTCAACGCGCGACCGCGCAGTCGCAATGAAAATTGCTGCCATGCTTCGTCGTGCAATGCCGAATCCCAGAGCAGCACGCCATTGAAATCAAAAATAATCCCTGAGTATGTCATAACGCTCCGTTATTGTTTGTCGTGTTCCGCAGCGTTCCGATGTTTGATCGCCTTTGCGGGAACACCGACGGCGACGCTAAACGGCGCAATATCTTTCGTGACGACCGCGCCGCTGCCAAGAATCACGCCATCGCCGACATGCGCGCCATCCAGCACCTTGACGCCTGCGCCAAGCCAGCAGCCATCGCCGATTGCCACGCCGTCCGCATACGATCCTTGCTGAATCGGCGGCACATCCGGTAGATCAAAATGATACATCGAGCCGCCGACGTAGCATTGCGCGGCGAAAAGCGTATCGCGGCCAATCGTCGTTTCTTTGACGGCATACACTAAACATTGCGCGCCGAAATTCGTATTGTCGCCCACCGAGAGTTTGCCATCTTTCGCGCTCAGAATGCAGCCCCGGCTGATGATCACATTGTCGCCGATCACCAAATCCTGCCCCGCGCAGCCTTTGGCGTCCAACACGCAATCGTCGTCAATCATGACGTTATTCCCGATGCGAATTTTGTGCGGATGACGCAGCACCACGCGCTGACCGAAGACCACGCCGCGCCCGATGCTGCCGATCAGCCGGGGATACAACATCTTCCGCAGCAGAAACCCAAGCGCGCCGGGCAGCCAGTTGCAGAGCAGCATAATCAGTTCATATTTCAGCAACGCGCCGAATCCCGCCTTGCCGATGACGGTGTCCTGATATTTTTGCAACGGCGATTTGCGCGAGTCTGTCACCTTCGCCTGAAATTTGGTCTGCGATTTTTCCATGCTGCCTCTTCTTATTCCAATTGCCTTTTGAAAGATCATATTCGCGGTGTACGTCGAAACTGCGTTTCGACGAGGGCGAAACACCAGTTTCGCCCTACAATTGACGATCTCTTCGAAGGCAATTGGTATTATTTATGAATATACGGATGTTCGTAGGGGCGTTCAATTGAACGCCCCTACGAAGATGTTGCTCAGAACTCTCATTTTAGTAAACGACAATTTCGTCAAACATTTTTTATGCCGCCATCATATCTCAGCAAAAAATCCTTGACGCGTTTTTCCTCTCTTTATAGAGACCGACGCAAGAGAACAACCGCTGACGAATCGAGCATCATATGGGTACAACAAAGGAGCAGGCTGATGAAAGCAAAAGATTGGAGTTGCGGAATTCCTTCGCTGGATCGCGCATTAGGCGGCGTCTGGGCGGGCGATAATATCGTGCTGCAAGTGGATGATCTTCAGGATTTTCTGCCATTCGTCCATCGCTATTGCCGCTATACGCAAGAGGCTGGCCTGAAGCTGGTCTATTTTCGTTTTGCCGATCATCCATCGTTCTTGCCGGAAGGCGTGGACGCGGAATGCCATCATCTGAACCCGGAAATCGGCTTCGAGCAATTTATTTTCGAGATTTTCACTGTGATCGAAAAGCACGGCAAGGGCGTCTATTACTTGTTCGACAGCCTGTCCGGCCTCGCGGTGGATTGGTACAGCGACCGGATGCTCGGCAACTTCTTCATGCTGACCTGTCCGTACCTCTATATTTACGACACCGTGACCTTTTTCGCGCTGCTGCGCGACCTGCACACGCCGTTAGCGATTAAGGCGATTCATAACACTGCGCAGGTCATTCTCGATGTCTTTCGCAGCAAAGAAAAATTATACATTCTGCCGATCAAGGTGTTCGAGCGCTATTCCCCGACGATGTACATGCTGCATAGCTGGGAACTGGACGAATTTCGCCCGGTCACGAAAAGCATCGAGTTGTCCCAGATTCTCGCCACGACGCCGCAGCCCTGGATTGACGTGAATATTGACTGGCGCGACCCCTGGACGAATACGTTTCTGCACGCGCAGAAAACCTACGAACGCTTGCAACGCGGCGAGGCCGTCGCAGAAGACGTTCACGCCCTCAAATGCCACTTGATCAAAATGACGCTGACGCGCGACGAAGACGCCGTGTTTCGGTTGAGCGAGACCTATTTCGAATTAGCCGATCTGCTCGCCATCGGCAAACGCATGATCGGCACAGGGCTGATCGGCGGCAAATCGGTCGGCATGTTGTTAGCGCGCAGCATTCTCACCAAAGACAGCGACCGCTTCGAAAACCGGTTAGAAATTCACGATTCGTTTTTTATCGGTTCGGATGTGTTTTACACCTATCTTATCCGCAACGATTGCTGGTGGGAACGCCATCATATGAAAAGCGCGGATGACATTTTCGAACGCGCCGCGCATATCCAGCAAAAGCTCTACGTCGGCAGTTTCGCGGCGGATATTATCGAGCAGTTCCGCGAAATGCTCAACTATTTCGGCCAATCGCCGATCATTGTCCGCTCCAGCAGTTTGTTGGAAGACGCCTACGGCAATTCGTTCTCCGGCAAATATGAAAGCGTCTTTTGCGCCAATCAGGGCGATCCGGAGAAACGGCTCGCCCATTTCATCGAAGCGGTCAAGACCGTCTATGCCAGCACGATGAGCGAAGAAGCCCTGTCGTACCGCCTGCATCGCGGCTTATTGCAGCAGGACGAGCAGATGGCGCTGCTCGTGCAGCGCGTCTCCGGCGAATTCCACGATCACCTCTATTTTCCGCATATCGGCGGCGTCGGTTATTCCTTTAACCCGTTCGTCTGGAACAAAAAAATAGACCCGGCGCAAGGGATGCTGCGATTGGTCTTCGGATTGGGGACGCGGGCGGTTGACCGGCAGGACGACGATTATACGCGCGTCGTGGCGTTGAACGAGCCGATGTTGCGCCCCGAAGGTTCGTCGGACGAAGTCAGAAAATACAGTCAAAAAATCATGAACGTCCTTGATTTGAAGGCCAATCAGCATGTGTCGTATGCGTTCGAGCAGGTGGCGAACATTGCGACGAACCTGCCCCTGGATGTGTTCGCGTCGCGGGATTACGATATGGAAGCCCGCGCGAAACAATTGAACATCAAAGGCGTGTTTTCGTATCTGCTGACGTTCCAAACCTTGCTGACCGCCACGACCTTTGCCGACGAGATGCGGGAAATGCTCGCCGTGCTCAGCCGCGCCTACGCGCATCCGGTGGACATCGAATTTACCGCGAATTTCCTGAATAGCGGGGATTATCGCATCAATCTGCTGCAATGCCGCCCGTTCCAATTTACGCGCGAGTTGACGCACGTTCGAATCCCGGAGAATCTGCCGCCGGATCGCGTCGTCTTGCAGACGAACGGCCCGATTGTCGGGTGCAGCATGGCAAAACAGGTGGATCGAATCATCTACATCGTGCCGGAACAATACGGCGTCCTGCCGACCGCGGAACGCTATGCCGTCGCCCGGCTGATCGGCAAAATCACGAATCAACCGGATCATCCGCCGACCGTGATGCTCATCGGGCCGGGGCGCTGGGGGACGCGGATGCCGGAACTCGGCGTGCCGGTGTCCTTTTCCGAAATCAAAAACGTCTCGATTCTCTGCGAAGTGGCGCGGATGCACGAAGGCTTGAACCCGGATTTATCGCTCGGCACGCATTTTTTCAACGATTTGGTGGATATGGATATTCTGTATATGGGGATTTCGCCGCTGCAACCCGGTTCGGCGCTGAATGAGCCGCTGCTGAAACAGTCGCCGAATCATCTGCTTGATCTGCTGCCGGACGCCGCGCCGTATGCCGAGATGATTCGCGTGGTAGATTCGCATGACGCTGTCGAGGGTCAACGCCTGTTGCTTCATGCCGATACGCTGGAGCAGCGCGGCGTCGTGTTTTTGACGGGCGCGGCGGATTGATAGGTTTTTATCGCCGATGACAGGGCTGCCCGCCGCCGCGCTCAAAACCTCACAGGTTTCGAACACCTGTGAGGTCTGCGCTATTTCACCCCACCGCCGCCTGCCCATTCATCAGCAGCGGCAGCCGCCAATCCCCGCAGCGCGGATGAGAGCGGCATGGCTCGATTATCACGACGATTGTTTCTGAGATTTCGCGTATGCAAT
>CAZRSF010000047.1:0-41415 GCA_964602655.1 uncultured Candidatus Moduliflexus sp.
CAATCTCGCCGGAATCACGGGATGGCTTCGTCGTTGTCACTCCTCGCCATGACAACGTTTGGCGAGAAGATAACAGCCCTGCTCCCAGGAGGGAGTTTGCGGTCATCAGATCGAATCTGCTGCATAATTATGAATTATTGATAATGACAAGATAGCGCAGCGGCGCGGCGCTGGAATTCATGATACAATGCGGTTTCGAGGCGTTCAGCAGCAACGTTTCGTTTGTTCCGACGGTCAACGCTTCGCCTTCGACTTCGATCATCGCCTCGCCTGCCAACACATAAAACGCTTCCGCGCCCTCATGCGTATGCGGGTCATGCGAGCGCATTCCCGGCGCAAGCTCCGAGACGTGCAGTCGGAATTTCTGCCAATCCACATCATTATCCAGCAGGCACCGCGCGATGCCTTTGGTCTGTTGTAACGAAAATCCCATGGTGAATCCTTTTATGGCAATGCTTCGTTCGTAGGGGCGTTCAATTGAACGCCCCTGGCATTCAACCTGATGTTATCGCGCTAATTTCAGGATATTGACGACATCGTCCTTGAAGAGTTTTTTGAAATTGCCGACCGCGCCTTTTTCCGTGCATTTGGAGGCCATTTCTTCCAGACGGTCATCAGGCACGCCGAGTTCCTTCAAATTGACCGGCAGCCCCACGCCATGATAGAAGCCTTTCATCCGCGCAATCGCCTCCCGCGCGGCGTCTTCCGGGAATTCGTATTCCGGCTCGATGTCGAACACGCGATAGCCGAATTGCACGAACCGCTGCACATTTTCTTTATAGACATAGGTCATCCACGCCGGGAAGACGGTCGCCAGCCCCGCGCCGTGCGCCACGTCGTAAATGCCGCTGAGTTCGTGTTCAATCGAATGTGACGCCCAGTCGCCGATTCTGCCGGTGGAGAGCAAGTCGTTATGCGCCACTGTACCAGCCCACAGGATTTCCGCGCGCGCGTCGTAATTGTTCGGGTCGCGCCAGAGAATGTGAGCGTTACGGATGACGGTTTTCAACGTCGCTTCAATCATCCGATCCGTAAAATCTACGTGATCCACCTGCGTGAAATAGCGTTCCATCAGATGCGCGGTAATATCGGAAATCCCGACCATCGTTTGCTCAAGCGTCAGGCTCAGGGTAAATTCCGGGTTCAGAATCGCGAATTTCGGGCGAATCAGGTCAGTGCCGATGTCGCGTTTATACCAGCCGTCTTCGTTGGTCACAACCGATGACGGACTGGCTTCGCTTCCGGCGGCGGGAATCGTCAGCACCACGCCGAGCGGCAGGGCTTCGGCAATCACGGCCTTCTTGTCGAAAAAGTCCCAGACATCGCCACTGTACGGCACGCCGACCGCAATCGCTTTGGCGGAATCAATCGCGCTGCCGCCGCCGACGGCGAGAATAAAATCGATCTGTTCTTTGCGGCAGAGTTCGATGCCTTTCCGCACAAGACTCAAACGCGGATTCGGCTGCGCTCCTGGCAATTCGACGAATTCGACGCCCGCCTGTTTCAGCGACGCGCATACCTTGTCATATAACCCGATTTTTTTGATGCTGCCGCCGCCATAATGCAGCAATACTTTGTTGGCGTAGGCTTTGGTTTCTGTTCCGACGGTCTGCTCGGTGTCCTTGCCGAAAATCACTTTTGTCGGCTGCTGATATACAAAATTCATCATAATGTTTCCCTCCCGATACGTATTGAGTGTGCCTGACTGGTGAGATGAAACGACAGAACTTCATGTAATCAGGGGTGATCGCGGTTGCGCCCCTTTTCACCTGCATCCTTGTCAAAGAATATGATCCTGCCTGCATTTGGTCAAGAAGAAACGATCATCTTTGAATGTTAGCCGTATTGTCAGCATGAAAGAAGGCTAATCTTTCAAATGATATTTCTGGATGCGGTATTGAAGCGTTTTGTAGCTGAGGCCGAGGAGTTCTGAGGCTTTCTTGATGCTCCAATTGGTCTTTTTCAGGGCGGACTCAATCAAATCGCGCTCAAGCTGATCCAGCGAAATTCCGTTTTCGGGGATATCGAATTCCATCGGATTGACGGGCGTCTGCGGCGATGCGGATTCGTGCAATTTTTCCGGCAGCGCGTCCATTTCAATCGTGTCATGATCCGCGAGAATCACGCTGCGTTCGATCACGGATTCCAATTCGCGCACATTTCCGTCCCAACGATAATCAAGAAAACGTTTCATCACGTTGGAGGCGATCCGCTTGATCTGCTTGCCATGTTTGGCGTTGAATTTTTCCAAAAAATGCGCGGCGAGGGAAGGAATATCGTCTTTTCTGGCTCTGAGCGGCGGCAGGAAGATCGGCACGACATTGAGGCGATAATACAAATCCTGACGAAAACCGCCTTCTTTCACCTCTTCTTCCAGATTTTTATTGGTAGCGGTCAACAGGCGCACGTTGACTTTAATCGTTTTCGTGCCGCCGACGCGCTGAAATTCCCCTTCTTGCAGCACGCGCAGCAGCTTGGCCTGCAAGGTGATGTCGAGATCGCCGATTTCATCGAGGAACAGCGTCCCGGCGTCGGCTTCTTCGAATAACCCTTTTTTCTGCGCGTTCGCGCCGGTGAACGCCCCTTTTTCGTAGCCGAACATCTCGCTTTCCAGCAGCGTGTCAGGGATCGCGGCGCAGTTTACCGCTAAAAAGCGTTGATTCCGGCGTTTGCTGTGGGAATGCAGTGCGCGCGCAATCAGTTCCTTGCCCGTGCCGCTTTCGCCGTAAATAATGACCGTAGATTCGCTGGGCGCGATCTTGTCCACCATCTTGAACACGTCCTGCATCTGCGGCGAATGGCCGATGATGTTGTGGAATTCGAAGCGCTCTTGCAATTCGCGGCGCAGCGAGCGGTTTTCGTCGGCAAGCTGTTTGCGGCTCAGGGCGCGTTCCACGACGAGCGTCAGTTGCTCCTTGCCGAGCGGTTTGGCGAGATAATCATACGCCCCTTTTTTCACGGCGTCCACCGCCGATTCGAGTGAGCCGTAGGCCGTAATCACGACGACCACGATCTCCGGATCGAACGCTTTGATCTGCTGAAGCAGTTCCACGCCATCCATGCCCGGCATCCGCAAATCGCTCAACACGACATCCACCGGCGAGGTTCGGATGTACGCTAACGCCTCGGCGGCGTTCCCTAACGCCGTCACGTCATAGCCCCGGTCTTCCAAAATATCGCGCACAATATCGCGCTGAATCGCTTCGTCGTCAACAATCAGAATTTTTCCGTTCATATTGAAGAGAGACCTCACAGGTTTTAAAAACCTGTGAGGTCTTTTATCGCCGTTCTTCCGGCATCGGGAGCATCAACGTCATGGTCGTGCCGCGCCCTTCTTCGCTTTCCACGCGAATCTGGCCGCCATGATCTTCGATAACGCGGTTCACGATAGACAGTCCTAAACCTGTCCCTTCTTGTTTGGTCGTGAAATAAGGTTGAAAAATATTTTCGCGATGTTCTTGCGGAATGCCGGGGCCGGTATCCGTGAACGCGATTTCACAGAATCGGGCAGCGTTTTTTGCGGCATTTTCTGCCGGTTTCGCTTGAATCGTCAGCCGACCACCTTGCTCCATCGCCTGAATCGCGTTCAGTGTCACATTCATGCACGCGGTTTTCAATAAGCCTTCATCGCCTGACATCATGAGGTTTTCAGGCACTACGCTCACCGCGCACTCGACCTGATGTTGCGCGGCCTGACTGCCTAACAATTGCATGATCTGCTGCAAAAATGGCGCGACTTGAATCGGATGGATGTCCGGATGCAGCGGGCGCGAGACCTGTAAAAAATCGGTGACCAATTTATTGAGCCGCTGCAATTCGGTTTTGATATTGACAACATAGGTGTCGAAGCGCTGCCGATCTTTGTCTTCAACAGGCGAAAAGCGGTCCCGCAGATGGTCAATAATCAGGTTGATGGAATTGAGCGGATTTCGAATTTCATGCGCCAAGCGCGCGCCGAGTTCGCCGAGCGCGGCCATCCGTTCCGACCGATTGACGCGCTGTTCTAACGCCTTGTGTTCGCGCAGCTTTTCAGTCATTTCATTGAACCCGGAAATCAAGGTTCGCAATTCTCCGCTGCTTCGCGGCGCGGCAATCGTGGTGTCGAAATTGCCGTCTGCGACCGATTTCGAAGCCGACACCAGCATATCAACCGGTTTGGTAAAACGATTGACGAGCACAATTGCCGACAGCGTCCCGCCGATAAAAATGCCGATAATCCAGAGCATATTGGAATATTGCGCTTTTTTGATCAGATATTCCAGATCGTTCATCACCAGCACGACGTTGATATAACCTCGTTTGAAGCCGTTTTCATACACTGGAATCGTCACGTCGTAGGTGTTCAAATACGTTTTCAGCAGCGTATCCCAGAACGACGTTTTCGGATTGCGCACCCGGCGTTCTTTGAGTTCTTCCAATGATAAACCGACATCTTCCTGAAGGGAACTGGCAATGACTTTGGAGGACAAATCCAGCAGCGAAATCTGGGCGACGCGCCCCGGCTGGCCTAATCGCACCGACAGCGTTCGCTGAATCGTGGCGTCGAGATTCATCGTCATCAATTGCTGAATTTCCAGCACATTGCCGACATTTTCGACCGACTTGACATGCTCCACCACCTGCTGAAGCAATTCGGCTTTACTCCGGTCGAAAATGACGTAGGAGACGACGACCGTCGCGCCAAGAATGGCGACCATCAGGGCGATCAGTTTGGTTTTCAGGGACATAAAACACCAACCCTGCCAGGGTTTCGAACCCTGGCAGGGTTATTCTTTACTCAGCGCTGACCACCACGTAACTGGTGTTTTCGCCGCGCCGGATCAGGGTCAGAAAACTTTTTTCCTCGCCCATCGCTTTCATCGCCTTATTGTAATCGGCCAGCGATTCAATCGGCGTTTTGTTGAGTTCTTTGATCAAATCGCCGCGCCGCAATCCGGCTTCAGCCGCCGGGCTGTTGGCGTCAATATTGGAAATGATCACGCCCTTTTCATCTTCATAGCCAAGCTGAGCGGCGATCTCTTTCGTCAATTCCTGCACGCTCAAGCCGAATTTTTCAACGGTCGCTTCATCCGGCGTTTCGGCCTTGCTGGCTTGCGCTTCATTGCCTGCCTGTTCGGCGATTTTTACCTGAATCGTCTTTTTCTTGCCGTCTCGATACAGCACCACGTCCGCCTTTTTCCCGACTTCCGTCACTGCGACGATATTTTTCAGCGTATTCGGACCGTCAACCGGTTGGCCGTCGAATTCCACGATGACGTCGCCGCGCTGAATGCCGAATTCTTCCGCCGGGCCGCCTTTCAGCACATCGCCGACCAGCGTGCCGGTCGTGCCTTCCGGCAGGTTGAACTGCTTCACGATTTCCGGCGTAATCGTTTGAATCATGACGCCGAGCCAGCCTCGAATCACTTTGCCGTTCGCGATCAGGCTTTCCTGTACGCTTTTCGCCATATTGATCGGAATCGCGAAACCGATGCCCTGATATCCGCCGCTGCGGCTGAAAATCGCGGTGTTGACGCCGATCACTTCGCCGTTGATATTCACGAGCGGCCCGCCGCTGTTGCCAGGGTTAATCGCGGCGTCGGTCTGGATGAAATCTTCATAGTCATTGATACCGATATTCGAGCGGCCTTCCGCGCTGATAATCCCGGCGGTCACGGTTTGCGACAAGCCGAACGGCGTCCCGATGGCGACGACCCAGTCACCGACTTCGAGCGTCTCGGAATCGCCGAGTCTGGCAATCGGCAGATTGTCGGCGTTGATTTTAATCACAGCCACATCGCTTTTCGGGTCTGTTCCAACGATTTCTGCCGGGAATTCGCGCTTATCCGATAACGTGACCGTAATTTTATCGGCATTGGCGATGACATGGTTATTTGTAAGAATATAGCCCTCTTTGCTGGTGATGACGCCTGAGCCTAAGCCTTCTTGTTTATATTCGCGCCCTTCGGGTTGTTGTCCTGGCATCTCTCCGAAAAAGCGGCGCATGAAATCGTCGCCGAAAAATTCCCGGAACTGTTCTTGCGACGGCGCATTCGACGAACTCTTGACGGTTTGTTCCGTCCCGATAAATACCACCGCCGGGCCGACTTCTTTGGCAATTTCGCGGAACGCTTGACTCAAATCTTGCAGTTTCGCCGTCGCTTCCGCATTTGCCTGAATGGCGGGCATCGCAAAGAACAGCGCGCATACCGCAGTTGTTATGGATAACGTCTGTGAAAAACCTTGTTTTGTTCTTCGTCTCATAATAGAACCTCCACAATCTTTGTTAACTGAAATGTTCTGAAGCTGCCAGTCAGACATGTTCGATGAAAAACACCAGAACGTTGTCTGTCAGAGCCTTGCCTCTATGTTTATGTTCGCCGCCGTCAGGAATGAAAATGCCGTCGCCAGACTCGTATAGCAGACGCGCATGTTCATATTCGATTTCCATCCGGCCTTCGATAAGATAACCATAATGCCCTTTTTCACACCAATGCAAGGGCATTTCTTTTGAGTACTCAACCAAACGCAAGCGCACATTATTCTGGTCGAGATACTTATGGCGCACGCCTTCAATCGGACATTCCCAATCTATGTGACTGAAGTCCGCCTTATACTGACATGTCATACACGCTCCATTTCACCGTCTTCCCGGTAGGAGGCTCTTGAAAGTCTCTCCTGGTCAGTCTGCTCATTGTTGCCCTCATGCTCTCACCTATTCGCTTTCATACAAATACAAAGAATATGCCACCTTCTTATATGGTCAAGATATTATCGGAAAAATTGTTACGCAGAGGGGAAATCAACTTCTGTGGCGGTATTTTCAGGCATGGGAATCTGTGATTGCTTTCGAGATGTCAATAATGTTACAATACCCTATATGGGGCATGGCTATATGCAACGGAAATTTAATCTTCTTATCCTATTGTTTTTTAAAGAGATCAATTTTATTATCCCTTGAAATGTCATGCCCTATTTCAGGTAGAATCCATTGGATATTTCCCCCTCTTAAAGCATGTGTAATGACACATAACATTGTGGTCTAAAGAAAGCTGTCAGACACCTTGAAGGTGTCTGACAGCTTTGTCCATAACCTTTTCTGTCAATACACGCAGCCGCTGCCGAAATTTTCCTTGACGGAAATTGTTGGCGGCGCATTCGAAGATACACATGACCGATTTACAGGAGTATTTCACAACATATCATCGCCCGGTCTGGGCGGAAATTGATTTGGATTGTATCGCCCATAATTTGCAGGAATTTCGCCGCATTCTTCCGGCGCAAACGCAGATGATGGCGGTCGTCAAAGCTGACGCTTACGGACACGGCGCGTATCAGGTCGCGCAGATGGCGCTGCAATCCGGCGCGTCATGGCTTGGAGTGGCGTTGGTCGAGGAAGGCATCTGCTTACGACGAAAAGGAATTTCCGCGCCGATTCTGCTGCTCGGCATCTCCGCGCCCGGCACGGAGCAGGCCGTCGTGGAACATGATTTGCGTCCGATGGTTTGTACGCTCGAATCTGCCCGACGTTTTTCGGAGCGGGGCCAGGCCATGCGAACCACCGTTCGGTTTCATCTCAAACTCGACACCGGCATGGGGCGCGTCGGCGTGCGGCCTGACGATCTTCCGGCATTGCTCGACGCGATCCGCGCGCTGCCGAATATCGAGATGGAAGGCGTCTTTACGCATTTTGCCAAAGCGGACGAAACCGACAAAACCTATTCCCATCTGCAAATACGCCGCTTTCAGGAATGCCTGACCTCCATTCAAGACGCCGGATTCTCGCCCCGATTGCGGTATCTTGCCAACAGCGCCGGGGCGATGGAATTGCCGGACGCTCATGCCGACATGGCGCGGATCGGGATTTCGTTGTACGGCATGTATCCGTCATCCGAGGTTGATCACGCCATCTTGCGCCTGAAACCGGCGTTGCGCTGGAAAACTCGCATCGCGCATCTCAAAACGCTGCCGACCGGCGAAGCGGTCAGCTATGGCGGTCTGTTCGTGACACAGCGGCCAACGGTTGTCGCGACGCTGCCGGTCGGCTATGCGGATGGGTTTCGGCGGCGGCTCTGGAAACAAGATTGGCATGTGCTGGTTCGCGGACAGCGCGCGCCGATTATCGGGCGCATCTGCATGGATATGTGCATGATTGACGTGACAGACATTCCGGGGGCGGCGGTCGGCGATGACGTGGTCTTGCTCGGCGCGCAGGGCAATGACGCGATTCTGGCGGATGATATGGCTGCCGCGCTTGAGACAATCAATTATGAAATCACTTGCCTCGTCGGCAAACGCGTGCCTCGCATCTATCTCCGGCACGGCGAAATCATCAGCATAGTGAGTCTATTAGGCGAGCAAATCGCCTGAGCGTCTCGAAGAAGCCGCCAACGTCGGCAATGAGGCGAAATTGCCCCCCAATTCACGGAAAAAATTATTTTCTTGACACGGCGGATTTCATCGCATCAAAAGCGGCCTGTCTGATTTATGCCACGCTGTCGCACGGTTCGGAATCGTTCGACAGCTTTTTTATTGCACGAATTTTTCATGAAATCGGGGGGAAATAATGAAAAATCTGCGTCAAATTTTTTCATGCAAAGGCGGAAACAGATCCGCCTCAAAAATAAGCGGCCTTCTGCTTGCAACTGCGCTGGGTTTCGGCCTGATCATGGGCTGCGATTCGGAAAAATCAAGCGCGCCGACGACGCCGGACATACAATTGGCTTCAGACGGTTCGCAAGCAACCTGCGTGATCGCCGCCAAAACCGTCCTCGGTTATACCAACTACGAACGATGTTTGCAGGGCATTGCCCCGTTAGCGCAAAACAGCCTACTCGATGCGGCTGCGCAGGGGCATTCCGATGCGATGGTCAAGCAAAAATTCCTTGATCACACGAACCCATACGCAGGAAGCAGTCCGATGGACAGGGTTACGGCAGCCGGTTACGCATGGAGTGTCGTCGGAGAAAATATCGCTCGCGGCCCCAATTCACCGAAAATCGTTGTGGCGTCATGGATGGCGAGCGACGAACATCGCGCCCATATTTTGAATCCGGCCTTCGTAGATATGGGGATCGGCGTGAATGGCCTCACATGGACGCAAATGTTTGCTGCGCCATGAGATCATTGCCGCGTCCTTTCTGCCAGAACGATGACCATGAACTCCCCTCCTAAGAGCAGGGCTGTTAGGTTCTATTTTTTTGCCCTGAAAGGGCGATGTCATATTAGCCCAGGGCAAAGCCCTGGGGACAGAGGGGCAGTCGCACCCACGCCCTGAAAGGGCGCATCATTGAGCCGCTCTTTCAGAGCGTATCACCGAAACGTCCGTTTTCCCAGGGCTTCGCCCTGGGCTAATATGAATCGCGCCGTTGGCGCGTTTGAGAACTTAACAGCCCTGCCTTCCAGGAGGGGAATCGCGGAGATGCTGCGTAACATCAGTAAATAATACAGACCATGTTCGAAACGATCATAACTCGTAGAGAGGCCTCGCCGGGGCGTCTCCATAAGGAGTGACATCATTATGAAATTTCCATCTGATTTTTTGTGGGGCGTCGCGACATCGTCGTATCAAATCGAAGGCGCAGTGGCCGAAGACGGGCGCGGCGAGTCTATCTGGGATCGGTTTGCGTCTCTGCCGGGCAAGATTAAAGACGGCAGCACTGGCGCGGTCGCCTGCGACCATTATCACCGCTATCGCGAAGATATCGGACTGATGCGGGAATTGGGCGTCAACGCCTACCGATTCAGCATCGCCTGGCCGCGCGTGCTGCCGAAAGGATTCGGGCAAATCAATAAAGCCGGCCTCGATTTCTACGACCGCTTAGTGGACGAATTACTGAGGGCAAAGATCACGCCAGCGGTGACGCTCTATCACTGGGATTTGCCGCAAGCCTTGCAAGAGCGCGGCGGCTGGGGGCATCGCGACACGGCGAAAGCCTTTGCGGAATTCGCTCAGGCGACCGCGCGGCGTTTAGGCGACCGCGTCCCGATCTGGATTACCCATAACGAAATGTGGTGCACGGCGTTTTTAGGTCATGCGAACGATATGTACGCGCCCGGCTACGCTGATTTCAAATTGGCCTTGCAAGCGGCGCATCATGTTCTCCTCTCGCATGGGCTGGCCGTGCCTGTGTTACGTTCCGAATGCGCGAAAACGGCGCAAATCGGGATTGCCCCCAATATCGCGCGTCCCTATCCCGCCACCGACGCGCTCTCCGATGCGGAGGCTGCGCGGCGCTTCGACGGGCATTTCAATCGCTGGTTTCTCGATCCGCTCGCCGGACGCGGCTACCCGGAAGATATGTGGGAATGCTACGCAGGGTACACGCCGCACATCGAAGACGATGATCTTCGGATAATCGCCGCGCCGCTTGATTTTCTCGGCATCAATTACTACAATGCGGATCGGATTGCCGCCGATCTCGACGGCGCGCCGCCATACACTCGTCAAGTTCCCGACCCGTCGTTGAAACGCACGGCGGATCGTGAAATTCACGCGCCCGGACTGTATGAGTCGCTCACGCGCCTTCATCAGGATTACGGCTTCCCGGCGATCTACATCACCGAAAACGGCGCGGCCTACCCCGATAAAATCGCGAAAGACGGCGGCGTACACGATCCCGAACGCATCGCGTTTTTGCGCGCGCACTTCGAGCAAGCCGCGCTGGCGATTGACTCAGGCGTGCCGTTGAAGGGCTATTTTGTCTGGACGTTGATGGATAATTTCGAGTGGTCGCAAGGCTATACATTGCGCTACGGCCTGACGTATGTTGATTTTGCGACACAGCAGCGCATCCTTAAAGATAGCGCGCGGTGGTATCGGGAGTTTATCGAAACGCAGAAATAGAGGCGTTAGCCCTGCCAGGGTTTCGAACCCTGGCAGGGCTGGTTTTTTACTCGTTCGTCTTGATGACGACGGTCATTTTGTCTTTCAGCAGCGCGGCGAATGCGTCCGCGTCTTCAACTTTGCCTTCGTATAAGCCGTAGTGAATCGGAATAGCGATTGTGGCTTTTACGTCGAGCGCCGCGTCAGCGGCGTCCTGCACACTGTTCATCGTGTAGGTTTGTCCCAACGGCAGCAGCGCAATGTCACACGTGATCTCTTTCATTTCCGCGATGCGTTCCGTGTCGCCGAAATGATAGATTCTTACGCCGTCAACGGTAAAAATATAACCGACCCAATTATTGGCTTGCGGATGGAAGTTGGTTTTGGTAACATTATACGCCGGAACGACTTCGATGGACAGGCCGTCTTCTTCCTGTTTCATGCCCGGCTCCACCGCGATTACGGTCGCGTTGTCGAACTGTTTTTGTAATTCGGCGGCGACATCCTTCGGCGCAAAAAAGACGGTGCTTGCTTTCATCACTTTACGAATGTCATTAGGGGAGAAATGATCTTCATGCGCGTGGGTGATGAACACAAAATCCGCCGGGTCATCTTTCTCCAATTGCAGCGGGTCAACATACAGCGATTTCCCGTCCATCTCGATTTTGACGGCGGCCTGACCGAACCAATGAATTTTTTCTACCATCTGCTCTGGCGTACTGGCGGCAAACGCGAACGAAGCGCATATCAACATTCCTGCGATCATCATGAGACAAGCAGCATTTTTCATACGAATAATCTTTCATGTAGGACGAAATTTTTTTCGTCCACTCGTCCGCATATTCATGCGGCGCGGGTGTCGAAATACCATTTCGACATACAAGACTCCTTTTGGCACATCGGTTAGTTATGATGTCATTACGGTTGAGATCGGCACATCTCCACCAGTCATGCGACGCAACAACGCCGCGCAAATCACTGACTTCGGAAACCCTGCCGAATAGAAGAACCAATCTCATACGCGCGTCGAAAAACACAAGAGCAAATTCTCCTGAAAACTCCGCATATCATCACTTTTTCTTCCGATGCACTCTCACGCGCGTAGAAGAGAACTTTTCTGTTTTAATTCTTGACTTTCCACTGCGATCTCCAAAGATAGTGTCTTTATCGGATTTTATGCCAGAAGCGGCATTTTTATACCACGAAAACAACTCATCTATTCCATAAACGTTCACGGGAGGAACAGGTCATGTCAGGTCATTCCAAGTGGCATTCTATTCGCCACAAAAAAGGTAAAATTGACGCGCAGCGCGGAAAAATTTTTACGCGATTGATTAAAGAATTAACAGTAGCCGCCAGAATGGGCGGCGGCGATCAGAATGGGAATGCGCGATTACGCAGCGCAGTTGCTTCGGCAAAAGCTGCCAACATGCCAGCGGATAACATTGATCGCGCCATCAAAAAGGGCACGGGCGAGCTTGAAGGCGTCGCATACGAAGAACTCACGTACGAAGGCTACGGCCCGGCGGGCGTGGCCGTGATGATGGACGTGATGACCGATAACAAAAATCGGACGGTCGCGGATATTCGGCATTTGATGAGCAAAAACGGCGGCAACCTCGGCGCGGCGAATTGCGTCGCCTGGATGTTCCATCGCAAAGGCGTCATTACCGTCAACATCGAAGACGCCAACGAAGACGATTTGCTGGAAATCGCCCTGGAAGCCGGGGCGGAAGATATGACGAACGAAGGGGAAACCTTTCAGATTCTTACGGCGGTCGAGAATTTCGAAGACGTGCGCAGCACACTTGAAAAGAAAGGGATTCCGATGGCAAGCGCAGAACTGAGCCGCCTCCCTGAAAATACCGTCAAAGTCGCCGATGCCAAAGATGCGGCCAAAGTGCTGAAATTGATGGATGCGTTGGAAAATAGTGACGACGTGCAGAACGTGTACGCGAATTTCGACATTCCCGAAGAGATTCTGGAGAGTCTGGAATAACAGCGTATGAGAACGCTTGGCATTGATCCCGGTTCGCTGAAAAGCGGCTATGGCGTGGTTGATGAGCAGCAGGGGCAATTAGAGATGGTTGACTACGGCGTGATTCGGACGAAACCGGACGCGCCGTTGGCCGAACGGCTGCTCACCATCAGCGTTCGCCTGCGGGAACTGATCGAGCGTTATGCGCCCGACGAGATTGCCGTGGAAGAAGTGTTCATGGCGACGAACGCGCAGTCGTCCTTGAAATTGGGGCAGGCCAGAGGCGCGATACTGCTGACTGCCGCGCAGGCCGGCATGTCGGTGGCTGAATATACGCCGCTGCAAGTCAAACAATCGGTCGTCGGGTATGGCCGGGCAGATAAAATGCAGGTGCAGCAGATGGTCAAAGTCTTGCTGCGCCTGACTGAAATTCCGACGCCGGACGACGCGGCGGACGCGCTCGCCATCGCGATTTGCCATCACCACTCGGCCAAAATGAACCGCCAGCTTGCGCAGGCGCGATAAAAATATGTTTATACAATTCAGCGTAGGAAATTTTCGATCAATTCAAGATATTGTGACATTAAGCATGAACGCGGCTCCGCTTGCGAAACTTGCTGATATGAATATCTTTTCGTTCGAAACGTTCACGCTGTTAAAAAGCGTTGCGATTTATGGCTCGAATGCGAGCGGAAAAAGTAATCTCATCAAAGCATTTGAGTTTATGAAATCGTTTGTCTTGCATTCGTCGAAAGAATCCCAGGCCACAGAGTCTATCAATGTGGAACGATTTCGATTAAGCACGACAACAGAAAAGATGCCGTCATTTTTCGAAGCCGTATTTATCTGCGACGGGAAAAAATATCGGTATGGTTTTGAGGTTGACCGGCAAAAAGTCCATTCCGAATGGTTGTTTTATGGGTTGTCGAAACACGAATCAAAGCTTTTCATACGAGATGGCGAACAGATTTCGATCAGCCGCCCCTTTAAAGAAGGAAAAGGCTTGCAGACGAAAACGCGCCCGAACGCGCTTTTTCTGTCCGTTGTCGCTCAATTTAACGGAGCAATTGCCACCCAAATATTACAATGGTTCGAAAGTGTCGGCATCATCTCAGGATTGGATGATCGCTCCTATAACGATTTTACCTATCAGCAATTAAGTGAAAATGGGGCATTCAGGCAATTCGTGTTGACCTATCTTCATGTTGCGGATTTTGGCATTCGCGACATTGCCGTCGAAAATATTAAAGTTCGCCTTGCAGACCTCCCTGAACATCTGAAAGAATCATTTAAAAAATTTACAGAAACAGACGAACTTGATGCGTACAGCACATCTTTTTTGCACACATGCTATAATGATGTTCAACAACCTGTCGCGTTAGAAAAATTCGATCTCGAATATAATGAATCCGAAGGCACACAAAAATTTTTAAAATTATTAGGGCCGCTCTCAGAAGCCATCACCGGTGGGAAAACGCTTCTTATCGACGAATTAGATGCACGATTACATCCGATGCTCACGCGGTTTCTGATCCAGCTTTTTCATAGTAATGAGACTAACCCTCGCCACGCCCAATTGATTTTTGCCACGCATGACATCAATTTATTAACTAATGAAATCTTCCGAGAAGATCAAATCTGGTTTGTTGAAAAAAACCAATACGGGGCATCCGAACTCTATTCATTAGTCGAATTCAAACATGCTCAGAAAAAAAATGGGAACGGATCGTCATTTCGAAAAGATTATCTGTTAGGAAAATATGGCGCAATCCCTTTCATCGGAGATGTCGAATTATTATCAGGCATTGAACAGCAATGAGCAGCAGATATCAGCCCTGGAAAAAAAGCAAAGAACAGCGTCGAGTTCACGACAGAATGCAGAGAGAGAAAATCTTGATCGTCTGCGAAGGGGAACAGACTGAACCTAATTATTTTAAGAGTTTTCCCGTGAACAAGGAAGTCGTGGAGGTTGATATTCACGGAGAAGGAAAAAACACCGACAGTTTGGTTGAAGAAGCGATTCGCTTGAAAAATCAAGCAGAAAAAAGCGGAGCGCAATATAATCAGACATGGTGTGTCTTTGATCGAGATTCTTTCCCAAAACAAAATTTTTATCGCGCACTCCAATTGGCGATAAACAGCAAAATTCGCGTTGCCTATTCGAATCAGGCATTCGAAATCTGGTATCTGTTGCATTTTCATTATGTTGTCGAGGCTGCCGAACGGAGTGAATATCAGGCACGATTAAGCCGGCTGTTAGGGCATCGTTATGAAAAAAACAGTAAAGTGATCTATCGCGAATTGTTGGATAAACAGGAAAAGGCCATCACGCATGCCCGAAAATTATTAGAAGAATATCACTCTCCAGATGTTGATGCTCATAACCCTTCAACAAAAGTCCATTTGCTTGTTGAAGAATTGAACAAAAGGCTACTGCTATGATCGCTCGATTAACCGGCAAGCTTGCTGTCAAAAACCCTGATGAAGTGCTTCTCGATGTCAGCGGCGTCGGCTATCAGGTCGCGATTCCGCTCTCAACGTTTTACGAACTTCCCGAACGCGGCGAGGTCGTGACTCTCCAAATTTACACCGCCATGCGCGAGAATGCCATCGAACTTTTCGGATTTCTCACGCTCAAAGAAAAAGAAGTTTTTAAACTCCTTCTAAATGTCTCGAAAATCGGCCCTAAGTTGTCATTAAATATATTATCCGGCATCGCCTGCGACGACTTGACGACCGCGCTTGCGACCGGCGACATCCTGAAATTGCGCGGCATTCCAGGGATCGGCCAGAAGACCGCCGAACGCATGATTCTGGAATTGAAAGACAAAGTGCCGAAAACCCAAGCCGCCGCCGGGCAGGACACCGCGCTGCCGGGCGAACTTTTCGAAGACGCGCTCTCCGCGCTGTTGAATCTCGGCTATAAACGCCCGAATGCGGAACGCGCCGTCAAACGCGCCATCAACGAAGCCGGGCGCGACACGCATCTGGAAGAAATTATTCGACTGTCGTTGAAATATATGGCGTTATAAAGGTGGAACCGCGAAATATACAAAATACACGTAAAGAAAAAATATTCGGCATTTTCGCGTATTTTGTGTGTTTCGTGGTAACTCACAAAAAGAATGGATACCGAAAAACGCTTAGTCAGCCCGGATACGCGCGCCGAAGATTTCGATGTCGAACGCACGCTGCGTCCGCAGCATATTGACGAGTACATCGGGCAGCAAAAGCTGAAAGAGACGCTCGGCATTTTTATTCAGGCCGCCAAAGAACGGGGTGAGGCGCTGGATCACGCGCTCTTTTACGGCCCGCCGGGACTCGGCAAAACCACGCTCGCGCACATCATCGCCAAAGAGATGAACGTCAACATCAAAACCACGTCCGGGCCGGTGATCGAACACGCGGGCGAGCTTTCCGGGATTTTGACGAATCTGGCCGACAAAGACGTGCTCTTTATTGACGAAATTCACCGCCTGAATCGCGTGGTGGAAGAAAACCTGTATCCGGCGATGGAAGATTTCCAGTTGGATCTGATTGTGGGGCAGGGGCCGAATGCGCGCTCAATCAAACTGAATATTCCGCATTTCACCTTAGTCGGCGCAACGACGCGCGTCGGCTTGCTGACTTCGCCGATGCGCGACCGCTTCGGCATTATCCACCGCCTCGAATTCTACACGCCGCAAGAATTGCAGCAGATCGTCACGCGCTCGGCGCAGATTCTGAAAATTCAGATCGAACAGGAAGGCGCATACGAAATCGCGCGCCGGTCGCGCGGCACGCCGCGTATCGCGAACCGCTTGCTGCGGCGCATTCGCGACATCGCGCAGGTCAGAGCCAAAAACATTATCACGCTCGACATTGCGAAACTCGGCTTGAAAATGCTGGAAGTGGATGAAATCGGACTGGACTATATGGATCGGAATCTGTTATTGACGATTATCGAGAAGTTCGACGGCGGCCCGGTCGGGCTTGATACGCTGGCCGCCGCGATCAGCGAGGAAAAAGACACGATTGAGGATGTGTACGAACCGTTCCTGATTCAATGCGGATTTTTAGAACGGACGCCGCGCGGCAGAAAAGCCACCAGATTAGCCTATCAGCATTGCGGGTGGCAGCCCTCGCCGCAAGCGCAGCAGAAGATGTCGGGAAACGCCCAGCCATCTCTATGGACAGGGGAAGAACAACCATCATCATAAACAAGGAGGGGACGTATGCGAGACACGCTTGCAATGATTCTTGCAGGAGGACAGGGAAGCCGACTCACGATTTTTTCCAGTTCCCGCGCCAAACCCGCCGTGCCATTCGGCGGCATCTACCGGATCATTGATTTTGCGGTGAGTAATGTCATGCACGCCAAAATCAATGTCGTCGGCGTTCTGACGCAGTATCGGCCAAGCTCGCTGATGGATCATCTCAAAAAAGGCGATCCGTGGGATTTTATCGGGCGCAACCGCGAAATCAAAGTCCTGCCGCCCTACACCGGCACACATAGCTCGGACTGGTACAAAGGCACGGCGGATGCGATTTATCAAAACCTGTGGTATATCAAACGCTATAATCCGAAAAATGTGCTGATTCTCGGCGGCGACCATATTTACAATATGGATTACTGGCAGATGTTGACCTATCATGAGGAGAAACAGGCGGATTTGACGATTGCCACGATGCACGTGCCGCGCGAAGAAGCGAGCCGGTTCGGCATCATGACGGTCAACAGCGACAATCGAATCGTCCGCTTTCAGGAAAAACCGAAAGAACCGGAAAGCACGCTGGCGTCAATGGGAATTTACGTGTTCAATGCCGACATGTTGATTCGCAAATTGGAAGCCGACGCCAAAGACCCTCAAAGTCAGCATGATTTCGGCAGCAACATCATCCCCGGTATGATTCAGGAGAATCAGGTCTTCAACTACGTCTTCGACGGCTATTGGAGAGATGTCGGCACGGTGCAATCGTTCATGGACGCCAATATGGATATGCTTGATCCCGCTTCCGGCCTTGATGTCGGCGCGTGGGATGTCCGTACGAATCTGGAAGAACGGAACGTCGCGGATCGTCCGCCTGCCAAAATCCTGTCGAACGCGAGCGTATCGAACGCGATGCTGTCGCGCGGCTGCATCATTGACGGCGTCGTCGAACACAGTATTCTCTCGCCCGGCGTCATCGTCGAGAAAGGCGCGGTCGTGCGGAACGCGATCATCATGCACGATTGCGTGGTTCGCGAACACGCCGTGCTTGAAAACGTCGTCAGCGACAAAGACGCGACGTTCGGCAAAGGCTGCCAGGTCGGCGTCAGCGGCGAGAATATCCCCAACCGCATCTATCCCAAATACCTCAACACCGGGATCAGCATTTTCGGCAAAGGCGCAAGCGTGCCGGAGAATGTGACTATCGGACGCAACTGTGTCGTCTTTCCCCTCACGAACGACACCCACTACACCGGCGCAACGGTGAACAGCGGCGACAGCGTGGGCGCGGAAGATATGTGATGAGATTTTTAAACCTCACAGGTTTTTAAAACCTGTGAGGTTTAAATGGTTTTTTTCATGATACTTATCGAACGGACGATCAAATGGTATTTCAGCCGCATGAATTATGACGAAAAAGCGGCGCTGCTCGACCGGAGCGTAGAGTATTTTCTTGCGGACATGTCGCCGCAGAAGAAACAAGACCTGATCGAACGCGCGGCGGCGAAATTGCTCGAAGACGTAGAGATGAAAGACCTGCTGCCGCGCCTGCTGGCGATGATGTGGAAACGCGCTGGTTCGGATGAGGAACGCGACAGCATCCTGGACAAAACCGTCAAGTTGGCGTCACTCACCGGCGGGAAACTCACCGACACGATGAAATCCGCGTTCGAACGCTTTTTGTAATACCAATTGTCTTCGGATAGATCGTAAATCGTAGGGCGAAACTGATGTTTCGCCCGTGACGAAAGTCAGGGCAAACGCATCTCAATCGTTGATTTGAGGGCGTGTTCAGCGAGCGCCCCGATTCATCGGGGTGTGTTGGAACGACCAGACGTTAGCAAGAACCGCTTCAGCGGTTTTTTCGTCGGACGGGAAACCGCTGAAGCGGTTCGGGGGGAGGCTGGAACGTGTCCCACATCCCGATGAATCGGGGTGACGATTCATTCGTCGGGGTGATTGTCGGTTCGCCTGGTTTCCCGTTTGCGGTAAAGGTGTTGACGCTTGGCGCAGGGACGACATCTATGCTGACTGAGCTTGTCGCAGGAATTCCAACGCCGTTGTGTGTGCAACTGACATTATACGTTGCATCTGCGGTCAAGCTTGAAATGGTGTGCCCAAAACTTACGGTTGTTCCTGAAAGAGTAAAATCATTTGTGGCGTCTGCATCGGTATTGTCAAAAGTTTTTAGGTTGCTTCCATTTTCTTTGAGTGTGCATTGCGTGGTGGCAGTGGCATTTGCAACTTTCCAATCTAACGTGAATGGATTACCGGAAATGAGCTTATAACTTTGCGGAGAAACTAAAGAAGCGGGAGGAATACTTGCGGCGAAGGAGGAGATGGAGGGAGCGGAGACGGAAACAACATTGACGGTATAAATAGCAGTTTGATTTATTCCTGCCGTAAAACTTCCGTTTGATGGCATTGGGAAACCTATTGTTGTTTTATTTCCTTTTGGGAAGAAATTATTTTTAAAAATTGTTGAATCTGTAGGAAAACCCTTAAGTATCACATCTGAAGCTACTTCCAAACGTAAAAGATTGCTTGATGCCGTTGTTAAACTCAATTTTCCTTCTTTTGTGCCTGTTGTTCCCCAAGAAACCACATGTAGATTTGGAATATCTAAGTTTTGAGAAGAAGAAAACACAGGAGAAACCCATTTAGTGTTTTCAGAATAAAACCCATTTGTTGTAATTTTTGTATTGTTAATAGCTTCGCTTTTTACTAATTCAGAATAAATTCTTATTTTATCGCCAGAAATTACCTGAGCTTTAGGTGGAAATGGCGAATTACCATCTTTAGTTATTATTGTATGCGTCGTCACATTTGCAAAAGTTTTTAGAGGATAAAAAAGGAAAACAACTAAAAGAAAGCTTGTAATGAGATAAAAACTTTTTATACGAATAGAAAGGCGAGTCATAGATTTTTTTGATAAAATTTTATTTTTGTTTTTGCGCTTCCTATTATAGCATATTTTTTAAAAAGCAAAAAAGAAAAAATCTCCTTACATCCAGACCTGACAGGTTTTAGAAACCTGTCAGGTCTTTTTAGCTTAAAACGACAGCTAAAAAACACAAAAGGCATAAGAAGTTTTTAAACTCCTTATGCCTTTTTTCAATCTTACTTATAATCTTTAATGACTTTAAAACTTTTTATAAAACAAAGACTTTAAAACTTTAATTTTCTTAATAAACTTTAGGACAAATTTGAGTAACTGTTCCTGTTGACACATTAATGCATTCCATTTCTGGGTCACTATCAACATTTCCTATAGCATTGGCTGGAGCAGGACAAGATGAAGCTGGGATAGAACCTGCTTCGCAAGCTGGTCCTGCGGTTGGTTGTGCGGCTGGTACTGGAGTTGGTGGAGTTGGGTATTCAAAGTTAACAGATCTTACAACATTATTTCCACCTAAAACTAATGGCTGACCTATATTCGGACAATTATCTCCTACTCTTTCCAAAGAAGCAGTAGGAAAATCTCTATTTACTTCACCATTTTTTGGACCAGTTAAGCCTGTAGCCTCAAGCCATGCATCTGTTGGTCTGCTATGTGTCCCAATAGTATCTTTATTTTTAGCAAAAGGCGTATCAATATAATATCTCCAAGCACCTTCATCTTCTGTATCAACGCATGTTCTCATATATTGACCTGGACCACCAGGGATGCCATCAATAAAAATACCACCATTTGCTAAGCCTACACCTAATTCTTCACCACCTTTTCCTTGAATAAGACTAGCTAATTGTGTTGCCCCAAGAGGTTCTCCATTTCCTCCTGCTCCTGTCGGAGTTTCACTTTTGCCAGAATTACAACCTAACACTTGCGTTATAAGTATTGCTGTTACACCTAAGCCTAATAATGTCTTCCTAATTGAAGATCCTTCTAAAGATCCTTTTGGATATTTTTCCATATATTTTCTAAAATAAATAATAAAATAAAAACAAATACATTTTTACAATATTATGTATTCTTGGCAAGTGCGATGGTGTGAGTGCAACAGAGATGAAAAGTTTTGGCTTCATCAGTGTTGAAGCCATTTATCGTTTGATGAATGACACACTTTTGAAAACATTGTGAGTGTTTTGTCAAGGGGAAAGTGAAAGAAAGATTAAAAACTTTATCCGTAGAGATTACTATGCGTTGCTAAATACACAAAATAGACCGTTTCATCGTCAATTTTTTCATAAATTGCTCGCCAATCTCCGGTGATATTGATACTTCGATATTCGAAATATTCACCAATAAGTTGATGATTATTCAATAATGGATGAAATTGGTTTTGCGCAAAAAGCATGAGGCGTTCTTTAAGCGCAGATTGAATTTTTTGAGGAGCTTTGGCAAATTGCTTTGAAAACTTTTTAGAATAGCTGATGTTCATGATGTCATCATCATATCATCTAAAAACTTGATTGCGTCCTCTGTGGTTTCGAATTTATGTACATCACCATTTTCCCATTCTTGCTTTGCTTGCTTGAGTTCTTGAACGACAGATGGCTTTAGTCGCTCAGTATAGGCTTTTTGCTCTTTTTCTTTTAAAAAGAGAACAAAATCAAAGACTTCTTTTCGGGCATACTCCGGCAAAGTTTTTATCTCTTGTTGTATTTGTTGTATCGTTGTCATAGTAAGTTTTAATCGCGTAAAGATTATAGCATAAGAAAAACATTGTATCAAACACGTTTTTCAAAGTTTTCAAGTCGTTTTGTCAAGGGGAAAGTTTTAAATCTTACGATAAAAATTTTCTCGCGTTCCGATTCCCGCAATAATCAAGTTTTCACGTTCTTCAATGCGATATAATATCCGATACTCTGTTCCCTTATGCGAAAATCGATGACGATAAAAATCGCTTAAATCGCCGTGCAAATGCTTATTGGCATACGGATTTTCCGCAATTACCAACACTTCCTGTTTGATTTTTTCTTTGAGCAGATGATCAGCATGTTCGATAAACTTTTTTGCCTTGCGTTCGAAAAAAATATTCACAAGAGAGGTGAGCCAAAAACATCTTGAAACGAATAGCGTTCACCGGTTGTTATCGCATGATTTTTTTCTCGAAGAAGTTCCTGTCGAACTTCATAGGGCAAATCGTCTGATTTTTCTTCTTCAGTTAAACGAGAATCATTTGTATAATCAGTCATTTTCTTCAGAAGTTCCGAAAAATCTTGCGGAGGCAGCTTCTGTATTTTATGCCAAATTTTTTCAGTTGTGATTGTCATAAGAAGTTTTTATATCGTTTAAAATTATAGCAAATGAGGAAGTTATTATCAAACACGTTTTTCGAAGTTTTTAAGCCGTGTTGTCAAGGGGAAAATTGAGAAATTATGCGTTTTCCCATTCTTCTCGCGAAATCCCCAATTGTCTGATGACAAGTTGAACGATATATTTGGGAATATCCTTTTGTACATGCGGATTCGGCACGGTGATTTTACACTGTTCTTTGACCATAAATTGATGGTCTCCGCCTTGATATGGTCCATCAAAACCTAAGTTTTTCAACTTATTGATAAATTCGCGACGTGAAATTGGTGGAAGTTTAGGCATATTGAAGAGGTTGATGTTTTGAGGGAATGTTAAAATGAATATTGGAAATAATCGGAAGCGATTCTCCACTTCGAACGCTTAATAATATCCAACCTTCAACAACGCTTTCAAGCTCTTCGCGAACATCTTCAATCGTGTCGCCTTGCGCCCAACAGAGAGGCAATTCTTCAATATATCCGATGATGCTTTGAGTGTCATCGTCGTGAACATATTTTGCTTTTCTAAGCACTGCATGAATATATTTCTGTAAATTTGTCATAAGAAGTTTTTATATCGTTAAAAATTATAGCAAACGAGGAAGTTATTATCAAACACGTTTTTCGAAGTTTTTAAGCCGTTTTGTCAAGGGGAAAGTGCGAAGAAGATTAAAAACTTTATCCGTAGAGATTACTATGCGTTCCAACCAAGATAAAAAATGCTTCGTCATTTGGCTTATTCTCATAAATTGCTCGCCAATCTCCGGTAATATTAATACTTCTGCGTCCTGAAAATTCTCCTTTGAGTGCATGATTATTCAGTATCGGATCATAAGGATTGACTTCGAAACATTTTATTCGTTCAACAATCGCCTTTCGAATATGTTGTGGAGATTTATCGAACAATTTCATAAATGTTTTGGAATAGTTGATTATCATGGTGTCTTATTGAGCGCGTTTTCTAAAAATTGAATTGATTCTTTCGTTGTGGCAAACGAATAAATATCTCCGCGTTCATACTCTTCTTCAGATGCGCGAAGCAACGCCTTCGATGATGAATTAAAAACTTCGTCTTGTTCGTTTCGCGCAAATTTTTCTCGTAAAAACCGAGCGAAGTCAAGGACTTCCTCGATAGCATATTCCGGCAAGCCGGAAATTTCTTGCTGAATTTGTTGTTGAGTTGTTGTCATAAAAGTTTTTATATCGTTAAAGATTATAGCAAATGAGAAATATGTTATCAAATACGTTTTTCGAAGTTTTTAAGCCGTTTGTCAAGGGGAAAGTGCGGAAAAAGTGAAAAGTTTTTATCCGTAGAGTTCGCTATGTGTGCCAAGCAAGACAAATTCAAGTATGTCGTTTTTCTTATCATGACAAAAAATCGCTCGCCAATCGCCGGTAATATTAATACTTCGGTACCCTAAAAACTTTCCTTTAAGTGGGTGATTGTTGAGTTTTGTATCAAATGGCGTTGTCAAAAATAGCGTCAATCGTTCGCAAAATGCGTTTTGAATAGATTTCGGAGCTTTCTGCATTTGCTTTGCAAACGTTTTGGAATATTTGATATTCATAGTGAGACATTTGCAATGTTTTTGATAAACGCAATCGCTTCATCGGCGTTGTCGAATGTATAGGCTTCTCCTCGCGCAAATTCTTCTTCAGATTGTCGTAAGAGTTTTTCTGACGCGGCATTCAAAACTTCTTTCTTGGAAGACGATTTTTTTGGGGCGCGTTTACGCACAATCTCTCTTGCTTCTTTTTCGCTATGTTCCTGCTCATTTTGCATTTGAGATTTCATTTTTAAAAACAAAATAAAATCAAGCGCTTCTTGACGAGCAGAATCAGGCAAAGTTTGTATTTCTTGCTGAATTTGTTGCTGAATTGTTGTCATAAGAAGTTTTTATATCAATTGAAATTATAGCAGATGAAAAACAGGTGATCAAACACGTTTTTCGAAGTTTTTACGCCGTTTAGTCAAGGGGAGAGTGCGGAGAAGATTAAAAACTTGCAATCAGCCGTTCGTATTCGTCATGCGTTCCAATCCAAAACCAGATAATATGTTCATGTTCCATAATACCGACGGCGCGGTAATTCAAGTTGATTCGTATTGAATAGATTGGCTTTGTGTGATGAATACGTTTAAAATGCAAACTGGGGTGAGACCAATTTTTGATAAAAAGTTTATAGGCTTTTCGGCTTTGTCTTTGAATATCTTGTGGCAAACAAGCAAAAAGGTTTTTGAATTTTGCGGTGGTGCTGGAAATCATAATGTATGAATATCTAATAATTCGGTGTTTCCAGCATGGAATTCTTCCAACGCTTCATCTGCAAGCGCAGAAAGAACGTCTTGAGACTGAGAACTCGCAAAAAGCTCATCCCACCGTTTTTCGGATTGGAGCAGTTCAAGCATCCATTCCGCAAGAATTTTTTGTTCTTGTGTTGGAAGTTTTTCAGCCTGATGAAATGCTTGTGATAATGTTGCAATCATAATAAGTTTTTATATCGTTAAAAGTATAGCAAATGAAAAATATATTATCAATTGCTACTTTTTCAAAGTTTTTACGCCGTTTTGTCAAGGGGAAAGTGCGGGGAATTAGCGATAGACTTTATTTTTTCCACTATGACCGCCAATATCAAACAATTCGATAATATTGATTTCTTCATCGCCAAAATCCCAGATAATTCGAAGGTCTCCGGTGATTTTGGAGGAGAATGCAAGGTCGCCAATATCCGTCACTTTGTGCGTATGTAAAGACGGTTCGAACGGATTTTCGGAAAGTTGTTGCAATGTCTGTAATACATCAGTTTCAAGCGCATGGTTTCTTTTGGTCAGTTTTGCCGATTTTCTGAGGAATTTTTGATGAAAAACAAGTTTATACATTGACCTGTTTCAAATAGGTTTGAAATTCCTCAATCGTCATTTCAATTCCTTGTGTTTTACGCGAATCTGCAAGTTCTTGTTGTTCTTTTGTAGAAAGTTTTATTTCTGGCAATGTTTTTATCCAATCTTCACGCCCTTCTATACCCTGATTTTTTTTATTATCCGAGAATTGCTCCGCCTGAGTTTTTTGCTCTTGTTTTTTCAAAGATAACACAAAGTTAAAAACTTGCTTTTGAGCATATTCTGGTAAAGTTTTTACCTCTTGCTGAATTTGACGTTGTATTGTTGTCATAAGAAGTTTTTATATCGTTTTAAATTATAGCAAAAGAAAAACATGGTATCAAACACGTTTTTCGACGTGTTTACGCCTTTTTGTCAAGGGGAAAATTGGCTCGGATAGAAAATGAATCTGGCATAGAGGTTCGAATTCAGGAAAACCAGGAGTGCAAACACGTGTGTGCGCACTCCTGAAACGGTCAATCTTTTGTCAGCGATTCGATCTGTTCGACCCGCGCTTGATGACGGCCTCCTTCGAACGGCGTTTCCAGCCAGACCTTGACCATCTCCCGCGCCACGCCTTTGCCGACCACGCGCCCGCCCATCGCCAGAACGTTGGCATCGTTATGCAACCGGCTCATGCGGGCGGTGTATTCGTCATGGCAGAGCGCGGCGCGCACGCCGCGCACTTTACCGGCAGCCATCGAAATGCCCAATCCGCTGCCGCAGACGACAATGCCGCGCTCCACCTCTCCGGCGGCGACGGCTCGCCCAACTTTCGCGCCATATTCGGCATAGCTGACCGATCTAAGGTCATAGACACCCAAATCTACCACTTCGTGCTGCGGAAACGCTTCTTGTAAATAGGCTTTGACATCTTCTTTCAATTCGAATCCTGCGTGATCGCTCCCTAATCCAATTTTCATCGGTGTCTCTTCTCCTTTTTTCATTGATTATCAAACGCAGTTACTTCTGCAACACCCACACATCGCCAGTTTCTTCGAACCCTTTTAATTTATACCGTCCGGCGTACCGGAATTTTGCGCGCTCTGCGTGATCGAACCGTTCGAGGCATTCGGCGGTAATCACAATTCTATCGGAATGCGGGATGGGCGCGCCGTCGAACACTTCATCTATCTGATCCTGCATCTGAACATTTTGGACGCGAAATGTTCGATGCACTTCAACGCCAAGCACATCGCCGTCAGGCGCGACTTTCACTAAGCCCCAATGCAGCGCCATGCGCACATGGATATCCGCGCGAACCGGCGTGTTGAGAAAAGACATCGCTAACGCAAAGGCCGACGATACCGTTGTAAATACGGCGAGAAATCCCCCGCCGGTTGACTTCAAAAACATCAAATCTTTTGCGGCCGCATGTTTTTTGACGCGATTATACATTTTACCGACCGTGTCGGAAAAGTAGGTGTCGCCGACTTCGCGGAGATATTCTGACGATCCTTCCAGGTCAAGCACTAACAAGGCGATTTCCTTCCGATCCGATTCCAGCGGCATAATCGAATAAAAAATCGAACCGTCCGACGGCGGCGCGGAGGCGTCAATCGGCTTATCAGGAAGCTGTTTCGCGACTTTTTTTTCAGGCGCTGCCGCGTCGGGTTTTTTTTCAGGCGCTTTTGGTTCGTCTCTCGATGGCGTCATGCGTTGCTGCGCATCTCGTATGCGCCGCTCACTCAACCCGGATTCCTCTAATGCCTGCTGTAATGCTTCGCGAAAGGCTTTGGCGTCAGGATAACGCAATCCGGCCAATGCTTCACGCATTTTATATTCGTCATACGGAACTTCAGCTTCTTTGAGCGCTCGGTCAATCACGCGGGCGACCGGATCGGGAATCTCCGGGTTTCTTTGCTGAATCGGAATCGCCGGATTTCCGATAATGGCGGTCATATAGTCGGAAATGGCGGCGAGGCGTTTTTGGCGTTTACACCGTTCGAACAGCGCCTCGAATCCATCCCGCACCCATTTCCCCGTCAACATTTCATAGAACACGGCGGCAATCGAAAATACATCAGTGGCCGGATTGAGATATTTATAATGCGTAATCTGCTCGCGCGGCCAATACATCGGCGTCCCTAAGACTTCGCCCGGTTTCGTGATATTGGTGAATCCGGCAGATTCGAAGCTTTTGGAAATGCCGAAATCCGAGATTTTCGTCACAACCCCTTGCGGGGTGAAACCTAACAGAATGTTTTGCGGTTTCAAATCGCGATGCACAATGCCCGTGTACGTCTGGCTCGTTCCTCCCGCAATTTCGCTGATGATCGTGACATAATGAGCGTATGCCAGACCATCGAGCGTGTCGAGCATGATGGAGGCCGCGCTTTCTAAGGGAATCTTTCCGCCGCGCGACATCAAAAATTGATAGAGGTTCATGCCGTTCACATATTCTAAAACAAAATAGAACAGCGACTCCGTTTTCCCATGATCGTACAATTCCACGATGTTTCGGTGTTTGAGTTGGCGCGTGACATCAATTTCCCGTTGAAACGATTTGACGTTATCCGGGTTTGTCGCCATGTTGGGCAGCATGATTTTAACTGCCACGTCCTTATTTTTTCGGAGGTCTGTGGCTTTATAGACCATGCCCATGCCGCCGCGATCAATCATATCGTCAATCCGATACCCGGCGATCTGCGGCATCCCATTGTCAACTTTCGGCGTCAAAATCGGGCTTTCGACCTGTTTTTTCTTGGCCGCGCTCTGAAGAAGCTGCCCTAACATGCCGATCGGGTTGGCGACCTGATCATGCTCTCCTTTCGCAGACGAGACAAACGACACTGTCCGGTCGCGATCCGTTTCTGCTGGAGGTGCGCTTGTTGCAATCATCACCAACATCTCCGTATCTCCAACTGTAATCTTATCGCCATCGCGCAACGCGACATCTTGCACGTGGGGCGGAGCCTGTTTGACGCCTTTATCAGCAGGTTTGCGGCCTCCGTAACGTACCCCGTTGACAAACGTGCCGTTTTTGCTGTCCAAATCCGTGACTTTACATTCGGGCGGCGAGACTTCCAGGAGAAAATGCTGGCGGGAGACATACGGATCGTTCGGTAAGGAGACGCGGGCATCGAGGGCGCGTCCGAACAGAAAACGATCAGGTTTCTCAAAGATAAAATGTTGTCCTTTGGCCGGACCGGCAATAATACTAATCTCGATACGCATAGGTTGTTGCGGTGTCCTCTTGTTGATTAGCGTCTCAATATTCATCTACAGCATTATTTATCGCCATTGCAATCGCTTTCGCACTCCTACGATGGGGCGCTTACACATGTTTTCCGGTCTGAAAAAATGACGTAAGGCGCTGGAACATGCCTGTTCCCGTCGCCGTTTTCTCATGATCTTCTCCCAATGTTGCCGACTGTTCGCTGGTATCCAATTCCCAATCGAGCTCACAGGCGCGCAGGGTCTGGTCTTCGCTGCCTGAGAGCGTAAAACGACCGTCCGGCGTGACGCTGACGGCTGTCACGCCTTTTTTATGCCCACGGAACGTCCAGATATTTTGCCCGTTGATCAAATCCCACAATCGGATCGTTTTATCCTCTCCGCCGGAAAAGACAAACCGTCCGTCCGGCGTCATGGCGAGGGAAAGCACCTCGCCCTCATGCCCTTTCAGCACAAGCACGCATTTGCTCGTCTCGATATTCCACAGACGAAGCGTGCCGTCGCCGCTGGCAGAAAGCAGGTAGCGGCTGTCTGGCGTCGCCGCAACCGCTGTCACGCGTTGTTTATGGCCTTTGAGCAATTGCAGCATTTTTCCGCTGGTTTTGTCCCATAATCGAACGGAACGGTCTTCCCCGCCAGAGAAAACATAGCGCCTGTCCGGCGTCATGCCGACAGCAAACACGCGATCTCGATGCCCTTTCAATGTCTGAAGACACTTGGCTGACGCAGGGTTCCAGACGCGAATCGTTCCGTCGGCGCTGCCTGAAAGCAGATGCCGCCCATCCGGGGAAACCGACACGGCGACGACCTCCTGCTCATGTCCTTCATACGTGCGCAGACATCGCCCGGAATTGACATCCCAGAGGCGCAAGGCCGTATCTTCGCTGCCGGAAACCACAAACCGGCTGTCCGGCGTAATGGCGACGGCATGTACCGCCAGCCAATGCCCATCGAAGAGTCGGAGAAACTTCCCGGTTTCGACGTCCCAGGCGCGAAGCGTCATATCGGCGCTGGATGAGACCGCAATGCGTCCGTCCGGCGTAACAGCAACCGCCGTCACTGTCCCATGATGCTCTTTGCCGATCCAGACCTCCCATTCCCCGCGCAGACGTTTTCTGGGAAGCACTTTTCCGATTGTGGCATTCAGTTCCAATGTTTCTGGCGCGCGTTCATAGCCAGGAGTCGAACGCGCCTGAAGCAGATAGCGATATGCCGCTGTGGTTTTGCCATGTTCCCAGGCGGTTTTTGCCCATTCCATCAGTTTGTGAAAGCGCTCGGTCAGGACTTGCAGTTCGCCGTGATTTTGCTGACGAGAGACCTGTAAGGCGGCGTCATACCGTTCGGCGTCGGGCGCGTCCAAATCCCACAACTTTAAGCTGGCGTCTCGACTGCCGGATGCCGCATACCGCCCATCTGGGGTGATGGCGACGCTTGTCACGCTGTCTTTATGCCCTTTGAACGTGCGGAGGCATTTGGCGGTCGCCAATTCCCACAGGCGCACCGTATGATCATCCGCCCCGGAGATCAGATAACGCCGGTCAGCCGTCGCCACAACGCCGTTGACGCCGTCTTTATGGCCGACAAAGACGCGCGCGCATTTGCCGGTGCCAAGATGCCAGAGGCGGATCGTGTTATCATGACTGCCGGACACCGCGAATCGCGCGTCCGACAGGACATACACAGTGTTGACGCGTTCATTGTGACCATCGAATGTTCGCAGCGCGTTTCCAGAAGAGAGATTCCATAAACGTAACGTGCGATCCTGGCTTCCAGAGACGACAAAGCGTCCGTCCGGCGTGATGGACAGCGAGGTAATGCTTCCGGCATGGCCGGTGAAGGTTCGCAATAATTTGCCTGTTTTGAGGCTCCACAAACGCACGGTGCGGTCCTCTCCGCCCGATACGAGAAACTGGCCGTCCGGGGTCATCGTGACCGCCGTCACGCTGCCTTCATGCCCTTTGAACGTCAGAAAACACCGGGCTGTGCCAAGTTCCCAGAGCAGCACGATCTCATCTTTTCCTCCTGTCGCGGCCATGCGTCCATCCGGCGTGACCGCGAGACAGGTGACTTCTTTGACATGCCCTTCATACGTTCGCAAGCATTTCGCCGTCTCGACATTCCACATCCGCAGACTCATATCCAGGCTGGTCGAGATGAGAAATCGTCCATTCAAGCCGAATTCGACCGCTGTGACGACATCCGTATGTCCCTGATCTTCCCAAAATGTCCAGAAATTTTCGCGTGTAGCCGGATTCCACAATCGTATCGTCGCATCCCGGCTGCCGGAGATCAGTATCTGGCTCTCTTTACTGATGTCAATATCGGTGATGGCTTCGCGATGACCTTCGAATGTCCAGACATGCGCATTTTTTTCTAGTTGTAAATCCCACAAACCTAACGTCGCATCCGTGCTTGCCGAAATAATATACCGATTATCATTTGTGACAGCGACGGCCGTAATCGCTTCATCATGGCCGCCTTTCAGCCGCCGGAGTTCCTGGCCGGTTTTCACGTCCCATATCTGCATCGAGGCGCTGCGATGCCCGGCGACCGCGAACGAACCGTCCGGGGCGACGGCCAGAGCCGACACCACTGTAGAAACCAGTCCTAATGTTTCTAACGCGCCTCCGTAATATTTTCGCTCCGTCCGTTTACCGGTTGTCAAATCCCACAGGTAGAGATTCTCTTCTTCGTGCCCGGACAAGGCAAAACGTCCGTCGGGCGTGACGGCGAGCGTGTTGATATGATTGGCAAATTTTTCGGACACCCAGAAAGATTTCCCGGTCGGAATTTCCCATTGACGCAATGTGTTATCACGGCTGCCGGAAATAACCCTCCGGCCATCCGGCGTCATTTTGAGCACTGTCACCCAATCGGTATGCCCGCGAAAATTTTTGACGAATTTTCCGGTGATCACATCCCAAAGCCGCACCGTTTTATCGCGGCTGCCAGAGACGGCATAGCGGCTATCGGGCGTGATTGCGACGCAAAGCACCGCATCCTCATGCCCGCGAAAAATCCACTGGCATTCATGCGTGACAAGATTCCAGACCCGAACGGTTTTGTCTTCGCCGCCAGAGACAGCATGACGGCCATCCGGCGAAATCGCGACCGATGTCACGGCCCCCTGATGCCCGCTTTCGAAGGCGCGGCAGCAATGCTGCCAATGAAACGTCACTTTCTCGTTTCGAATGCGTGTGCGGGATTGGGCTAAGCGCTGATGTTCCAGGCTATCTTTATCGCGCGGCACAAGCTCTAACACTTGTTGATAGGCTTGTTCCGCGCCAGGATAGTTTTCTTGCGCTAACCGGGCATCGCCGAGCGCGCGCCACAGCGGGGCATTATTCCGTAATTCCAGGTCTTCAAGCGCGCTGAGAAATTCCAGTTCCGCTTCATCTGCGGCGGCGCGTTCCAGATGGATAAAACCTAAATAGACGCTGGAACGTTTGGTGACATGTTTCGCTTCTTCTAACTGGCGAATCACGTCGTCATCCGTCAATTTGCAGGCGCGCCAATCTAACAGGCTGCGATTATACAGGGATTCGGGATGATAGGCGTCGAGTTTTAAGGCTTCATTCCACGAGATGAAGGCGTCGGCTTCTTTATTCAAATCCAGAAACGAGACCGCGCGGTTATTCAGCGCATCCGACCGTAAATCGGCGGCCTGCGGAATCAGACGCCGATAATTTTTCCCGATAATCTCGCGATGAATCCTCGCCAGTTCATGCCGGAGTTCCACCATAGATTGCGGGCGCTTGGCCGGGTCTTTTTCTAAGCAGCTTAAGATAATGTCCACTAACGACGCGGGAATCTCCGCGTTGAACATCTTCGGATTCGGCGCAGGCATGGATAAATGCCGGGCAATAATGACATGGACGGGTTCAGTATGACTGCCATCGTCGAACGGACGCCGTCCGCAGGAGAGTTCATAGAGAATGACGCCTAACGCATAAATGTCAGCCCGTCGATCCGCATTTTTCGCGCCGCCCCATTGTTCCGGCGCGCCATATTCCGGAGTCCCTAACTCTGATCCGGTTTCCGTAATATCGTTCCCGGCGCGAAACTTTTTGCTCGATGTCTGGCCTTTTGGGGCAATCTCTTCGACTCCTGCGCGTTTGACAATGCCAAAATCCGTGACGAGCAAATCGCCTTTGTTCGTGAGCAGCATGTTGCCGGGTTTCACATCGCGATGCACTTCCACGCCGCATTCATGCGCATAGCCCAAGCCATCGCACGCTTGAATCGTCAAATCCAGAATTTTATCCCATTCTCCGGGTTTGACTTTTCCCTCGCGAATCCAATCCTTCAGGCTGCCGCCGTCAATATAATCCATGAACACGCGCGGCACGCCGCCGAGTTCGCGCACATACCAGCACTGGACGATATTGGGATGCAGTCCTAAATCTACCCAGGTTTGCGCTTCGCGAACAAATCGGGCTTTCGATGCCTCATCCGCAACTAAATAGGTCAACGGCATTTTGACCGCCATCTCCATCTTCCATTCCCGATGGTTGACGCGATACACAATGCCCATGCCGCCCTGCCCGATGACATCAATCACTTCGAACCGTCCCTCAATCACATCGCCGATTTCCCAATTGACCTTCTCGGCAAATTGCGGCGCGCCGGAATGAGACGCATGTGTTAACGTGGGGTCGGAAATCGTGTTGCGTTTGGTAAACGTGACGGCATGTTTCCCGTCGTGTTGCGCTGTCAGTGTGTGCTCGCCCTGAGCGGATTTGGGGGGAGTCGAGATGGTCTGGTCTTGAGGCAGTGCGTTCCCGGCGCCGCCGGTCAGCGTCAGATTCTCCTGACGGCTCTGCTCTTCTCCGGCAGCAGGCGGTTTGGTGATCGTATGCTCAACGGCAGGCTGGAGTTTTTTTTCATCATGTCCATTCTGTTTCGGCATGATTTCATCCTTCGCGTGGCTGTTCATGACTGCTCTGGCGGGCTTCCGCCACGTCAACGACAATCACCGTAATATTATCCGAGCCATCATTCTCTTTTGCGGTTGAGATCAAGTTCTGGCATAATTCCAACGGCGACACATCAGCCGATAACAAGCGACATAATCCATCATCCGTCAAGCCTTTTGTCAGTCCATCGGAACACAACAGCCAACGGTCTCGCGGATGCAGTTTTTTACACCAGACGCCGGGATGCAATTGGCCTTCCTTGCCGATAAACTCTTCCAACGCATGACTTAACGGATGATAGACGGCTTTATCAGGGCTGAGATGACCTGTACGCACTAATGCCGCCGCAATCGTCTGGTCTTTGGTAATCTGCAACAGGCGTTTCTCTCGCAGTAAATAGACTCGGCTGTCCCCGGCGCAGGCCACATACGCCATGTCATGATAGATGAAGAGCAAAGCGGCGGTCGAACCTAATCCTTTGATTTCCGGCAGTTCCTGCGATTGTTGGTAGAGGTGTTCGCTCAATTCTGCCAGCGTATTGCCAATGACGAAGGTAATTTGTCCGGGAGAGGGGTCATCGAGCGTCCGTATTTTTTCTTTCATCAGCAGGGGCAATACCGTAACAACGGCCTGGCTTGCCGTTTCTCCGGCGGCTCGTCCTCCCATGCCGTCAGCCACGATAAAGAGTCGCTTTTTTTCATCGCACAAAAAAGCGTCTTCATTATGTTGACGTTTATATCCCACATCAGTCAGCCCAGCGCTAAGAATATCCATAGCTTTCACATCGTTCTTCTTGCCAGTTATTTCGTTGAGGAACTCATCATCCACAAGGTTGTGGGTTCATCGAATCCGGCTAATCGAAACGCCCCTGCCAGCGTAAAACGCGCGCGATCAGCTTCGTGTAATTGTTCGACGCCGACAGCGGAAATCATGATCCGGTTGGCTTCAGGAACCTCAGCAAGTCTGACTGGCGATTCCATGCGGTCTGTTTTGCTTACGCCTTCCATTCGACTGATCCGGTGCATTTCCAATCCATATAAATCCCCATCTACGCCAATTTTCACGGTGCCATAATGCAGAGCCAGCCGCACCTGCACCTGTGTATCTATCGGATTCGATAAAAAGGTTTCTGCGACGGCAAACGCATCCGCCATTGCGGTGAATCCGGCAATGAATCCATCACCGGTGCCTTTCAGAAAAAACAGCGATTGCGCGCGCGCATGAGTACGCACCCGTCTCAGCATGTTTCCAACTAACGTGCTGAAATGCGTATCGCCTTTATTGACAACATATTGCGTAGATTGCACGACATCAAGCACGAAAAGCGCCGCCTCTCGCGTCGTCCCTTCCTGGGGATTCGAAAACATGATCATACTGGACGCCGCCGCATTCTCTTGGGCGCTGCCAGCGCGTTTTTCCGGCACGACATGCCCGGCGGTATCCATGATATTCAAATCGTGCAAGACTTTGAAGATCGTTTCTCTGAACACGCCTGCGTCTGGGTAACGGAGCGTTTGCAGTTCTTTTTGAACATTGCGCGTGTCGTGCGGAATTTCCTTTTCTCGAAGCGCCCGATCTATGACACGGGCTAATGGGTCGGGAATTTGCGGATTCCGGTCGCGAATCGGCACCACCGGATGCGACGCAATCACGCCCATGTAGTCGGAAATGGACGGGCGATAGCCCTGTTCTTTACTTTTCTTGAGCAATTGGCTGAACCCGTCTCGAATCCATGTTCCGGTCAAGACTTCATAAAACACCGCCGCAATCGAAAAGACATCTGTCGCCGGATTCAAATATTTGTAATGGGTCAATTGTTCGCGCGGCCAATACATCGGCTGTCCTAAGATATCTTCCGGCGTGGTGATGTCTGTGATTCCCGCTTCTTCGAACGTTTTTGACAGGTGGAAATCGGTGAGTTTCGAAAGCCAGGAATCTCCTTCTTGCGTGATCAGAATGCTCTCCGGCGAGAGATCGCGATGAATAATGCCTTCCCATTCGCGGATAACCCCATTGCTGGTACGGGCGGATAATCTGACGCGATGGGCATACGCTAAACCATCGAGCGCGCCGAGAAAAATCGGCGCAAGCTCGCGTAGCGGCACGCGCCCGGCGTGAGATTGGATATACTTTTTCAATGTAATGCCGTCAATAAATTCGAAAATAAAATACAGCAGATTTCCGGCGACGCCATGCCCTAAGAACTGAACGATATGTTTATGTTTTAATTGGCGGATAATGACAAGTTCGCGTTGCAGGATTTTGAGTTTATGCGGATTCACCATCACCCTCGGCGAAAAGATTTTGATCGCCACTAATTGCCCGGTTTTATTTTCTCTGGCCTTATAGACGTCTCCCATTCGGCCTGTGCCGATTTTTTGTTCGATCACAAATCCTTCGATGAAAATCGGTTTCGGCTGCGATTTTTCGGATGAGATCGGGCGCTCTTTGGGCGCGTTGCCTTGAGCCGGAATATATTGCGAGGATGGCTTGCTCGTGGCCTGAATTTTTTTACATGCCACGCAGATATACGCGCCTTGCGGCGGCTGCGGCAGGCTGCGAACCTCGGCAGTGGCATCTTTGCCGCAACGCATACAGCGAACGCTTATCGGCGTTTGCTGCGCAGATTGGTAATCAGTGGCATCAAGTTCGATAGTCACTTTAATGTGTGTTTCGCCGACAGAAATCTCGTCGCCATTTTTTAAGAGCGTTTCATTGATCGGGGCTTGCTTGAATTCCCTCGGTAACGGGGTTTTGCCCCCATAACGCACGCCATTCACGATCACGCCGTTTTTGCTGTTCAAATCGCGAAGTTTGCAGACAGGGGGAGAGACTTCGAGAAAGAAGTGCTGCCGTGAGACGTACAGATCATTGGGGAGCGAAATATGCGCATCAGCAGCGCGCCCGAACAGAAAACAATCCGGTTTGGTAAAGACGAATCGTTTGCCTTTTACAGCGCCTGAAACCACCAATAATTCTACTTTCATATCTCCGATACTGTCTATGAGATGCCGTTTTTCTGTGACGATGACAGCCCTCACAGGTTTTCATCGCCGCCAATGATGCAGGGTTCACCGCGTTTCTGACAAGCGCGACGACATGAAGTTAAACAGGAACAGACATATGGTGTCGTATCTTGTGTCCCCTGTCAAACGAATAATACGAACAAAAAAAATATTTCTGTCAAGCATATTCTTACAATTTCTGCGTCCTGCGCCGCTGATGCGCTTCCTATTCTTCAGCCAACTTTCCAGGAGCGAGTTTCCAATCGAATTCCCAATATCGCACCATCCGATCCCGCCCGCCGGAGAGTAAATAGTGTCCGTCCGGCGTCAGCGATATGGCTTCCACCGCATCGGTATGCCGCTCGAACACGCGCAAACATTCGCCGGTCGAGAGCTGCCAGATGCGAATCGTATGATCCCATCCCCCTGAAATCGCAAATCGCCGGTCCGGCGTCATGGCGACCGAGGTGACATAGCCATCATGTCCATGCATGATGCGCACGCATTTTTTCCGCGCGACACTCCAAAAACGCACGGTGCCATCCCGACTGCCGGACAGCGCTAACCGTCCATCCGGCGAGAGGGCGACTGACGTGACGTAATGCGTATGCCCTTTCAGCACTTCCAGGCATTTCCCCTGTGTTAACGACCAGAAGCGCAACGACGTGTCCCAACTGCCGGACAACGCGTACCGTCCGTCGGCAGAGACGGCGACAGCCACCACATCGCTCGTATGCCCGCGAAACACGCGCAAACATTTCGCCGTCGTCAATTCCGCCTCGCGATAGGCATCTTCCAACGGCACAATCAACCCTTCGAAACCTTCCGCGTGCCTTCCGGGCGAAAGATACCAGAGCCGCAGCGTCGTATCGGTGCTGCCTGAGATGCCAAAGCGTCCGTCAGGCGTGATGGCGACAGTTCGAACATAATCGTCATGCTCTTTGAAGACCTTCAAGCATTCGCCCGTTGCTAACGCCCATAAACGCAACGTTCGATCCCAACTGCCGGAGAGCGCGAACGAGCGATCCGGCGACACGGCGACGCACGACACGCTTCCTCGATGGCCTTTCAATTCTCGCAGGCTCGCGCCGGTCGCCAGCGTCCAGACGCGCACGGTGCGGTCGCGGCTTCCTGACACAGCAAATCGTCCGTCCGGCGTGACAGAAATGGAGGTAATAAAATCGGCATGTCCCTCGATGCTTCGGATCAAACGGCCTTCGCGCAACGTTTTGCGCTGCAACTGCATGCCTAACTTCGCATTCAGCGTCAACGCCGCCGGATCGCGCTCATATCCGGGAACGGCTCTGGCTAAGGCTAAAAAGGTGTACGCGGTCGCGATTTTCCCCTGATTCATGGCGGCTTCGGCGCGGGCGACATACTTCGCATATCGTTCTTTGAACAGCAGCAGTTCGGCATGTTCTTGTTGACGGCAGACTTGCAGCGTGGCGGCATAATGCGGCGCGTCGGCATCTATCGCCCAGACGCGAAACGTTTTGTCTTTGCTGGCGGAAAACGCGAAATGCCCATCGTTCGTGATGGCCGCCGCCGTAATACTTTCGGCATGGCCTGAAAGCGCCCGCAGACATGTTCCTGTCGCGCCCTCCCAGATACGCAGGGTTTTGTCAACGCTGCCGGAAAGAATGTAGCGCGCATCCGGCGTGATCGCGACCGCCGTAATTTGCCCCTCATGCCCTGTCAGGACGCGAAGACATTCGCCTGTACGCATATCCCACAGCCGGACGGTTTTATCCGCGCTGCCGGAGACGATGTGCGTCCCGGTGGGCGTGACGGCAACCGCCGTGACAATCTCTTGATGTCCTTCCAACGCGCGGACTTCTTGCGCGCTCTGGGCGTCCCAGACGCGCAGGCTGGCATCGAACCAGTTCGACACAAGCAGGCGCTCATCATGCGTCACGGCAACAGCCGTCATCCAATTGCGATGCTTCCTGAAATTCGACAATCCGCCGATCCCTTTGAATAGATCGAGTACAGTCTGCGTCTGAAGATCAACGAAACGTAAATTCTCTTTTTCTTTGGGGATGACAGCAAATCGTCCATCTACAGAAACTGGAATCGCGGCGGCGGATTTCGTATCATGGCATTCCGAAGAAAACTCATCGCCCGTTGGCAGCGACACAAGCTTCGACGGCTTTTCAGCGGCGCGCGATTGTGAAAAATGGGCTGTCAGCGGCTGAGCGCCTTCCGAACATGCCTTCAACGCACGGATATACATGCCGTCCTGAAGGCGTTGCACGCGAAGTTCCTCGCCGTTGCCGACAATGATCGCGTTTTCGCTGAACGTCGGCGTCACGCATTCCATCCAATGGCTGAAGGTCGGCAACACGCGAACGCATTCGCCGGTCGCGAGATTCCACAAACGCGCGGTTCGGTCGCGGCTGACCGAAATCAGCAGGCGGCCTTCTTTGGCTATCGCGCATGAGGTTATGGCTGCCGTATGCCCTTTCAGAATATGCAGGACTTTCCCCTCCGTTATATTCCAGACTCGAAGCGTTTTATCGCGGCTGCCGGAGACGAGAAGCCGTCCGTCCGGCGAAACCGCCAGCGTCGTGATCGCATCGGCATGACCGCTGAGTGAATGCATGTTTCGTCCCAATGGCCATGACCAGATTCGCAGCAACCCATCCTGACAGCCTGAAAAGACCTTTTGCCCATCAGGATTGACGGCTAACGCCGTGACGATATCTTTTCCTCGAAATTGCTTCAGGTATCTCCCCGTGAGCACTTCCCAGACCCAGACCGATTCGCCCGCGCAGGAAAAGAGATATTGTCCGTCTGGCGTGACCGCCGCGCTTCTGACAGGCTGCGTGTGACCGCGAAATTCCTGAAGAGATTCGCCTGTCCGCGCGTCCCACAACCGCAACGTCGTATCTGCGCTGCCAGAGATGACATGATTTCCTCCCGGCAGCATGACAAGCGCATTCACGCCCTCGGCGTGTCCGATACATGTTCGAATACATTCGCCGGTTTCGAGTTCCCACAAGCGAAGGTTCGGACTGTTACTGTAAGAAGAGATCACAAACTTTCCGTCTGGCGTGAGCAGGGCTGCGGTCGTGGTATTGGCGTGTCCTTTACAATTCCATTGCTCGTACGACGCATTCCAGATGAATGTCCAGAGCGTTTCGCCCGATGTCAGATTCCACAGCTTGAACTCGTGACCATAGCGTAGCAGCGCCAAACGCCCATCCGACGACAGCACCGCGCTTTTGACTTCGTTTTTTTCTCCGACAAACGTATGCAGGCAGCGCGGCCAGGGAAACAGCACCTGCCCTTCTACACTCCGGGTCTGCTGATTGGCAAGCGTTTGTCGCTGTTGAAGCGCGCGATCTTCGACCAGTAATTCCAGCGCTTTTGCATAGGCGTCGCTCGCCTCGGCAAATTTCTCCTGCGCCATCCGCGCATCGCCTAATGCGCGCCAAATCGTACTGTACGGAATCACAGCGCCATGCTCGATTGCCTCGATCAATTCGCGTTCAGCCGCATCAGCGTCAGCGCGTTCGGTATAGATATACGCTAAATATAATCCGATCCGCGGACTGACCTGCTTCGCCTCTTTCAATCGTCGGATGACTTCTTCATCAGTAATCCGATGCTCCCGCCATTCGACTAACGCTTTGTTATAGACCGATTCGGGATGATGGGGATCAAGTTTCAATGCGTCCTCGAAGGCGATAAATGCTTCGTGTTTTCGTCCCAAGTCTAACAGCGATACCGCGCGGTTATTGAGCGCGCTCGAACGAAGTTCCGCGGTTTGCGGCTCAGGGCGTTCATACGGTCTGCCGATCGCGCTCGCATAGGCTTCGACGCACTGCCGCCGCAATTCGGCGATAGATTGCGGCCGTTTTTCAGGCTCTTTTTGCAGGCACGTCAGGATAATGTCCGCCAGAGCTGCCGGGACACCCACGGAAAACGCTCGCGGATCAGGTGGAGGCATAAACAGATGCCGTCCGATCAACACTTGTGCGGGTTCGCGCTGTTTTCCATCATCGAATGGCCGACGCCCGCAGCAAAGTTCGAAGAAAATGCCGCCTAAAGCATAGATATCGGAGCGAGTATCCGCCTCTTTCGCCTTGCCCCATTGCTCTGGGGCGCTGTATTCCGGCGTACCTAAATCCGAACCGGTGATCGTCATGCTTAAGCCGGAGACGCCAAGCGGGAGTTTGATGGCTTCGCCTTCGATATCCTGTTCTTTTTTATGCCGTACGATACCGAAATCCGTGACATGCAGCCTGCCGTCGTTCGAGAGAAGCAAATTGCCGGGTTTCACATCTCGATGAGCCGCGACGCCATTTTGATACGCATACCCCAGACCATCGCAAGCTTGAATGATCACATCAAGAATTTTTTCCCACTCTCCCGGTCGGATTTTTCCGGCTTTGATCCAATCTTTCAAACTCCCGCCGCTGATATAATCCATAAAGACGCAGGGAATACCGCCCAATTCACGGACATACCAGCATTGCACCACATTGGGATGCATCCCTAAATTCACCCAAATTTGCGCTTCGCGGATGAATCGCGCTTTAAATAGATCGCTGGCTTCGGAGTAGGACAGCGGCATTTTCACGGCTAACTCGACATCCCATTCCTTATGGTACACATTGTACACAATTCCCATGCCGCCGCGTCCGATCACGCCCTTGACTTCGTATTTTCCGTCAACAACGGCGCCAATTTTCCAATGTAGTTTTTCTTGAAGCGCTTCGACTTCTGCTCGAAATGAAGGGGCTGAAGGGAAACTCGGTTTCCCGGATTTGCTCTCCTGCTCGCGCTCGCTCGTGAGCGCTTCACACTCCTCTGTGATCGTCAGAAAACGGGAGGATTCGTTCACCGCATCCTGGCTGATGGAGGCGGTCAGCGACGAAAACACCTCTTCATGCGAATACGTGTCTTCCGTTTCCTCATTGCCTTCATTTTCATTGAAAAAAGAGGATTGTGCCTGAGGAGAGTACACCCAGCGGCCAGTTAAGGTCGGGTCGAACTCCCCGTTTTTCTCGTCGGAAAACATGGTCGTCAGGTCTTCGACAGGCTCTTCTCTCTTTTTTTTCGGAAAATGCTGGGGGGCTGAATGTTTTTCATCCATCATATTTCGGCCTCATGGGGCAGGGGTAGGGTTCTCAAACAGGCATCTGTCCTATCAATAATACGATGCGTTGTTGCGCGATAAGAAGCGCTCCGTTCGTTCTGAGTCTGTTGACGAGCGAATAATGG
>CAZRSF010000047.1:41425-48606 GCA_964602655.1 uncultured Candidatus Moduliflexus sp.
GGGGGGTGGGGTTCTTGAGCAGACATCAGTCCTGCCAATAATACGAATGCGTTACTGCGCGATAAGAAGCGCTCCGTTCGTTCTGAGTCTGTTGACGAGCGAATAATGGCTCGACACATTCGCTGCAAACGAGCGTTTTTTCGATCAACGCATCATGAAACGACAATTCTAATATCGCAAAACGACGTGATTCATGGTTCGACGTCGCTCACCATGACCGGTCACGCTGAACGAAATCGAAGCGTCGTGAGATCACATCTGATATAGTTTTACTACATACGGAATGCGCAAAGAAATGTCAATCGGCAAATATCAAGAACGCTGAAAGGCTCGGATTATCGCGGTCAGTTCCTTAAGCGCCAGCAAATCGCAGGCATCGTCAGGCGCAACCCAGCGCCGCTGTCGAAACATGCACTCCGGCCATTCGTCAAGGATTTCAGTCACCTCGAAGGGAAAGACGTCAATATGGCATACGCCGTCCCATTTTTTCTGCGAATACGATCCAATCGAGTGCGCACTGACAACACCGCGAATGCCCGCTTCTTCGAACGCTTCTTTCGCGGCGGAATCCTGCGGAGACATGCCGGGTTCGATAATCCCTTTCGGCAGTATCCAACGTTTGCGCCGACGAGAGGTGATCACCAAAATCTGTAATCCGGATGTCGCGCGGCGAAATGGCAATACGGCAGATTGCTGATACCAATAGGTCGGTTTTTGCATGATATGATCGTGTCGTGTTCTCTTCATCGTAATGTGGTCTGTCTTTATTGACAGATTTTCTCTGCAAACGTGTATCTCTTGTATGCAAAAACATCGGCAGGTGTTTGTTTCATGGCGATTCGTCGGCCTGTTGATCGGTGAGCGCGGGCGATGAAGAAGGATCGATCCTTTCTGCTGCCGCTGCTGTGTTATTCGAATGATCGCCGTCAAGCGCGGTTGACGCTCCTGACGGCTTCAGGCGATCAAATTCCCATATTGGAAAGAATGTGGCAGAGCGAATTGACGGTCTCCGCTAATTTCGGGTGTGACTGTTCGAAATCACTGACAGACGACTTGAGTCCTTCAAGCGATAACGCCAATAAGCGTGGATTGATCTCCTGTCGAGTGGCCTCATGGGCAGAGATTCCGGTAAAGCGCGTGATGCTTTCGGCGTCTTCGCTGCGTGTTTCGGACAGGTCTTCTACCTCATCTTTCAAATCGCTCAACAAGGTTAACAATTCTTGACGTTGTTCATTCGAAATCACGCCCACTTGTTGAATTTTTTGTTCAATCTGGGCAATCGTTGTCTGTACCATACAGCCCCCTCCTTATTGTTCGTCTTCGCCCAAGGAATCGTATAATTCTTCAGTCACGGAATCAAGAGCTTCGTGGGTTAATACCAGCTTTTTCAACAGTGCGCGTGAACGCAGCGCATGAATCGTGCGGTCGGCGGTGCCTTTGCCAAAGAGTGTATCGAATTCTTCAAGCGCCTCTTCATAATGATATTTGGCAAGAATCAATTCTCCGCGCACCCGTTCCAATTCTTCGATATGTTCTCGTAAGAGTTTTTTGTCAAGCATTCTTCCCCCTCCGTTGTCGTATTTTGACGATAGGTTGTTCCCCTCGCTGCTCGCCAAAAACGAGGACGCCTCTGTCTGTGTTGATCGCGAATACAGCGCGTTTGCCCTTCTGAAGATGATGATTACTCATTGGCAATCGGAACGGTAAAATAAAAAATCGTGCCTTTGCCTTCCTCGCTTTCTACCCAGATATACCCGCCGTGATCGGTAATAATTTTTTTCGCGATCGACATGCCTAAACCGGTTCCACGTTTTTTGCCGTACGTCATGAACGGTTCGAAAATATTCTGTTTCACAAGCTCTGGAATCCCGGCGCCGCTATCGGCCAGACGAAATTCCACATGCGTCCCTTTGTGCAAATATGTATTGATTGAAAAACGACCGTGCGGCGGCAGCGCGTCTTTGGCGTTGTTGGCGATATTGAAAAATACACGTTTGAGTTTCTCTTTATCGGCGTAAATTTTCCGTTTACATAACAGTTTGGTGATGAATTGAATGTCTTTATATCTGAAACTTTGCCGAAGCGCTGTGGTCACTTCGGTCACGAATTGCTCGACATCACAGATTTGCAATTTCAATTTCATTTTGTCGCCGCGCGAAAATTCTAAAATTTCCTCCACCATCAGCCCCATCTGTTCGACTTCGGAGGCGATAATACGAGAATACTCTTGCTGTTCTTGTCGGGACGTATCGTCGCGCTGAAGCAGTTCGGCAAATCCGAGAATGCTGGTCATCGGCCCTTTCAAATCATGAATAATTTCTCCAGCCATATTCCCGATGGTCGAGAGGCGTTCCATGCGCAATTTTTCTTCCGTCAAACGAATGCTCTCCAACCCAGCGATCAGTTGATACGCCAGAATTTTTACAGCCACAATATCTTCGCGAAAAAACGGCAGACCGGACGTTTTATCGGCCATATAGGTCACGCCGAAAAAATTATTGTCGCGCCACAGCGGGACGCAGACAATATGATTCGCCCGGTACCAATCGGGAATATCGAATTGCTGCAAATAGGCGTTGTCATAGGCGTTACTGAACACCAGCGGCTCTTTACGTTTTGCAAAGAGTTTTTTCATCAGGTTTTCAAGTTTTTCCTTCGGATAGGCCGGCGCATCCTGGCTTTCTTGCTGCACGTTCGACATATACAGGCTGATGAGCGAAGATTTTCCATCCGTGATGGCAATGGCCACCTTCCACGCAGAGGTCATTTCTTGAATATACTTGATGGCTTTTCGAACGAGTTGAGGAAGATCGAACACCGGGCCGAATTGCAGGCTGATTTCCTGAAGTTCGTCAATATGATGGGACAGATTATACAGCTTCAGCAGCAGCTCGACAGAAAGGATCAATTGTTCGCGCGTCCAGGGCTTGGGTAAAATCGTCTGTACGGTGGCGCGAGAAAGCAGATAGTCTGACGAAATAACGTCGTTTGCCTCTAAAAGCAGCAGTTTCATGATATCGGGATTCGATTTCTGGACATTATCCAAAAAATCCGAACCGCGAATCCCAGGCATTGTCTGATCGCAGATAATCAATTCGATGCGTTTGTGGGCGGCTTGCAACATATCGAGAATGAGCGCCGCTTCCTCTGCGCTTTCCGCTTTATACACAATATGAGAGCGGCTGAATTCTTCCTGAATTTGATTCGCCAGGGTGTTCAATTCGGCAAGATGATCATTCACGCAAAGAATGTAGCCCCAATCCATAGACAATGCGCCCCTTTATCCGGTGAACAAGAGAGTGATGACGTCATGCTGCAATTATTCGGGAATAGCGTACTCAGGCGAAGGACGTTTGTCAAGGTTTTTCAACGTCTGCGTCAAACGAGAGAAGCAGACCTATCGTAGTTCGTCGCATCAGTTGCATAAACAGAGAGGGCGATAAATTTTTGCCGATATCCCGATGTTCCTGTTTCTCAACACACAGCAGCAATCAAAAAGAAAACGCCGTTATCACCATATCGTGATAACGGCGTCATCGTGAAGAATTCAGGGAAAATTACTTCCGGCTCAACACTTTTCCGGTTTCAGGATCGAACAAATGCATCTTCGTCATGTCGAAGCAGACATTGACTTCCTGATTCAATTGCGATTTCGAATGCGGGTCAACGCGAGCGATAAAACTATGTTCGCCTTTCGACAATTCGAGGATGATTTCGGCGCCAAGCGGCTCGATCACTTCCACGACGGCTTTCGCAGATTCCCATTTGCCCCGGCGGCCTTCCGGCAGTTGATCCGCCACATCTTCCGGGCGAATGCCGAAGGTCACGTCGCGATTCACGTACCGATCATAGTAGGTGTTGAATTCCGTCGGCACTTTCAAGCGGAATCCGCTGCTATCTACGACCAAACCACCATCGGCTTTGACGAGTTTCGCGCGGAAAAAGTTCATGGGCGGGCTGCCGATAAATCCGGCGACGAATTCGTTATCCGGAAAATCATACACTTCCAACGGTGCGCCGACTTGCTGAATGTAGCCGTCTTTCATGATGACCATTCTGTCGCCCATCGTCATGGCTTCGACTTGATCATGCGTGACGTAAATCATCGTAGTTTCCAGTTGTTTCTGCAATTTGGATAACTCACCACGCATGGTCACGCGCAATTTGGCATCAAGGTTACTCAACGGTTCGTCGAACAGGAACACTTCCGGGTCGCGTACGATAGCGCGTCCGACAGCCACGCGCTGGCGCTGCCCGCCGGAAAGTTGTTTCGGCTTTCGATCCAGTAATGACGTAATGCCCAGCATTTCCGCGGCGCGTTTCACGCGCTGTTCGATTTCGTCTTTCGGGAATTTGCGGAGTTTGAGGCCGAAGGCCATGTTGGTGTACACGTCCATGTGAGGATACAACGCATAGTTCTGGAACACCATTGCAATGTTTCGATCTTTTGGGGCGACATCGTTCACGACGCGATCCCCGATGCTGATGGTTCCCGACGAGACTTCTTCCAATCCGGCCACCATGCGCAGCGTGGTAGATTTCCCGCAGCCTGACGGTCCGACTAACACGATGAATTCCTTATCTTTGATGTCCAAATTAATGGAATTCACCGCTGAAAACCCGTTCGGATACCGTTTGACTAATTCTTTGATAAATACTCCCGCCATGAAAAAACCTCCAGGATATAAATGTGGTTAGTAATATAAATGGTATGTTGTAAGAGGCCACAATTTTCAGAGCGAACGCGAACATTCCATCCGCTTTTTCCGTTCTCTCTCGCCGTCAGCTTCAACATCTCTCTGAAAACTCGCCTCTGCGCCCCCTCTCCTCTGCCAGAAATATAGGGGGTACATCTTATTTTCGAGTGTGTAAAATCAGCAAAAAATTGTCAACACTTTTTTCGGCATTATTTGTGAAAGAAGAATATTCACTCTGAGATTCCTATTTCCAGAAGCAGGATAATTTCGAAAACTTCGCGATCTCATGCAAAAAAAGATTGACAAGTTTGCAAATCTATTGTTATGCTTCAGTATTCAAGAAATGCTTTTTATGAAACGGAGTGTATAGAGAACGGCGCGTCACATACATAACGCATATAGTCAGGGAGGATGACGCAAAAACGAGATGAGAGATGAAAAGCATGATCGCGTGAAGTGATGCGGCTTTCATGTCGTGTTTGCGCAGAAAAAACAGGTATGAAACATATTGTGAGACTCATGTTGTTAGCAGGGCTGATGATGGTCGTTGTCTCCTGCGGCGATCCGGCTGCCGGACCGGGGAAATCGGCGGTGTTTTTAGTCGTTGAACCAGATCAGATGGGCGCCTATGTTGATGTCTATAACCCAAAAGTGCCTGGGAGGGCTGCAGATGTTATTCTCGAAAATGTCAAAATAAAATCGGAAAAGAAGGATACTTCTGATAATACGCCTCTTAGCGTGTATTCCGATGTTATTCTGGAACAATATATAGTAACGTATTGGCGGACTGATGGCAATCCAAAAGTTCCTGCGCCAGTAACATTTGCAATGAGCGGAAGAGTACCGCATGGCGGTGAGTTCACATTTAAGGATTTTCCGATATTGACTCGTGATGCCCTATTGCAAAGTCCTCTTAAAGAATTAGCGTTTGGAGGCGGAGAAGGCTCTATACATCTGTATGCGTTGACTAAATTTTATGGGCATGATCTTGCTGGAAATGCTGTAACAACAGAATATAATTTTTCGCTATTTATCCAGGATTTGTAAGAAGAACAGTGGGATTAAAGCATAAACAGATCGCTCCGTCCATAATATGTGGACGGAGTGTTGGTTTTACATTATTATATTCATGTTTTTTTTGTTTTTTCCACCTCAATCGTCTCCGTCAGCGTCAGTTCCTTCCCCGCGATCAAGCGTTTGATATTCTCGATATGCCGCAAATACATCAGCGCCATCGTCAGCAGCGCAAACACTAAAATCGGCAGTGGACTGCGAAAGACAAGCGCGAGAATCGGGGCGCAGACCGAAGAACTGAGCGCCGCCACCGATGCTTTTTTCGTGGTTTTCGAGACGATGACCCAGATCAAAATCGTCAGCAGCGCCGGCAGCCAGGCCAATCCCAAAAACGAACCATACGTTGTCGTGACGCCTTTGCCCCCTTTGAATTTCAAATAGACCGGCCAGTTATGCCCGATAATCGCCGCGAGCGCCACCGTCGTGAGCCACCAGCCGTCAAGATGCAACGCTCGCGCCATCAAGACCGGAATCAGCCCTTTCAGACCGTCGCCGAGCAGCGTCGCGGTCGCCGCCTTTTTTCCAAGAATGCGCTTGACGTTCGACGTGCCGATATTGCCGCTGCCATGCTGCCGAATATCAATTCCTTTGCGCTTGCCGATCAGATACCCGAACGGAATCGCGCCCAACAGATACGCCAGAATCACCATGCCAATTTGCAGAACCATATAATGATATTCTCCCGTAGAGACGCACGTCCGTGCGTCTCTACAATCGTGTGTGCGTCTCTACAATCGTCCACGCGTCCTATAATGTGTTTTCATTTCCTGTTTATCGTTCTTTTTGTCGTCAGTTATCGCGACATATCAATTCGTTTTAAGCCGTCAATAAAATATTCGACACCCGACCAGACCGTCAGCGCTGCCGTCGCCCACAACGCAATACAAGTCAGGTTCAAGCCGAAGTGATACTTTTGCAAAATCAACAACGGCACGACAATGACCTGCGCGACCATTTTGGCTTTGCCGAGCGGTCCGGCAGGAATCACGATATTCTGCGACGCCGCGACCGAACGCAGGCCGTTCACCGCAAATTCCCGCGCCACGATAATCACGACAAGCCACGCCGGAACATGCCTGATTTCGACTAAGGAAATCAAGGCTCCGGCGATCAGGAGTTTATCCGCAATCGGATCCATCAGTTTGCCGAGCACCGTAATCTGCTTGCGGCTTCTGGCAAGATAACCGTCAGCAAAATCTGTCGCCGCCGCCACCAAAAAAATCGTGACAGCGAGCCAACTGCTGAATTTCGTTAATAAGACGACGACTAAGATCGGTACAATTGCCACGCGGGTCAGGGTCAATTTGTTCGGCAGATTCAGAAGATGAGTTGTTTTTATCGCTGTTTCCATGATAAAAAAAGAAATACTCCGCAGCCCTGCCAGGGTTTCGAACCCTGGCAGGGCTATCG
>CAZRSF010000048.1:0-48467 GCA_964602655.1 uncultured Candidatus Moduliflexus sp.
CCTAAAAATTGACGTTCCGGTGTACTATTTCAATGACGGACATTCAATCAGACCCCGACCCGGACAGCACGGACGATTCGATCCGTTCTGAAATTCAGGAGTTCTTTGATATCAGGCAACAACGGCGATGGATCTTTCCGCGCGCCGCATTGGTTGGTGTGTGCGCTGGCCTGACCGCGTTGCTGTTCCGCATTGCTCTGGCTGGCGCAGATACGCTGAGAAACAGGCTGCTGTCTTGGGCGCATGGCATGCCGACATGGGGATGGATTTTCCCTGTGCTGTTTACGATGATTGGCGCGGGAGTGTCGGTGGCGATGACGCGCCGTTACGCGCCAGAAGCCAGCGGAAGCGGCATTCCGCATTTAAAAGCCGTCCTGCTTCGTTTTCGTCAACTTGATTGGCGGCGCGTCTTGCCGGTCAAATTTTTTGGGGGCATTCTGGCGATTGGAAGCGGCCTGGCATTAGGGCGCGAAGGACCGACTGTCCAGATGGGAGGCTCGGTTGGTGATGCGATTGCGCGATGGCTCAAAACATCGCAACGAGAGCGCTTGACGCTGATTGCAGCAGGCGCGGGGGCAGGATTAGCTGCGGCGTTTAACGCTCCGCTCTCTGGCCTGATATTCGTGCTTGAGGAAGTGCGCCGCGATTTTCAACCGATTGTGTTCGGCGCAGCGTTTGTCGCCGCCGCCGTCGCCGACATTATCGCGCAAATCGGCTCCGGTCAATTCCCCGTCTTTGCCGTTCCAGATTATCCCGCGCTTCCGCTGACCGCTCTGCCGATCTTTGCCGCATTAGGCGTGGCGGCTGCCGTGTTTGGAATGCTCTTTAATCGCATTCTTTTAGCCTCGCTGAACATATACGCGCGAATTCCCGCTCACCTTGTCGTGCCTGCCGCTGCGATGATCGGCGGGGGCGTCGGATTGATCGGATGGTTTAGCCCGCTTGTCATCGGCAGCGGACACACATTAGCGGAGTCCGCGCTGAGAGGCGAGTTGCTGCTTGCCGCGATTCTTCTTTTTTTTGCGATCCGTTCCCTTATGACGCCGCTCTGCTATGGGACAGGCGCGCCTGGCGGCATTTTCGCGCCGCTTCTCGTGCTGGGAGCATTATTGGGATTAGGAATCGGCCAGATTGCGCATCTCCTGTTTCCAGAGGCCGCGCCAATCCCGGCAGTGTTCGCGGTCGTCGGCATGGCCGCCTATTTCACCGCCATTGTCCGCGCTCCGCTGACAGGAATTATGCTGATTGTCGAGATGACCGGCAACTATTCGCAGATGTTGCCGTTATTGGTGAGCTGCTTCTGCGCGTATGCTGTCACCGAGCTTCTCAAAGATTTGCCAATTTACGAAGCGCTGCTGCATCGCGATCTGAAACGCCGAGGAGAAGCGCGACTTCTGAAAGAACCGATTATCATGGAATTCGTGATTCAGCCTGGCGCGCCATTCGCCGGTCGTGACGTGCGCTCGCTTGGGCTTCCATCCGGCTGCCTGCTCGTGCGATGCGTGGATGGAAAGCGCGAATGGGTGCCGAAAGCTGATACGCGATTGGAAGCCCATACGCGCATTACCGCAGTGATTGCGCCAGAGGCTTCCAGCGCGCTTGCTCTGTTACAGCATGGCTGCCAGGCATCTATCGCGAGAGAACGGGAGCGGTTCTGAGACACAATAGAATTTCTATTGACAGAGAGGCGACATTTCGAAAAAGTTGTTGCAGAACATCCTGGAATCATCTGATGCGATTGAAAAATAACCAGAATACGGCATTCTTCGTTGCGATTGAACGTGAAGAAGGAGTCTCAAAGCGAAGCTTTGATGGCAAAAGCTGCGCTTTTGCACTCCTTTTGCCGCGTCAACCGTTCTGAATAATGCTGTAACAGCGGATTGACATGGGAGGAAAAGATTATGTTCGTCGTTCATGTGCATGTGCGCGTAAAACCTGAGTGTCTTGATGAATTTATCGAAGCCACGATTGAAAACGCCAGCAACAGCTTGCAGGAGCACGGCGTCGCGCGTTTCGACGTGACGCAGCAGCAGGACGAGCCGACGCGATTCGTGTTGGTCGAAGCGTATTATACGGCTGACGACGCGGCGAAGCATAAAGACACCGCGCATTATAACGCCTGGAAAAACGCCGTGGCGCCGATGATGGCGGAGCCGCGCAGCAGCGTGAAATTCGACAGCGTCTTTCCGTATGACGAAGGCTGGGAAGTGCAATGATGACATTCGAATTCGCGACAGCGACTCGTATTATTTTTGGCGCCGGGACGCTCAAACAGGTCGGAACGCTCGCCGCAAGCTTCGGAACGCGGGCGCTGATCGTCACCGGTCACACGCCGGGACGGGCTGCCGCGTTATTGAAAACGCTGGATGCCGCGCATGTCGCCTACCGCGTGGCGACCGTGTCGGAAGAGCCGACCGTTGAAACCGTGCGGCACGGCGTGGACATCGCGCGAACTGCGCAGTGTGATTTTGTCATCGGTTTTGGCGGCGGCAGCGCGATAGACGCGGGCAAAGCGATTGCCGCGCTGCTGACGAACGGCGGCGACCCGCTCGATTATCTTGAAGTCATCGGCAACGGGCGCGCGATCACGCAGCCCTCCGCGCCGTATCTCGCGATTCCGACGACGGCAGGGCCAGGCACGGAAGTGACGCGCAATGCGGTGCTGAAATCCCTTGAACATCAGGTCAAAGTCAGTATGCGCAGCCCGTTGATGCTGCCGCGCATTGCGCTGATCGATCCGGAGCTGACCTACACGCTGCCGCCGTCCGTCACCGCAAGCACGGGCTTGGACGCGCTGACGCAAGTCATCGAACCGTTTGTCTCGAATGCGCCGAATCCGCTGACCGACGCGATTTGTCGCGAAGGGATGACGCGGGCGGCGCGTTCGCTGCGGCAGGCGTATCAGCGCGGCGACGATCCGCAGGCGCGAGAGGATATGTCAATCGCGAGTTTATGCGGCGGATTGGCCTTAGCGAACGCCAAACTCGGCGCAGTGCATGGGTTCGCAGGTCCGGCGGGCGGCATGTTTCCCGCGCCGCATGGCGCGGTCTGCGCCCGGTTGCTGCCGCTCGTCATGGCCGCCAATGTGCGGGCGTTGCAGGAGCGCGCCCCGGAAGACCCGGCCTTGCGCCGGTATGATGAGGTTGCTCGCATCTTGACAGGGCGGGCGTCGGCGACATCCGGCGATGGCGTCGCCTGGATCGCCGAGCTTTGTCAGGCGCTTGCCGTTCCGGCATTGTCAGCGTATGGCATGGCGGCGGCGGATATTCCGACGCTTGCGGAAAAAGCGGCGCAGGCCAGCAGCATGAAAGGCAACCCGATCTCCCTTACAATGAACGAAATACAAGAAATTTTACGTCAGGCGTTGTAAGATGAAAATCATCGTGATGTAGAGACGCCCTCGTTCCACGCTCCCGCGTGGAATGCGGCCTTTCGGACGCTCTGCGTCCCGCCTCGGAACACACCCTGCAAGTCAGTTGGGATGCTGAAAGATAATGGACAGGAGTGTCAAAGCTTGCTTTGACAACGTAGCGCCCAATATTTGGGGGCTGCAAAAGCAAGCTTTTACAGCCCGATCTAAGAATTCTTCATAAACAATGCGCCGTTCAACATACGGTGCAGCAAGGCCATTCTGACAAATACGCCGTTCTGTGCCTGCCGGAAATACGCCGCATTCGGTAAATCGTCCACTTCGGCGGCGACTTCGCTCATCCGCACCAATGGATGCAAAATCGAGACATTGTGCTTGCCCGAACGGAGCAGCGCCGGCGTGATGCAGTAATATTCCTGACGCAGCCGCGCCAGCGTCTCCTGGTCTTTGATGCGGTGATGTTGCAGCATGACAGTGTAAATCACGTCAACTTCCCAGATGACTTCTTCCAGGCTGCGGCTTTCGACAAAGCGGACATCTCGCTCTCGCAGCAGCGCGCAGAGCGGCTTTGGCGCGCGGAGTTCGGGCGGCGAGATCAGAAAGAGCGTGATGCGATAGTGCGACAAGCCTTTGATCAGGGAGTGCATGGTGCGAGCATGTTTCAAATCTCCGACTAACGCGATATGCAAGCCGTCTATCTGTTTTTTTTCTTTATAGATGGTATAGAGATCGAGCAGCGTTTGCGTGGGATGTTCGTCACAGCCATTTCCGCCGTTGATGATGGGGACGGCGGAATATTTTTCGGCGAGATAGACGGCGGCGTCATCGGCATGACGGATGACCATCAGATCGCCGAACCCGCTGACGACGCGGATCGTATCTTGAAAAGATTCCCCTTTGGACACAGCCAAATCATCGAGATGCGGCACATGCAGCGCCTGTCCGCCAAGCCGCAGGATTGCGCTTTCGAAGCTGAGGCGCGTGCGCGTGCTCGGCTCGAAGAACAGCGGAATCAGAATCTTGCGGCGGGCTGCCTCGCGGTCATAATTGCCATGCTCCATTTCCTGCGCATGTTTTAACAGGGCTTCAATCTCCTGCCGCGACAATTGATCCATGCTGAGAAGAGAATCCATTCGTTTACGACTCCGATGTTTATTGGTCTGATGTGGAAACACTGCTCGAAATTGGGGATATTTTGCCGCATATTTGCAGGAGGCGATGGGCTGTCAAGTCTTTTCTGGCAACGGATTCAGCTTTCTCCCGCACACCTCTGATTGTGACTTTCATCAATAATAATATGCAGTAAATCTTTCATCGTATTTCGAAAAAAACTTGACACCGAAGGAATGATTCTGCAAGGTATCTTGCAGCAACGGCATTTTTTAGATCGCTTTGGAAATAGTTTCGCCGCGCCGAACCGCAGTTTCGGCGTATATCATGGTTCGATTTCAGCCCTGCCACAGTTTATAACCCTGACAGGGCTTTTCAAAAAAGGATGGCGCGCATGTATCAAACGAAAACGGAATTATTACAGGGGATTCAGGAGCGATTTCCTGATTTAGGGCGCGGACAGAAACGCGTCGCGCAATATGTGCTGGCGCATACCGAGGAAGTCGCCTTTCTGACTGCCGCGCAATTAGGCAAAAATGTCGGCGTCAGCGAGGCGACTGTCGTGCGCTTTGCCGCGTTATTGGGCTATGACGGATTTCCTGATTTTCAAACGCATATCCAGAACATGATGCGCCAGGACATTTCGACGATTACCCGCCTCGAAAAACGCGCGGAGCAGCAGGCGACGCAAGGTTCGAAATTTATTCTCCACGCCATTCTTGAAGCGGATCAAACGAATTTGACGCTCTTTGCCTCGGATACGTCCGAAAAAACCTTCACGGAAGCGGTTGACATGATTGGCAATGCGCGTGAAATTTATATCTGCGGTTTGCGGAGTTCGCACTCCGTCGCGCTGTTTCTCTGGTTTTCGCTGCGCTATTTTCTGCATAAAGTGCATCTCATCACGCCCGGCATCGGCGATTTGCCGGAACAACTCCTGACCGCGAACGAACAAGATGTCTTTATCGGCGTCAGCACGAAACGCTACTCCAAAGTCACCGTGGAAATCGCGAAAGCCTTGAAAAAACATGGTGTCAAAATACTGGCAATTGCCGACAATATCATGTCGCCGTTGACGCCGTTAGCGGATGTGCAGTTCACGGTGCGCAGCGATGTCAGTTCGTTCATCGAATCTCAGGTCGTTCCCATGAGTCTGGCGAATGCGCTTGTGACCGCGATTGCGCTTCAGCATAAGGCCAAAACGGTCGAAGAATTAGCGCGTCTGGAAAATAGTTTCGACGAGTTCGAGACGTATGCGATGTGATGGGTTGTGAGAAGCTGTCAGACATTTCGGAAATGTCTGACAGCTTTTTTCCCGCGAAAGAAGTTCGCCTGCCGATAAGATTCTGTTGACAAAATCCCTGCCATATTATCTTGCGATATTGAATTTCATAAAAAATTCTGGCGATATTCATGGGCGGCTTTGCTTGCGAAAAAGGCAAAAGGATGGCATGAAACTATGAACGACGACTTGACGTTTCGGCAAGAGACACGCCAGACTGACGCGCAGAGCGTTCGCGAATTGACGGCGTCAACGGGATTTTTTACGGACGCGGAAATTGACGTGGCCGTCGAATTGGTTGAAGAACGCCTGCTGAAAGGCGAAAGCAGCGGGTATTATTTTCTGTTTGCCGAATGCGAAGGGCGTGTGGTCGGGTACACCTGCTTCGGCCCGATTCCTTGCACGATTTCCAGTTACGATCTCTACTGGATTGCCGTGCATAACGCCTTCAGAGGCAAGGGCATCGGAAAAGTCCTGATGCGAAAAAGCGAAGAAACGATTGGCAGTATGGGTGGGCAGCGTGTCTATATCGAAACGTCATCTCGGCTGCAATACGATTCGACGCGCCGGTTTTACCTCGCCTGCGCGTATGAAGAGGCCGCGTTTTTTGCTGATTTTTACGCGCCGGGCGATGGCAAAGTCGTGTATCTGAAAGCGCTTGGGACTCTGTGTTCGTGATGCGGTGTTGATTCGAATAGCCCTGTCAGGGTTTAAAACCCTGACAGGGCTGAAAAAGGAGACATTATGATCAAATTGGTGTTGCTTCGACATGGACAAAGTCAGTGGAACAAAGAAAACCGTTTCACGGGCTGGACGGATGTAGATTTGGATGAGACGGGACGCGCGGAAGCGAAAAGCGCGGGACAGGTCTTGAAAGACGCAGGCTATACGTTTGATGTCGCGTTTACATCGGTATTAAAACGCGCAATCAGAACGCTCTGGACAGTGATGGATGAAATGGACTTGATGTGGATTCCGGTCTATCGCACCTGGCGGCTGAACGAGCGGCATTACGGCGCGCTGCAAGGCTTGAACAAGGCCGAAACCGCTGAAAAGTTCGGCGACGATCAGGTGAAAATCTGGCGACGCAGTTACGATGTGCCGCCGCCAGCATTGGAAGCGTCAGATGAACGGTATCCCGGCCATGACCGCCGCTATGCCGATTTGACCAGCGAAGAATTGCCGTTGACCGAATGCTTGAAAGACACGGTCGCGCGGTTTCTGCCGTATTATCACGAAACGATCGTGCCGCAGATCAAAGCCGGAAAACGCGTCATTATCGCGGCGCACGGCAATTCGCTGCGAGCGCTGGTGAAATATCTGGATAATATGAGCGATGCCGATGTGATCGCGTTGAACATTCCGACCGGCGTGCCGTTGGTGTATGAATTGGACGATGATCTCAAGGTGATTCGCCATTATTATCTCGGCGATCAGGAAAAAATCGCGGCAGCGATGCAGGCGGTTGCGAATCAGGGCAAAGCGCAGAAATAAGGATTGAGATTGTAGGGCGAACTCCAGTTTCGCCCTACGACGCTTCTGCTTGCTGACATTTCAGTCTCTGAACATCTGACGTATTACAGGGGGGATCATCCTGCGATGCTTGCTTTATCAGCGCGCATCGGCGGTGATGAATGAGCGGACGGCATGCGACGACACCTTGAAATTTGGGGCACCAAAGATCCTAATGTTTCCGCGCAATTAGCGTTAGCCATGCAGCGCAATCTTTTCCAGGACGTCGGGCTTGATGTGTCATATAAATTTATCGAGTCCGGCACGACCATGCCGAAGGACATTTTAGCGGCGGAACAAAAGCCATTTGCCTTTATTCAAACGCCCATTACGGCGATCATGCTGCATGATAAAGGATTTCCGACCAAAATCGTCGCGCCGTTAGCCGACATCGGCGGGACGCAGCAGGTGATTCTGCATCCGAATTCGCCGTTGAAAAACCCCAAAGATTTGGAGGGAAAACGCATCGCAATGGCGCAGGATGCCGCCGTGTTTATTGCGATCAGCAATATGGCGCGCGATGTGGGCATCAATCTTCGGAACGTGGAATTTGTCGATCTGCTGCCGCACCAGCAAGTACAGGCGTTTCTTGACGGCGAAGTTGATGCGATTGCGTCATGGGAACCCTGGACGACGAATGCGCGAAAATTCGGCGGACAGATGTATTTTTCCGGCGTGCGTTCCGAAATTCCAGAGATGGAAGGGGATGTCAGTTGGCTCGTGGATCAGGCATGTTTGATGGTGTCGGAAGCGACCCTTCGCGAATGCCCTGAAGAAATCAAAGCGATTCTGCGCGTGCTGCATGTCGCGACGAACCTGATTAATGAGCAGCGGCGCGACGTTGTGAAGGAATTCGCCTGGTTTTTCGAAGTCACGCAGTATGAACTGATTGCGGCGATGCGGAAAAATTTGTATTCCATGAAGTTCGACAATCTGTTTCGCATCGGCCTGCTGGCATTTCGCGATTTTCTCTATCACGAAGGCATGGTCTCGCGCATGTACGCCGAGCAGGATTTGTATGATACGTCGCTGCTCCGGCAAGTGGCGCCCGATTTGGTGACATTCTCCGCCAAAACCGCGCAGCCCGTTCCCATTGTCGAAAGGCCGAGCGTCTATTATCGCCAGGACATTACATTGTCTGAAGATGCGCGCATTCGTTTTCTTGTGGCAGACGACTCGAAAGTGGTACGCGCCTCGTTAGGGCAAACGGTCGAAATTCTCGGCGGCGAGGTGATTGCTGAGGCGAAAACCGGTCAGGAGGCGATTGATGCGTTTCTCCGCTTGCGTCCCAATTTTGTCACGATGGATTTGTCCATGCCTGGCATGAGCGGGATTGATGCGATCAAGCTCATTCTCGAACATGATCCGACCACCAACGTGATTGTCATCAGCGGGTCGGATATGAAAGAATTGCGGGAAGAGGTGTTCGAATTAGGGGTGAAAATTTTTATCGTGAAACCGTTCGATCCTCTGCTGGTAGCAGAAATTGTCGGGTTGCTGCTGTTATAGTCTGGTGGCGAAATATTGTAGGGGCGTTCGATTGAACGCCCCTACTTCTGTTTACGAACCCGACGAGATCGCAATTTTCTTCGCTTTGGCTTCTTCCGCTTTCGGCAGTACGATTTCTAACACGCCATCTTTGAACGACGCCTTGATCTGATCCTGCGCCACATTCGTCGGAAGCGTAAAACTGCGGCTGAAACTGCCATACGAACACTCGGTGCGATGGTAGTTTTTCTGCTCGTCTTTGGTTTCTTGTTTCTTCTCGCCTGTCAGCGTCAACACGTTATCCTGAAGATTCAATTGAATGTCATTCTGCGTCATGCCCGGCAATTCGGCATGAACGAGAATATCCGTATCGGTTTCGGACACATCTACGGCGGGCAGCCAGTTGCCTTCGGCCAATCCGCTGCGGCGTTCGCCGAAAAAGTCGTCGAATAACCGGTTCATCTCTTGCTGAATGCCAGACATTTCGCTAAAGACGTCATTCCGACGCCGTAAGCCTGCAAACGGTTCCCAACGCGCTAACATAGTGGTATCCTCCTTGTCTGTCGTTGCGAGCAGGGCATGACAGCCCGTCATGCCCCGGCGCTTGACCTGAATCAATTTACTTGAATTCGAATTTTTTTGGGTTTCGCTTCTTCCGCTTTGGCAAAACGCAGCGTCAGCACGCCATCCTGATAGGCGGCTTCGACCGTGTTTACATCCAACGTGCGCGGAATCTCGAAAGAGCGCTCGAACGGGCCATACGCATGCTCCACGCGATAATACGTGCGATGAGCATCGTCGTTCGGGAACGGGCGCTCGCCCTTGATCGTCAACGTCCCCTTTTCGCACTGAATATCAACCTGATCCGGTTTTACGCCAGGAATATCGAGTTGTAAAACGATATGATCCTGAGTGTCGTAAATGTCCGCTCGCGGCATCCACGGGCGTTCATAATATCGTGCAGTTGCTTGTGCCATATATGTATCCTCCTTGAGGTGCGTATGTGGTCGCGGAAGCGTAACCATGCTCGCTTGCGGCAACCTCATTCATGATAGAAAAATCATATTATATTTATTATCATCGCTTTTCTTTCTTCAATCGTAATATAATATCTTAGCATATCATTGTCAAGTCTTCTTCATAAAAAAATTAAATAATTATTAAAAAAATAAAACAGAATAGATTTTTATTGATAGAATTAGTTATCGGAATGAGTTAGGCGGTGATCTTAACTTTTATATAAGACTGTCGGTTTTTTTTACAGGGTAATTTTGGGCTGCAACTCTTTGTTTTTCCGCATGAAATTACCCATCTATCCTCGTTGACTATCTTGACGGTGTCGGTTTTTTTTACAACATGTAGGTAGAAGAAACTGTTATTATACGACATCACGTAATATTTTGAGAACAAATATGTCGTTAAAAAATTTTTTCTCCTTATTTTTCAATATTTTACGCACATATTAAAAAAATACGTATCCGACATGGCATATTCTGTGCATTTTGACGTTATTGAATATTTTTTTAGGAATATGGTTATATTAACGACAGAAACGGAGGATTGAATTTCATGAAATTACGGTCGAATCTGGTATTTGGCATTGCAATTGCGGCAACGCTTTCATTACTTCCTGTTCATGCGATGGCTCTTGGCTTAGGAACTGCTGGTCAGTTCAATACGTTTATTTTCGAAGATTTTGTTGGCAGCGCTTCTGATACGCAAGGAAAATTAGCTGTTGGCGGCAACGCAACATTACAAAGTTATGATGTAGGATTGACCGTTGCTTCTCCTGCAAAAGATGTGCTGGTCGTCGGAAACGATTTGACATATAAAGACGGCGAAGTACACGGAAATGCTGTCGTAGGCGGCAATGCCAAATTGAACGGGACAACGATTACAGGGACGCTTTCCAAGAATCAGGGAACATTGCCGGTAGATTTTGCGACTGAAGAAGCGTATTTAAAGGCGTTATCTCAAGACTTATCCGAGATCATTCCAACCGGCACAGCCCAAAATCAGTGGGGTGGGCTGCAATTGGCAGGTGATGGAAATAGTAAGTTACAGGTATTTAATGTGAATGGCAGTGATTTGAACAGCGCCACGTGGATGCAACTTCAAGGTCTTGCCAGTGATGCGACGGTCGTTTTCAATGTCTCCGGCGATGTCAGTGGATTCAACAACATGGGGATGTGGGCGCTGGATGCGATTAAAAATAAAGTGCTCTTCAATTTTTATGAAGCCAAAAATGTGAATATCGGCAGCGTCGCCGTCTTAGGAAGCATTCTCGCTCCCTTCGCAGATATTAAGACTTCGGATGGCGCGGTCATTTGGGGGACGACGATTGCAAAATCGTGGACAGGTTCCGCGCAGCAGAATTCTACCGCAACGGCTCAACAAAATGATATAACATTTAAGGGCGAACTTCCGACGCCAGTTCCGACAGTGGTGATCACGACGGTTCCAACGATTGTGACGCCGGTTCCAGAGCCGACGACACTGCTTCTGCTCGGTCTGGGATTGCTTGGAATTGCAGGCGCTGCTCGCAGACGTAAATAATGACGATCAGCGATATTCATCACCCGGCAGGCGAAAGTCTGCCGGGTTTTTTTGTCTTCTTTGCTCCTGCCAACTTTTCTCGATAAACTCTTGACAACATTGCGCCTCTACAATAGGTGAACGTTGCTTTTTCATTTCATTCCATTCACCTGAATAAGACCGATATGCCGAATATTGCCGATTCACCATCATTGACAGGTTGTCCAAAAGCTCGCCCGGTATTGAAATGGGCGGGGGGCAAGGTGCAGCTTCTCGCTCAATTTGCGCGGTATTATCCACAAGAATTAGCTGCTGGAAAAATTGACACCTATATCGAACCATTTCTTGGCGGCGGAGCGGTCTTCCTCGACATCGCTCAACGCTTTCCTATTCGTCGCGCCTATTTGTTCGATATTAATCGGGAGTTGATTCTGACATACTCAGTGATCAAACATGCGCCGCAGGAATTATGCGAGGCGTTGCGAACGCTGGCCGCTGATTACGAGCAACTCGACGCAGATGGGCGGAGCGGTTTGTTTTACAAGGTACGCACTCAGTTCAACGCGCAAGGATATGATTTCGATTATCAGACGTTTTCAGCTGACTGGGTTCTCCGAGCGGCGCGGATGATGTTTTTGAATAAAACCTGTTATAACGGCCTGTTCCGCATGAACCGGCGCGGGGATTTCAATGTCCCGTTCGGACGGTACAAGCGCCCGGCGATTCTTGACCAGGAGAATATTTGGCAGGTTTCGCGCATTCTTCAGATCGCTGAGATTCGAACCGGCGATTTTTCCGCTTGCCGCGATCTCGTTGATGGGAAGGCGTTTGTCTATTTCGATCCGCCGTATCGCCCGATCAGCAAAACCTCCAGTTTTACGTCATACTCGAAAGACGTGTTCGGCGATCAGGAACAAGTTCGCTTAGGGCAATTTTACGAGACATTAGCGAACGAGACGTCCGCCAGACTGATGCTCAGTAACTCCGACCCAAAAAACTGCGCCCCGGACGATCATTTCTTCGAGCGCTTGTACCAACGATTTCATATTTATCGAGTCTCTGCCAAACGGATGATTAATTCCAATGCGCAAAAACGCGGCGAAATTTCCGAGTTAGTCATCACGAATTATGAGGTCGCATGACGCGGTGTTCCCAGAATGATGCCGCATGGCAGCGAGTCTTCGATGATCCGTCTTTAGGAATTTTGCCCGCTATCGAACAGAACGGCTGCGCGTATGTGACTGCCGACCAACTCAAAACAATAGGCCGCCGCGAACCGCGTCTGATGGCGAAATTAGATACATTAAGCGCGCGACCGGACATGTTCGAACGCCACGCGCTCACCATTTTTCCCGTCGAAAATGGACGGTACATCATTTTTCCAGACCCGAAACAGGCCAGTTATTTCCGCATTCAGGAGGAAATGGAATCGCTTTCGCAGGAACGCTATTGTTCTCCCTGCTTGCTTCAGCGCTTTCATACGTATCCCAATAACCAGCATTTCAGCGAAACACAGGCAATTGATTTTGCCTGCATCTCCTCGCTGCTGCACACCTTTGTCGAAGACGACGCGCTCTCGCTGACGCTGCGTGGACGCCTGCGTTCCGGCGATTTCCAGTTGACGCTGCCGGACGGACGCACACAGGCGCAGGTCTCAGGAGTGCAGATCGAAATAGACTCCGGCTATGAAAGCGAACGCGCGATTTACCTCATTGAAGCCAAAATCGGGAAACGCGACGATTTTCATATCCGTCAGTTGCTTTATCCTTATCTCGAATGGTCGCAACGTTCGACAAAGACGGTTATCCCGATTTTATTGATCTATTCGAACGGACTCTATTATTTTTTTCAATTCGAATTTCAGCAACGCTTCGGAGAGATGCGGGTCGTGAAAAAACGTTGTTACTCGCTGGAAGAAACGCCGCGTCTGAGGGTAAACCTGTCTGATTGGCTGCGGAGGGTTTCCGCAGAGAGCGAACCGCAGGATGTGCCGTTTCCGCAAGCCGATGACCTGGATACGGTCGTCGAAGTGGTGTATTTAGTGGCCGACGGTCTCTCAACCAAAGCTGACATCGCCGAATCCTTGGAGTTCGAAGAACGACAGGGGGATTATTATGCGAATGCGGCATTGTATTTAGGCTTGCTCGAACGCCAACACCATGAATTCAGCCTTTCTATCACAGGATCGCACTTCATTCGGATGGCCTCGCGGAACGAGCGCATCGCCTGCTTGTTGGAATGCGTGCTGAAACATCCGATCTTTCATGATGTCATCACCCTGCTTTGCGCGAAACCGCATGTCCCGTTGCTGTTTCACGCGCCTCTTTCGCCAGATGAACTGCCGCAGCAAGAGATCGTCCGCATTATGCTCCAATATCAGCCGTTAAGCGACACGACAGCGAAACGCCGCGTCGCCACCATCCGCAGTTGGATCAAATGGTTGTTCAAAAATTGCGATCTGATATGACAGCCGAACGCGGCGTTTCAGCCGCGAGAGCAGAGGGCGCGGCCACTTAAAGCCTCTCTTTAGCCGCTGAATTTTCTTCCGCGCCCTCTGCGAAGTCCGGTGCAAGCGCATCGTTAGGCTAACTTTCCTCTTACACCATCATCACATTTAACTGACAGCCACGATCTTCCGTGAACGCGTTGACGTGCGTTTCTTTCCGATGCCGTGAATTTGCTGTTGCATCGAATCGATCATATTCAGCAGATTTTCTTTCGACTCATCATGAAAGATCTTCTCTTTTAGCATGGTGAGCATTTCATCGACTAATCGTTCGATTCGAGCCTCATTGTAGGCCGTCACAAATTGAGCATCTTGCATCTGTTCTTGAAAAAATTTTTCATAGTTTGTCATACTGAATACCATACGTTCTTTTTTCACGATCGGTGACTCTGTTCATAGAGACTGCGAAGCTCTTTCGCTCGTTCAATCTCTTTTTTGGGCGTTTTCTGCGTCTTCTTAATAAACCCATGTGTCAGAATAATTTTCGCCCCTTTTTGATAAAAATAGAATGTACGGATAATGCTATCGGAGACCGATATTCGTAATTCAAAAATACCATCTTCGATATGTTTTGATAGGTGTTCTTTGATTGGAAGATTCTGATTTTTGAGTTCGACAAAATAGTTAATCGTTTCAAAGACCTTCGCTCGTGCAGGCAGAGATAAGCCTTGTACAAACTCTTGAAAGGGGGGCGTTCCATTGGCGATCTCAACATATTCAATGTGATACTGCATCGTGATCAACCGTCATTGTTACGTCATTCATGTGAGGATATCGATAAACGCATCTCCTCTCTCATGATGTTCTCGCATCGAATTGTCAAGAAGATTCTTCTGAGATGTCTTCTATTTTATCCATGATGCCTAACGACCGCGCTTCAGGCTGCGAGCAGAGGACGCGGCCACATAAACCCGAAGAAACGCCACCGCTTTTTAACCCGCGCCCTCTGCGAAGTCGCCTGCAAGCGCATCGTTAGGAATCTTCCTGAAATAACAGACTCTTTATCTCTCAGGTTTTTGTCATCGTCGCCTGTAAATAGTTGATCAAATCCGCTAAAGTCTTAAATGTTTCACTATCTATTGAAAGCGTTTTTAAGACAACGACAGAATTTGGCACAACATCTAAGATTGAACCTGCTGTTCCTGATAAATCTATATCAGCGGTAAACATTCTCTGATGACGGCGCACAAAATCTCGAATCCACATTAACTCATCCAATGTGACGTGCGTGAATTTTACTTCAACAGTTTCCATGTGTTTCCCTCCTGTTATCGTTTTTCTGGATGTTGACGTTCTGATGCTTTCATAAAAATAATTCCTAACATAATATCTACAGCGGCATTTGTGAGTACCGCTAAAGGGATTAAAATAATCGTTGCAAAACAAAATCCCGTTGCGATAGAGGTATATACAAATGGCTTGAGCAGTCCGGAAAGATTATCTTGTAGCTTGAGAAGTTTAATAGAAAAGACGATCGAAATAATCCCATAACAAATCATCAAGACAATCGAAATGATTCCTACGACTGTTTTAAGCGATGGAATGAGTAACATCAAGAGCGTCAGGATACTCGATGCAATACTGATCCAGATTTGCATTTGTATCAACGTATCGGTCGCATGAAAATCAAAATAGTCATTCAACAATTCTTTGAAGGATGATACAATATAGACAAATAAACCTATATTGACAAGTGCCAGCAGCAATTGAAGTAGTATTGCGCCTCCACTTGACGCCCCTTCAAGAAAGATCGTGAGTCCCAATATTGGTATTGAGATTACAGCATTTGTAATCGACATCCATCCTGCAACATTCAGTTTTTCTTTTGTCATATTCTTCCTGTCTCCTTTTTCTCTTATATTCCTAACTTGTTATTAGGCGGCAAATTTGCCACCTGAATCGTACAATCTCCTCGGCCATACTCTCCAATTTTGAGATCATAGTGTCAATATTTTTTTTGCATCAAAAGACGTCGTTCATGTCACGAAGATGCCGAACAATCACATCGGAGTCTGCTGATTTTCTGAGGCGGGATCGGTTGAGTTTTTGCGAGAGAATTCGTCTTTGACCGTCAGCAGAATCAACAGCGCGACGCCGATACTGATAGCGGAATCCGCGATATTGAACGACGGCCACCGATACTCTTTGATGTAAAATTCCAAAAAATCCACGACATATTTCAAGCGAACGCGATCGATCAAATTCCCGCATGTCCCGCCCAGAATAAGCGCCAGCGCAAGTGACATGCCCTTCCGCTCTTCGCGCCAGATTATCGCCGCTAACACGACCGCCGCAGCGGCACTGATCAGACTCAATACCCACAATTGTCCTTGAAAAATACCGAAGGCTGCGCCGGTATTTTCGACATAGACGAGATTGAAAAAACCGGGAATGACGTTAACGTAGGGTTTCGTCTGGCTGATCCAATACTTGGTAAGTTGATCCAGCAGGACGATCCCCGCTGCCAGGCTGTACATGGTCAGGCGAATTTTCACGGTGTTCCAGTTCCTTTTCTTCTTCTAAAATGATAGTTAATTCGTCTCCGGGGAATATGCGGGAACGCGGCGTCAAGTCATTCCATCGCATCAAGGCTTCGGGCTGAACGCGATAATGCGCCGCAATCGTCCAGACATTATCTCCCTTTTCGACCGTATAGATAAAACTGTGCTGTTTGTTGAGTTCACGGCGGCTGTCGTCAGGCTGTGGCGTGGGAGTGACCTGAACGGCGCTGCGTTGACAATCACAGGCGTCTTTGGCTGGTTCCTGCTGATCGAGGAGTTGTCGGTGTTCTTCCCGCAATTCGCGAAGCTCGCTGCGCAACAATTCTTCCTCGCTCAGAGCTTTTTCCCTGAGCAAGAACGCATATCCCCAAAATATCGCGACCATTGCGATAAAACACGCCCAGATAATCACAGGGAACGGCAGAGGAGACGTTGGGAGTGAGGGATGATGTTCACTCATACAGCTTCACAGTAACGATTGACGCCTTGTCAGGTTGACAGATTCAACGAATAACGACGCAGGAGAATATAGAGAAAACGATTGGAAATGTAAAGAAAAAAATGTGCCGGGAAATAGTTCCCGGCACAGAAACTGACATTTTGCGCACATCAATCACGAACAGATTAATTCTTTTTTCCGCCTTTTTTGACCGCTTTGCGAATCATGACCAGGCTATTGGTCGCGCCGGGCACGGAACCCATGACGAAAATGACATTCGTCTCTTCGCGAACTTCAATGACTTTCAGGCTTTGAATCGTGACGCGCTCATTTCCCATGTGTCCCGCCATCTTTCTGCCTTTGAAGACTTTGCCAGGGTAGGTGGCTGAACCGATTGAACCGCCATGCCGGAAATATTCGTGCGTACCATGCGACATTTCCGACGAACCTGCAAAGTGATGCCGTTTGATAACGCCGGCAAACCCTTTGCCTTTGGATGTACCTGTCACATCAATAAAATCTCCGGCTTGAAAGATACCCACTTTGATTTCCTGACCGGCTTCATACTGTCCGATCTCTTCTTCAGTCAGACGAAATTCGCGCAAATACCGTTTTGCCGGCACACTCGCCTTGTCGAAATGTCCCAACTCCGGTTTGGTCAAACGTTGACGTTTTTTATCGAGAAAACCCAACTGCACCGCGTTATAGCTATCGGTTTTGACGGTCTTTTTCTGGACAATCGGGCATGGCCCGGCTTCGATGACGGTGACGGGAATCGCATTGCTGTTTTCATCAAAAATCTGCGTCATTCCCAATTTTCTCCCTAAAATTCCGATCGGCATATTACGTATCTCCTTTGTTTTCTGGTAAATGTTTATGAGGCAGCGGTTCCTGATACGCACAGGAACATACGTTAGGGAAATCCCTCTTTGCTCGCTGACACCTTTGTTTGACAAGATGGTATTCTTGTGAAAACAACGGGATTCTTGTCAAGCAGTTTCCGCAATATTTTTAGATTGGCGCTGCTGACACAAGGGGAAATATTTACGCGAGAGGCGATATATTTTTCTTTACTTTCTTCGTATGCCCGTGATAGAGGGAATAGTTATGAATAACGGAGGGGCGTGATGATTTCTCAATGGCTGAAACACGCGCAATCTGCATGGCAGGCTTACCGCCGCCGCGCCCGCGCGAAAAGTTTTACCGAGGAACAGAGCGAGGAAGCCGCGTATGATGCCAAAGAACGCGGGACGCGCTCCGTGCCGCTTGCCCAGATTGTCGGAAGCGTCGGGCGGTATCATGATTTCGACGGCGAATTTCGTCTGCGGCAGCATCTTCCCGCCGACAAGCTTGAGCATGTCAAGCGCTTGATGAAGGGCGGTGTTGCGCTTCCGCCCGTCAAATTGTATCAAATCAAAGACGAATATTACGTTCTTGATGGCAATCATCGTGTCGCGGCGGCAAAAGAGTTAGGATGGGATACCATCGAAGCGTGCATCATCGAATTTCTCCCATCGCCGAATACGCTGGAAAATATCATCTATCGCGAAAAAGCGGAATTCCTTGAACAAACCGGCCTGCACGACGAATTCGACCTGACAGAAGTCGGGCAATATGCCTATTTGCTTGAACAAATTCGACAGCATCAGCAGTTTTTGGAGCAGCACAGCAGCCCGACGCCGTTTCAATGCGCGGCGGTGGACTGGTTTCGAACCATTTATCGCCCGCTCGTCACCCTGATTCAGCAAAATCATATTTTAGACGCCTTTCCGAAGCGGACGCTCACCGATTTGTACACCTATATGTCTTCCCATCAATGGCAGCGCGGCCAATCGCGGACGTATCATAAAGAGATTGACGCCCTGATTCCCAATGATATGGAAGAATTTCGGACAATGATGGCTGGAAAACCCGAAGCGGACTACCCTGAAATGCAGCGGGAAATTACGGTGTTTGTGCTGATGAACGTCTCTGCCAGACGTGAAGCGCGTCTGATTGAAAAAATGTTTGCCATTCAGGAAGTGCGCGAACTCCATTCGGTGCATGGCAGCTTCGATTTTCTGATGAAAATCGTGTTGAAACGGGATTTACTCACCTCCGACGCGGAGATGATTTCCGATTTTGTCAACCAGCGTATTCGCCAGATTCCCGGCGTGGTCAGTACGCAGACGTTAATTCCGGGACATTCGCAAATTAAGGATTCATGAGAATCGCGGCGAATCGAAGGAGAACGCGACGTCGCGTCTTCTCTTCGCGGGCGGTTTTCGAATACGACCTATGAGTCATCAACAAGATTTGGCCGATAGCATTATCAAAGAACATGTGCTGTGGTCATTAGGCGCAGGACTCGTTCCGATTCCGGTATTGGATGTCCTCGCTGTTTCTGTGATTCAGTTGGACATGTTGAAACAGATTGCGCGGATTTATGAGATCAATTATTCCGAGTCGTCAGGCAAAGCCATGCTGTCCGCCGTGACTGGCAGCACGTTCGCCCGAATGGGCGCGTCCATGATTAAAGCCATTCCAGGGATCGGCACGATTTTAGGCGGCATCTCGATGCCGATTTTATCAGGAGCCTCGACGTATGCCATTGGCAAAGCGGTGGGTATGCACTTCGAATCCGGCGGCGATCTGTTCAATGTGGATTTGGGCAATCTCAAAAATATGTACGAGGATTTCATGGGGAAGGGCAAAGAAGTGGCGCAGAGCCTACAGAAGCGGCAGAAATCATCTTCGCAAGATACGATCAAACGCCTGGAAGAACTGGTGCAGTTAAAGGAAAAAGGCTTGATTACGGACGAGGAGTTCGAACGCAAAAAACAAGAATTGCTTACGCAGTTATAGATCGCGTGAAATGCAAGATGTTTCCAGAGAAATACGCCACTCAGAAAACACGTGTCAGACACCTTGAAGAGGTGTCTGACACGTCTGTCCAATCGCAACGTTAGCCATCATCTCAGGAAATCGACAGCGGCTCTTTCGATGGGCAGACATTTCTTGTAGCGTTCCATGAACACCTCAAAGCCTTCCACATCAGCCGGGTCAGGTTCAACAACAGATGCGCTCTGCGACGTGAATACACGGTGATCAAGGAAGCTTTCCAGGGTTTCATTCTCTTTCTTATTCAGCAGGTAGGATGCCAGCAACGCCATCCCCCACGCGCCGCCTTCCCCGGCGGTTTCCATCACAGCGACCGGCGCATTCACGGCGGCGGCCATAAAACGCTGTCCGACCCCTTTGGTCTTGAACAATCCGCCATGTCCTAACATCTTATCTAACTTCACGCCTTCTTCTTTCAGCAAAATGTCGATCCCGATTTTCATGGCGCCAAGTGCGCTCTGAAGATTGACGCGCATGAAATTCGCCAAATTGAAATTGCTGTCGGAGGATCGCGCAAAAAGCGGCCTGCCTTCCTCGAAATGTGTCATGTGTTCGCCTGAAAGGTAGCCATACGCCAGCAGGCCGCCACAATCCTTGTCCCCTTCCAGGGCTTTATTGTATAACGTCTTATACAGGGTGGTCATATCCACGTCATACCCTAAGGCGGTCGTTACTTCCTTGAAAATCCCGATCCATGAATCCAAATTCGAAGAGCAGTTGTTGGAATGCGCCATTGCCACAAGCTTGCCGGTTGGCGTCATGACAAGGTCAAGTTCTGGATAGACCTTCGACAGTTCCTTTTCTAAGACGACCATCGCAAAGACCGATGTTCCGGCAGAGACATTGCCTGTCCGTTCCGCCACGCTGTTCGTGGCAACCATCCCGGTTTCCGCATCTCCTTCAGGCGGGCACATCAGACATCCCGGCTCAAGCTTGCCGCTGGGATCGAGCAGTTTCGCGCCTTCTTTGGTGAGCGTTCCCGCGTGTTCTCCGGCGACCAATACTTTTGGAAGAATATCGGCCAATTTCCATGAGAACGTCTTCTCTTTTACCAACTCATCAAACTGGTCAATCATACGTTGATGGTAGGTGAGCGTGTGAATGTCAACCGGGAACATGCCGGAGGCTTCGCCAATTCCAATCACTTTCTCCCCTGAAAGTTTCCAGTGGACATATCCTTCTAATGTCGTGAGAAAATTCACTGAAGGAACATGCGCCTCTCCGTTCAGGATCGCTTGATACAAATGGGCAATGCTCCACCGCTGCGGAATCGGGTATTGAAACAGCGCCATCAATTTTTCGCTCGCTTCCGAGGTAAAATTGTTCCGCCACGTTCTGAATGGCGTCAGCAGCTTGCCATCCTTGTCGAAGGGAAGATAACCGTGCATCATGGCGCTGAAGCCAATCGCGCCGATCTTTGTCAGTTCCACGCCATATTTTTCCTGCGCGTCTGCGGCCATGTTCTTGTAGCTATTTCGAACCCCTTCCCAGACTTCATCGAGGCTATATGTCCAGACGCCGTCAATATAACTGTTCGACCAATCATGCCAGCCGGTCGCAATCGGCTCATTGTGTTCCCCTACCAGGACCGCCTTGATTCTTGTCGAGCCGAACTCAATGCCCAACGCGGTCTTGCCGCTTTTGATAAACTCTTTGATGTCCGTTGTTGCGCTCATATACACGCATCCTTGTAGTTGACAGAAGATTAAAAAAAACCCTGCCAGGGTTCGAACCCTGGCAGGGTTGGGATCACTTTCTATTTGTGATAGTACACATCCCAGCCAAGATAGGTCGTAAAGGCTTCATTCAGAATGTCGGCAACGCTCGATGGGTTCAGCGCCACATGATGTTCGAACCCGTTACGGCAGATGTGATGGAGCAAGCCCTGCATATTGGGAATCTGCACCACGCCATAGCCGCCGAAGGAATCAACTTTATCTTTCGTAATCGCGCATTCGCCGAAATACGCTTTGATTTTGCCGGAATAGTCGTCGGTTGCCACGCGGCAATAGGTCATGTTGCCGGGCTTGATCTGACCAGTCACCGTGCCATAGGTATTTTCTTTGCCTACTGTCCCGGCGATAATCGCCTGATAATCCATCGTCGCCTTGCCGCCGAAAAATTCCTGCGGCAGGTTGCTGCAATGGAAGACGATGCCTTTATCCGGATCATCGCCGTAGTTGTTGTTCCAGTCAAGCAGCGCGCTTGGTTTTTCTGACGCCAATACCATCGCATACATGCCGATTAAGCCGGTGATGTCGGTTTCGCAGGCGCTTGGCTGCAGCGAGTTGCTTAACATACTCATTATCGCGCAGGGAACAACGCCGAAAAATTCTTCCATCGCCGTCCAGCATTGCACCGCCGTGCCGACGAGTTCATGATCCGCGATGAATTTATCCATCACCACGCCGAGTTTTGCCATTTTCAGCAAGCCTTCGTCACTGATTCCAGCGGTTTTGATATATTTTTTGGTCTCGGCTAATTTCGCTTTGACTGCGGCGTCTTTATCGGCTAATTTATTCATCTGGCCGAAAATATCGGAAAGGTCAACGCTTTCAACGGAAATGCCCGCTTTTTCCAGGATTTTTTCGCTATAACGCACGGTGATAAACGCCGCCGGGCGCGCGCCAATCTGTCCGAAACGCGCTTTGCGCAATCCGTTCACCACGCGACAGACGCCCGCGAATTTTTTCAAATCTTTTTTGAAACTTTCTGAATCGAGCGCAACCGTATGCAATGTCGTCAGGCTGTATTTGATGCCATACTGCATCAGGTTGTTGCAGATCGACATCTTGCCGCAGAAACTATCGCGGCGATGTGCGAGATCGAGTTGTTTCGGGTCGTCCGGCGTCGCCTGAATTAATACCGGCACATTCAATCCTGCCAGGCGAATCGCATCCGCGACGCCGCGTTCTTCGCCGAAATTCGGCAGCGTGACGACAATTCCCTCAATTTCCGTTGCATGTTTCTTGAACAACTCCGCGCATTTCTTGGATTGTTCGTAGGTATCAACTGAGCCATAGGGCGAATCGTCGGGCGACAGCATGACCGCTTTATGCCCTTCTTTTTTTAATACACTCAAAATCGCATCCCGACCATCCTTACATAATTCAATGGGGAAAAATCCCCGCGTTCCCATAATCACGCCGAATGTTGCCATAAAAAATCTCCTTTGGATTGAGCAGAGCCCTGACAGGGTTTCATCTATAATGAAGCCCTGTCAGGGGTGGCTATGGTGTTAATGCTGCGGAAAGCTGTCAGACACTTCGAAAGTGTCTGACAGCGATGCCACAACGTTCCGTGTTATTACAAGTACTGATCAATTGACAGCGGATCGCATAATGCTTTCCTGATCCGCTTGTTCTATGGGTAAATCCGCGGTGATGCGCCCGTCATGCATCACCAACACGCGATCCGAGAGGCCGAGAATTTCCGGCAACTCAGACGAAATAACTAAAATTGAAACCCCTTCATCCGCTAATTCGGCAATAATTCGATGCACTTCGGCTTTCGCGCCGACATCAATCCCGCGCGTCGGCTCATCGAGAATCAAGACCGTCGGGTTCGTCGCTAACCATTTCCCGATGACGACTTTCTGCTGATTGCCGCCACTGAGGTTATTCACTACATGTTTCAGCGACGAAATCTTGATGCGCAGCCGGTCAACATAACTATTGCACACCGCCGTTTCCTCGCTGCGGTCTATGATGTTGAAAAATTTGGCTAATCTGGGATGGATGCTCATCGAAAGATTTTCCCGCGTGGTCATCGGCAGCACTAATCCCAGATTTTTCCGATCTTCTGGAATGTAGGCAATTCCATTTTTTACAGCATCTACCGGGCTGTTGATAGCGACCGCCTGATTGTTTAGCGAGAGCGTTCCCTCGGTTTTTCTCACCATGCCAATCAGCAGTTTTGCCAGTTCCGTGCGTCCCGCGCCGACTAATCCGGCGAGGCCGAGAATTTCGCCTTTGTGCAATTCGAACGACACATTTTTCGTCACCGGCGGACCGGAAAAATTTTGCACGTTCAGTACGATCTCTTTGCCCGGAACGCCTTTGCGTTTGGTAAAAAAGTGATCCAATTCGCGCCCGACCATCAGCGAGATAATGTTATCCTTTGTGGCGTCCGAGGTCTTCAATTCTCCGGCATTCATGCCGTCTCGCAAAACGATAATACGGTCGGTAATCGCCAGCATTTCATCTAATTTATGGGAAATAAAGACGACAGAAATGCTTTGCTTTTTCAAGTCGCGCACGATGGTGAACAGGTTATCTATTTCCGACATCGCCAAGGAGGATGTCGGTTCATCCATAATCAACAGTTGCGTATCATACGAGAGCGCTTTGGCGATCTCGACCATCTGCTGCTGCGCCACGCCGAGTTTGCGAACTTCCGTATCGGGATTAATGTCTATTTTCAGCCGTTCGAACAGCGCGACGGCTTTCGCTCGCATGGTTTTGTAGCTGATGAGTTTGGCAGCGCCAGTACGCACCTCTTTCCCTAAAAAGATATTTTCCATCGCCGACATATTCGGGCAGAGGTTGAATTCCTGAAAGATGATGCTGATGCCGACTCTGTATGAGTCTCCTGGATTTTTCAGCGCTAATGGTTTGCCGTTGTAAAAAATTTCTCCGGAATTCTGCGGATAGACGCCTGTCAGGACTTTCATCAACGTGGATTTCCCCGCGCCATTTTCGCCGATCAGCCCCAGAATCTCGCCTTTTTTTAAGGAGAAATCCACATTGTGCAAGGCGCGGACACCGGGAAATTCCTTGCAAATCCCCTTCATTTCGACCAGTAAAGGTTCCATAGTCTCAGCCCATCCACGCTATTTGTTTTTAATGCGATCAACGACGGCAGCCAGCACAATGATCCCGCCAATGATGAAGTCTTGCCAGTACGCTGACACTTGCATCAGGACAAGGCCGTTGCGGATAACGCCCATAATGACGGCGCCGATCAAGACGCCAAGCACGGTTCCCACGCCGCCGCTCAAGCTTGTTCCGCCGATGACGGTTGACGCAATGGCATCCATTTCCCAGCCTTTTCCTGTTGCGGGTTGCGCCGAATTAAACCGCGCAACTAATAAAATCCCGACAATTCCTGCCATCAAACCGCAAATGGCGTAAATACTCAGTTTCACTTTTTTGACATCAATCCCGGAGAGCGCTGTTGCTTGCTCGTTGCCGCCAATGGCGTAAATTCTCCGTCCAAACGCAGTATAGGTCAGCACAGTATGCACGATAATGGCAATGACAGCGGCGATAATAACTGGCGTGGGGATGCCAAACACATCGCTTTGCGCTAAAAAGAAGAAATTGTTCGGAATTTCAATGATTGGGTTGCCTTTGGTTAAGACAAGACTGAGACTGCGCCCCATGCTCATCGTGCCAAGCGTGACGATAAACGGCGTGATGCGGCCATAGGCGATCACTGCGCCATTAAATACGCCAATCGCCATTCCGGTCAGGATGCCAATCGGCAGCGCGAAAATCGGGTGAATTCCAGCAGCCAGCGCCACTCCGGCAATCATCCCGCTTAACCCGACCGTCGAACCAATGGACAGATCGATGCCTGAGGTCAAAATGATAAACAATTCTCCTAATGCAACGATTGCGACAAATGAAATCTGTCGTGAGATTAGGTAGAGATTTTTCGCGGTTCGAAATTGTGGAGCCATAATCGCAATCAGCACCGAGATCAGAATAAGCGCGATAAAAATAGCGGCTTCTCGCTGCGCCAGAATTTCTAAGACGGGATTCGTCCGTTTTGTCGTCTGAGTTGTTTGAGCCATAATGGTCGTGACTGTCGAGAGTCCGGGGAGGTTTCCCCGGACTCTGCGAGCGTGTGTTTCTGATTACTGCGGAATTTCTTTCTTCATGTCGTCCATGTAGGAGTCAATGTTGTCTTTGGTGACGATGATGACGCCTGTGTCTATTTCTTTCGGGATTTCTTTGCCTTCAACAGCCGCTTTCAGGTTTTCCACCGACAGCCAGCCCATTGTGAAGGTCTTCTGAACGATGCAGAACTGCACAACGCCGTCGCGAATCCCTTGCAGCGTGTCTTTCAGATCGTCGAAACCGGCCAACAACACCTGTCCGGCTTTATTCTGTTCTTTAACGACCGTGCTTGCGCCCGGAGCGCATTCAGCGGAGACGCCGAAAATCGCATTCAGATCAGCGTAGGTCTGGAGGATCGCTTCGGTTTTGTTCACGGTTACGTCGAATTTGCCTTCGGTATCTTCCAGCGTGACGATTTTGACTTCAGGAGCTTCTTTGGCAATCGCTTCTTTCACGCCTTCTGTGCGTAAATTCAAATTCGGAGCGCCGAGGCCGCCCTGGAGAATGGCTAAATTCCCTTTTTTGCCCATGAGTTCGGCAATTTTCTGACCGCCAGCATATCCGGCGTTTTTATTATTCGTGCCGATATAGCAAAGTTGCGCGCTGGAAGGCGCCGGAGCGTCGAACGTAATAATTTTAATGCCAGCGTCCATCGCCTGCTGAATAACCGGAACGAGCGGTTTGTCATCCAATGCGGAAATCGCGATGCCATCCACGCCGCGCGCGATCAAATCTTCCAACACTTTCACTTGCAGAGCGATATCGAATTCCTGCGGCGCTTGATATTCGACGGTAATGCCATATTTTTCCCCTGCGGCTTTGAAGCCTTCGAAGCACGGTTCATAATAGGGATGCACGCCTTTCGGCACCATCACGAACGTCAATTTTTTGTCAGCAGCAAAGGCAGACGGAACAATCATCATTGCCACGAGGGCGATCACGACGAATAACTTTACGAGTTTCATACGATTTCTCCTTGTTGAGCAGCAGACACGCGCACAAGCGATTTGCCTGCATTTCTCGCGTGTAACATTTCGGTTGTTGTTGATACAAACTGGCACATCTTGTCGAGACATCAGTTCATCGTTTTCGTTCTGCGCACCACATTCCCCCTTTCTTGAGAGTTTCGATTACAGAAGGAGTGCCACAGCTTGCGTTTGCAACCTGACGAAGTCAGGCGCAACACAACGCCAAAGCAAGCGTTGGCACTCCTGAGACCTAAATAGTTACAAAAAAAATTATGCTCTTTTACGCTTGATATCAATAATCACGGCAATAACAATAATCGCGCCTTTGATAATACGTTGCGCCCCCTGGGGAACGATCAACAGGTTCAGTCCATTACTGACAACTCCCATAATCAACGCGCCGATAATGGTACCGACAAGCGTTCCTTGGCCTCCTGCCAAACTTGTTCCACCGATAATCACGGCGGCGATGGCGTCGAGTTCCGCGCCCGTAAACGCGACCGGGACGGCTGAGTCCAGCCTGGCTGTCGTAATAACCCCCGCCGCCGCGCAGCAAAAACCTGAGATCATATACACAGCTTGCTTCACGGCCTTCACTCTGATGCCGGCTAATTGACACACCGTTTCACTTCCGCCTAACGCATAGGCGTATCGTCCGAATCTGGTATTACTGAGCACATACCATGAAATCACATACATCACGACCATGATCAACACCGGGATCGGAAGTCCTAAAAAATTTCCGGCAATGGCCGGAAACGCATCAGGAAAGGTATAGACCGGCTGTCCTGATGTAATCATAAACGCGCCCCCTCTGGCAATAGACATCATGCCCAACGTGACGATAAACGGAGGGACATTGATTAAGGCGATAATGGCGCCATTGAGCCAGCCCTGTAATGCGCCTGCGACCGCCCCTATCAGCAGCGCCGCCCACACCGGGACGCCGGCTTTCATTGAGACTGCCATAATTAAGGCGGTAAATGCGGCAATCGAACCAACCGACAGATCGATTCCGCCAGTTAAAATGATAAACGTCATGCCGATGCCCATAATCGCAATCGTTGAGATGTGGACAAAGATATTGAGAATGTTTTGCGTCTGTAAAAATGCCGGTGAAAGAAAGGTCATGATGATGACAAGGATAATCAGCGCAATAAATGCCCCCATATTATCGAGTATTTTTTTACTGTTCGGATGCGTAATTCGGTCTTGCCCCATGATATTTATCCCCTCCGGTTGCATGGTACATAATTTTTTCCTGAGTTGCTTCTTCGCGCGAGAATTCTTTGACGATTTCACCCCGGCACACGACCAAAATTCGATCACTCATTCCAAGCACTTCAGGCAGATCCGACGAGATGAGAATGATGCCATGCCCTTCGGCAACGAGTGAATTCATCAGATGATAGACTTCGATTTTGGCGCCGACATCAATCCCCCGAGTGGGTTCATCCATAATAAAGATATTGGATTTGCTCATGAGCCATTTTGCGATGACCACTTTTTGCTGGTTCCCACCACTTAAGGTTTCTGTTTTTTGTTCGCGACCGGTGCATTTGATCTTGAGTGATTCGATATACTTCGCGACGATAGATTTCTCTTTTTGCGTATCGAGCTTATAGATCAAATCAATGGCATCAAGGGAGGGAAGCGTGATATTTTTCGCAATATCCATCAATAAGACTAGCCCTTCTTCGCGCCGTTTTTCTGTCAGAAATCCGATCCCGGCTTGAATGGCCTGCCGCGGATGCTTGATGTCAACGTGTTGGCCGCGCACAAAAATCTCGCCGGAATCTTTGGGGTCTATGCCAAAGATCGATCTCATGATTTCAGTTCTTCCTGCCCCCATCAATCCGCATATTCCAAGCACCTCGCCCGATTGTAAGCGAAAATTGACATCCTTAAAGACCTTGTCGCGCGTGAGGTTTTTGACCGCTAAAATCTCTTCTCCCGGCGTCGCTGCCGCTTTGGGATAATGATCGCCGACCTCTCTTCCCACCATGTGCCGGATCATTTCGTCCAAATTCGTGTTTCGAATTTCCAGGGTTGTGACGGCTTCGCCATCCCGCATGATGGTGACGCGATCTCCGATCTGCTCGAACTCTTCCAGCCGGTGAGAGATATAGATAATCGAGACGCCCTGGCTTTGGATGTTCTTGATGATCGTAAACAGATTTTCGATCTCTTTATCGGTTAACGCGGAGGTCGGTTCATCCATGATCAAGATTTTCGAATTCACGGATAAGGCTTTGGCGATCTCGACCATTTGTTGCTCCGCGACTCCCAAATCAACAACCTTTGCGTTCGGATCGATATCCAGGTGTAATTGTTTAAAAAGGGCTTCAGTATCTTCCCGGAGCTTTTTATGATTCAATGTACGGGTCGTTGGGGATAATGGCTCTCTGCCCAAATAAATATTTTGACTGGCGGTTAAGTAGGGAATGAGATTGAATTCCTGATAGATTGTCATGATGCCTAATGCTTGAGCATCGTGTGGCTTAACAATGTCAACCTTCTGCCCTTCGAAAAGTATTTCGCCACGATCTAAAGAGTAAACCCCTGATAATATTTTGATCAAGGTTGATTTGCCGGCGCCATTCTCTCCCAGCAGAATATGCACTTCACCCTTTCGGAGTTCTAAATCGACATCTTTCAGAACCTGTACTCCGGGAAAGCTTTTGCATATTTTTTTCATTTCCAAGATTGAAGACAAAATAACCTCCCATGTGCCCGTTTTTGTGCAAAAACATGAGGAGAAGAAGCTATTGAAGCCATCAGCTTCAATAGCTTCGGGAAGAGTTTCAATGTCTCTTATTTTGCGACATTGGCTGCATCAACAATAATGGTGTCGGTGACAACTTTTTTCGGTGATGATTCGCCATTCAGCGCTTTGTAGATCGTTTCAATGGTGGCCGTGCCGATTCCAACCGGATTCACATCGCACGTCCCTGAAATCAGACCTTTTCTGATGGCGTCAAAGGCGCTTTCATTGCCGTCTAACCCCATAATCAAAATCGCGTCTGATTTTCCTGCGGCTTTCACGGCTTGTCCAGCCCCAATCGCCATTTCATCGGAGAGGCCGAAAATCACATTAATCTCAGGATTTGCGCTCAGGACATTAGTAACAACATTCATGGCTTTTTCGCGTTCCCAGTCGGCGGCCTGTGAGACAACAACCTTGAGTCTCGCGTCTGTGGCGGCGACATCATTGAAACCGCCAGCGCGTTCGGTGGTGTACGAGCTTGGAAGCCCTTCAATGATCGCGGCTTTGATATCGCCTGAAACCTTGCTCAGGACATAGTTCGCGACCTGTGCGCCGCCTTTTCTTTGATCGTATCCGACATAGGCAAACACATCGCCTGCCGGAAGTTCGACCAGCGTATTGAACAGGACAATCGGAATGCCTGCGGCGTTCGCTTTCTGCACAGCCGTCACCGACGTTTCTTCGTCCATTGCGCATAAGGCAATCGCACTGACCTTCTTTGAAATCATCGTCTCAACAATATTCAACAGGCCAGCAGCATCATCTTCTCTATCGGGAGCTAAAATCTGTAATTCGTACCCATATTTTTTGGCGACTTCTTCAGCCCCTTGAATCACGGCTTGATAAAACGGACTGACCATGGCTGGCGGAACTAACGCGATCTCGATTTTATCGGCTGCCTGACCTTCTCCAACCATGATTGCGGACAACAAGAAACAGACGACGGTGATGAACAGTAACTTTTTCATGAGAAACTCCTTATATTTGATGTGTGCGAGTTGAGCATTGAAACATGTCAACGCTTCATTCGCGCCTCTAATGTATACGACCACCGGAAAACCGAAGCATCTTCTGGGAACCGCTATAAAAACGTCAGCGATCTTCGCTATGTGAAGCCTGAAGATATCCTCAAAATCACACCTCCCCTCAGCCATTCGAGCGTGACTGATTACGTGATTCAAATATCTGTTAGGTACTGAGCACAGGCAGGAGAAAAATTCTTGTTCGTAGTCATTCGCATGACTACGAATGATAGCTATAAAATTTTGTCAAGTATTTAATTGAAAAATCTCATCCCTGTTCTATGAATGGCCTGAATCAATCTTTATTGAGAAATTTCCTTGACTTCCAACATCGCCGCCAGATGGCGTAACGTATGTTTATAATCCTGCCGGGGCTTGCCCCTCTAACAGTGTCCTTGACGAATGCAAGAATTTTATGAAACGAATCATCAAAGTAAGCGCGGGCTGGTTTCTTTTCTTTTTAGGTATCGTTGGATGCGTTTTGCCTGGATTGCAAGGGATTTTATTCATTGCAATTGGCCTGCTAATTTTATCAGAAGAAATTGTTTTTATCAAAAAACTACTTCATCCGCTTGAACAAAAATATCCCGTACAGTTCAAACACGTCCACGCCTTCCGCCACAAGCTTTTTCAAAAACTGCGCAGGCTGATTCGGCGGAAACGCTCGCCTGAACCAGAAGGAAAACAGCGTTTCCCCCATCTGCCCGATGAAGTGTGAATCAATCGCCGTACAGCATGTTCAGATAATATTCTTTCTCGTCCAATTCCTGCTCGATATCGGCCTGTTCATACAAGATTTTTTTGACCGCGTCCGTGCAAAAAGTCATCGCTTTCGAAAATGCCGCATTTTCAGCATGAATGCAGGAAGAATAGGTGAGTTGTTGTTTGAAGATCGTAAAAAAGGGGGTATCGTACGCCGGATCGGCAAGATAATTCCGGTTATTCGGCAGATGCCCGACCTGAGAATAATAGGCGTTACTGATGTCATAATCGTTCGTCAGCGCGTCAATCAACTTGGCAGCCTGCGCCGTATATTCGCTCTGGGCGCAGATGGCTAAGGCGTGGTTATAAGTCCAGGAACGCGATTTGGCTTGCGGAGAAAGCACGGGATTCAACAGCGCAATGAAATTGTCCTCGAACGGCTGACCGGTATGCTCTTCCAATTGATATTTGATCCACGGCGCATCCGACATAAAGGCGATATCGCCTCTGGCAAAGCGTTTGCGAATATCATGAATCGTTGATTTGAACACACGCACCGAGTTGACGAAATTACGCAGCCAGGTGAACGCCTCAATATTTTCCGGCGAATTCAGCACGACCTCTCCTTGCTCATTGATCAGCGTCCCATTGAATATCAGCAGAAAGAAATACAATGTCAAAAAATCCGATTCCTGATCAACACTGGAATTCAAGGCATAGCAGTATTTGTCTTCCCCTTCGTACGCGTTGTCAATCTGCTGACAGGCGGCTTGCAATGCCTCAAGCGTCATCGGCGACGGCAAGTCGGCAATTCCCGCCGTTTTCAACAGATGTTTGTTGGCAATCATCACGACCGGACATAAGCCCCAGGCTAAGGAATAGAGCTTCTTGCGATACATGCCGCCGGCCAGGTCTTTTTCGTAAAAGCGATTGTCCATATTGCTTTTTTCGACAACGGGTTCAAGCGGTTCGAGCGCGCCGACCGAGGCAAAATAACTGGTCCAGTGCGATTGAATATGCGCGACGTCCGGCGCATTGCCGCTGGAAATCAGTTTCATCAACGCCTTTCGGGCTTGATTGTAGGTGGTCGCAATACATTCGACCGTGACAGACGGGTGTTTTTCATGAAACAACATTAAGGCGTCTTGTAAAATTTTTTCGCCTTTCGGGGTTTCCGGCAGCCAGGAAAAAAAGGTGAGTTTGGTGTTCTGCTTGGAGACGATTGTGCCCTTTCCCTGCTTTTTGACAAGAATGCCATCATCAACAAGGAGCGTCAACGCCTGACGAATCGTGGTGATGCTGGTGCCGAATTCTTCCGACAGGCTGGCTTCGGTCGGAATGGTCTCTCCATTTTTATACGCTTCATTTTCAATACGTTTGACAATGACATCTTTGACTTGAAGGTATAACGGTTTGTAATGAACTTTTCCGGCGTCCATGCGTACTATTCCCGTCTTGAAGATAAAGGATTATGAGAATGTCTATTATTGGTCATTCGGATGAATACTATTAAGATAAACCATAGAGATTCTTGTCAAGTTTTAATTTATCGGACTCCTGGAAAATTCCGCTTGACTATTATTGATATGGCCGACATCCTGTCGGCTGCATGGCTTAAAATCTGCGAGGTTTTGACGATGCAGAACATCTCGCGTCAGGGCGCGAATGCGTAAAGATAGAGAGGAAATGTTTTTGCGTCTCGACGCGAAATACGAAAGGAGAAAATATGTCTCGTATTCGTTTACGAAATCAGCTTTATTGGGTCGTTTTGCTTATCGTATGCGCCGCCGCCGGATGCGCTGCTGTCAACTCGGATCGACATGATGACACCGCAGCCTGCGAGCCGCCGCGATTAGTACAGTCAACCGAAGAGTTGCTTGAATTTCTTGCGCAGATAGAATGGACGCCGGTCGGCGGATATTCCAACCGCCGCCCCGTCGTATCGCAAGATGTGCTTGTATCCGGCACGATGACGCTTACGCCAGCGCAGGTTCCCGTACCACAATCGTGCCTGAATCGTGGCGACTGCCGCCATGAAGCCACACTTTTCGTTTCATCGTCGCTGCCAGGCGTAGAATGTCAGGGGAACGAAACGGGCGGATGCGACGCAATGAATCTGACCGATACGCGCGTCAGGTTTCGCGGTATCTTGCGGGATACGCATCCGTCGCGCTGGAATTTCAGCCCCATGCTTGAAACGCTCCCCGCCTGTTCCGCGCCGTGCATGGATGGCGAATTTCGTTGTCCGGCAGACGATACTTGCTGGTCGTCATTCGAAAGCTACTGCCGTTTATGCGCCGGGCAAACCAAAGAAGCCTGCGCCTGTCAATCGCCAGAAGGGAATCAGCCCGACGGCAGCGATTGCCGTGTATGGGTCTCTGGCGATGTGATTCGAAGCGGCACGTGTCAGGCTGGCGTCTGCCGCTGAGACTACAATTATTCAATCATCTTGGATCGGAACTCCGAGGTTTTGAAAACCTCGGAGTTCTGAACTATGATCGGTTTGCCATAATTTGGTATTATTTTGAATTAAAGCAGTCAGACACTTGCGAAGTGGCTGACTGCTATTGGCCTCTTACCGAAAACGAATCGGCAGATAGACGGGAAGTTTTTTGTCAATAAAGCGGACGGAAAGCCTCGCAAAACGCTGAAAGCCGTGTTCCATGACAATATCCGGCCAGCCGTCGCCAATCAGCGGGCGGGCGTAGCGGACGAAGTCATCGGTCACGTCGAGCCGATCCGGGCTGATCCAGCTTGCCGGAAGATGTCGCGCCGAATTCGCGACCGTTTCCAATGGCACATGTGAAAAATACGATTGATATATCTCATCCGGCTTGCGCAGAATCGTCGCCATCCAGCCTGTGCCGGATTCGAAGGCGATTTTTACAGCGTGCTGCCCCACCTGATACGCTTCATCAATATCCACGCGAGACGCAAAGATCGAAACCGACCGCTGCAAGACGCCGGGAACCTGTCCGGTCGCCTGGCCTCGCGCCTTCAGGCCGACGCTGTTCAAATAATTCACCACCACCTGCGCGACGGTGTTCTGGCTTGCGCCGTATTCGATATGGCCGAAGCCGTCGCGGGCTTCGCCGAGGCTGCCGACATCGAAGCCTTCGCTGACGACCACGATGCAGCGCCCGCTCTGCTGAAGCTGGCGGTTCACGTTCTCCGCCAGCGATTCGAGCGTATGGCCGGATTCGGCGAAATAGAGTTGCAACGGCATCTCGCGCTGCGGGTCTGCCAGACGCGCCGCCGCTGGAATAAAGCCAGATTTTCGTCCCATTGCCTGCAACACCGACACCGGCTCAGAGACGCACATCCCCTGATTTTCTTCATTCACGTTCTGAATCAAATATGCCCAATAACGCGCCGCGCTGCCGTAGCCCGGCGTATGGTCAATCATCGTAAATGCTTCGTCCCCCAAATCGTTATCAATCGTCTTCGGCACGCCGGTCACAATCAATTCTAATCCGCGCTCTTTCGCCAATTTCGAGACTTTCGCGGCGGTATCCATCGAGTCGTTGCCGCCGATGTAAAAGAAATAGCCGACGTTATGCGCCCGCATCACCTCGATAATGCGTTCGTAGTCTTCGGTCTGCTCGTCTTTGAGTTTATAGCGGCATGTGCCGATTGCGCCCGCCGCCGGAGTCGTGCGGAGCAACGCGATTTCCTCTTTGGGCTGCGCGGAGAGGTCAATCAATTCTTCCGATAAAATTCCTTCGATACCGTGCCAACCGCCGTAAATGCGACCAAAACGGTCAGGATAGGCGGCGCATCCTTCGATGACGCCTTGCAATGAAGCGTTAATCACCGGCGACGGCCCGCCGGATTGCGCGACAATGACATTTTTTTTCATAATTCGGAGAACGGCAGGAAGGGCGATAAGCAAGAAAATGTTTGATCTACTTAATTTTTAGAAGCATTCAGGAGTGCCAAAGCTTGCTTTGGCTTTCAGAACAGGCGTTGACGGCCAAAGCAAGCTTTGGCACTCCTAAAAACTCTTTAAAATTAACAATCCAGTGTACGACATTTCTTGCTTATCGCCGTTCCTATCGTTTTACAGCAGGTGTTTGACTGCCGGATACAGTTGTTGATATTTCGCGTATTTCTCCTGATAGATGGCATGACGCCGCATATCCGGCTCGAAACGGCGTTCTTGTTTGACAAAACAGACGGCGGCATCTTGCGGGCTGCTCAACGCGCCGATAGCCAGCCCTGCCAGCATCGCCGCGCCCAGCGTTCCGGCTTCCACGACTTTGGGGCGCACGAACGGCACGCCGAACACGTCCGCCTTGATTTGCAGCCAGGCGTCCGATTTCGCGCCGCCGCCGGTGGCGATAAATTCGGACGTGTCAATCCCGTGCTCTTTCAGCATCAGCAGACTTTCGACAAAATATAATGTTTCACATTCCATCAACGATTTGAAAATCTCGCCCCACGTGGTGCTGGTTTTCAGCCCAAGAATCGCGCCGGACGCGTCGGCGATGAAATGCGGCGTGCCGGTCGGCTCGAAATACGGCAGCGTCAATAACGAAGTCGGCTCTTGCGGCATTTCGTGGGCTAAAAGCTCGTAAATATCCTGCCCCGCCGCAAGATGTGTAAGTTCGGCAGCGGCAAAGGTATCGCGAAACCAGCGAATCAGTGTTCCGGCCTGATTATAAATAAATGATACATACAGACCGGGCAGGACGTGATGCTCAATATTCAGGCCGGTTTTGAGCATCTGCGCCGCGTCGGGAATCGCGTCATACGTCGGCGTGATGCACTCCACCGTGCCGATGCCGCAGACCGCTTTTCCGGCCTGATAAATGCCAGAACCAAGCGAATTGCAGCATTGATCGTGGCCGCCGACGACCACTGGAATTTTACGCGGCAGATGCAGCGTATCCGCCATGTCGTCACTGATTTTTCCGGCGATTGTGCCGCTCTGGACTGGCGTCGGCAATTGTTCGCGATCAATGCCGGTCAGCGCGAGGAGTTCCTCCGACCAGGTTTCGCGGCGAATATCGAACAACAGTGTGCGATTGGCGTGTGAAAAGCTGGTCAGCGGCTCGCAGCCGAGCATGAACGCCACGAAATCGCCCCAGAGCAGAAATTTATATGCCTGCGCGTACAGGTCGGTCTGATGCTCTTGCAGCCATTTCAGCTTGGGAAGCGAGTAATTGACGCCGAGGATGTTGGGGTTGATGTGATAAAACCGTTCTTGCCCCATTTTGTCGCGCAACTGCCGGATATACACCTCGCCGCGCGTATCGGAATGGAGAATGCTGTTGCCAAGAATTTTCCGGTCATGCGACACCGGCGTCATCGCTTCGCCCATTGTGCTCATCGAAAGCGCGGCAATCGGATCGTGTTTGGTCTGGTCGGCAATCGTTCGGATAATCTCTTGAATCTGCGTCCAGACCTGACGGCTGTCCAATTCCGCCCAGCCGGGCTGCTGGTGAATTGTCGCGTATTCGCGATAACTGCTCGCAATCAATGTGCCGTCTAATGAATAGGCCGCGCCTTTGCAACCTGACGTGCCGATATCTAAGCCAAGTAAGCTCATGATGCGCTCCGTTTTTTTGTTGCTGCCTACTCGTCATGTTTATATTGCCAGAAGCGCATCTGCCGAGCCTCTGACACCGAGTTCGTCTATGGTGGCGATGACGGCCTGATAGGTGGCGTCCTGCGCTTTCGGAATCGAGGCGGCTTTCAGCGCTTCGAACGGTTTGCGGGTTGCCGTGCCGATGTTGATTTTAGCGATGCCATGCCGAAAGCTTTCCAGCAAATACGCCTGTTGAATGCCTGTGCCGCCATGCAGCACGAGCGGAATGCCAACGGCGCGGCTGATAGTGGACAGTCGTTCGATATTGAGCCGCGCTTCGATTTTCTTCTGCTGCTGCGCTGCTGGCGTGATCGCGCCGTGCAGGTTGCCGATGGCGACGGAGAGCCAATCCACGCCGCTTTCTTTGACAAATCGCACCGCCTCGTCCGGATCGGTAAAACCTTTGCCAGAAGCGAACAGTTCGTCATAAGGCGGGAGCAGCCCGCTTTCATGCCCAAGCACCGCGCCCAATTCGCCTTCCACGGGAATGCCCTCCGCATGAGCCATTTCCGCGACCTGGCGCGTCGCTTCGATATTTTCTTGCAACGGCAGCCGCGATCCGTCAATCATGACCGATTCGAAGCCCGCCTGAATCGCTCTGGCGATGATCTCGCGATAATCCACGCGCAGTCCGTCTTCGTCAATCACCGGAATATGGTCTAAGTGCAGGCGCGTATGCGAGGTTCTGGCATATTTTCGATATTCGGCGGCAACCGCTTCCAGGTTGACGGCCTCGAATTTCGTCCATTCCAAACGCGCAACTTCAAGCAATCCCACCGAGTTCGCGTCAATAATGGCGCGAATCGTCGGTTCGAGCATCGGCAGATACGGAATGTTGAACGCCGGAATGACCAGCCCTTTTGCGTAGGCCGTTTTCATGATTTGATTGCTATCTGACATCATAGTTATTCTTCCTGCTGAGAGTGCGGAGCGTTGGTTTCGGCTGACGGCGAATGCTGACCTAAACCTGCGCGGCTGACGGCGAGGACGACGACCGAGGCCGCCCCTGCACGTTTGAGCGTTTTGGCGCATTCATTCGCCGTTGAGCCAGTAGTAAAAATATCGTCAATCAATAAGAGATGTTGGCCGCGAATGCGTTCGGGAAAACGGACGTGAAACGCATTTTTGACATTTTCCAGCCGGTCGCGCTTGCTGCTGAACTGCCATTGCGCGGCAGTGCGCCGGACGCGAACCAGATTATGCGTCATCAGCGCGAGATGATGCGCTGCCGCGACGTTCTGCGCGAGGATTTCGGCCTGATTATAGCCGCGCTGCCTGCTGCGCGAGTGATGCAGCGGCACGGGAAGGATGGCATGATATGCCGCATAATCTATTTTCCCGTCAAGCTGCCGCAGCAGCAGTTCGGCAAGCGGCTTGCCCAAGCCGAATTTGCGGGCAAATTTGAATTGGTGAATCGCCTCCTTCATGACGCCGTCATAGATCGCCGCCGAACAAACGCGGTCGAAATGCGGGGGCGAGGTTCGGCAGTCTCCGCACAAAAATCCCGACGGCATCGGCGAGATAAACGGTTTGCCGCAGCAAACGCATCCTGAGGAGGGCAACGGGCGAATCGTGTCCCAGCAGGGCTGACAGAAGATGACGATTCGCTGGTCGCCCGCAAAATCATGACACGCCGCGCATTCTGCCGGAAACACGAAATCGAGCGCGGTTTGCAGCCAGGAACGAAGAGAAAAATGCATCATGGGCTTTGGCCTTATCGCCAATACGTTAGACATACACGCATTCATGATTCTCGGCAAGCGCGGCGTATGTGATAATCAACGATTGCAGGGCGTCTTCCTGCTCTTCGGACAGTTCCTCGAAAAACAAGGCGACCTGATATTCGCGACACCCCGCTTCTTCTTGTTCTGGGTCTATTCTCACCACGATCCCCTCCATCTGCGAAATCACGCGCGGCGGCGTCTCGTCATGTTTCGTGGCAATCATGGTGATCAGGAGCTTATGAAACGGGGGAATGTAGCGTGTGACTGTGCAGTACAACCCATTCTGACAGACGTTCAACGCGATGGCATCAAGCGTGTCACGAGCGTTAAAGCGAGATAGGGAGAGTTTAATCGGAATTTGTAAATTATAACGCGGGCATTTTCGTCGTTCTTGCAACATATCAGCGCTCATGGCATTCCTCTCTTCGGCGAACAGGCATCAGAACGACTGAAGCAGATTCGGCCATCCTGATCACAGTTGCCAGGGCTGTGAGTTCGGGAGATTGAGTTTCTTGATCACGAAGCTGTTGGCAAAAATAATTCATACGATGAAAAGACTTGTTGACAAGTCAATGATTTTTTGGCAGGAAATGGAAACTTCGCACAATCCCACATCAGGAAACAACAAAACTTGACATTTTTTGAGGGGTAGAAAAAAAGAAAATTTTTGGAAGACGTCGAACTCTTCTTGACACCTTCGTTTTTGTTATGCTATCGTCATTCGTCATGTTATTACGCATAATGGATGCGATATTTTTGCCGGAACGTATTTTTTAAAGACCATACTGTCGGGGACTGGGAACGTATGTCAGAAAAAATTGAAATTTGGGGGGTCAAAGATCCGAATATTTCCGCGCAGCTTGCCGTGGCTGATCTCATGGGGCTTTTTCAACAAGATGTCGGATTGGATGTGGCGTGTAAATTTTTAGAGTCCGGCACGACCATGCCAGGAGACCTCCTGAAAGCGGAACAGAAGCCCTTTGCGTTTACGCAAACCCCCATCACCTGCATTATTCTGCATGATAAAGGACTGCCGACAAAATTGGTCGCGCCGCTTGCGGATATTGCGGGGACGCAGCAAGTCATCATTCGCGAAGCCAGCGCTATTGAAAAACCGGCCGATTTGGAAGGCAAGCAGATTGGCATGGCGCAGGGCGCAGCCGTGCTCATCGCGATTAAAAATATGTCGAAAGACTGCAACGTAGATTTGGACAACGTGCAGTTCGCGCATCTTCTCCCGCACGACCAACTTGCGGCCTTCAGCGATGAAAAGCTCGACGCCATTGCCTGCTGGGAACCCTGGACGACCAAAGCGCAGACGATGGGAGGCAAATTCTTCTTTTCCGGCTCTCGATCAGAAATCCCCGGCATGGAAGGCGATGTGAACTGGTTAGTCAATCAGAGTTGTTTGATTATTCCCGATGAACATTTGGCGCAGAAACCGGAAATTGCGATTGCTGTCATTAAAGTGTTGAAAAAAGCGACGGAATTGATTAATAGTCAGCGCAAAGACATCTCGAAACTGCTGGCGGAGTTTTACGGCATCAGCCGACTCGAATTGATGATGGCGATGCAGAAAAACCGGTATGGAATGGAGATGGATAACCTGTTTCGGATCGGCGTCTTAGCGTTCCGAGATTTTTTATTCGAAAATCAACGCGTGTCGCAGCGCTTTACCGAGCCGATTCTGTACACGACCAAATATCTGGAACTCGTCGCGCCCGACATGGTCAAATTACGCGCCCCGTCAGAAACAAAAGTCGAAATTGTCGAAAAAGACGGCATTTATTATCCGTCGAAAATCCAATTCGAATATGCCAACGGTTCGCCGTTAAAATTTCTGTTAGCCGATGATTCCCGCTACGTCCGCATCGCGCTGTCGCAGGCGGTCAAAACCATCGGCGGCGAAGTCATCGGAGAAGCGACGACCGGCAACGAAGCCATCGAATTGTTTGGCAAATTGCGCCCCAATTTTATCACGATGGATTTGTCTATGCCCGGCGTCAGCGGCGTAGATGCGATCACCGGAATTTTACAACAAGACCCGCGCGCGAATATCATCGTCATCAGCGGCACAAATCTCGATGAAGTGCGCGAAGAAGTGTTCAACCTCGGCGTCAGAATGTTCATTACGAAACCGTTCGACCCGAAGCGGGTCGCCGCGCTCATCAGTTCGTTCGTTCAATGAATATGCCTCTCATTCAACGCATTATTGTCATCGTCCTCGATAGCGTCGGCATCGGCGAACTCCCTGACGCAGACGCGTATGGCGACGCCGGGAGCGACACGCTCGGCAATACCGCCCGCGCGGTCGGCGGCTTGTCTTTGCCGCATTTTCAGTCGTTCGGTTTAGGTAATATTGCTGAATTGGAAGGCGTTCCGCCGAGTTCGACGCCGCTGGCGTCGTATGGAAAAATGGCGGAACTGTCCGCCGGAAAAGATACGACGACCGGACATTGGGAATTGATGGGGCTCGTACTGGAAGAACCGTTCCCGACCTACCCGAATGGATTTCCTGCGGATGTGGTCGCGGAATTCACGCGGCGTATCGGACGCGGAATCCTGGGAAATATTCCTGCTTCAGGAACGCAGATTCTCGATGAATTGGGGGCTGAGCATCTCGCCACCGGCAAGCCGATTGTCTATACCTCGGCGGATAGCGTCTTCCAGATCGCCGCGCACGAAGAGGTCATTCCGATTGAACAACTGTATCGGATGTGCGAGCAGGCGCGTGAGATGCTGCAAGGAACCCATGGCGTCGGGCGCGTGATTGCCCGCCCGTTTATCGGTCAGCCGGGACATTTTACCCGCACGTCGCGTCGCAAAGATTTTTCCAGAATCCCGCATCTGCCTACCATGCTCGATATAGCGAAAGCACAAGGATTTCCCGTCACATTCGTCGGCAAAATTGATAATATTTTTGCCAATCGGGGCGTGACTGGTGGAACGCACACGACAGACGACATGGCGGGCGTTGACGCGACGCTGGAATATATGCGTTCGCAGACCAATGGAATTATTTTTACGAATTTGTGCGATTTCGACATGCTTTACGGACATCGCAACAATGTCGCAGGGTATGCGCAGGCGTTGCGCGATGCGGATGCGCGACTGCCAGAATTGCTGGCGGCGTCCCGCGCTGGCGATCTGCTGATTATCACGGCGGATCATGGCTGCGATCCGACGACGCCGAGCACCGATCATTCCAGAGAATACGTGCCGCTGTTGGCGTATGGCGCGTCATTACGCCCCGGCGTCAATCTCGGCATTCGCCAGACCTTTGCCGATGTCGCTGCCACGATTGCCGAATTACTCACGCTTGAGCCGCCCAAATGGGGCGCAAGCTTTTCCTCATTATTGCTATGATGTCACGCGAACAGGACGATAATCAGGACGTTGTCGAATTGCCGCTTGAGGATGTGCTTGATCTGCATCCGTTTGCGCCGGATGATATTAAATATTTGGTCAGCGATTATCTTGACGCGGCCTACGAAGCCGGATTTCCCGAAGTGCGCATTATTCATGGGAAAGGTATCGGCGTACAGCGCGATATTGTGCGTTCCGTCGCATCGCGTCATCCGTATGTCGCCAGCATCGCGGCTGCGCCGGAAGAGGCTGGAAGTTGGGGCGCAAGCGTTATTACGTTTATCAAACGACCAGACAATACAGCCGCTGAAAAATAGACAAGCCTTTATGTCGTATAAGCCCTGTCAGGGTTTCGAACCCTGACAGGGCTCTGGTTGGAAAAACAAAAAAAGCCGGGCAAAATTGCCAGGCTTTTTTGTTTGCGATACTCTTTATCTTGTCGTTACTTTTTGGAAATTTTGCGCCATTTCGCCAACCCTAATAAGCCGATGCCAAGTAAGAGCAACGTGGCTGGTTCCGGCGTGGCAATCGTACTGATTTCATAGACGCGCAAATCATGTTCGAACGTCATGTAAATTTTGCCGTTGCGATACGCTAAACCATCCGGGTCTGGAATATAACGAATGTCGCCGTTATCGGCAATCGTCACCTCGTATTCTCCGCCGTTCAGTTTCGCGTAATCGCTGTCTGCGCCAACAAATAAATCTGCCAGATTGATTGTTTCAGTGACTTTGCCTTGCGTTACATCGTACATCAAAAGCGCATGATTCGTGTAATCGCCGATAATCAGCGATGTGTCGGTTGCGCCTAAACCAAGCAAGCTAACGCCGAAACTAATTTTTTCAACGACTTTTCCTGTGGCAGGGTCAATCTTGACGACATTTTTGCTCTCTTCGCAACTCACATAGATAAATCCGTTCAGATACGCCGCGCCTTCAGCTTCATTACATGTGGATAAATTCCAGAAGGTAGATATCTTCGAAGACTTCGGCAAATTGACTGTGCTTGTTGATGGCGCAACATTCGAATACAGAAGATTACCGACACTTTTCAAATTACTTGTGAAAAATAAATTCGTGCCATCGCTTGCCAAACCGGTCGGATTAATGGTGTTATTATAACTGGCAGAACCGAGAACGGTTTCGTTTGCCAAATCCACGCTTAATAAGCGCTGAGAGCCTGATATATTCGGAGAACTACTAATCCAAAGTGTACCGTCATTCGTAAAATCCAATCCTTCGAACGAAGTTTGCGTCGCATCAAGCTGATCACGGAAATCATAAATCGCGGTTAACGAAGCTGCCTGAGCAGACAGAGCGCCTAATGTAAGAAGACCGACTAACATGCCAACCATCGTAAACTTTTTCATACCGAACGACTCCTTCTTAATTAATGAATAAAATGGATAATAATGTTCTGCTGCTATACTGCATACGTTTATTAGCAATGATCATGCCACAGCGATCATCACAAAAAATAAAACGATAAACGATTTATTTACAAACAATTACGAATATAACTATTGTAAGATCGCCATCACTCGTTGACAAGAAACAGGGTTCTCTGTAAATATTCTCGACAGGGGCAAGAAAATATAACGGTCAATATCTCCTGATATTCCTATAAAACCAATGAAAATCAGGATATTTTCGGTGGTGTAAAATTTTCCGACATCGCCGAATTGTTTAAAAGAATTGCGCGCGATCTATCGGTAGGAGGAAAATAAAAAAAGGGAACCAACACTCTTATTTAAGAGGGGTTCCCGTTTCTGAAGAGTGACGCAAATTATGCGCTGGCAAGCAGAACGTTGACCTTGTGGGACAGACGAGATTTTTTGCGAGCAGCGGTATTCTTATGAATAACCCCTTTGGTCACAATTTTATCAATAACAGAAATAGCTTCCTGCAACGCGAGTTTCGCGGCATCTTTATTCTGTTCTTCTACTGCGGCTTCTACCGTTTTCGCCACATTTTTAAACCGGGTTTTATACATCCGATTTCGTAAACGCCGCACTTCATCCTGTCGTGTTTTTTTGATTGCTGACTTATGATTTGCCATAAATTTCGATAAATCTCCTACATAAACAGATATTCTTGACCACAACCTTCTAAACATTCGTGTGAAGGCAAGTATATAATATGGGGTTTGGTGTCAAGGATTTTTCAGCCCTGAAAAAGAAAACCTGAAAATTTTTCTTGCGAAATTGCGAGGGCTGCATTTGGTGAGAGCCATGTTTCGATTTTCCCATCACGACACGCCAGAACAACGAGCGGAGCGCCTGTTGACGCAGGGCGAACGCCTGATGCAGCGCGGCAAAGAATCCGAAGGGATTCGAAAATTTACAGAGGCTGCCGAATTGCTGCCTGAAGCCTCGCTCCCAAATGTACGCTTAGGGCGTGCCTACGCCAAACGTCAGGAGTTCGATCTCGCGCTCACGCATTATTACAAAGGACTGTTTTTCTGCGACACGGACGACGAGGCCGGAATTTTGTGCGAAATCGCAATGATGCACCTTCGAATGGGTCGGTACGATCTGGCGGAGGAGAAATTTCATTCCGTGTTACAGATGATTCCTGATTCTTCGATAGCCTGGCAGGGCTTGGCATATCTTTACGAACGAACCGGGCAAACCTCCGAAGCGCTTGCGATATTGCGCCGCATGTCGCAGCAATCTCCCGACGACCGTGAAACGCTGCTCCAGCTTGTAGAAGCCTTACGACAATCAGGCAAATATCAAGAGGCGCAAGAGACTGCGCAGCAGGCGTTAACGCGAATGCCCGCGCAGACGCCGCCGGGAGAAACCGACGCCTTGCGGCAGGCGTTAAAAGAATGCGCGTTCCCTGACGGTGAGGAATTCGGCGGCAGAGAACTGCTGTATGCCCGCTGCGGCGCGATCTGCCTCGGTAGTGCCGACGATGACGGCGTCACGATTCCGCTGCTGGCGTCCGGCGCAGTGAGTGACCGGCATGTCGTGGCGACACTCGCTCGTTTTCTCCGATGCGTCGAGCTTTTTGGGTGGGATTGTCGCTGCGTCGTGGCGGCGGATAAATCATCGCGAATGTTCGCGGCAATCGTCGCGTGTTTGTTGCGCCTGCCGTTGAAATTTCCTGCGAAGGCGGCGAAAAATGAACTCGCCTTGCTGTGCCAATGGAGCGCAAACGCGGCGTCCCACCGAAAGACGCTGAACACGCTGCGCCGCCGAACCTCGTCACTCATCACGTTTGCGTTTCTGGCGGAGGCGGAACAGCGCGATCCGTCCGTCATGCCGGATATCGTGGGGTTGCCCCTGGCGCATTGCGCCGACATTGCCTGGAAGAATGCGGACGGACGCATCAGCAGCGCGTTTCATGACGCGGAATTCTGGGGGATTCTCTCGCGTTCCGTCGATCTGGTGATTGCCGAGTATTGCCGTCGCGTGTGCGAATTCCCCGATGAGGCCGACAGCGAACAACGCGTCGAATTCTATCGCCGCGAGCCGGTCTATCTGCGTCCGCATCTCTTCGAGGCGGCGATGGTGCGCCAGGCGTTTCCGGTGACGCGCGCCTTGCCGCTCGCAGCAACCGAGCCTGATGCGTTGCCGCCATCCATGTCCGAAAGTGCCTTGATAAAACGATCAGAGAACGAACCCGTTCTCACGGAAGAGATGATCGGACGGTTGCATCTGCCGGATCAGACGGAACGATATTTGGCCATGAGGCAGCTTCGCCTCGACTATCGGGTGACAACGGAAATAGACGCCGCGCTTGCGCAGCTTGTCATCGAACAGCGCGACGACTGGTTGCGGCACGAAATTCTCGCCTACTGGCTGAACGCCGACGACGGTTATGGCGTTGATCGCATGATGTCCGTATTCTCACGACCGCGCGCCGATGTCGAATTGAAGGCGCTTGTGCTTGAAACAGTGGGTCAAACGTCTGATCGAAGAATTTCCGCGTTATTTGTCAGCGCGTTGAACAGTCTGGATGAACGCCTTCGCGCCGCTGCCGCGCAACATCTTGATCGCCTTGACGAATCGCAGCCGTTGAGCGAGATATTCGAACGGCTGCTGTATGATATTCCTGCCGTGCAGATTCCTGTGATCCGATATCTTGCCGCCCGGCGTTCGCAGCAATTGCCGCCACACTTTACTCGCCTGCTCGAAAGCGATGAATCTGCGGTTCTACGCGAAACGCTGCAAGCGATTCACGCCTATCGGGATCGTTCGTGCCTGAATCAGGTCGAGGCATTGTTAACCCGCGATCATGAACTGGTACAGGAACACGCCCTGCGAACGCTCGGCGCAATCGGCGAGATGGACGCGGTCTGGGCGGCGTTGGAATTTCTTGACCATCCGAATCCTGCCATGCGTTATGCCGCCGTAGAATGCGTGATGACGGCGGAATCAAGGCGGTCGCCGGTTTTTCTGATGGAGCGTCTGCGCAAAGAAACGCCGGATGCGCAAATGAAGTTAATCGCGCTGTGCGGCGATCTCGGCATGATGGATATGATTCCGTTTCTGCTCCGTCTGGCCGAGCAGCATTTCGATTCGCTGTCGTTTGCGCAAAGCGCGATGCAGACCTTTGCGCGGCTGCCGCATTCGCGCTGCCTGCCGTTTGCCCGAAAGGCCGTTGCAGCGTTCCCGACCGAAGAAGTGATTCTTCCGTATCTGGCGTTAGTGAACGCAGTCGGCGAAGAAGCCGACCGCGACCTGCTCATCCCATTGTTAGGCTATCCTCCGGCGATTCGGCTTCGCGCGGCAGGTTTGCTGCAACGGTACGGATTCGAACAATACGGGCGCATTCTGCGCGACGCGCTTCATTCGTCCAAACGCGCGGTCAATTTGCTGGCGGTAGAAGCATTGGCGGAACTGGCGGACGAGGCGAGTCTGGCGTTGTTGATCACCGTATTCGAACAAGATTCGCCGCTGCTTGACAGGAAACTTGCGGAAGCGTTTTCGACGCATGGCGACGATGCACGGTATGTTCGATTTCTTCAGGGGCGCTCAGCCGATATGCGAGAGAACATTCGACAGGGGCTGCTTCGCGCCATGCAAGCCAGTCGAAATGCCGAAGACGCCCACCATGCGTGTCAGGCGTTATCTCTGCTGCTTGAGGCAAACGCCATCACTGAGATGCGCCAATATGCCGCCCCTCCGCATCCGGCGACAGTGCGCTGCGACGTCATGCGCTGGCTCGCCGGATGCGATAACGACGGCAGCCGTTCCATCTTTCAGCACAATCTTGACGACGATCATCTTGATGTGGCGAACACCGCCTATCGCCTCTTGTCCCCCACAGGAGAAACGCGGCAAATAATTTTTGCGTCAAACGCAGATTCTTCTTGACCGCAGACGCTGCTGTGGCGTGATGGGTTTGTAATGTATCACATGTTGGAATCACTATCTCTTCATCATTCGAACAGCCACGAATTAAAAAAAATCAAACGAATTCCTGATTTTATTATGTCGCAAACCGCTTAATTCGTTCCATTTTTACATTCGCTGGAACTCTTGAGGGCCAATATTTCATGATTCAGATTGGAAAATTTCAATCACTGCCAGTGTCGAGACTGGTATCAATCGGCGCATATCTCAGCGCCGGAACCGACGACGACTTCGATGACATCCTGCTCCCCAATAGTCAAGTGCCGCCGAATACAACGGTCGGAGATGTCCTTGACGTGTTTATTTACCGCGATTCCGAAGATCGCCCGATTGCCACGCGCCAAAAGCCCTATATTCAAGTTGGAGAGTTAGCGACCTTGAAAGTCGCGGCGATTACAGACATCGGCGCGTTTTTGGATTGGGGTTTGGAAAAAGATTTATTCCTGCCATTTCGCGAACAAAAAACCCTCGTGCGCGAGGGCAAACGCTATTTGGTCGCGGCCTATCTCGATAAACAGGATCGGATTTGCGCGACAACGGATGTCGAACAATATCTGCTCGCCGAAAGTCCATTTAAAAAGGATGACATCGTTCGAGGCAGCGTGTATTCGGTCAAGCCTGATTTCGGCGCGTTTGTGGCGATGGAAAACAAATATATCGGATTTATTCCGAAAAGCGAATTTTTTACGTCGCTCCATGTGGGCGATCAATTGGAATTGCGTGTGGCCGTTGTGCGAGAAGATGGCAAAGTGACGCTTTCGCCTCGGCAAGTCGCCTATAAACAAATCGAAGATGACGTGACGTTGATTTTACGAGCGCTGGAAGACAGTAACGGCATGTTGCCGATCAATGACGACAGCCATCCTGGCTCAATCAAACGGCATTTGCAACTCAGCAAAAAAGCCTTCAAACGCGCGCTCGGACGCCTGCTGAAAATGAAGCGGGTACAACAGGTCGAGGGCGGAATTCGTTTGTTGCCGCAGACAGAGGAAACGGAACGTCTGGCCGCAGAGCAGAGTGAAATCAAACCGCGTGTATCGTATGTCCCTGAAGCGTTGCGCGAGCCTCGCTCCGAAACGAAACGCTTCGACTCGGAGCGACCGAAGTCATTCCGCTCTGATTCGAGACGACCGGATTCATCGCGGTCAGCCGCGCCGCGTCCGCGCCGTTTTGATTCGGATCGACCCGATTATTCTCGTTCACGCGAACGACGCCCCGATTCTGCCGAGCGCTCAGATGCGCCGCGTCCGCGTCGCTTTGATTCGGATCGCCCCGATTATTCTCGTTCACGCGAACGACGCCCCGATTCCGCCGAGCGCTCAGATGCGCCGCGTCCGCGCCGTTTCGATTCGGATCGCCCCGATTATTCTCGTTCACGCGAACGACGCCCCGATTCCGCCGAACGCTCAGATGCGCCGCGTCCACGCCGTTTTGATTCGGATCGCCCCGATTATTCTCGTTCACGCGAACGACGCCCCGATTCTGCCGAGCGCTCAGATG
>CAZRSF010000049.1:0-47698 GCA_964602655.1 uncultured Candidatus Moduliflexus sp.
AAAAAGCGTATGAACGCGCAAGAAATTCACTGTCCCTCCTGCGGGGCGGGGCGAACGATTCGCAACCCCGGCGTCATTACGATTGTCTGCGAATATTGCGGCAACGCGGTCTATTGGGATCAGGAAAAGATCGCCGATGCCGGCAAGCAGTCTATTCTGCCGGAGGGCTTCAGCCGCTTGTTTCGCGGGGCGACCGGCTCGCTGCTCAATAAGCGCTTCTGCGTGTTAGGGCGCGTGCGCTACAGTTTCGGTAGAGGCTTCTGGGATGAATGGTTTTTGGAATTCGAGAATGGCGAGATCGGTTGGCTGACGGAAGACAATCACGAATTCGCCTACGAAAAAGCGTTTCCCGCGCCGAACGTGCCGCCGTTTTCCAGGTTGTCGCCCGGAACGCGGCTTGCGATGAACGACAAGCCATACATCATTGAAGAAGTCGGACAAGCCGAATGTCTCGGCGTTGAAGGCGATCTGCCGATTCAGATGCAAAGCGGCGAAAAATACGCCTTTGCCGACGGTTCGACGCCTGACGGACAATACACGCTTGGCATCGAATACGATCATGATCCCCCCACCGTCTTTTTGGGGCGCTGGATCAAATATGCCTCACTCAAACTTGATGAACCGGGAGAGTGGTAAATCATGGAACAGGAACGATTTGCCTTGAACAGCGGACGCAAACGCCCGACCTACACGCCGAAAAATATCCAGTGTCCGCATTGTGGCGCTGGGCTGACGGTGAAGGATGAACAGAGCGAATTAGTCGTCTGTGAGTATTGCGGCAGCCATCTGAATGTGTCTCGCGATGAGATGGAAGTCCTCGGCAAAGGGGCGAACCGGAAATGGGAATTTCCGTTGAAGATCGGGGATTCATTTCGTTATAAGTCTGCGCGATACGAAATCATCGCCCGCATGGTTTTTATCGAAGATAACGACGAGAACGAAGCCTCCCGCCAGTATTTGTTGTACAATCCGTATCACGGCACGCTCTGGTTAGACGACTATCAGGGGCAATATTCGCTTTCGACAGACACGCATGTCATGCCTGCCGAAGACCCGTTCAGCAAGCGGCGCGGCGATACGCTGAAAACCTATGACGAGCAAACATGGGTGTTAGATGGAACAGGCACGTATGAACTCGTCTATGTGGACGGCGCGCTGCCCTGGATCGCGCAAATCGGCGATCAGGCGGAATATGCGGAGTTTTTGAATAAGGCCAATCCGAAACTACAATACGAAGCGCAACGCATTGCGGGAGAAATCGAATACGGCAAAGGCGAAAGCCTGTCGTTGGCGCAGGTGCGGCAGGCGCTCGGCAAGCCAGATTTTCAGAAAGCGGCAGGCGACGGGAAAATGGCGCAGCGAGCCGTCAGCGCGGATAATGTCGTGAGCGCTCGTCGCGGATTCACATTCGCCTTTGTCGTCATCACAATCGCGCTTGTGGTCAATGGTTTTGCCTATATGGTGGCGTCATCCCAGGGAAAGCGCGTATTTCAGCAGCAGTTCTCCGCGGAGGAATTGACAGCAGAAACCATCTCAGAACCCTTTATCGTGAGGAAGGATGGCGACATCATCAAAATTACGGCAGACGCGAACTTAGACAATGCCTGGATGGCGTTGGACATCGGCGTGATTCGACCGGACAGCGACGTGATTCGGAATGAAGACTCGCTGATCCATGTAGATGACGCGGATATGTCCTATTATCATGGCTCTGAGGGGGGCGAATCCTGGAGCGAGGGGAGTCGCCGCAGCACATCGTACATCAAAATCCCGCAAAAAGGAACCTATAAGTTGATGGTACATGCGGTCAGCAACAGCGGAGAAACCGAGACTGCGACTCAGGCGTCGCACAGCGTCACGATTCAGGTGTATGCTGGTTCGTTAGTGCCGCATTATTCGATGGTGATGGCGATTATGTCTGTGCTCATGCTCATCGGAACGTTTGTCCTTCGCGAACAATGGAAGAAGGCCGACAGCGATGACGACGACGATGATTGACAACGGTCGGATTATTCGCTTGCGTTGACCTGTTTATTGGCAATGCCGGCGAATCGGACGGTAAGGAGAAATTGCGTATGGGATGTCTGAAATTTTTATTGATTCCTCTGTTGATCGGAGGAACTGTGCTGGCAACCGTCGCCACGTTCGCCGGATGGGGCGCGGACGATATTGCGCATCCGCAAGGCATCAATTTGCGGCAAGAGAGCGTGAACTACCGACGCGGCGGATTTTTCGCGTACTATGGCTCGACCCGTTCTCACTACGGCGGCGGGCTGCGTGGCGGAAAATAGGGGCAATATATCGTCAATAGCCCTGCCAGGGTTTCGAACCCTGGCAGGGCTGGGGTCATTAATTCGTGGAATTTACCAACGTGAGGGAAATGCTATGGACGCGCAACTGATACAATTTTTCGAAACGATTGTGTATGTGATTATGGGGATGGTCGTCTTTGGAATCGGATTTTTTATCTTCAACAAAATCACGCCGTTTTCGATTCGCAAAGAGATCGAAGAAGATCAAAATACGTCGTTGGCCATTATTATCGGATCGGTGATTCTTGGCCTGGCAATCATCATCGCTGCGGCGATTTCAGGCTGACGACATGAGTGACACACAAGACAAACTTCCGTCATCAGGCCGCGTCATTCTCCTGGGCGCGGTCTTTTTGGCGTCCGCGTCAGGGTTAGTGTACGAACTCGTCGCCGGGGCGGTATCAAGCTACCTCCTCGGCGACGCGGTGACGCAGTTTTCGTTAGTCATCGGCGTGTTTTTGTCGGCAATGGGCGGAGGCGCGTTTCTCGCGCAATTTTTCAAGCGGCGGCTGTTATATCGGTTTGTCGAAGTCGAAATCTGGTTAGGGCTGCTCGGCGGATGCAGTTCGATGCTGATGTTTGCGGTCAGCGCGTTTGCCGACGAGATATTCCCGGTCTTTTTTTATACGCTCTGCATCGTATTAGGGGCGCTCATCGGCCTGGAAGTTCCGCTTATCATCCGCTTGCTTCAGGCCGCGCGCGGCGTCTCGGAAACGTTGAGTCATGTCTTAGCGCTGGATTACCTCGGTGCGTTGATCGGCTCGATCCTCTTTCCCTTCGTGGTGTTGCCGTATCTCGGCCTCAGCCGGGCGTCTGTGGTGTTCGGCCTCTTGAACCTCGCAGTCGCGGCAGTCGGAATTCCGCTGCTTCGCAAACGCGAACGCGGCCTGCTGGTTGCGCAGATCGCGCTTGCCGCCTGCCTGCTGCTCGCGACCTTCGCCTATTCGACCCGCTGGGTCGGCTTTCTCGAAGACGTGCTCTATCAAGACGATATTATCTATACCGACGACACGTTGTATCAACGCATCGTCCTGACGCGCTGGCGCGACGACATTCGGCTCTATCTCAACGGACAGCTTCAATTCAGTTCGGTTGACGAAGCCCGCTACCACGAATCGCTCGTTATTCCGGCGATGGAAGCGAGCCGTCCGGCGGCGGATGTCTTGATTCTCGGCGGCGGCGACGGCATGGCCGCGCGCGAAGTCTTGAAATACGAGTCCGTAAAGACCATCACGCTGGTTGACATTGACCCGGCCATGACGGCGTTAGGGCAAACGCGGGCGGAATTGCTTTATCTGAATCAGGGCGCGTTGAATTCGCCGAAGGTCAAGATCGTGAATACCGACGCCATGCGTTTTGTGGAAGAAAGCCGCGATTCGTTCGATGTGATTCTCATTGACCTGCCAGACCCCGATAATGACGCGCTTTCGAAGCTCTATTCGGACGCTTTCTATCGTTTGTGCGTCCGGCGTTTACGCGCGAACGGCGTTTTTGTCACCCAAGCCACCTCGCCGTTTTTTGCCCGTGACGCCTTCTGGTGTATTGTCGAGACGATTGCGTCCATCCAGTCGCCGGACCTGCCGGAAGCGAGCGCGCGTCCCGCGCCGTACCATATCAATATTCCGTCGTTCGGAGAATGGGGCTTCGTGCTGGCCGTGAAACGTCCCTTCGATCCGCGACAGCTTGCGATTTCGGTGGAGACTCGCTTTTTGAACAATGATACGCTGCGGGCGATGTTTGCGTTTGGAAAGGACATTCTGCCGCCCGCGCAAACACCTGACATCAATCGCTTAGAACATCCGATCCTCTCGACCTATTACGAGCGCGGTTGGAGCACGTTCAATGAATGACGGCGAGTACCTGAATTTCCCATGAAATGCAACTCGAAAACATCACGACCTCTGACGTTCAGGCGTATCGTGAAGGTCTGAAACGAAACCAGCCGGAGAGACGCAACGTCTCTCCGGCTGGGGTGTGTTTATCGTACTACTGAATGCGGTTTCTCGTGTTATTCTTCGTCCTCTTCTTTTAATCCGATACTTCCATCCAAAAATTCTTGTAATGCAATATTGACCGGAGCCACATGTTTGGAAGTCAATGGCTGTGCGCCATCAACGATCTGGTGCATGCGTTTGGACAATAAATGAACTAATAAAAATTTATTCGGTTCTTTTTCTATTGCCTGAGCAATCAAATCAAATCGAAACATAGTACATTACCTCTCTTTTTTTGAGTTATTGACAGTCGAGTGCGCGTGAAAAGAATCTTTTTTACAACGTCGCGCAACTTGTCACGATTGCATTCGAGCGAAAAATGTCAAGCCTTTTCTGAAATACCCCATGAATTAGGCCATAAACCGAGCATATCCGCTGCGATTTTACGAACCGTCTTGTCGCAACGCATGGATACGCGCCATGATCTCTTCGGTTATGCGCTGAAGTTGATCTTTATCGCGAGGGTCGCCGTCGGGTGCGGCAATCGGTTCGCCGAATCTGATGATAATCGGACGCGGACGCGGGAAGATTTTTCCCAACGGCAACGCGGCGGAAACGCCTTGCAACGCGACAGGCACAATCGGCGCGCGGGTTTTCATCGCCATGACTGCCGCGCCGTGCCGCAATCCTTTCGCTTTGTGTTCCTCACTGATCCCGCCTTCCGGGAAGACGCATAATATTTGTTCGTGTTCCAACGCATCAAGGCACAATTTCATGGCCGACATGCTTGCGCCTGAACGTTTGACCGGAATGCAGGGAAGGCGTTTGAACAGCCAGTGAAAACGGGGATGATAAAAATGGTGATGCAGCATCAGAAAATAAATCACGCGCGGCACGACTGCCGACAATAGCGGCGGGTCCATGAAACTGCTATGATTCGGCACCAGCACGACCGGCCCTGAAGCCGGGATATGTTCGACGCCTACGGCGCGCAAACGGAAATAGAGCCGGAAGAGCGCGTAACCATAAGGACGCGCCGGAAGATAGTAGTGTTTGGTGAAATCTGAAATCGTGTAGGATGTTTCGTCTATGGGTTTCATCGTCAAACCTGCCAGACACCTTCAGGGTGTCTGGCAGGAATTTTTTCTAATATAAGGTTGACGCCGGCGGTTCTAACATCTCGGTTCGCTGTGAACGGGAGTCGGGAAATTGCGTTGATTGACCGGACATGCCTTGCGTCCAGGACATATTCGTATAGCCTGAGATATTGGGCGCATTCACTCGAAAACCGTACGTTTGAGGATCGCTGGCGATTGTCATCGCCGCAACGAATTTTGAGAGATAATCTTGCTGGGGCGAATGCTTCATCACGGCTAACTGCCAACTTCCGGCGCTCTGATATAACGAGGACATGTATCTGGCAAACGCATGGGTCGAGGCTTCGACGGAGAGACGTTCGTCTCTGCCGGAAGAGGTTCGCAATCCGTATTGCCGCGCAGTGGAGGCGGAAAGCTGCCATAAACCCGCCCGCCCTGACGAAGAGCGCGCATTCGGTTGAAATCCGCTTTCGATCAGCGCAATATAGGCGATTTCCGGCGGGACGCCATACGAACGGAGAATAGAAACGACTTGCGGAAAATATTGATCAGCTCGCAGCAGGCATTGTTCGAAATCAGCTTGCCGCTGTTGAAATATCCGAATGTTCCGCTCGACATCGCCAGAAAATTCGTCTTGCCAGTTCCATACTTGAGACGGCGCGGGAATTACCGGCGTTATCTGCTGAGGCGATTGATTCGGACGTTCGACCGGCATGAGGCGCGAATTCCCGGCTGATGGCGCAGAGGAAACCGGCGTGAGCTGGAAACGGTCTTCCTGACGCAGCTTATTGAGTTTATCAAGCTCTTCCTGCTGACCTGACGCGCCGCGCAAGTCATACGCCTCGTTGATGCGATCTATGAGGTCGGCGCGTTCTCCGCTGACGCCCTGAATTTGAGACGTCGAAAGAATCCCGACGCCGCCCTGAATCTGCGTCTGACGATCAATGTGCGATAGCGCGGGATCAAGCTCCTGTTCGATCAGAATCCGCGCCCGTTCGAATTCCCGCACGGCATCCCTCAAGTTCCCTTCCCGCAAGCGGGCTTCTCCCGAAGAGACCAGCGCTTCGGCCTCTGCTAATGAGTTTTCGACCTGCAATACAAAGCTCTCTCCTGTTGATTGCGGATCATCGAGCCGCGTTCCATTACCCTGAATCAAGACCCCTTGTTGCGGCTGCGCGCTCATAATCGGCTGCCCCGAACGCGGATAATAAATGGCGACTCCATTGCGCTGCTGTTGAACATAAACTGGTTCCGCTGGCATTTGTGATCGACTTGTCTCCTGATGCCTGGTGAGCAACTGAGACAGCGAACACGATGACAACGCCAATACGCTCATAGTCAACACGAGCGCACAAGCATGGCTATAGCGTCTGTGCATACGTTGTTTTCAGCAGAGCGACGGGAACGCCGTTCCTCTACCGACTCCTGTAAAAAGCTGTTGATATTCCTCGAATAATTGTTGCTGCGACTGACCGACCTGAAGATGTTGCCAGGGAAACTGTTCTTCTGCGTCTCGTTCCCGATAGCTATAAAATTCAGGCGACAGTTGCAATTGCCGAAACGCCTTCTTCCAATCCCCTTGATACGATTTTGTCTGCAGCAATACGTCTCCGATTTTGCGGTCGCCTCTGGCTAAAATTCCTTGCCATACAGCCATGCGCGGCGATTCGGCAATCAGTTCCACATTCCCGATACGAGCGAATGCGCGTGTAATGCGCTGCAATTTCTGTTTCAGTTCCCGTTCTGTCGCCATGCCGCACCATTGCAACGGCGTGGACGGTTTGGGAATACACGGATTCACGCTGATCGTGATTGTCCCAACCCTTCCGCTGCTTTTCATCGTCTGCACCATGATGTCGCGGCACTGTCGGCAGACGTTGATTAACGCCTCAATGTCGTCATCTGTTTCTGAGGGAATCCCAATCAAAAAATAGAGTTTGATGTTGGGAATTCCTGCCAATGCAATACGTTCAATCGTGGCATAGAACAATTCGTTTGACAAGTTTTTTCGTATGATTTTTCGCAATCGTTCTGTTCCGGCCTCTGGCGCAAGGGTAATCGTGCGTTGTCCCGCGCGGGACAGTCGCTCTAAAATATCGGTGTTCGCGCATGCGCTGATACGAAGAGATGAGACAGTGACGCTTCCGCCGCGTTCTAAAATGAAATCATATAACGCTTCGAAATGGGGATAATCGGCGACCGCCGGGCTGACTAAGCCGATTTTTTTGCGAAATTGCAAGCCATGTTCAATGAGGCGCGTTGCGGTTTCGAACGAAAGATGTCGAAGAGGCCGCTGCGTATAGCCGGTATGGCAAAACCTGCATTGATACGGGCAACCGCGCGTCAATTGGATTAAAAACATGTCGCCGAATTCGGTTTGCTCGGTTAATATGCGAGAATAGGCCGGGAATGCGTCAAGATCGGCCAGCGGGCAGGTCGCGAGGAGAGGCGGCGCTTCGCCAATTGGCGTGATCGCAGCAATCGCGCCGTTTTCGCGATAGGTCACATCATAAAGCGAGGGAACATAGACGCCAGGAATGGCGGCAAGATGCTTTAATAACGCCTGTTTCGGACAGGTTGGCGCATACTGTTGATATGTGTCCACAAATTGCGGGACAATTTCTTCGCCATCGCCAAGAATAAAGGCATCAACAAACAGCGCTAACGGTTCGGGATTGATGGTGGTAATCGCTCCGCCGGCAATGATAAGCGGGTGATAGTCGTTGCGGTCTTCCGCTTTCAGCGGAATGTGGGCAAGTTCGAGAATGTCGAGCAGATGGAGATAATCGTTTTCGAAGGAAATCGAAAACGCCACAATATCGGCATCCGTAAATGACGTTTTCGATTCGAGTGAGCAAAGCGGCGCATGTGTTTGCCTATAGAGCGGAAGCAGGGGAGCATCTGGCAAAAATGCGCGTTCGCAGCAAACATTATCGCATTCATTCAACAATCCGTAGATTGTTTGAAATCCGAGATTCGACATCCCTACTGCATACGTGTTCGGATAGGTCAGGACAATCGTCGTTTTATCATGCCGGAGTTGAGAGATTGTCCCGATTTCCCCGTGCAGTTTGGTGTCAAAATCCTGACGAATGCGATAATTCACGCAGAAATTCCGTAGAGACGCACAGCCGTGCGTCTCTACGGCATTATTCCTTAATCTACCTTCTTGCGAATAAAGGTCGGCACATCGAGATCGTTTTCGATCACAAAATCGCCGCTGATCGGTTCGACCTTTTTCCTGAAGGGAGAGACATACGATTTCTGCTGCGGCGGCTGCGATGGCCGTTCCAATTTGCGATACACCGGCGCCCGTTCCGTGCCAAGCTGCCGTTCCATGCGTTCTTTATCAATCTTTGCTTTGGTATCGAAGCCGGTCGCGATCACGGTTACGCGAATCTCATCGCCCATATTTTCGTCAATCACTGCGCCAAAAATGATATTCGCATCCGGATGCGCCGCTTCCTGGATAATCGAGGCCGCTTCGCTGATTTCATGGAGGCCGAGATTCTTTCCGCCCGTGATATTGATCAAGACGCCGCGCGCGCCGTCAATCGAAATATCGTCTAACAACGGACTGGAGACGGCTTTGTTTGCGGCTTCGATTGCGCGTTGATCGCCGGTGGCAATCGCTGCGCCCATCAAGGCGACGCCCATATCGGCCATAATGGTTTTGACATCGGCAAAATCGAGGTTGATCAGGCCAGGAATCATAATCAGATCGGAAATGCCTTGCACGGCCTGGGTCAATACATCATCAGCAAGGAAAAAGGCATCCAGCATGGAGGTCTGTTTACTGACCATGCTGAGCAGACGTTGATTGGGAATAGTAATCAGCGTGTCAACCACATCGTTCAATTCCGCTAACCCCATTTCAGCCTGGCGGGAACGATAGCTTCCTTCGAACAAAAACGGCTTGGTGACGACGGCAACCGTCAGCGCGCCGAGTTCTTTCGCTTTCTCAGCAATCACCGGAGCAGCGCCTGTGCCTGTACCGCCGCCCATTCCAGCGGTGATAAAGACCATTTCCGCATCCTGCACCATTTCAGTGATCATGTCTTCATCTTCTTGCGCCGCTTTTCTGCCGACTTCCGGGGTTGAGCCTGCGCCCAAACCTTTGGTCAATTTCGCGCCTAACTGATATTTCAAAGGCGCTTGACTTTGCCGCAGGGCTTGCACATCCGTATTGGCCGTAATAAACGTGACGCCACCCAAACCGGCTGCAATCATCCGATTGACGGCGTTTCCGCCGCCGCCGCCGACTCCAATCACTTTCAAACGCGCTTTCGTGCCGCTATCGTCAATAAATCCCGTTGCTGCTGAGGTAATTGCCATATTTTCATCCCCTTCCGTCACGCGTAACAAAGAAGAACGGTCCCCCTTCCGGTCGCCTTTTTCAGCGTGTTGACGTATCATGCTTTTTTCGCTCATACTCGTTGACCCTCTAAAAGAATTCTTTGAACCACTGTTTCATGCGGGTAAGAATTCTTGGAAAAATATGATCATCATGTGATTTTTGAAATCGTCCAGCGGAATCGAATTCCATTCCATACTGGACAAGCCCGACTCCTGTCGAATAAATCGGGCTGTTCACCACATCAATCAAGCCGCCGATGTTCGTCGGCATCCCTCGGCGAACCGGTAAATCGAAAATACGCTCCGCCAATTCCGGGACGCCTTTCATAATAGACGCTCCTCCTGTCACGACAATCCCGGCAGCTAAGAGGTTTTCATCATAATTAATTTGTTTGAGGTCATTTTTTACTAACGTAAAAATCTCTTCCATGCGCGGCTCAATAATTTCACTCAGCACTTGCCGCGACAGCACGCGCGGTTTCCGTCCGCCAATGCTCGGCACTTCAATCGTCTCGTCTTCTTCGACTAATTCAGAACTGGCGCAGCCATACCGGCATTTGATCCGCTCCGCTTCGCTGGTCGGTGTTCGCAGCCCGACAGCGATGTCATTTGTGACATGGTTGCCGCCTAACCCCAGCACCGAGGTGTGGCGGACTTTCCCGTTAATATACACGATCACATCGGTCGTACCTCCCCCGATATCAATCATGACCACCCCTAATTCTTTTTCCTGGGGGGAGAGCACGGCTTTGCTCGATGCGAATTGTTCCAACACGATGTCTTCGATTTCAAGTCCAGCGCGGTTGACGCTTTTGACAAGATTCTGAGCGGATGTCACGGCGGCGGTAATGATATGCACTTCCACTTCCAGGCGGACGCCCGACATGCCATAGGGATCGATAATTCCATCCTGCTCGTCAATAATATATTCTTGAGGAAGGATATGCAGGACTTCCCGATCTACCGGAATTGCAACGGCGCGAGCGGCGTCAATCGCCCGATTCACGTCATGTTTCGTAATTTCTTTATTTTTTCCAGAGACGGCGACCACGCCGCGACTATTAATGCCTTTAATGTGGCTTCCAGCGATGCCGACAAACACGCTGTTCAAATCAACGCCTGCCATTAACTCGGCTTCTTTTACCGCTTTTTCAATAGATTTGACCGTGCCTTCGATATTGACAACCACCCCCTTACGCAAACCGCGCGACGGGGAACTGCCGATGCCAATAATATCAATTCGTTGTTCGTCGCTGACTTCGCCAACAATGGCGCAAATCTTCGTCGTCCCGACATCTAAACCCGCAATGATCGTTCCTTCTTTCGCAGCCAATTCTCTTCACCACCTTTTCCTAAATTATCCGCGTATCCAATCGCCGTAACAGCGTCTATGTGTCATGTGTCCGCTATATCGAGATTTATCTCTTATTCCTGTCAAATAAAAAGATTGAAAGAACATACTTTTTTACGATGATGAGCGGTTATGCTGGGTAACAATAATGCGTTTTTCGAACCGCAAATCAATAGAGGCAAGCGTCTCTTTCTGCATATCCGCATAAATCTTTTCCAGCCGTTGTAACCCGTGTTGATAGGTTTTCAGGGAGAGTCGAATTTCGGGTGAGGTATCCGAAATGAGAAAGACGACATTTTCCAGGCATTCAAGTCGAATTTTTCGCACATGCTGCAACAGCGGATGCCGCATCACCTCATCAAGCGCTCGAAATGCCTCTTGCAATTGGGGAGACGCCCCCTGTTCACCGAGTTGCGCAAGCAATGCGCCTGTGATAATCGGCAGACGAATCGCGCTGCCGGATGCTAATGAGCCTAAGATCACTCCGTCACGATCAATTAAATACAATTCATCCAATTTCACGAGCGCAAACGGTTCGCGTTCCGTGACAGTAATGCTGAGTTTATTCGGAAACTGGCGATAGACTTTCGCCTGGCGAATCCAGGGCAGCGATTCCACTTTTTGTTGGACATCGTTCAATTGTACGCGGAAAATGTTGGTATGACGAGGGAGGTTGAGATGCTCGACAATGGCCTGCGGCGTTAAGCGGGCATGTCCGCGAATGCCGATTTTGGAAATCTCGAACCTCGACGAGGTTCGCATATAGAATGCCACTCCACCAGCCATCATCACACTCAGAACAACGCACACGCCAGGAATCCATACTCGCCGCATAAGACGAAAGCATCCCGCTATCTGTTCTCGAAACTGCCGCTCAAGGTCATGAACATTCATGAATGCTTGCATCCTTGTTGTATAGTAAGATTCTCAAATGGCAAAATGGTTTATTGCATTTATTTCAGAAGAGCACGAAAACGCATTCTACTTGAAAACCATAAAATATAAGGAAATCACGTCAATATATCATTTCCTGAAAAAGTTGTCAAATGTAAAATGTGATTTACAATCCGTGCCTGCTTGTAATTGACAACTTTTCTTGGCAGATGTCAAATTTTCATAATTTTTGTTTGACAGAATTTTTCGTTTTCATTTGTACAGTAAGGCGGGTGTGAAATGAGAGGTTAGCCTTATTATCGGGAGATTATAGAGTATGAGACGCGAGTTAAAGATTTTTTCAGGGAGTTCTCATCCTGAATTAGCGAAGGCGATTTGCGAATATAATGAAATTCCGTTAGGCGCGTCGGAAATTATCAAATTCAGCAATGAAAACATTATGGTGCGCTTGCTGGAAAACGTTCGCGGCTCTGATGTGTTTGTCGTGCAAACGTCCTGCCCGCCGGTCAATGAAGGCATCATGGAAATGCTGATCATGATTGATGCCTTGCGGTACGCTTCCGCAGAACGGATTACGGCCGTCATTCCGTATTTTCCGTATGCGCGGTCGGATAAAAAGGATAAGCCGCGCATTTCGATTACGGCGCGGTTGATGGCGGATTTATTACAAACTGCCGGCGCGCACAGAGTCCTGACGATGGATTTGCATTCCCCGCAAATCCAGGGATTTTTTCATGTACCGATTGATCAATTAATCGCCGCGCCTTTGATTTGCGATTATTTTCGAAACAAGGATTTGAGCAACGCGGTGCTTGTCGCTGGCGATGTGGGGGAATCGAAAAGTATCGGACGGTATGCCAATCGGTTGAATCTGCCGATTGCCATTATTGATAAACGGCGCGACGGCGATGATGAGAAAGCGCGGGCGGTGCATCTGATCGGCGATGTGCAAGGGAAGGATGCGCTCATTATTGATGATGAAATCGCCTCGGGCGGAACATTGTTCGAAGCGGTGCAATTTTTAAAACGGTATGGCGTCAGAAGCGTCTCAGCAGCGGCGGTGCATCCGGTGTTAAGCGGGCGAGCTGTCGAACGGCTGCATCAGATCGAGCTTGACGAGTTAGTGGTGACGAATACGATCCCGTTGGGCGGAAAACAGAGTCAGTATGAGAAGTTCAAAGTCTTATCCGTCGCGCCGCTCCTTGGCGACGCGATCATGCGGATTCATAACGGAGATTCGGTCAGCAAGTTATTCAGATAATATGGGTGGGCGTCATGCCCACCCTTCGCGTTATTGATTGGCGTCTTTCGCGCATCGAAAGCCGATATGACTGAGTTGATAGATTTCTTCGCCAGGTGTGTTATTCGCCCCCCGCGCCTCAAAACGTTTCCCACTCCATGCGCCGCCTTTTAAAACATAAAACGCCGCATCGCCTTGATACGGCGATTGAGTCCATTCGATGACATTCCCGCCCATATCGTAAATCTGATGCGGACTGAGATCGTCCTGAAACGTTCCGACCGGCGCAACGCCTTGACTGACGTTATTGACATTGACGCGCTGAGTGTCAAACGTATTGCCCCAGGGATACAACTGCCCTCGCGCTCCTCGCGCGGCGAATTCCCACTCTTCGGCGGTCGGCAGACGTTTTCCCGCCCATGTCGCATAGGCCTGCGCATCGCTCCACGACACGAATGTCACCGGATGACGTTCTGCGCCGGGCGGATACATGCCGTCCTGCCAGTTGAGTGGCGGTTGATAGCGTGTGGCCTCCACAAATTTTTTATAATCGGCATTCGTCACTTCATACCGGTCGAGATAAAATGCTGATAACGACACGGTTTTGCGAGGTTGTTCATCTAACACCATATCCCGCGAAACATGCTCCTGACGAAGCAGGCGGTCAATCTCTTTCTGATCGCTTCCAATAATCGCCGTACCTGCCGGGATCAAAATCATATTGTCTGTCGAGCCACCCTGAATCCTTGACATCGCCTCTTTCTGAGGCTCTTCACGCAGTTGGCGCGAGTTCTCCTGCTCCGGTTCTGGCAATGTGTCCGGTTCAGCGACAACAGGTTCGATCATTTCAGGCGAAGTCTTCGTTGCGGGCTTCAGTCCCCATTCGGAAATCCAGCCCATCCGCCCGCCGGCAATGCGCACTTTATACCATGCGCCCTGCCGCGTCAACACTTCAACAAGCGTATCCTGCGGAATCGTGGCAATCACATTATCGGTCGTTGTCGTTGGTTCTTCGCGCAGATTGACCTGTGGATTTTTTACGGACATCATCTGCTGGGCGTTCGCAGAAGAGGCGATGAGCGCCATCGTCGCCCAAAGACAGCAGGTACATATCAAACAAACATTGCGTATATGCTTCATCGAATTGCTCCTTAAACGATGCGATTTCATCATCATATTTTTCTGTCAGGCACGTTTTCCTGACATACTTGTGTTTCTGTCGAATGTGCATAAGAATAGCGCGTATGTTTGCAAATGTCAATCAAAAAGTACGGATCGCGTGAAATCCTTCTTTCTGCCTATCGTAGTAGAAACCGCGCGCCTTTTTCATTTTTTCGGATAGAGTTCTTGACAGAAGCGCAACGACGCTTTAATGCAGATAGATGTTTCGTGTTTTTTGCAACGGCGGGGAAAATCGTGTTTAACATATCTAAAATGCAGGTGGCATGATGCAGAAATTTTGGATGATGTGGGAAGCAGCAGCGCAACTCAAATGTTATTGGAGATGGTTGTTAAAATGTTCGCTGTTTGTCGTGGTGCTATTTTTCGTGTTAAATCCCAATCTATGGTTGTTTGTCAAACAATTGTCCAATTATGCCGATGTCGAGAGCCTTATTCAGACCGACTTCGTCGGACTCGACGCCATTAATCGCGACATTGACGCGCGGCTGCCTCCGAAGGCGACGAAGCATGATGAATTCATGACCGTGCAGCGCTATGTGTATGAAAAGATTCCGTATGCGTATGATTGGGATAACTGGAGGAATTTGGACTATTGGCCGACCGCCGAACACGTCTGGCAGAGAAAGCAGGAAGATTGCGACGGGCGCGCGGTCTTAGCGGTCAGCATTCTCCGTTCGCGCGGATTTTCCAACGCCACATTGGCGGGTAATGTCCGGCATATATGGGTCACGGTTGGCGATGAGGGCTTGATGTCCCCGGATACGGAACAAAATCTGCGCCGCGAAAACGGCAAAACCATTATCACGCTTCCGTCGCTTTCGATGATTCTCCAAAACTTTGCTATTTATTGGGCGGATTTCCCCGTCGCGCGCAATCTCTTCCTCTTTTTTGTCGTGATTGTCCTGGTCTATCATCCTTGCCGCGAATTCACGCCGTTTTTAGGGATGATCATCGCCATGTTGGTCGGATATTTGTTGCTGAAAGATTGGGCGCGCACGACGACGCGAACTGACCAGGTGGTTATCAATATAAATCTGGTCATCGGGACAATCTGCATGGGTGGGGTCTTGTTATATTCACCTCTTCGGCGTATTTCATGCTCGAATATGTTCAAATCGTTGAAAAACAACGAATCGCAATCGAACAAACCGCCAGTGAGCGCCACGACAGCACACTACGCAATCTATTCGAACGGAGGCACGGATGGCAGAACAACAAGGGGAACAGCAGCCACGCAAACGAAGTGACAGGTGGCTGCTTTTATTTATACTCGCACTGTTTTTGTGCGGACTCGGCCTTCGAGGTTATGCATATGTACATGAGCAGACGGCAATGCCGATGTCATCGAGATCGTTGTCGCCGAATTCTGCCAAAGCGCTGCCTGATACGACGGGATCAGCATTTCAACCACAACGGCAATTGCGGAATGAGGGCAGTGACGCGCAGAACGTTGCCTTCTCGGTCGCGCCATATTTGACTGAAGGCGGATTGAGTTTCTTTTTAGGATTCTGCTTGGGAGCGTTTCTCCGAGCTGTCGCGAAAACGGCGGCGTTTGTGATCGGCGGCCTCTATTGCGGCCTGATTCTGTTGAGCCATTACGGGGTCATTGCCATTGATTGGGGCGGATTTCAGCAGATCATTCAGCAATTGTTGACCAACACGCAGCCTCATCTTGAAAGCATCCAACATGTGATTCGTGCCAGCCTTCCTTCCGTTGCGATGGGAGGTTTGGGCATCTGGCGCGGGATGAAAAAATCATAGAACCGCCTATGCCACAGTCAATTATTGCCTGGGGAGTCAAAGACATTCACACATCCGCGCAATTAGTTCTGGCAAAACGCTTGGAGTTTTTTCAGCAATGTGGACTCCAGGTGGAATGCAAGCTGTTTCCATCTGAAGAAAGCTGTCTTCACGCCTTCGAGCAATCATCCGGCAGGCCGTTCATCTGGTCGCAGACCCTTCCGCATTTTTTGACGTTGCGCGCAAAAGGGCTGCCGATTCGCATTATCTCGCCCTTAGCGGATATTTCGGCTTCTTATCAATTGGTGGTGCGAACGGAAAGCGGGATCGTCCTCCCTGCTGACTTAGAAGGACGCCGCATCGGCATCGCGCAGGGGTCGTTCGTCGAAATTGCATTTCACAATATGGCGAAAGATTTTGCGCTCGATCTCTCGAAAATCAGCATGGTAAATGCCTCGCCGATAGAACAATTGGAACTCTTTGCCAATCATGAGATTGATGCGGTCGCCTGTTGGGAACCCTGGACGAGCCAGGCATGTTACATGGGGGGAACGCGCTATTTCTCCGGCTTATATTCGTATATTCCGGGACATGAAGGGCGTGTCAACTGGTTGACGGGGCAAAGCTTGCTCGTGACATTCGAGGAGCATATTCAGCGCGAACCTGACATATTAGTGGCCTGTCTGCGAGGGATCGAACAGGCGACCGCATATCTGAACTCGACGCTTCGCAAGGCTGCCGCCGTGTTCTCTGACCTTTTGGATACTGACAAAGAAGAGTTGGTGACACTGCTTCAAAAGAATCTCTATTCGATGCAGATGAATGAATTATTTTACATCGGCATCATTTCCGGTCTTGAATTGTTCTCGCAGATCAAAAAATCCGTCGCCCCCCCAGCCAACGATCTGTATGTGACGCATCTGCTGGCTCAAATTCATCCTGGCCTCGTTCAGCAGGATATGCGCGCTCAGTCAGCATTCGAAGAGGAGATTGTTACAGAGAATCAGATGTATTACCCGGCGCGCGTTCGATTTCATCTGCCTCCGGCGCGAACGTTGCGCTACATTGTGGTGGATGATACGCAGATCGTCGTAGAAATGTTTTGCGAAATCGTGGCGATGATGGGCGGGAAAGTCGTTGGAACCGCGTCAACAGGCGCGCAAGCGATGGTTCTCTATGCGGATCAATTGCCTGATATTGTGGCGATTGACATTTCCATGCCAGATATGAATGGCATCGAAGCCATCAAGAATATTTTACGGATGAATCCTTATGCCAATATTGTCGTGATGAGCGGGAATAACTATGAACATATTCGGCGGGAACTGTTTCGATTGGGGGTCAAACTCTTTCTTGCAAAACCATTTCATATCCCTGATATTCTTCGCCTGCTACAACAGTTAACTCAGGGAGAGGAGAACAGTCAAGCAGATCACGCCAGATGAATCTCTGCGGGGGAGGTATCATAACTCCTGCCCCCGTGGCATCAACGCATAAAACAGCTTTGTTCACAACCTGACGAAGCAATGGCTAATCAATAATTTCTAAAATATATGTTTTCCCCATTTTTCTGCCGGCTGCTTTGAGGAGGGTACGTATGGCATCCGCCGTTCTGCCCTGACGACCGATAATCTTGCCACGGTCACGTTCTGAAACTTTCAATTCCACAATAGTGCTATGACTTCCTTGAATTTCAATGACTTCGACGTGTTCCGGCTCATCTGCCAAAGCTTCTGCAATGAAACGCACCATATCTTTCATCGAGCCATCATCTTTCACCGACACCGAACCTTCGCGTTCCTGTTCCACGTGACCAATAAAAGCGACACAGTGGTTCTTTACACGCCGTCGGCGCTAATTGCCTAATAAAATGGGCGTGTAAAGAAGGCCACTTTGCAACTTTTTCCTTCCGGTTGTAACAACTCTTGTTGTTCTACAACTCACCGTTTGCTCGACAACGACAGCATCCGCAGCCTTTCGAAGCAACGTCAGGCAGGTTACTTTCCGCCGATTTTTTCTTTCAGGCTCGTGCCAGGACTGAATTTCGGCACGTCTTTTGCCGGAATTTCCATCGGTTTTTTGGTGCTGGGGTTACGGCCGGTACGTGCTTTCCGCGTGACAACAGAAAATGTGCCAAAGCCGATTAACGTGACTTTTTCTTTTTTCGTTAACGCATCGCTCACGCCGTCCACGAAAGCATTCAGTGCACTTTCACAATCTTTTCTGGTCAATCCTGATTTTTCAGCCATGGCTCCAATTAAGGAATCTTTGTTCATGATAATACTCCTCCCTGTAATAACGTTGCTGTTAGACGATGATTCTGACTGAAGATGAACAACATGTTCTTTCTGACTCTCGCGAAGTCAGACATTCCAAGACACGCATCTGACTCCTTATTCTGACGTGACGTAGTATAGCAAAAGTCTTTTTTAACGTCAACAGAAATGTGATGTAATTTTTCATTTTTTTCTGCGAAGAGGCCGATGTAGCAGGCTTTTCAGAAATGCCATATCTCTAAGCTGTTTATTATCAATAAGATATGACTTTGTTGATTTGAAGGGGAAATCACGCGATTTTGGCATTTTTTTGAAAAAAAATGAACTCGTTCATGCTGAATTCGTCCAATGACAGAAAATCAAGAGCGGTTTCGCTTGACAGTGCGCGTTTAAAAATTCATACGTAATTCGTGTCGTTCATCTTAGATGAGTCTTTCATAAACATGAGAATTGTCAGGAGCGATCTGTGATCTCTGTCAAACATATACGCAAAATTTTTGTGGTAGTTCTTCTTATTCTGCTGAATCTGAATGCGCCTTCACGGCTTTCTGCGCAAGTGTTGAATCCCCGATTCGGCAAAAATAAAGTCCATTATAAGGCGTTCCGATGGGGCACGCGAGAAACGCCTCATTTCATGCTCTATTTCTACGAAGGCGAAGAGCGTCTGGCCGAAAACAGCCTCAAAATGGCTGAACGCGCGTATGCCTACCTTTCGACAACCCTGCACCATGACTTCAATCATAAGATTCCTCTGATTATTTACGCCTCTTCCGACGATTTTCAGCAGACCGAAGTCGTTGCCGGGTTGTTGGACGAAGGAATCGGCGGCGTCACGGAAAGCCTGAAAGGCCGGATCGTCATCCCATTTTTAGGATCGTATCGCAGCTTCAACCATGTCTTAGTGCATGAGTTGACCCACGCTTTTCAATTTGACATATTAAGCGGCGGCAGGTCGGGATTCGGCGCATTTTCGTCTGGGATGTATCTTCCGCTCTGGTTCATAGAAGGCATGGCGGAATATTTGTCGGAATACGACAATCCGTTGACGACGATGTGGCTGCGAGACGGCGTGGAGCGCGACTCTCTGCCAAAACCTGGCGAGGTCGAACGGATGCAGGATATTCGCGTGTACCGTTTCGGGCAATCGCTGTGGCAGTATATTGTCAAAAAACACGGCGAGCAGATTATTTCCCAATTGTTGCGAGGTTTGGCCGAAGAACAAAGTTGGGACGACATGATCGAAACTGCGACGGAGATGACCTGGAAAGAGATTTATACGGGCTGGCGAGACGACGTGATGAAGACGTACGCTGCCGTGCCTCATTCCGGTCAACGCCCGCTTGAAGAACAGGCGAATGTCTTAATCAAACATGAAGAAAAAAAATTTGCGCTGAACATTCTTCCGGCAATTTCGCCCAACGGGAAGTTTGTGGTCTTTGTGTCGGATCGCAATTTCTATCGCACCATCTATCTGGCATCGGCGGAAACCGGCGAAATCCTGAGCAAATTAGTCGAAGGCGAACGAGCGGGAACATTCGAATCACTGCGTTATCTGAATACATCGCTCACCTGGTCGCCGGACAGCGAGCAGATTGCGTTCAATGCCAAAGCCGGGGGAGAAAACGCGATTTACCTCCAGAACATTCATACACGCAAAATCATTAAAAAACTCACGCCGAACGTCAGCAGTATCAGCTTTTTAGCCTGGTCGCCGATTCGAAATATCATCGCATTTACCGGGACGAAAGACGGACAGGAAGACCTGTTTGCCATCAATATCGAGACAGAAGAGATGACGCAATTCACCAACGATCTGTATTCGAACCGTCATCCGGCATGGTCGCCGGATGGCGCGTCAATCGCGTATGCAACGGATGCCGGACGCTTTTCCGACCTTGACAAATTACAATTCGGGACGTCCGATTTGGCTATCTATGACGTGAATAGTGGCGGCACCTATTTGCTGACTGATACGCCGGCCAATGAATTTACGCCGGTCTGGTCGCCGGATGGCAGCGCGCTGGCCTTCATCTCCGACGAATCCGGCGTATGTAATCTGTATATGATGACATTGCAAACAGATCCGAACAATCGCCGTCGTTTTCGTCCTGAAGCCATTCGGCAGATCGTGAATGCGAACACTGGCGTCGTCGGTTTGACTGAAGATAATCCGGCGTTGATGTGGGCGCGAACGTCAGACCGCTTGCTGTTTTCAGGATTTTCTAAAAAAGGCTGGGACGTGTTTGCGCTTGAACAAATCATGCAAACCTATCGCGACTATCAGGCCGAAGTCGGCTTTGACGAAGATGCCCAGCACACAGCGGGCATCTCAACAACATCGAAAGACTCCGTTGCGAAAAAAGATTGGAACAGCCCACTCTTTTCCACGAATGAAACCATCGAAACCAAACGATATACGGCCAGGCTTCGCCCTGAGTATCTCCTGTTTGGCGGGGCGGGCAGCACGAAATCGTTCTATTTTGTCGGATATTTGGCGTTTGGGGATATGCTCTCGAATCACAGTCTGGATATCGCCGTGAATTTGACCGAAGTCCTTGATGAATCCGATTTTGTCCTGGCGTATATCAATCGCGCCCACCGTTTGAATTATGCCATTCGCGGCGTTCAATTCATTGCTGACAATGGCACGTTTTCAATGGGAGATGACGTTTTCGATATTTCGGTCGAACGCGGGATTTCTGCCGATTTTTCCTGGCCGTTCAGCAAATTTACCCGGCTCGAATTCGGCCTGGAAGGATGGATGGCAGAAGGAAATCGCACGTCGAATGACCTGCAAGAGCCAGAAGAAGACTTTTTTTATATTGTTCCCTCGCTTGCGTATGTCCGCGATACCTCGTTATACACCTATTTAGGGCCGCTTGACGGAAATCGCACCCGCTTCAGCGCGCGGCCTGCGGTTGGAGACCTCTCATTTCTGACGTTGACGGCGGAAAGTCGGCAATATTTCCATCTGACCCGGCGCAGCGCGTTCGCGTTGCGATTGATGGCGGTGAGCAGCATGGGCGACAATGCCCGCGTCTTCGAGGTCGGCGGCCCATTGACGTTTCGAGGGCAGGGTTTGGAAAAAGATATGGACGACGACGAAAAAAATCTGATCGGAACGAACATCCTTTTAGGCAACGTGGAATATCGCTTTCCGCTTCTGCCGGTGGACATGCTGCGCGGCGTGGTCTTTGCAGATATGGGCGTCGGCTGGGAAGATGACGCGGTGTCCCTCGATGATGTGCGAACCGCCTACGGCGTTGGCGTCCGTCTCCCCGTGAATGGGCCGTTCGGCCTGATGAGCTTGCGCATAGACGTGGCGCAGGAAACGGATTTTTCTCGTACCGGCCCGGCGAAAGTCCTATTTTCAATCGCGAACGATTTTTAGCGCGCTGCCTGTTCGCCCGTTCTTCATGATTTCTCAGAGAAATCAGTTGACTTTTCCCAAAAACGCAAACAATACGTATCCTATTCTGCCCCCAATACAATAGACGTTATCGGAAAAAGAATCCTATGTTCGAACACTGGTCAATCAAAACGAAACTACTTATCAGCATGGCCGGATTCATCGCGATTTCCGGCGCGTTGATCGCAGGATTCAGTCTGCACGAATTTACGGTTTTTTCCCAGACAACCATTACTGATTCCTATGACGCGCTAACCACTGAAGCGATGGAAAAAATGCGCTTCGGCCTCGACGCTGATTGGCAGCAGGTGGAGTCGCTCCTCGATACCACGAAGCTCGCCGCCAGCCGTCTGGCGGCGTCGGCCAATATGCGATGGTATTTTACGGCTGACCGCCAGGCCAAAGAGGTCGCGGAAAAGGAAGCCGCCCGCGTGATCGAAGGGTTGTTAGAATTGTGCCGCGTTCAAAATGACCAGTTGCAAGAAAAGGTGAAGAATGCGCTGCTGGTGGCAGAATATATTATGACCGAGCGTTACGGCGCTCCTGCCACAGATGAGCTTGCTCCGATACGCTGGGACACAGTCGAACAGATGACCAAAGCGCAAATATCCCTCTCGCTGCCGCAACTCCGATTCGGCGCGGCGGCGCTCGAGCGGCAGGAACAGATGACGCAGCCGGTGCCGGTTGTGGATGACGTTCAGCGAATTTTGGGGGTGCGCTGCACGATTTTTCAACGCATGAATGACCAGGGAGATTTGCTGCGAGTAGCGACAACGATCCCCGCGCCCGATGGCCGCCGCGCCATCGGCACATATCTTCCGGCGAAGCATTCCGACAACACGCTTGATCCGATTATCGCCGCCATCATGAACGGAGACACCTATTCAGGGCGCGAATACATCGGAAACGTCTGGTATATCTCGGCCTATAAACCGTTCACCGACGCCGCCGGAAAAATCATCGGCGCGATCTACGTCGCCACGCCGCAGCAAAGCGACCTGCTGAAAGGGATTTTCAACAACACGCGCATCGGACAATCCGGCGAAGCTTTTGTGATTGATTTTACCGGAAGCATTCAATTGCATCGCGCCCCGGACATGATCGGCAAAAATCTGATTCTGGAAACCGGCGCGTCGGAGTTGAATACCCTGCTCGAAGCCAAAAGCGGGGAAAAGACCAGCACCATCGAATACGCGTCGAATGGGCGAAAGATGGCGGTGACGTTCCGAAAATTCCCAACCTGGAACTGGGTCATCTGCCTGAGTTACGATACGACCGAAATCGAGCAAGACTCGCTTCAACGCGCCAAAGACGCCTTGCAACAGGAAATCTTATCGTTGCATCGCACTACAAGCGTCAACATCCGACAGGAGGATCGTCTGCTGTTTCCGCAAATTCGCCTGCTCGATTCCGCCGGACAGGAACACATCCTCCTGAATAAAGGCAATTTCCCCGAACTATTATCATCACATGCCTCGGCGGAGTGGTTTCAGCAAAGTCTTGCGTTGAAACCAGGCGAAATCTACATGACCGGGGCGGAACGCGTTGCGAATACGGAAAACGCTGAGATGCAGGCGATCTCGCCGGTATATATTGACGACATCTTCAAGGGGCTTGTGGTCGTAAATCTGACCTGGGATGTTGTGTGGGAGGTGTTAAAAGACCATATCTACGGCAAAACCGGGTATTCCTATATCATCAATGAACAGGGGATGCTGATCAGCCATCCGAAATATCGCCTGAAGGATCAGAAAAACCTTTCCGATGTGGAATATGGCGAATTAGCGACGTTAGTCAATGAAAAAATGCTCAAAGGCGAAGCCGGGCACAGCCGTTACACATTCGAAGGCATTGATAAATTTGTCGCATTCAGGCCGCTGCCGATTGGAAGTCAGACCTATACGATTGCCGTGACGATGCCGGTCAACGAGGTGTTGATGCTGGCAGAAAAGATGAAACGCGAAACCAACGAGCATTATGCGCGCACCGTCTTATGGGTCGCAATTGTCGCCGTGTTCAGCATCGCCGCCGCGTGCGGCGCAGCCATCTGGATCGGGCGCAGCATCAGCCGTTCCGTGCGCGAAGTGATGGCCTATACTCGCAATGTCGCCGAAGGCAATTTATGCCGCACGCTGCCGATCAATCGCTATGATGAAATGGGGATGATGGCGCGTTCCATCAATCAGATGGTGCTGGCGTTGCGGTCGCTCATCCAGCAGATTCAACGCTCGTCGGTTCAAGTCAATTCCTCCGCCGCCGAGCTTTCTGCGACGACCAAGGAGCAAGAGGTCATCATGACGACGCAGGTGGAGTCAACCAAACAGGTCGTCAATTCGGTGCATGAGATTTCGGACGTGACGAACAATTTGGTCGAAACCATGCGGCATGTCGCGGAAACGTCACAGCAGACCGCGCAGTTTGCCAGCAGCGGGCAGGCCGATTTGCAGCGGATGGACGAGGCGATGCGCTTGATGGATGCCGCGTCGAAAGCGATTTCGTCGAAATTGCAGGCGATTCATGAAAAAGCCGACAATATCACCGCCGTGATCACCACGATTACGAAAGTCGCCGACCAGACGAATCTGCTGTCGCTGAACGCCGCCATCGAAGCCGAAAAAGCGGGCGAATACGGGCGCGGCTTTACGGTCGTGGCGCGGGAAATCCGCCGGTTAGCGGATCAAACCGCCTTCGCGACGCTGGATATTAAGGAGATGGTGCGAGAGATGCAGAGCGCGGTCTCGTCCGGCGTGATGGAAATGGAAAAATTCATGGCAGAAGTGCGGCACGGCACGGAAGACGTGGAACGCATCAGCGCGCAATTTGCGCAGATTATCGGACAAATTCAGGATTTATCGCCGCAATTCGATCTCGTGAACGAGGCCATGCAGTACCAATCCGATCATGCCCACGAGATCAACGCCGCCGTGCGCGAATTAGGCGAAGAGATGGAAGAAACTCGCGCCGCGCTGCAAGAAACCTTCGCCGCCATCGGGCAATTGAACGAAGCCTCTGGAATTTTGCTGTCGGCGGCGTCGCAGTTCACGGTGAGCGAAGAGAAATCGCTGACATAATTCTTCTTATTCTCACCCCGTTAGGGTTTTATGAACATTAAAAATGTCATTGCGAGGAGCGTCAGCGACGAAGCAATCTCGTCGAATCCAGGGATTGCTTCGTCGCTGACGCTCCTCGCAATGACAGAACTTAACATATCTGCTGTTGGGGTGGCTGAGGAACATGACCGGGTTATTTATTTCACCGTCATTATACCCTGACGGGGCTGTCATTCTGCCTCAATCCATCAGCGCCAGCATTTCTTCTTTGGATAAAATGCGGTTCATGGCTCTGGACAGGGCGTTTGCTTTTTTGATGTCCCCAATCAACACGCCGCCGCTCACGGCATCACCCTTAAAATACAACTGCTTGTAAATCAATTCGTCCGGGATGCGCCGGCGCATGGTAATGTAGTCTCTTGCCGCAGCTTCATGCCCAAGATCGCCGATAGAATAGACTTTCGTCTCGAATGATTCGATGCGCGTCGGATAATTGATCGGGGCAAACGCGGCGGTTTCGCCGCAGGCGTAAATGTCCGGCAGGCTGGTTTCCATCTTTTCGTTGACGAGAATGCCGCGATTCATCTGCAAGCCGCACTGTTTCGCGAGTTCGAGATTCGCCCGCACGCCGATGCAAAAGACGAGCATGTCGGTCGGAATCTCTTCGCCCGTTTGCAGCCGAACCGCCGTCACGCGCTCGCGTCCGCTGAACTCCTTCGCCAACGTGCCTAATTTCAACTCCACGCCGTTTTTCTGCATAATGCCCTGAAAGATTTCCGAGCCTTCTTCGTCGAGTTGCAGCGGCAGAATTCGTTTGACGTATTCGATGACCGTGACGCGCAGTCCTTTCTGCGCTAAGGAATCCGCCGTTTCGATGCCCAATACGCCGCCGCCGATGACGATTGCGCGTTTGACCGTATTGGAATACTGTTCCACGTCTTTGGCATCATCGAGAGTGCGAATGGCAAAGACATTTTCACGTTCCAGCAATTCCGGTTGCGGTACGAACGGGGCGCTGCCGGTCGCGAGAATCAGCTTATCATAGCTGAGACTGCGCCCTTTCGCGGTCGTGATCGTTTTTTCGGCGGGCTGAATCGCGACGACTTTTTCCGCGAGACAGAGTTCGATCCGGTTGTCAGCGTACCATGCTTCCGGGTTCAGATAAAAATTGTCTTTCTGCAAGACGCTCGTTTCGCAGAGGTATTCCGTCAAAAACGGACGAAAATAGGGCAAATGCGCATCTTCTGAGAAGACGACGATTCGCGCTGCTGCGTTGACTTTTCTGATAGATTTTGCCGCCGTAATGCCTGCGGCGGATGCGCCGATAATGACGATGGTTCCTTGAAAATTGCTCATAAAATGGATCACGCCCTGCCAGGGTTTCGAACTCTGGCAGGGCTGATGTTGAATCAATTAGATTTCAATTTACAGTTTTCGGAATTTCAATGTGAACAGTATTTGATTCAACCGTTCCCATCCATGTCGAGAGAAATGGTGAGACGATTTCCGCATTTTCGTGTAATGACAGGCGAACCTTGATCGTATAATTTCCTGCAATCATTGCTAATGGGAGGCGTGGAATCTTTTCTTCTCCTGAAGAGGTGATGGTTTTTCGAGCCTCGGCAATATTAAAATTAAGAATTGACTGCTCCCCTGGCTTCAATCGCCAAAGATCTCGCGCCCAGTAAACCACTCCAATATATCCTTCTGACAACCAAAACCTTTCGTCTAACTCATTATGAAATATATCGATATGCCATCCTCCCCATGTGAGATATTTTGTTAGATACTCATTTTTTAGTCGAGGAAGCACAAGTGGAGATTGTCCAATATTTTTGATTGTGAGTTGTAAAAGAACTTGCTGGGTATCTTGGTGAAATTCTTTAAGTCGAAGTTCGAGATACGGCGTTCCTTGCTCGAATGGCGCAATATTTGTAAAACAGGATAGAAAAAGGACGGCAAGGCCACCTCCTCCCATGAGCGTAAAGATTATACTTGTTTTCGGTGTCATCAAAACCTCTAAATAATTAAGTAAGTCCGATTGTCAGCTTGCTTCAGATACGCGATGATGCGCGAGGCTCTCGTCAACAATCCGCACCGCCTGCTGCATGGCGTATTCCGCCTGCTCGACCGTCGGAACGTATTTCGCGAATTTCACCATATCCGCTTCCGGCAGCAACGGAAATCTTCTCGTCTTAACAGCGATCCAAAAAATTTTCCAGCACGAAAATCTTGCGTCGTCGAAAATAAACCGGACTTTCGACGATGGCTGTCGCTTTCAAATTTTCCACTCCGGCCACAAACCATGGATCGCGGCAGGCTGGCACCTGCCAGACCCACGCCGGCTCGCTGATTCCCTGTTCCGCGCATAAATATTCGATGGTCGAGGCGAGCAGCGCATCAATGCGCTCATCCTGACCGTCAAGCGGCTCTTGCAGGCTGACTGACGCCTTCGTTCTCCGAAACTCATCCACAAAGTCCATAAATGGGATCTGCCAGCACTCCTGATCATGCGTCATCGCATGTTCAACGTCACGAATCGTCATGATGTCTCGAAGACCTCCTCAAGAAAAAATTGCGTCGGTGGGAAAAATATCTGAAGAATAAGTATTGCTCCAAACAAAAAACCCCAGCCTGTCATGTAATACGATAAATGAGACTTCATAAGCACCTCTTTATTTCATTCGATTCCGTGTAAATGTAAATATAATCGCGCATTTTCTGGCATCGAGACATCGAATAGCATTGTAACCTTGCCACTCTGCTCGACACGGAACGCTGAGCGCGAATATCCGAATTCAGTTACATTATCTTTCAGAGGCGGTGGATATTGCCGGTCGAAATGAAATTCCTTCGAAGAGGTCTTTATACGTTCTGAAATAGAAAATGGAAATGTGACATCTTCCTCTAAATTTTTATTCCCAACGGATAAGAGATATTTCCCTTTCAATAAATCAAATATCACTTCTTGTTGTTGTTGTAATTGAATCACAGGGTGTTTAACAGTGATATGTTTTGTGAGATCATCAATTCTCCACAGATACCAAAGAAAAAAACCGAATATGATGACAGAACACACTCCACGCAATAGCAATATCTTCTTATTTTTCATCAGCCTTACGAATCTCGTTACTATGGAATTGATGATGCGCGAGGCTCTCATCAACAATCCGTACCGCCTGCTGCATGGCGTATTCCGCCTGCTCGACCGTCGGGACGTATTTCGCGAATTTTACCATATCGGCTTCCGGCAGCAGCAGGTTGATCTCGCGTTTGACGCCATCCGACATGTCGCGCTGCTGAATTTCCTGCAAAATTTCTTCGGTCGTCCGTTCCAATACATGAAATTGATATTCCGCGCCGAGGAATTTCCGCACCGACTCGGAGACGAGAAAATAGTATTGCTTGAATTCCCCTTGCATCGGCAATTGCATGGCTTCGATGTCCGCGAGTTCGCGATGCGCGATGTCTCCGGGCGGCAGAATCGGCTCGACGATGGCGGTCTGTCGGCTGCGCGGCTTGCGATATTTCAGATACAACAGGGCGATGAGGCCGCCTAACAACAGCGTAGAGAGGATAATCGCCGGGAGAATCAAAAAGCGATAATCGGTCGCAAGGTCGGCGTTTTTGACATTCGGATTCAAGACGAATATCCGCGTTTCCGGCTGCTCCTGCTGCGTCTTCTGCCCGTTTTCGCCGCGATACGTGATCGTAAACGCCGGAAGCAGATATTCTCCGGCCTGCGTCGGCTGCGCGGCAAGCAGATAGCGGTAGGTTTCCACCGTGCCTTGTTCCGTTTGCTGCGGCGCGATTTGCTGCGACTGATCGAGCGTAAACATCAGCGCGACAGGCTGCGGCACAGTTGTCGGCGTCGCATTCGGTTGCGCGGTCGCCTCTTGCGACGGCGTCGCTTCCGCAACAGGTGGAAGCTGCTGCGTGGCCGTCAATTCGTTCGGCATCGCGGAAATCGTCACGGGCTTGCGTTTCGTCACGACGAGGCTGAGTTCCAGCGGATCGCCGATGGTCAGCGGCGAATTGGTCTTGACTTGCACATCCACCACGCTGGCAATGTCTAACTGCGCCGGATCAGCGACAGCGGCGACCGGATTGGCGCGCGGGCCGGTAAATGTCAGCGTCGCCGGGCTGAATTGCAATTGTCCCGATTTGGCGGCGTTCAGCGTATATTCATATTGTTCGATGACGCGCCCCTGAAATTCCTGCTGCGGCGTCTGCTGCGTTTCAAGAATCTCGATCCCCTGTTCGGCAAAATGCGTTTCAGGCCGAACGGAGGCGGCTTTCAGATGGTCGAACTTGAAAAAATATCGGAACGATTCGCCGACCAGCGGCGTCGTGGTGGAAAATCGAGATTCCAGAATCGAAACATCCGGCGGCAAGGACGTTTCTTGCGAGCGAGTAAGACGCGCCGACAAGATGACGTGCAGCGCAGCACAGAGCAAAACGAGCAAAATACGATGGTGTCGCGGTGTCGTCATAGGCCGTTATTTAACGTTTCAAGCGTTCCTTCAAATCGGCAATCACATTTTTCCAGTCGTCGAAATCGCTCTCTTCTTTCCAATTCGCTAATAATTCAGAGGGTTCGCGCAGAATTCTGTCAATCACGATCAATGATTTTTTGATCGTGTCTTTGGCGGGAACAATTTTGGCATGTTCCACCCATTGATCCAAAATTTCCGTCGAGGCGCTGCGTTTCCCGCCGTTCCCTCTGAGGCGAGCGACCGTCTCGGCGGCGGCCAGGGCTTTTTCCGCGTCCGGCGCGTCTAAGTAATCGTCCTCGACCTCAAGCACGTTCTCTAACGCTTGAATCACCAATGACAAGTCCTCTCGATCCTCCAATTCATATAACCAATCACATGCCGTATCATTATCAAAAATGCCAATGTCCCACGTTCCCATGTTACAACTCCTTTCGTTCTATGCTGTCGTTCGTATAGAGCGGTCTCAGCTTCATGTGCGAATGATGTTAATATCGGCTTGCTCGCCGGTGGAAAAACGAAATCAATGTTTGAATATATGGCCGGTCAGTGCGAAGATGAATCGCGTCCAATTTCATGGAGCGGAACAGTCGGTCGCGCTGTTCCTGGGCTTGCTGCGCTAATAGCATGTACGTATTCCGCACGCCGCGATCATACGTGTCAATAATGATCCGCTCGCCGGTTTCCGGGTCTTCGGCCTCGATGAATCCCATCGGCGGGAGTTCGAGTTCCCGCGGATCGGTCAGCGTGACCGGAATCACGTCATGCTTGCGGCAGGTGACACGCAACGCCTGTTCGTAGCCGCGATCCATGAAATCGGAGACCAGAAACACCACCGCTTTGCGGCTGGTGACGCGATTCAAAAACTCCAACGCCGCCCGCAGACTCGTGCCCGCGCGTTTCGGCTCGAAATAGAGCAATTCGCGAATCACGCGCAGCACGTGATTTTTCCCCTTTTTCGGCGGCACGTATTTTTCGACATCGTCGGTGAACGTAATCAGGCCGATTTTGTCGTTGTTTTTCATCGCGGAGAAGGCGAGCACCGAACAGAGTTCGACCGCGAGTTCGCCTTTCATCTGATTCACGGTGCCGAACGAGCCGGAGGCGCTGGCGTCCACGACGAAAATGACGGTCAATTCGCGCTCTTCGACGTGCAGCTTGACATACGGATGCCCCATCCGCGCCGTCACGTTCCAGTCAATCAGCCGGATGTCATCGCCTTGCTGGTATTCCCGCACTTCGAGGAATTCCATGCCGCGCCCCTTGAAGACGCTGTGATATTCCCCCGCTAATGATTCGTTCACTAAGCGGTTCGTGTAAATTTCCAACTGTCGGACTTTTTGCAGAATTTCTTTTGGAATCATAATATGTGTTTTGCCTCAGAGCGGCCGTTGACGTATTCGATTTCGTTCGACAATCGTAAAATGCTGATATAATCGCGGTCGAATGTCAGAATAATTCGATGTTCATGTACCGCTTGTCGCAACACCTGTTCGTCTGTTATCCCCGGAGAATCTTCAGTGATAGAACGCACGTCATAAACGGAATTTCGCAAAATCGAGACGCTTTTTAACGGGAAATTTTCGTTTGCTAAAAATTTCATCATGCCGCTTTTTGAGGAATGGTATAAAAAACTTCCTCCCTCATGCAGTCAGCGGCAAACGCAAATACTGCGCACAACGCTTCGACCGTCAATGTCGGATAATTTTCCAGGACTTGATGTTGCGTCCAGCCGTTTGCAAACAGGCTTAAAATAAATTCTACGGAAAGTCTGGTACCTTTAACAAGCGGTTTTCCAACCAAAATGCCCTGGTCGGAATGAATATAACGCTGCCAGTCCATATCATTCCTCCATTCGATGGTGTCTCTGATTTTACGGCACTTCGACCGTGTCGAAAATCTGTTTGATAATGTCTTCCGGCTTGCGTTCCTCGGCTTCGGCTTCGTAGCTGAGGATCACGCGGTGGCGCAGAATATCGAGGCCGACCGCTTTCACGTCTTCCGGCGTGACGTAGCCGCGCCGCCGCAGAAACGCATGAGCGCGAGCGGCTTTATGCAGATAAATCGAAGCGCGGGGCGATGCGCCATACTCAATCATATTTTCCAGTTCGGGCATCCGATATTTTTTCGGCTCGCGGGTCGCAAACACGATGTCAATAATGTATTCCTTGATTTTGTCGTCCATATACACCTGATTGACGACCGACCTGGCTCTGAGGATGTCCTCCGGCGTAATCACCTGCCGCACGGCAATCGGCGCGCCGCCCGCCATGCGTTCCGTAATCTGCAATTCTTCCTGCCGCGTCGGATAGCTGATGTGCAATTTCAGCATAAACCGGTCAACCTGCGCTTCCGGCAGCGGATAGGTTCCTTCCTGCTCAATCGGGTTTTGCGTGGCGAGGACGAGAAACGGCGCATCCAGCGGATAGGTCGTGTCGCCAATCGTGACCTGCCGTTCCTGCATCGCTTCCAACAGGCCGCTCTGCACTTTGGCGGGAGCGCGGTTGATTTCGTCCGCTAAGACGATATTGGTGAAAATCGGCCCTTTTTTCGGCACGAACACGCCATCTTTCTGATTATAAATCATCGTGCCGATCAAATCTGCCGGAAGCAAATCCGGCGTGAACTGAATGCGTTGAAATTTGGTATGCAGGCAATCCGACAGGGTTTTGACGGTCAGCGTTTTCGCCAAACCCGGCACGCCTTCCAATAGAATATGACCGTCCGACAACAGCCCGATCAGCAGGCGATCCACCATGTAATCCTGCCCGACAATCACTTTGGCAATTTCGGTTTTCAGCGTTTCGACAAAGCCGCTTTCCGCCTGCACCATTTCGTTAATGACGCGAATATCCTGATACATTATGCGCTCTCCTTCTCATTCATGTTTGATATTATACAATATTTAACGCCTGAAATAGTGGGGTTTGTGTTTTTGACAAGAATTTTCCGTTTTGATATTCTTCAATTTCTTCGATGCTCTGTCGTTGGGCATCATTCAGCGCAAACCATTCTCCATTAAGACGACTCTGATGAAAAAACCGATGAAGTTTGCTTTCAGCCTCTTTACCATGTTCGGCAGGAAACGTATGAAGCAGTGTCAGAGAATGCGGATGGTTGGTCTGCAACGCCTTTAAACGAGATTTTGGGCGTTTTGAGACACCGATTTTATATAGATGATCCGGCGTGGCAATCAGGTAAATTTTATCAGAAACGGGAGTTTTTCCTGCCTTTTTACGTGCTTGTTTCGCCTGTTTTTCCTCGCGTTTCAGAATTTTTTTGACGATTTTTGCGCGAGACGAACCTATTTTTCGGTGTTTGACGGATTGGCGATTTTGCGGAAGAATATTGAAACAAATACCATCTAATCCTTTGTATGCGTGATACGCCTGGTCTTGATAATAATAAAACTTTGTTTCCGAAAGATTATCGAATCGTCGTATAAAACGCTGGAAAAGCGGATGGGTGTGAAACAAGGCCGTTTCGTTGATTTTATCAATCGGATAAATATCTTCCGAAGAGAACTTTTTTCCTGGAAACAGTTGATTTTCGATATTTGCATACGGAATGACGATTCGTCGAATATCGTGAGAATAAAATTCTATTGAGAAGAAAAGATTTCTTGCTTGCGAGGGATAATCTGAGTAATTGCATTCCAGAATTGGAACAAGCTTTCCGTCCTGATAGCGTTTGAGCGTTGCGCGATAGACGCCATAACCAGACATATACCAGATTTCTTCGGCAAGTTCGTCCAGCATCGTTTTCGCATTGGCAAGACGCCGAACGTTTGCGGCATCGAATGCCTTGATAAAAAGCTGAACATGGCGCATTTCTCGATGTGAAAACGTTTCTCCATTATGCGAAATATTTGCATTACAAAATAATCCTATCCTTACCTCAAACATCTTCGAACGTTCAGTTATCTTCATATCGAATCTGCTTATTCATCAAAACCAAGATCGAATATCTCTTCGACCGACGCCGTGAAGCCCGGCAGCACGGCCTCGTCCGACAGCGTCTCGCCCATCGTAAAACGGCGCGTGTCGGTCAACGAATAATACACAAAAATTTCTTGCAGCAGCGGCGCGACGACCCAGACGCTCTGGACGCCGACGGCAAAATATTCGCCAAGTTTTTGCATGGTCGCATCCCAGCGGTCATCCGGCGACAACACTTCGACGACAAGCTCCGGCGCAACGTCGAGAAATCCTTTGGAAACGCGAAGCTGCGCATAGCGAATGCGGGAAATGAACGCGACGTCGGCAGCGCGGATGGAATCGGGATTGCGTTTCGTATAAATGCCGACTTCGCCTGTTAAAACATACCCAAGCTTACGTGGTCGAACAAACGCTGTTAATATTGTGGCAATCGTACATTCAGCAATTCCATGTGGAAATCCTGTCGGAGACATCTGTATTAACCTCCCTTCGATGAGTTCCGTATGTTCGACATCTGCCATGCTCAACAGGTCTTCGCCTGTCAAAAGAGCGGTATATCGTTCGTGTTCTTCTCGTACCATCTGCGCAGTCATAATCGATCTGTTCCGCGTCTGCCGCCATCGGCAGCAGCGAAGCGGGTTTCAGCCTCTTGAATCGTGTATCAATCGGTCATCGTCGCATTCGAAACAACATCTGCCAAAGGAAAACATTGTTGTCAACAAAAGAATCACGGGAAATGTCAAGAAGCGCCTGGCCGCCTGGCAAGGCATATATTCGATGCATCGGGGAGAAACGCCGATTGTTTCAACGAACGTAATCGCTCTGCCTTTCGCGAGCGCGTGGATTGAAAATACTTGACAATCTGGTTGCATACATACAGCATTATTCATAGCCATTGAAATCGCAATAGGAGTCTCAAAGCGCAGCGTTGACAGCGAAAGCTACGCGTTCACACTCCTCAGTTCGTGTCAATGCAACCGAATAATGCTATATCATGCTCTTTGCCAGTGTATGAATAGCAATACGGGATGTCTCGGCTCTTAACCAATAACCATTTATGGGAGGATGTTCATATGGGACTCATGGATAAATTAAAGTCAATGAAGAATGCGATCACGGGCGGCGGCGCAACCGTTCAGTTAGAAGTCGGGAGTCCGGTCAGAGGGACGCCGTTTGCCGTGCGAGTCAAGGCCGTTGTGGGGGACGCTGACCTGAAAATAGACAAAGTGTATGTGAATGTCGAAGGGATCGAGACCACAGAGATGGATGTCGAGGTTGAGACGAAAGACGACAAACAAGTCGTCAAAAAGAACATCGAAAAGCAGTCGAAAGAGGTGTCAACCTACCATCAAGAACTCGTCCTTGCCGGCGCGCAAACGCTCAGCGCCAAACAGGAATACACCTGGGAAGGAACGGTTCAACTGCCTGCAACGTCCTTGCTGACGTACAAAGGCATCCATGCCAGACATGAATGGAAACTCGCTGCGGCGCTGAGCACATTGGGCAATGATCCCGATTCCGGTTGGGTAACGATTGACATCGCGTAAGCGCCGCTGATTCCCCTCCTGGGAGGGGGAAGGGGCTGACAGGTATGGGTTTTTGCCCTGAAAGGGCACAGGGATAAAGACAGCGGTTTCAACCGCTGGTGAGCGCCGCGACGATGCCCGCCCTGAAAGGGCGCAGGAAGGCGTTCCACCGCCCTTTCAGGGCGCGGGGAGATGCGCCGTGTTCCAGGGGATGAATCCCCTGGCTGTATTCTCCTGCCCTTTCAGGGCAAAGACGCCGCGTCGGTAAAAAACCCATACCTGTAAGGGGGGAAGGGGTGGGTTGGTCTCAAACGCCTGACTGTCAGTGAAACCCACCCCCCGCCCCTCCCAGGAGGGGAGTTCACGGTCATCATTCCGAACGTGGTGCGTAAGGTCAGTCAATTATTGGCCGCGCCCCAAGAACGCCCGCCGGGAATTTATACTGAGCGAAGTCGAAGCATGGCGGGCTGAAGAGAAGAACACGGGAAGGTATCATTGATGAATCAAAACCCTGAACAAATCGCGCGAGACAATATTGATAAACAGTTGATTGCTTGCGGCTGGGTCATACAAAATAAAAAGCAGATGAACCTCAATGCCGCGCACGGGGTTGCTGTCAGAGAATACCAAACCGATGTCGGGCCTGCCGATTATGTGTTGTTTGTCGCTGGAAAACCGGTTGGTGTGATTGAGGCGAAACGCGAAGAGCAAGCCGACGTTCTATCGGTGCATGAAGATCAGGCAGAGGGCTACGCCGTAGCCAAACTCAAATATCTGCATAACGAAAAACTGCCTTTTGTGTATGTCAGTACCGGTGTTGTCACGAAAATTACTGACTTCCGTGATCCGAAACCCAGAGCGCGGGAGGTCTTTTCGTTTCATCGCCCTGAAACCATCCGCGAATGGCTCAAGAAACCAAAATCATTGCGACGCTCGCTTCATGACTTGAACGAACTGCCGACATCAGGGCTGCGCGATTGTCAGATCAATGCGATTACCAAATTAGAACAATCCTTCAAAGCCAATAAACCGAGAGCGTTGATCCAGATGGCGACCGGTTCGGGCAAGACGTTCACCGCTATTACCTTTGTGTACCGGCTGTTGAAGTACACCAACGCCAAACGGATTCTGTTTTTGGTGGACACCAAAAACCTCGGCGAACAGGCAGAACAGGAGTTCATGTCCTATCTGCCCAATGATGACAACCGGAAATTTACCGAACTGTATGGCGTCCATCGCCTGAAATCTAAATACATTCCCGACGACAATCATGTCTATATCAGCACGATTCAGCGTGTCTATGCGGTACTGAAAGGTCAAGACCTGGAAGAGAGCGCCGAAGAGCAAAACCCCAACGAGCGCTGGCAGCCTAAAGAAGTGCCGCCCATCGAATACAATGAAAAATTGCCGCTGGAATATTTCGACTTTATCGTGATTGACGAATGCCACCGCAGTATTTACAACCTGTGGATGCAGGTGCTCGATTACTTCGACGCCTTTCAGGTCGGGCTGACCGCGACGCCGGACAATCGCACGTTTGCCTATTTTCAGCAGAATATCGTCTCGGAATATTCCCATGAAATGGCCGTCGCCGATGGCGTCAATGTCGGCTACGATGTGTATCTCATCGAAACAAAAGTGACCAAACAGGGCGCAACGCTCTGGAAGGGTGAATATGTCGAGCATCGGGAACGGCTGTCGCGCAAAAAACGGCTGGAGCTTCAGGACGAAGACGAAGTCTATTCGGCCAGTCAGTTGGATCGGGATATCGTCAATCCCAATCAGATTCGCACGGTCATCCGCACCTTCGAAGAACATCTGCGTGAGATGTTCCCTGACCGGATCGATCACGACGGCCATTTCGAAGTTCCCAAAACCTTAGTCTTTGCCAAGACCGACAGCCATGCCGACGACATCATCAACATTATCCGCGAAGAGTTCGACGAAGAAAACCGTTTCTGTAAAAAGATCACTTACAAAGCCGAAGACGATCCCAAATCGGTGCTGGCCTCGTTCCGCAACGATTACCACCCCCGCATTGCCGTCACCGTAGATATGATCGCCACCGGCACCGATGTCAAACCGCTGGAATGTCTCTTGTTTATGCGGGATGTAAAAAGCCGCAACTACTTCGAGCAGATGAAGGGCCGGGGGACGCGGGTGATCGATTTCGACGATTTGAAGAAGGTGTCGCCTTCGGCAAAAATCACCAAAGACCATTTTGTCATTGTAGATGCCATCGGCGTGACCAAAAGCCTGAAAACCGATAGCCGCCCGTTGGAGAAACAGCCCGGTGTCGCGCTCAAAGACCTGCTCGGCGCGATTGCCGTCGGCGCGCGGGATGAGGAATTGTTCACCACCCTTGCCAGCCGCTTGACCCGGTTGGATAAACAGATCACCGATAAAGAACGCGCGAAGTTCGAAGAGAAATCGGGCGGCGTCACGGTGTCGCAGGCGGTCAAAAACCTGCTGAATGCCTATAATCCCGACATACTCGACGACATCCGCGAACAGGTCGAACAGGAGATGCCCGGCGCGGCTCCCGGCGCTATCGAAGCAAAGGTCAAGGAGCGGGAAGCCGACTTGCAAAACAAGGCGGCGCGGGTGTTCACCGGCGAACTGAACGAGTATATCGAGAATGTCCGCAAAGCCCATGAACAGAAGATTGATATGCTTAATCCCGATGAAGTCCTCAATGTCGGTTGGGATAAGAACAATAAAGACAACGCGAATGAAATCGTAAAATCCTTTACTGATTGGATAACCACCCACAAGGACGAGATGCTCGCGCTTCGAATGTTTTACGGCCAGCCCTACCGCAGGCGGGAACTGACCTTTGCCATGATGAAAGATTTAGTCGAGCAGATGCTCCTCGATAAGCCTGTCCTTGCCCCGTTACATATCTGGCGGGCGTATGAACAGCTTGAAAGCGTCAGCGGTCAGCCGAAAAACGAAATGGTTGCGCTGGTATCGCTGATTCGCAAGGTGGCGGGGATTGATGCGGCGCTCACGCCCTACGACAAAACGGTGGATAAAAACTTTCAGGCATGGCTCTTTAAAAAACAGGCGGGGACGTTGAAATTCAGCAAAGAGCAGATGGAATGGCTTTACATGCTCAAAGAGCAGATTGCCACGTCGGTGCATGTGGATATTGACGACCTCGATTACACGCCGTTTGACGCTAACGGCGGCAGAGGCCGGATGTGGCAGCTTTTCGGCGAGAATATGGAAACGATATTGAACGAACTCAACGAAGCATTGGCGGCATAGGATGGTCGTTTCGACAAGCTCAACGACCGGGATAGGCTCAATGACCGGGAGGCCGGTGGCTGAGCCTGTCGAAGCCACAGATGTCGTTTCGACAGGCTCAACGACCACGACAAGCTCAACGACCGGGAGAGGCCGGTGGCTGAGACGTTTGGTGAGCTTGTCGAACCAGTCGAAGCCACAGAGCACTAAGGAGCTAAAATGAAAGGATATGTATATATACTACTGTGTTCTAATGGTAAGTTTTATACGGGCAGTACAAAAGATATTGAAAAGCGAATGTATGAGCATAACAACGGAGAAGGCGCCAATTTTACAAAAAAGCATTTACCTGTGAAGTTGGTGTATTTAGAAGAATTTTCAAGAATAGATGAAGCCTTTTACCGGGAAAAGCAGGTGCAGGGGTGGAGTCATGCGAAAAAAGAAGCCTTGATTCAGGGGAATACCAATCATCTGCGGATTCTCTCTAAAAACTATACTCAATTTGGGAAACCGGTCACTTCGACAAGCTCAGTGACCGCGACAGGCTCAGTGTCCGAAAGTCCGGTGGCTGAGCCTGTCGAAGCCACAGATGTCGTTTCGACAAGCTCAACGACCGAATCCCCGTTTACTGAGCAACTCCCGGTCACTGAGCCTGTCGAAGTGACCGTTACGCAACGAAGCATTGGCGGCATAGGATGAGTGAAAATATGGAATTACCGATGGGGTGGATAAATGTTTCTCTTGGTGACTTATTTCTAATTGAACGAGGGGGATCACCAAGACCAATAGAAGATTTTATTACCGATGCTGAAGATGGTATTAATTGGATTAAAATAGGCGATACAAAAGGAATTACTAAATATATTCATAAAACAAAAGAAAAAATAAAACCTGAAGGATTGTATAAATCACGCATGGTTTATGTAGATGATTTTGTCCTTTCGAACTCAATGAGTTTTGGTCGCCCTTATATTATGAGGACAAATGGTTGCATACATGACGGATGGCTTGTTATTCGTACAAATAAAGGAAGCATAGACACTGATTTCCTCTATTACATTCTGAGTTCATCAGGAGTTTATCAACAGTTTTCAACACTCGCAAAAGGGTCAACAGTTAAAAATTTAAATATTGAAGCCGTACAAAAAGTATTGATTAACCTCCCGCCACTCGCTGAACAGTGCCGCATTGTTGCCAAAATCGAAGAACTGTTCAGCAGTCTGGATAAAGGCATCGAAAGCCTGAAAACCGCGCAGGCACAGCTGAAAACCTACCGGCAGGCGGTGTTGAAATGGGCGTTTGACGGGAAGTTGACGAATGAGAATGTGAAGGAATGGAAATATGAACCTTTTAAACAGTGCTTGTCATTTTCGCAAGGTCTTCAAGTAGAAGTAGAGGTTCAAAGCTCAGTATGTAAAACTAATCAAGTACGATTTTTACGCATAATAGATTTTACACAAGGTGATGATCCTCCAAGATATATTGATGATCCAGGCAGTAAGTATTTTGTTTCAAAAGACGATATCTCCCTGGTTCGTTATGGTGCAACAACTGGTTTTGTCTGTTCTGGAATTGAGGGTGTTATTGCAAACAACCTTTTTCAAGTTAAACCACAAGATTATATACATCGAAAATGGCTATACTATTTTTTAAAGTCATCGTTTTTCCAACAGCATATTGCACAACATGTTAAAGGCGCAGCGATGCCAGCCATTAGTTTTGGTTTAATAAACGGCATATTGTTACCTATCCCGTTAAGTATTACTGAACAAACCCGTATCGTCGCCGAAATCGAAAAGCGGCTTTCCGTTTGCGACAAGATGGAAGAGAGCATTTCCCAAAGCCTCACGCAAGCCGAAGCGCTGCGGCAGAGCATTTTGAAAAAAGCCTTCGAAGGCAAGCTTGTGCCGCAAGACCCGAACGATGAACCGGCGAGCGTGCTGTTGGAGCGGATTCGGGCGGAACGGCACTTCGACAAGCTCAGTGTCCAGTCTCGCACCGCAACCGTAAAGAAAACAAGAACGACAAAGGAGAAAAACTAAATGGATAATCAGATCGATATCTACCAAACGAATAATGGGACAGAAATAACTGTGCAATTATCCAATCAGACAATTTGGCTCGATACCCATTCGATTGCAAGGCTTTTCGATGTTCAAAGACCTGCCATAGTAAAACACATCCAAAACATCTATAAAACCGAGGAATTAACAGAAGATTCAACCTGTTCCATTTTGGAACAGGTTGCCAGTGATGGAAAAAAGCGAAAGATGAACCTGTATAACCTTGATGTCATCATCTCGGTCGGATACAGAGTCAACTCGCAAAAAGCAACCCAATTCAGAATATGGGCGACCCAACGCCTCAAAGACTACCTCATCGAAGGTTACGCCATCAACCAGAAACGGCTGGCAGAACGCAACCTTGAACTCAAGCACCTCAAAGAAGGCATTTCCATCCTGCATCGAGCCATAGAACAGCACGCGCAAAATCTGGCCGACGCGACTAATCTGGCCGGGCTGCTGCAACAGTTTTCCGCCGGGCTGCTGCTGCTCGATGACTATGACCATGAAACCCTTGATAGCAAGGGCAAGACCTCTCGCGACACCGTACAGATCAGCAAAGAGCAATATCTGACGTTCATCGAATCCATGCGGACTGATTTTTCGTCCGATGTGTTCGGTAAGCCAAAAGATTCCAGCTTCGACAGCTCCATCCATCAAATATACCAATCGTTCGATGGGCATGAGCTGTATCCCTCGCTTGAGGAAAAAGCGGCCATGCTGTTATACCTGATCGTCAAAAACCATTCGTTTGTGGATGGGAACAAGCGTATCGGGGCAGCCTGTTTTCTCTATTTTCTCGAGCAAAACGGCTTGCTCTATACTCCGTCCGGCGATGCCATCATCAGTAATGACGCCCTGGCGTCGCTGACGCTCTTTATCGCCGTGAGCAAGCCCGACGAAATGCAAACCGTCAAAAAAGTAGTCATCAGCATTTTAAATAGAAGAGTCGTAAATGACATGAAATGACATACGCGCGCATGAACATGCCTGTGTCACCCTGAGCGAAGTCGAAGGGAGGATGGTTCGACTCCACTCACCATGGCATTTACATGGGAGGAAACAAATGACCAACGAAACCAACAACACCTCCAGCATCATCAGCAAAGTCTGGAGCTTCTGCAACACTCTGCGCGATGACGGCGTCGGCTATGGCGACTATCTGGAACAACTGACGTTTCTGCTGTTTCTCAAAATGGCCGACGAGTTCAGCAAGCCGCCGTATAGCCGCACACTGCCGATTCCGAAGGATTATAACTGGGAAAGCCTCACCGACAAACGCGGCGCCGAACTTGAAGTGCATTACACCGATCTGCTTCGGGAACTCTCGCAGGCCAAAGGCGTCTTAGGGCAGATATTCTTCAAAAGCCAGAACAAGATTCAAGACCCGGCCAAACTCTATAAGCTGATCGACATGATTGACAAAGAGCAGTGGAGCACGATGGGCGCGGATATCAAAGGCAAAATCTATGAAGGGCTTTTGGAAAAAAACGCTGAAGATACCAAGAGCGGCGCCGGGCAGTACTTTACGCCCCGCGCCTTGATCCGCGCGATGGTAGCATGCGTGCGTCCGCTGCCGATGAAGACGATTGCCGACCCCGCCTGCGGCACCGGCGGTTTCTTTCTTGCCGCGTATGACTTTATCGCCAATCCCGCCAATTACACCTTAACCACCGAGCAGAAAAAGTTTCTCAAGCATCAAACCTGCTATGGGAACGAGATTGTCGCCGGCACCCGGCGCATGGCGCTGATGAATCTTTTTCTGCACAACATCGGCGATTTCGAAAGCGATAGTTTTATCTCGTCGGCAGATGCGCTGATTTCCGATACCGGCTTGCGTGTGGATTATGTGCTTGCCAATCCGCCGTTCGGCAAAAAAAGCAGCATGACCTTTACCAACGAAGAAGGCGAGCAGGACAGCGAAGACCTGACCTACAATCGGCAGGATTTCTGGGTCACAACGAGCAATAAGCAGTTGAACTTTGTCCAGCATATCCGCACCATGCTCAAGTCCGATGGTCATGCGGCGGTCGTGCTGCCGGACAATGTGCTGTTCGAAGGCGGCGCCGGGGAAACGGTCAGAAAAAAACTGATGGAGACCACCGACCTGCATACGATTCTGCGCCTTCCCACCGGTGTATTTTATAAACAAGGTGTCAAGGCCAATGTGCTGTTTTTCGACAACCATCCGGCCTCAAAAACCCCCTGGACGAAAGAAATCTGGATCTATGATTTCAGAACGAATATCCATTTCACGCTCAAGAAAAACCCGCTGAAAGTCGAAGACCTCAAAGATTTTATCGAGTGCTATCACCCGGAAAATATCAAGACGCGACAAGAAACGTTTCATTCGGAAACCAATCCCGAAGGGCGCTGGCGGCGGTTTTTGTATGAAGATATTTTAGCGCGTGACAAAACCAGTCTGGATATTACCTGGATCAAGGACAAAAGCCTGACAGACCTCGATAACCTTCCAGACCCGGATGTCCTGGCAAACGACATTATCGAGAACCTTGAAGCCGGCATCGAAAGCTTCAAAGAGATTTACGAGGCGGTCAAGTGAGCAAGCGCCGCCTCCGCACGTCCCTTCGACAAGCTCAGGGAACGCCGCTGCTCGTTCCCTGAGCTTGTCGAAGGGAACATAAGCGGCAAAGCGGACATCCAACGAAGTCGAGATGTCTGCTGTCACCCCGCCTTCAGTGCGTCCTTTTTCGCGAGGTATTCTTCGATGGTCAGGTCATAGACCGCCGAATTCTGGCGGTTTTTGTTTTCGGTGTAATGCACGGAATGGATGAATTTTTCGACAATATTGATTTTGTCGAGCGGCGTCACGACCATCAACTGCAAATCCAATTGCTTGAACAATTCCATCGCAAAGAGCGCGTTTTCGGGGTCAACCTTGCTGAACGCCTCATCCACCACCACGAACCGGAACGATTTGTTCTGATCGCCGTTCTGATTGATGCCGAACTGGTACGCAATCGCCGACGCGAGAATCGTGTAGGCGAGTTTGGCTTTTTCGCCGCCGGATAAGCCCTGCGAATCGTCGTAATAGCGTTTCGGCGAGTCGTCGTTGCGGTGATTCTCGATGGCGCCGAATTCCAGCCAGTTGCGCACGTCGGTGACGCGCCGGCGCCATGCGTCGTCAATCGTCATGCGTTCGATAATCGCTTTGACCTTTTTGAAGCTCTCTTCGAGTTCCGTCGGCTCATGCAGTTTTTGCAGGTTGGCAAAGACCTCGCGCAGCGATTGCCGGAACATCATCACGCCGGATTCGCCGTGATCGCGGATGTCTTTGGAATCAATCTGCACGTAGGTCGGCGGCGTCGTGTGGAACTCGATCTGTTTCAGCGATTCATTCAGTTCCTTGACGCTCGCTTTGATCCCTTTGAACTGCTTGTCGAGCGACGTTTCGAAGCTGGCGAAATTGACGATCAGGCGCTCGTTCAGCCAGGTTTTGAAGCGTTGCTCATGGCGCGGCAAATCCTCGTCTTTGATCCGTTCGAACAGGCGCATGTAGTCGCCGAGACATTCGGGCGAATCCTGCAAATCGAACGTGTCCGCCGTCCAACTCGGATATTTTTGCGTGACCTCTTCCGGCGGCGTCTTGAAGGCGTGCATTTTCCGCGCGAGTTCGAGGGCGATCCGCGATTGCTCCTGGCGCGTTTCCCGCACGTTCCGATAGACTTTATCGCGGGTATCGGCAGCGGCTTGTTCGATGGAATCGAGCGCGAACGGCTGTTTGACGCCTTCCAGATAGGGCGTCAGCTTGTCGAAATATTTTTCCAGCGCGACATGGCTGAACGCCTCAAGCGCGTTGGCTTTGTCGGCGCGCTGCTGTTGATATTCCTGAATGTCGCGCTTCAAGTTGGCGCGCTGCTCCGCCATTTTGTCTTCGTCCTGCTTTTTCAGGCGAATTTGTTCGTTGATGACCGCCAATTGGTCTTCAAGTTCCTGCAATTTGTCGGAACTCTCTTTCAAACGCTGTTCTTCGTCGTACAATTGTTGGATGCTCAAGACGTGCTTCTGCCAGTCAATCTCATGATAATCTGAAAAGCTGAGGAGTTTGTTAAGCAAATCCCGCGTAATCGAACGGTCTTCGCGTTCGCGCTCGATTTCCCGGATGCGCGTCGCCACGCCGTTCATGCGGCGTTCGAGGTCGCGGCGCTGCGCCTGAATCGTGACGATTTTTTCGCTGTTATCCCAGCCGAGAACGTAATTGCCCTGCTGCACGGCCTGAATGCGGTCGTCTTTTTCATGGCGGTCGTGGCTTTTCACCAAGCCTTCTTTGGTCATCGCCTTGTCGTAATGCTGAAAATCTTCGAGCCGGTTGGTGCAGATGTAATCGTAGGTGCGCTGCAACTGCTGTTTCACCCAATCGCGGTAAGGGGAATGCGGCGCGAGTTCCAGCTTGTTGATCAGGCTATCGGGGTGTTCGTCGCGATTGCGGAATTCAAGCTGCTGCGGGTCAACGCGGTAATAGACCAGACGCCCCATCAAATCGGTGGAGTTGACATATTGGTTGACCTTGCGATAATAGGCGTTCGGCACGACAAGAATCAGGGCGAAATTATGAAGCAGGCGTTCGATGGCGCTTTCCCACGCTTTTTCTGTCGGTTTGACCTTCAACAACTCGCCGATGAACGGCAATTCCTCTTCAGTCGCGCCGAGATGGTCGAGAATGCCTTTGCGGATCGAGATATTTTTCAGCGGAATCTGGCTCTGGCGGCCTTCCAAGGAATGAATTTCTTCCATGAGCGCCTGACTTTCGCGCTTTTGCCCTTGCAGCAGGCTGCGCTGATCCGACCATTGCTCATTCATGGCGGGCAATTGCTCGTCAATCTGCTGTTTCTGGATTTTGCCTTTGCGCATGTTGTCGTAAAATCCGGGTTCGTCCGGATGCATCGGATAGCCGATCATCTCGGCGATCATGCCGTATTCCCGCGCTTTGGCCTGCCGCGCATCCCGCTCTTTTCCGGCGGCGGCGATGTCGCGTTCGATGTTGCGAATCTGTTCGCCGGTTTCGTCCTTGCTGATGGCAATTTCGATGTCGGTGCGCTGCCGTTCCAAGTTCGTCATGTCCGCGCGAAGTTCCTGAATGCCATGCTCGACCCGCGCCAATTTCTCTTCCTTTTTGCGGGAGGCGGCGTCGAGCAGTTCGATTTTTTTCCCGGCGAAATAGGCCGGGACGATTTCCAGCGTTTCCTCAATGTCGCGCAACGCCGCGCCGACCTGCCGGTACGCCTGTCCGTCGTCCATAATCGGCTCAAGAAAGCGCAGTTGCTCTTTGGCTTTTTCGATGGTATTGTGGACGGAGAGGAGGTTGTCGTAATGCTCGCGCAGCTTTTTGAATTCCTCGTCCACGTTGGTTTCTTCCAGCATGTTGCCGCGAATGAATTCGTTGAGGTTGCCGAGGACTTTGATGCCGACGGTGTGGGCGAAGAGGCTCAGCGCTTTTTCGGATTTGAAGCCGAACAGTTTGGAAAACTTCTGGCAGTATTGCGTAAACGTGTCGAAGATTTCGGTGCGACCGATGCCGCGCAGCCGCCGCCGCCAATCGCCGCCCGGATCGAGGGGAATGAAATGTTCCTTGATCGTCAGGGCGTTCGGCGAAAAGATGAAGACGCGCTTGAGGTCGTCGTTACTGAACCAGCGCACCTGCGCGAGCGTGACCGCCTGATCCGACGCGCTGTCGCGAAACGTGCCGAGCAGAATCGAATAATCGTTTTTGGTGCGCAGATATTGCGTGGTGGCCGCCGCTTTGTTTTCGGTCTGAATGTTGCCATACGCGCCGAGGCAGTAAGATTTTTCGTCCCGTTCGCGCCGCGTGTTCGCGCCGGACGACTGGTTGTAAAACCGTTTTCCCGCCGGAACCATCAGCGTCAGCAGCGCGTCCACCAGCGTGGTTTTGCCGGAGCCGTTCGCGCCGGTCAACAGCGAATGTTTACCGTCCGGGGCGAGCCGCCAGATTTTTTTATCGAACGTGCCCCAATTATAGATTTCGACGTATTGCAGGCGAAACCCGCCTAATTCGTGAGGTGTCTGATACAATGTCGGTCTCATTTTTCACCGCAAAATCGCAAACGTCGTGCTGCGTTTTCCTTTATTCCATCGCCCTTTCAGGGCGGAATTGCCGCGAAGCGGCAACGGAATATAGACAGACGTTTCAACGTCTGAGAGATTGATACGTGTGCGTCTTTGTGGTGAAATATCCTTTAAACCGCCTCTTCCGTCAGGACGGCGTCGGCGTACATCTGCATTTTGCGTTTCATTTCTTCTAATTTTTCGTTCGTGATTTTGGCTTTGATGATGCGCCGGACTTCATAGCGCATGTCGTCATTCAGACTGTCACCGGGCGTTTCTTTCAAGAAACCGAGCCGCGCGGCGGTTTGAATCGTTTTGTCGAACCGGTCGAGCAGGCGGACTTTGTTGGGCGCGTCTTTGAAAAAGATTTCGATTTTTTCCTGAAGCTCTTTGGCCGTCACGAAACATTTGCGCGACGCCACGTCTTTGACATCGAACTCTTCCAGGATTTCCCGCAGCAAGACGCAGAGCAGCGAGACTTCATACGAGAGCGGCACGCGGCGCACAAGGCGCGGCAGTTTGATATCGTCGCCGTCCTGCTGTTTGAGGAAGGCAAAGCCCTCGCGCTCGTCAAGATGGAGTTCTAAGCCGATTTTGGCAAAGTAATCGCGCACCGGAATCTGAAACGTCAGCAGGTCGCTCCAAGCCGCGCTTTCCTCATCATACAGAACGTCTTGCAGCAATTTGATCAATACGTGAGCGTATTCGACGACTTTTGTGGTATGTTCCATAAGTATGCGTATTGATATTATCAGAAATAAGGTTTTTTCGTAGGGGCGTTCAATTGAACGCCCCTACAATCAGGCATGTTGCTCCGATAATGTTCAATCACTCGAAATCTTTCAAAAATGTCTCGGCTTCTTGAATCGAGGCGTTCATCTCGTCGATCAGGGATTCGACTTCGACCTCGATGTCGCGCACTTCCTGTTCCAACGAGCCGACGGCTTGCGCGTTCAGGTTGTGTTTCAGATACAGCACATAATCCTGTACTTGCACTAACACCGGTTCTAACCGCGCTTCGGAGGTCTGCATCGCGTCGCGCAGGCGATCATAGCGCCGCTGCGTTTGCAGCAGGCTGGCGCGGCTTTTGCGCTTCAGGTCGGCGTTGCTCATCTGGTCGATCTCTTTGCCCCATTCGCTAAACAAATCTTTCGCAATCTGCTCGACATCGGCAATCCGCTTTTTGACGTCATCGGAGCGATCTTCGCAACGTTCATATTGCGATTTCAACCGGGTGTACGCTTTTTCCAATTCGCCGCCATCGAAGCCGTAAATCTCTTTGATGCGCGTCAGCACATCCTTGAATTCCTCGGACGCTTCGGTTTGCTCTTTCTGCGCCTGTTCGATATTGTCGCGCAGCAGATGGCGCTTTTCGACGCCGAACGTTTCCATCGTGGCGTAATAGGCCGTCTGGCAGCCTGTGAACATGGCAAGCATCGCGGCAAGCATGACGATTTTGAGAGTATAACGCATATTGTTGCTCCTTTCAAGAAGATTTTTCATT
>CAZRSF010000050.1:0-47011 GCA_964602655.1 uncultured Candidatus Moduliflexus sp.
AGGCGATGTTTCGAGGAAGACCCCATGAGCGCATTGTCTTTTTTCTTGACTTTTTTCAACGCGCTTTCATGTCCTCTCTCACAAGGATTGTTCGCATTCGCACATTCGTACCGGCGGACAGCCTTGTCCGCCTTCATGCGGAAAATGCGATAACGAGGAGTCTTGCGGACAAGGCTGTCCGCGGTACGATGTGGTAAATTTCATTATGGTAAATCTGACGCAGCTACAGGACATCATCCATCGTTTTCAGCAGGCCGCGCTGCTGGTCATCGGCGATGTGATGATTGACGAATATATCTGGGGCAAGGTGAGCCGCATTTCGCCGGAAGCGCCCGTGCCGGTGCTTGATGTGACATCGCAGTCGCAGCGGCTCGGCGGCGCGGCGAATGTGATTCATAATATCGTCTCGCTCGGCGGCAAGGCGTATCTCGGCAGCATGACCGGCGACGACGCTACTGGCGCGGCGTTGCGGCAGATGCTTTCCGGCATTGGTGTGCCGACGGAACATTTGCTGATCGATCCGGTGCGTCCGACGACGATCAAAACGCGCATCATCGCGCATCATCAGCAAGTGGCGCGGCTGGATCGCGAAGTTCGCAGCGAAATGACGCCGGAGCAGACCGCGCAACTCATTGTAACGGTCAAGACGCTGCTTCCGATGATTCACGGCATTGTGCTGGAAGATTACGGCAAAGGCGTGGTGACAGGCGAACTCGTGCATGAAGTGGTCGCGCTGGCGCGAAAACATGGCAAAGTCGTGTCGGTTGACCCGAAAACGCACCATTTCGAACGCTACGCGGGCGTGACCGTGATGACGCCGAATCATCATGAAGCGGGCGGAGCGGCGCAGATCGCGATTGATTCCCACGCCAAATTACTCGAAGCCGGAAAACGCCTGCTCGACCGCCTGCAATGCGAATTCGTGCTGATTACGCGGGGCGAAGAAGGGATGTCGCTGTTCGACCGTGACCGGCAGACCGTGACGCATGTTCCGGCGGTGGCGCAGGAAGTGTTCGACGTGACCGGCGCGGGCGATACCGTGATTGCGGCGCTCACGCTTGGCCTTGCGGCGGGTAGCGATCCGGTGGACGCCGTGCTGCTCTCGAATGCGGCGGCGGGTGTGGTGGTTGGCAAAATCGGCACGGCGACGGTTAATCAGGACGAATTGCAGCACGAACTATTAGCGATGACCGCCCGCAAGCTCGATATTCGACAGGAGTCGCTGGCATGAAGATCGTGGGCATTATTCCGGCGCGATACGATTCCGTGCGTTTTCCCGGCAAGCCGCTCGTGGATATGGCCGGAAAACCGATGATTCAGCGCGTCTATGAGCAGGCGAGTAAAGTCGCGTTGTTTCAGCAGGTGATTGTCGCGACCGATGACGAGCGGATTGAGGCGGCGGTTAAGCATTTCGGCGGCGATGTTCGGATGACAGCGCAGACGCATCAGAGCGGCACGGATCGGCTCGCGGAAGTGGCGCGGCAGCTTGACGCCGATATTCTCGTGAATGTGCAAGGGGATGAGCCGTTTATCGCGCCTGAAATGATTGAGCAGGCGATTCGCCCGCTGCTTGACGATCCGGCGGTCGCTATCGGCACATTGAAACATCGCATCAAGACGCCGGACGAATTGCTGAATCCGAACGTCGTGAAAGTGATTGCGACACCGACTGGACGGGCGCTCTATTTTTCGCGCTCGCCGATTCCGTATATCAAAGGCAAAGACATGCGGCAGGATGGATTCGCCGCGTTCGCGTTTTACCGGCATATCGGCCTCTACGCCTATCGCCGCGACTTTTTATTGACGTTCGCCGCGCTCCCCCAGACGCCGTTGGAATTGGCCGAAGGCTTGGAGCAATTGCGGGCGTTGGAACATGGGTATGTCATTCACGTTGTCGAAACTCACCACGAATCCCTCGGCGTGGACACGCCCGAAGACATGGAACGGGCGCTCGCCGTCTTGAGGGGTTCTTCATAACATGCTTTTTACATTCTCGTTCCACGCTCTGCGTGGAATGACAGCCGTCCGCCGCTCTGCGGCAATAAGGACGCAGAGCGGCCAAAACGCAACATTCCACGCGGAGCGTGGAACGAGAGGATTCACCGCGAAAGCGCAAAGCCGCAAAGAGCCGACGTAGCGCGTTTTTGCGGCTGGCGAGTCAGCGGTTGTGCTTGTGCAACCAAAATTTATTTTCGTGACAGGCGGCGTCGTGTCTTCGTTAGGGAAAGGCATCGCCGCCTCTTCTATTGGCGCGTTATTGGAAAGCCGGGGCTTCAAAGTGACGCTGCAAAAATTCGATCCCTACATCAATGTTGACCCCGGCACGATGAACCCCTACCAGCACGGCGAAGTCTATGTCACTGACGACGGCGCGGAAACCGACCTCGACCTCGGCCATTACGAACGCTTCACCAGCACGACGACTACGCGCTATCACAACGTCACGACCGGCCAGATTTATCATTCCGTGATTACCAAAGAGCGGCGCGGCGACTATCTCGGCGAAACCGTGCAGGTCATTCCGCATATCACGGATGAAATCAAATCGGCGATTACGCGGGTCGCGGAAGGCAACGACGTGGTCATTACGGAAATCGGCGGTACGGTCGGTGACATCGAGAGTCAGCCGTTTTTAGAAGCGATCCGGCAATTTAAAACGGATATCGGCTGGGAAAACGTGATGTACGTCCATGTGACGCTCGTGCCGTATATTCAATCGGCGCAGGAATTGAAAACCAAACCGACGCAGCACAGCGTCAAGGCGTTGCGGGAAATCGGCATTCAGCCCGATATTCTGCTCTGCCGCTCCGTCCAGAAATTGCCGGAGAGCGTGCGCCGCAAAATCGCGTTATTCTGCGATGTGCGCAACGACGCGGTCTTCACCGCCCAGAACGTGCCGTACATTTACAAGGTGATTCCTGGGTATCATGAAGAGGGCGTTGACCAGAAGATTATTGATTTCTTCAAATTAGAAGGCGGACGCGAAGCGGATTTAACCGAATGGAACGATATTGTCCATCGCCTTGATGCGCCGGAACATAACGTTAATATCGGCATCGTCGGCAAATACGTCGAATTGCAGGATGCCTACAAAAGCATGGTGGAAGCGCTGATTCACGGCGGCATCGCAAGTCAGGCCAAAGTCGTGCTGCATTGGATTGACGCCGAAGACATCGAGCAGAAAGGCGCGGCGGCGATTCTTGGCGATATGGACGGGATTCTCGTCCCCGGCGGATTCGGCAAGCGCGGCGCGGAAGGCAAAATCGAGGCGGTGCGCTATGCGCGGGAGCAGAAAGTGCCGTTTTTAGGGCTGTGTCTCGGCCTGCAATGCGCGGTGATCGAATTTGCGCGGCATGTCTGCGGCTTGAAAAATGCCAGCAGTTCGGAATTCGACCCGGAAGGGCAATGCCTGGTAATTGACTTTTTGCCGGAGCAGCTCAAAATACAGGACAAAGGCGGCACGATGCGACTCGGCGCGTATCCCTGCGCCGTCAAGCCCGGCTCGCTCGCGCATCAGATGTACGGCAAAACCAACATTTCCGAACGTCATCGCCACCGCTACGAAGTCAATAACGAATACGTCAAAGTCCTGACCGAACACGGCCTCGTAGTGAGCGGCGCCGCGCCGGATGGCTCGTTGGTGGAAATGATCGAATTGCAAGATCACCCCTGGTTTATCGGTACGCAGTTTCACCCCGAATACAAATCCAAACCCCGCAAGCCGCACCCCCTCTTCGCCGGATTCATCAAAGCCGCCGTCAAGCGCAATACGCTGTTGTAATACCGTAGCTGTCAGACACCTCAAAGGAGTCTGACAGCTTTTCGTTATTTTTTGAAAAATTTCGTTGCATTCGAAACAACGCCGTTCGAATATCACTTACGTTTTTTCGCAGGGCGTTGTCCTGCGCTGATGTATTGCGCCCTTGCAGGACTGGCTGGCGAGTATTCGGGCCCGGAACGGGCGTGATAGATCAGCGTCGGGCAACGCCCGACGAAACGATGCGCGGGGATGACATGATGGCTGCATTCGCATTCCCGCCGACGTTTTCCCGCCGATAAATCGGCGGGCTATTCGCGGACGTCCCTCTGGGACGGAACGAAAACGAAGAAAATCGCTTGACAAATGATGGATTTTAAGGTCATCAGCGACATTGTTGAGATTGAAATTATCGCCATAGGAAGCGCGATTCGAGAATTGCCGGAATTGCAAGAGCGATTCGGGCATGGACGGTGGCGCAAACTCAAAGGCGTGGCCGTTGTGTGCCTTTCCGACGGCACAACGCGCCGCGTCGAACTTCACTGGTATGAAGCGCATGGAATCGGCAAAAAGCGTCTGAAAATCAAGCGTTTTTTGGATGAACAATGATGAACGATTATCAAGCCGCGCCCCGGTTCGTGATTTGCATTCGAAACGAGGGATATGAAGATGATTTGCATGTCAAAAGCGTCTATCCCGTGTTAGAAGATGAGAACGCCGCTCGCAGCCGCTATCTCCGCATTATTGACGAAACAGGCGAAGATTATCTGTTTCCGGCGTCGTTTTTCGTAGCGATAGACTTGCCGCTGGAAGCGGAGCAGGCAGTTCTGAAGCCGTCAGCACGCATAGCGCGATCTCGACGCAGCGTTCGCAAACGAACGCCGCGCAAGCCGCCTGCGCCTGTTCCGGCGGCATGACGATTCTGCTGCATCAAGCCGGAGCGCTTTCGGATGACGAGCGCCTGCCATCGGAACACTGATAAAAGAATCACATTCACACGATAAGGACGATAAACATGGAAACCATGACCTATCCGCAAGTTTTGCGAGAGGCGCAGCAATTGCCGCCGGTCGCGCAGTTGCAATTGGCCGAAACCTTATTGCATAATATGCGCGGGTTATTTGCCGCGCAAAGTTCGCTGCCCGAATCCGAGCCGCTTGCGCCGCTGTTCGGATTGAATCGAGAAGAGCTTTGCGCCTTATCCGATTCGGTCGTCGCGCCGGATCGGCAGCAGCGGCTTCAGGCATTGCTGGAAAAAAACCAGCAAGGAATATTGACGCCCGAAGAATCGCACGAAATTGACGCGCTGCTTGAAGAAACGGATCAGGCGGCCTTGCTGAAAGCTCGCGCGCGGTACACGCTCCGCTTTTTCGAACAGGTCGAACAACGCCCATGAGCCTGTATATTCCGATGGACTTGCGACGCCGGATTCTGGCTGCTGATCGCGGTTGCTGCGCATACTGCCGCAGCGCGGAAGCGTTGATGGGCGTGACGTTCGAAATCGAACATATTTTGCCGCTTTCTGCCGGAGGCACTACGGAGTTCGAAAATCTCTGCTTGAGTTGCCCAACATGCAATCGGCACAAGTCGAACCGACTTGTCGCCAACGATCATGACACCGGCATCGAAACGCCGTTGTATCATCCGCGCCAGCAGCAATGGACTGAACATTTCACATGGAACAACGAGGCGGTAATCTTGCTTGGAAAAAGCGCGACAGGACGCGCCACCATCGAAGCGCTCCATATCAATCGCCCGGCAATTGTTCGGTTGCGGCGATATTGGGGAATTTTGCGTCTGCATCCGCCGAATGAGGACTAACAATGGCTATCGCTGCAAAAGCAAGCGTTTGCGCTCCTCTGGCATATCGGCAATTTCTCCGATATTTTTCTTGACATGACGCGACGACATTCGGCATTTCCGGGCGATTCTTGCTGAAATTGCCTGATGACACATGATAATACATTACCTGACAAACCTTCAGATTCAACGTAAGAAGCGATTCCTGTAGGTCGAAACTATAGTTTCGACCTACATCACAGTCATTAAAATTTTATTTTCAGAGGAGAGATTATGAGTAAACCAAAAGTGGTCTTAGCTTACAGCGGCGGACTCGATACGTCCGTTCTCGTGAAATGGTTGGAAGAAAAAGGGTATGATGTGATCGCCTACGTCGCGAACATCGGTCAGAATGAGGATTTCGAGGAAATCCGGCAGAAAGCGCTGAAAACCGGCGCGTCGAAAGTCTATGTCGAAGACATTCGCGAAGAATTCATCACCGATTTCGTCTTCCCGGCGATTCAGGGGAACGCGGTGTATGAAGGCCGCTATTTGATGGGCACGTCGCTCGCGCGGCCTGTCATCGCGAAAAAGCATATCGAAATCGCCTACAAAGAAGGCGCGGAATATGTTTCGCACGGCGCGACCGGCAAAGGCAACGATCAGGTGCGGTTCGAATTCACGTTTTATGCGCTGAACCCTGAAATCAAAGTGATTGCACCCTGGAAAGACCGGGAATTTTTGAATCAGTTTCAGGGACGAACCGACTTGCTGAATTATGCCGAAAAACACGGCATTCCGGTCAAGGCGACGCTGAAAAAGCCGTATAGCGAAGACGAAAACATCATGCACATCAGCCATGAAGCCGGGATTCTCGAAGACCCGATGCTGCGCCCGACGGAAGACATGTTCACGCTGACGAAATCGCCGAAAGACGCGCCGGATCAGGAAACCGTGCTGGAAATCGAATTCAAGGACGGCATTCCGGTCAAAGTGACCAACCTGAACGACGGCACGGTCAAGCAGACGCCGCTGGAACTCTTTCTGTATATGAACAAAATCGGCGGCGAAAATGCGATTGGCCGGGTGGATATGGTGGAAAACCGTTATGTCGGCATCAAGTCGCGGGGCGTGTATGAAACGCCGGGTGTGACCGTGTTGATGGAAGCGCATCGCGATCTGGAAGGCGTGGCGATGGATCGGGAAGTCATGCGGCTGCGGGATATGCTGATGCCGAAATTTGCGGAATTGATTTACAACGGCTACTGGTTCGCGCCGGAAATGGACTTCATGCTTTCGATGATTCGCAAATCGCAAGAAGGCGTAGATGGCACGGTGTTCGTGTCGCTCTATAAAGGCAATGTGATGCCAATAGGTCGGAAATCGCCGAATTCGCTCTATAATCAGGAGTTGTCCAGCATGGACATTGCGGGCGGCTTCAATCAGGAAGACTCGCGCGGCTTTATCAACATCAACGCCGTGCGGCTCAAAGCGCATCACGTCATCCTTAAAAAACGGATGCCGCATCTGTTCGGCGGGAAATAAGGAAGAATAGAACGCTGATGACGCTGATTGGGCTGATATTCGCTGATAAGATTCGAAATCAGGCTTTTTCAGTCTTATCAGTTTCATCAGTGTTCTATTTTTTCTGTCACAAATATTTGATATTTTCCTTGCCAAAAATCCAGCATCATCGCGTGAATCAGAAATATTGAAATTCCTGTTATTGTTCACCTGAATCAAGGAGGTATTTTGATGATTGTCGCCAACATGACCATTAACCGACATGCGATGTATTTTCAGGCGGTTCAGTGGTAAATCCTGCAAAGAGACGCGCCAAGCGCGCGCAGCGATTCCTCTGTCACCGCCAGAGTGGTCATAGATTCTACAGAGGAATATCACCATGAGTTTAGAAGAATTCGGATGGAATCCGTTCTTTGCACAGCAGTTCGAAGCGCATAAACAGGCGGGCTATCTGCCTGCCAGAATTTATAGCGAACAGAAAAAGGTTTTTTTTGTGTACGGCAGCGATGGCGAGATGCCTGCCGAAGTCGCCGGACGGATGTGGCATGTCGCCACATGCCGCCGCGATCTGCCGGCCGTCGGCGATTGGGTCGCGATTCAGCCGCCGACCGATGGCGGTCCGGCGGTGATTCAGGCGATTTTGCCGCGAACGTCGTGTTTTTCTCGCAAAATTTCCGCCGCCAAACGCTTGAAAGGCCAGCATGATGAACAGATGATCGCGGCCAACGTGGATATGGCGTTTATTGTCAGCGGATTGGATATTGATTTCAATCTGCGGCGGATCGAACGCTATCTCACGTTTGTGTACAGCAGCGGCGCAACGCCGATCGTCGTGCTGAATAAAGCCGATGTCTGCGAACATCTCGATGCGATGATTGCCGAGGTGGAAGCGATTGCGGTGGGAGCGCCGATTCATGTGATTGCCGCGAAAATCGGACAAGGAACGGACGGATTGAGGGCGTACTTGACGCCCGGAAAGACGGTCGCCTTGTTGGGATCGTCAGGCGCGGGGAAATCCACGATTATCAACGCCCTGTTGGGGCATGAACGCCAGCGCGTCAACACGATCAGCGAGCATGTCAATAAAGGGCAGCATACCACCACGCACCGGGAAATGATTCTTGTGCCGGGCGGGGGCATTATCATGGATAATCCTGGCATGAGGGAGTTACAGTTGTTAGGGGATGAGTCTGATCTGAAAGATACGTTCGAAGAGATCGAAGCGTTCGCCGGACAGTGCCGTTTTACCGATTGCGGTCATGATTCCGAACCGGGCTGCGCCGTCAAGGCCGCGCTTGAGCGAGGAGAAATCGATCACAAGCGGTTGCGCAGTTATCTCAAGCAGCAGAAAGAGCTTGCGTACGTGGAAGATCGCCAGGAACACAGCGCGCAGTATGTCGAGCGCAAACGCTGGCAGAAAATATCAGAGTTGCAAAAGGCATTGAAAAAGCAGCGCTAAGTGGCGCATGTAATGACTCAGAACGTGATGGAGAAAGTGTCAGACACGTCCAACGTGTCTGACACCTGTTTCGTTTTGTGCCATTACAATCTCAACGGCGTGTGTTATTTGTTATTTCACGCGCCGGACCAAGAGCAGCGTCATGTCGTCTTTCCGCTCCTGCTGACACCAGTTCAACACATCGCTCAGGATACCGTTGCGCATTGCGAGCAGCGGCTCTTCCGCATGGAGCATGACAATCTCCTGCAAGCCAGCAAGATCGAGCATCGCGCCATCGGGCGCAAAACTCTCCGTCAATCCATCCGTATAGAGGACTAACACATCGCCAATCTCTAAGGTAAACGAGGCATTGTTGGTCACGCCGGAAATATCGGGAATGAAATTCAGAAAGACGCCATCGGTTTTGATGAGTTCAATCGCGCGCGCGGCGCGGCGATACACAATCATGGTCAGATGCGCCCCGGCATGTTCGAACTCTCCGCTTCCGAGGTATTTCAACGCGGTAAACGTCATGAAATGGTCTTCGCCCAATCGCTGCCGGACGTTGTGATACAAAATGCGGTTGATCGTCGTCACCACTTCGCTGGGGCGGTGTTGCAAATGCGTCGCTACGGTAGTATGAACCGTTTGCGCCATCAGCATAATCAGTCCCGGCGTCACGCCATGCCCCGACACGTCGCCGATACCGAGCCAGAGCGTGCCATCGTCATGATGCAGCACGTCATAATAGTCGCCGCCGACTTCCTCAGCGGTCAGCATGGTCGCTTCGATTTCCAGACCGTCATGTTCCATCTGTTTCGGCAAAATGGCGGTTTGAATGCGCCGCGCCAATTCCATCTCCCGGCGTAAGCGGTCTTGCTCTCCTTTGCGCTTTAAATCTTCTTTGAGTTCCTGCCCCATCGTATGAAACGCTTCGGATAACCCCTGGAGTTCGTCGCCGGTCGCGACATTCGCCTGAACATCGAAATTGCCGGATTGCAGTTCTTTCATGGCGGCGGTCAGTTGGTAAATCGGACGCACGATCGCGCCGCTCATTCCGAACGCTTCGATAATCGCGAACACGCTGAATATCAACGTAATGCCGCCCGCAAGCCATAAAAATCGTCGCCGCTGTATTTCCTCCAACTGGCGCGGATAATGAATCGTCACCGCGCCCACAGGCTGATTGGGCTGCCCGACGACGACGCTGCCCTGATAATAGGCATGACCGTCAGTCGCCATCTGACTGAAACGAACCGGCAGGTGCGATGTCTTCGTTTGCGCAAACAGATCAATCCCTTGCGCCTCTGCCGCAAGCGTTTTCGGCAGTGCTGCAAACGAGGGCAGCGTCCCGACGCTGAACCGCGTTCCGGCAAACAGATTGACCTCTGTGCCGCTCAGTCTGGCGTAGCGGGAGACATCCTGCTGACGTAAGGCCAATTGGATGACACAGACGCCTAAAACGGCATGTTGATCGATTACCGGGACGCGAAACTCGATGGCAAGCTGCGATTGGAAGGTGTTCAGCGAGACCTGTATCTGTTCGGGCATGGCATCCTGAAACATGGCCGGCACGTCGTCCGGCAGCCTCGCCGTCGGAATCTCCTCCAGGCTTTGAATGAGCGCATACCAGCGATCATTGGGGCGAAATTCGACAAACGTTCCGCCGCGAAGTTCCGCAAGATAGGCGCCGATGACCGGGGTCTCCGTCTGTTCGCGGTACATGGCGAGCAGGCGTCCGCGCGCGTCATACAAAACGATTTGCGACGCCTCGGTGAGTGCGCTGAATTCATACATGCCCTGCGTGATCGCATTCAGGTACGTCATCAGCTTTTTGATATACCAGATGGTTGGCGGCTGCGAGGGGGCTTGCTGCTCTTGAAACATGCCGATCATATAGGCCGGGTTGGCTAATGACGTTTGGATAAAATGGTCGAGTTTCGAGGAAACGGCCTCCGCGCGATTGCCGAGATCATCGAAGACCAGCGTGAATGCCGTCGTGATCGCTTGCTGCGACCGTTCCTGCACATCTTTGGTAAACAGGTAAAAGTACGTCAGCGACATCGCCAGCACAATCAGCAACATCAGCAGATAGATTCGAGTCAGAATTTTGGGTCGTAAACGCATAATCACCTCTGTTATGTATGCGAGGGTTGGTTAGGGTCAGAGGGTCTTGAACTCTGACAGGGCTGCGTGTGAATTCAGCATCCGATGAAAGAAAAGGGGCGCGATAAAAAATCATTTTAAAAACAACAGGCTTGTCAAGGGTTTTTCTCTGGAAATTTCAGTTCCTAAAGTTTTTTGATCATCCACCCCCAACCCCTTCCAAGAGGGCAGGGCTGTTAAATTCTACAATACGCCATCCGGTCGCCCAGCCATAAATGGCCAGTCTCAAAGCGGAAGCAGGCTGAAGCCCGCTGAACATCTGAACAGGGCGCTTCAGCGTCCTTAAGCCTTGAGACCGGTCATTTGACTGGGCAGCAGGAGAGAACGTAACAGCCCTGGGGAGCAGGGTTGTTACGTTCTCACTGCCGCCTGGCGATGAATCGCCAGTCTCGAAGGCGAAGGACGCTGAAGCGCCCTTGAGCGGGCTTCAGCCTGCTTGAACGTTGAGATCGGCCATTTATGGCTGGGTTGGGCTGGACGGCATATTTTAGAACTTAACAGCCCTGCTGCCTGGGGGGGAAATTATGTGAGGAAGTGAATATGGAAATTAACATTCGAAATTCTGCTTGGCTTCGGATTTTCCAGCCCGCGTCGTCGGGGTCGAGACGACTGAATCATGAAATCGCATTCATAGCGAGATGTCTGAAATTGTTTAACATACGGACAACACCTGGATGTGCGGCGCTCTCTTTAAAAATTGAAAACCCGACAGGAAGCCTGTGTGAGCGGGAGGACGATTTTTTTGATCATCACCCTGTCAAAAAAATAGACATGGCATGACTCTTGCTGAAATTCAACGCAGAATAACATTATTCAGTCGTATTGGACTCAGGCTTCCGAGGTCTCCAAGACCTCGGAAGCCTGAGTCAGGACGCAATGGCAATGAATAGTGTTGTATGATTTACGAAAACCCTGTTAAGGGGTTGAACAGAAAAAGCCAAACCTTTCGCGAGGAAGGGACGGAAAGCCGCGGATCTCATTAGCGAGACAGCCGGGTTGCCTGAAACAACGACGAAGAATCGCTCCTTCCATTTAATGGAAGAGGGTGACATTTTACGTCACAGAGGTTTCGGAAAACACGCCGGATGCGCCGCAATGAGCCATCCGGCGTTTTTTATTGCATGACGCGCTACAGCGCGTTTATTAAAACAACGTGTAATTACTAATGACAACAAAGCAACGTCAGGAGGTGGTACGTATGCGCATCGCGAGCCGAATCGCGACGAAGTAGCGGGTGTACATCAGTCAACGTGAATCGAAAGAGGAGAAGATATTCGGGAAAAGACGTTCCGGCGCGAGCGGAGAGGCGAAAAATTCTCCTCGCCGCCCGGCCTGAGAAGGTCATCACGCTCATGAAACATCAGCATGCATTACGACGCAACCACGCAAGAATCACCGTCATTGCCGCCGCGCTGCTGCTGGCCGCCTTGTGCGCCAGCCCGGCGGCCGCATTTCCGTCGCAGTTCCTCAATCCCAACGCCAAAGACGTGGATAAACTGCACGATATGGGGAACTGGTTCAGAAATTACTGGGATGATGTTGATTATGACGGTGATTGGGACCCAGATGAACCGGTTGCCGACGCGATTGATCCTACCTGGATAAATCCGATTGAAGGAGGCGATGAAACGTGCTGGGTGGCTGCCGCCGCAACAATGTTAGGCGCTGCCGGTTATGACAGTGGAAATGCCGATCATATTTATTGGGATATTTTGATGAATATGGGAATACCGTCGGCTATTGGCGTTGGCGATCCGAATAATCGGTATGGCGTTGATAAATGGATTGTCGGCGGCTGGGTGTATGACGCGCTTGCATGGTATTTGGAGAATCGTCCTAATCCATTTCTTGAAAGTACGATAACTGCCTATTATAGTGGGAACCCCGCCATTGACGATCTCCCCTGGACATGGGTTGAAAATCCGTTCGAAGTCGCGGCGGAAGCGTTGGCAAACGGCAAACAGGTGGATATTGATATCTATGGCCCGGACATTTGGCATTCTGTGACATTGCAAGGGTATGACTGGAATGCAAAAACGATCCTCGTGACCGATTCGGAACGAGATATCTATGGAGATATTGAGCAGTATTCATTCGATCTGCAAGATACCTCAGGGTGGAATGTTGCGTATGATGGGTTTGGTAATGTCGAAGTAAACGCCCTGTTTATTTTGGATACCAAAGCCGTGCCGGAGCCTGCGACCTTCGGGTTGGTCGGAATCGGCCTGACGGGAGTGTTCGTGCTGGTCAGAAAACGCACCCGACAAAAATAGATTGAGAAGACAGCCTGTCAGACACTTTCATCGCGTCTGGCAGGCATACAACAGCGCGATGCCGCGACGACGATGATAATTCCCACCATTTGAAGCCACGCGAATGATTCTTCGAAGAAAAAACGCCAAAACCAAGACAATGGACATTCATTTCGCTTGACATTCTATTGACAGAATCGCAAGAAAAAATTGTTGAAAAAAGAAGGATGTGGAACGAAAACGTTGGCTGTATCACTCATTTTTCTATGTTTAACAACACACTGGAGGAATCAGATTATGCGTAGGAGAAAATTGCAATCGGCTTGGACAGTATTTTTCTTAACGGCAATGTTCGTAAGCATTGTGGCGTTGCCATGTCTGTCGGCAACGAAAGATACACTGGTCATTGGATTGCTTGATAATGTGGATTCTTTGGATCCTGCCAAGTCATACGTGACAACCAGTTGGGGGATGATGTCGCAAACGTATGAAACGCTCGTCGCGTTAAATAAAGATGATGTAACGCAAGTCGTACCGCAATTGGCAGAAAGCTGGGATATTAGCGCAGATGGTAAGACTTGGATTTTTCATCTGCGTAAGGATGCAGCTTTTTCAACAGGCAATCCCGCGAATGCAGATGCAGTTGTCTTTTCTTTACTACGAGTTATAAAGTTAGCGTATGCCCCTTCGTGGCTAATTTCTCAATTTGGAATTACAGACCAAACAATTTCAAAGATTGATGAGAGTACAGTGCAGATTACTTTAGATAAGGTGTATGCGCCCTCCTTGTTCCTTTCTTGCTTAACAATTCCAGTCGCGAGTATTATTGATCCATCGGTGATGGAACACGACCAGAATGGAGATATGGGAAGCACTTGGTTGGAAGAGCATTCTCTTGGATCAAATGCATACGTTTTGAAAGAACGGAAACGCGATACCCCTACCGAATATGTGATGGAAGCCAATCAATATTATCAACAAAGTACAAAAACATTTTCTCGCGTTATCGTTAAAGGAATTCAGGATGCTGGAGAACAATTGTCGCTTTTGGAACAAGGCGATATTGATATTGCCTGGAATTTGCAGCCTTTCCAAACGAAACAAGCTATGCAAAATTCACAGATTGAAATCATGCAAACGCTTGCGCCTCAGATTGATTATCTTGGTATGAATATAACGTATGCTCCTCTCTCAAAATCTGAAGTACGCGACGCGATTCGATATGCTATTGATTATGATGGACTTATTAAGGGAATCTTACAGGGCGCTGCTCAAAAGATTCAGACATTTATACCACAAGGAATTATCGGATATAATCCGACGATTCTCTATAACCGCGATATTGCCAAAGCAAAGCAATTATTAGTTGATGCTGGCTATCCTAATGGTTTTGATGTCGAACTGAAATGTTACAATTTTTCACCCTGGATAGAGATTGCAATGAAGGTTAAAAAGGATTTATCAGAGATCGGAGTCAATGTCACAATTAATCAGCGGACATCAGAACAATTGATTGCTGAAACCTGGAGTGATAAACGTGATTTTCAAATGGTGTTAATTTTCTGGATGGGCGATTATTTTGATCCCGATGCGTTTGCAAAAGGGTTTGCTCATTCAGATAGTGATGGAGAGGATGCAACGATTAAACTGGGTGCTTGGTGGTGTCATTATGTCAATAAAGAAACTTCTCAATTAGTTGATCAGGCTGTGTTAGAAGTCGACTCGGAAAAACGTCAAGCCCTATATAACATAGTTACAGATATGATTTTGGATGATGGGCCATTTGTGATCCTTGACTCTCCGCTTCGAGTATTTGGTATTCGAAAAGAAGTTGCTGAGTTTATTGGAAATCCAGCTATCCTGGCTTCTGATTTTCCATCCATAAAATGAATCCTTTTAACCCGGATAATAACCAACGAGATAGCTGCTACATCGGCTATCTCGTTGGGATACTGAATGAAAACCATCCCGTTCTTATGAAATACCGAAGTGTTGTCTGAAAGTCTGAATCATATCTGCGGCAATATTTATATGTTCAAAGTGTAAGCCTGCCCCTTCTATCCCTAAACGATTAAGTTCGTTATAGTATGCCAGCAAGCAATTTGTCTCAACAGTATTTCCAAGCGTGGGGTTTAGTTCAGGAAAGCATGCCGCTAAAAGGCCGGCAAAACTACATGCTGGAATATCGTATGGACTGCTTTTAGCGTGAAACCGCGCGATATGATCAGAGGTAATCTGTTGAACAAGAAGAGGCGGCACATATACCTGTTCATCAGGAGGTTCAGGGAGATGCAACGTATTGCTAACTGTAAAAAGAATATCTTTTTGTTCGCGAATACGAGAGAAAACAGATGGCATTGAAAAGCAACGAGGATTCATCAGCAATGTCCCTGGTTTGATTGCTGTTATATCCAACAACTCTGAAATTGAGAGCGTATTGATGAATAGCGTAGCTTCATAAATCTCGGCTGGAATCTCGCCTGATTTCAATTCATACACACGTATATTTCCGCGGAAACCGTATTTAGCAACCAATTCATCCTGCAAACAAGCAAGTATTCTTTGGCTCCCAGGCATGTCACACAACAAAATTTCTTGCGGATGTGGTAAACATGTCAACAGGAGTTGTAAATTGATTTTTCCGATGCCGTTTATACCCAGAAATGCTATGTGCTCTTGTGCCAAATTTCGACCACTTGTTTGCAACAGCGTTTGCGTATTAAAGGCATACGATGCGCTAATTGCAGCATATCCGGTAGAAATTTTCGGAAAATCTTGTCGTCCTTCAAACAATTTGAGAATATCTTGTCCATAGTCCGTTAACAAGGGTAGCAATCCAGTCAACGATACGATACGAGCGCCGAGTGTTTTAGCGATTTCTATCGTCTCCATGATATTATCGAGCAGAATTTGTTTTTTTTCCAAAAGTTCGAAATCGCATAACGGTAGCATAAAGACAGCAATACGACCCCACGAGGTTTCAGTGTATTGAAAAAGAGTCGGAAAATGTTGACACCAATCTCGGCTTACTTCCACTGCTGCTAATCCGATATCTTCAAGAAATGGGGTCGTAAAATAATCCAGGACAACGGCATCACATGGCGGCAATTTGCCCGCCGCATATAACGAGAGCAGCGGGCGGTGCTCAAACGTAAAGAGTTCCGCTGTTGCCTCCGGCTGTTCCTGTTCGATTGTAGCAGGGTGTTCCGGCGGCTGCGCCTGACAGCAGGACAGCGGGGCGGCGATCTCTTGCGCCGGCAGCGTTTCTAACGCCACCGCAAGTTTGGCGATGGTCGGATATTGAAACAACAGCCGGACACCCACTGGTTTGCATAACACGCTGGACAGTTTAGCGGCAATCTGAATTGCTAAAAGCGATTGTCCGCCTAACAGGAAAAAATCGTCGTGGACGCCGACAAACACCATACTGAGCGCGTCGGCCCAGATTTCGGCAATCTGCCGCTCTAACGGCGTACGCGGCGCAGCAAATGTCTCCGCCTGATGCGTTGCGTTCCGTTCAGGCTCCGGCAGAGCGCGGCGATCCACTTTACCGTTCGGGTTGAGCGGCAGCGCCTCTAAAAATACAAATGCTGAGGGGAGCATGTATTCCGGCAATTGTGTTTTGATTAAATCGCGTAATTCATCAATTGCGGCTTGCTGCTCTTGGCGCAAGACAATATATGCAACCAAACGTTTATTGCCTGACTCATCTTCCTTGTCTATCACAACCACCTGTCGAATTGCCTGATGTTCGCTCAATATCGCCTCGATTTCGCCGAGTTCGATCCGAAAACCTCTGATTTTTACCTGATGATCGATGCGACCAAGAAAATCAATTTTCCCATCTGGGGTGTATCGAGCTAAATCTCCGGTCTTATATAATCGTGGCGAGGTTAATTCATGATAGGGATTCGGCACGAATTTTTGATCTGTCAGTTCGCGATTGTTGATATATCCGATTCCGACGCCTTCGCCAGTAATACATAACTCGCCCGGAATACCAATCGGCACAAGTTGATGATGTTGATTGACGATAATGACCCGGGCATTCCAGATCGGCGTGCCAATCGGTACGCTTCTGTCGAAGAATTCATCAGGGGATTCGATGAGATAGCTTGCGCAGATGTCTGCGCATTCGGTCGGTCCATACGTATTCACTATTTTAGCGTGGCATTGGTCAGATTCTACCCATTGACGCAAACGCCGCATGACAATCGGTTCTCCTCCTAAAAAGGCGTATCGTAAGGAAGAAATTTCTTGAAAACCATGTGTCGCGCTATAATCAATAAGAGTCTGAAATGCGCTGGGGGTGCAATTCAGCCAGGAAATTTTTTGTTCCTGAACAAGTTCAACGATGAGAGCAGGATCGTATAGAATGGAGGGAAAAAGCGAGAGTCTTCCCCCTTTCAGTAAAGGGGCAAAAATATTCTTCTGCGTCAAATCGAAATTAAACGAACTGATCAGCAGAGTGCTATCATTCGCAGTAATCCCAAAAGCGGTCACAAACCAATGCAGCAGATTCATGAATCCTCGGTGATAGACTCCTGCGCCTTTGGGCTTGCCTGTAGAACCAGACGTATAAATTACATAGATCAAATTCTCTGGACTCGCCAAATTAATAGGGTTCGTCGTACTCATCCCAGCAATCGTTTCCCAGTCCGAATCAAGCGAGAAAAGATGGGCGGTTTGATCGGAGAGGCGCTTGGCAAATTTTTGCTGAGTGAGCAACACTGGAGCTTGAGCATCTTCAAGCATAAAGGTTAAACGTTCTTGAGGATATTCAGGGTCTAACGGAACGTATGTGCCGCCAGCCTTGAGGACGCCAAAAATCGCGACAATCATGTCCAATGAACGCTGCATAGATATTCCAACCCGTATATCCGGCCCCACGCCGCATTGCCGTAAATAATGAGCTAACTGGTTCGCGCGTTGATTCAGTTCGCGGTAGGTCATCGCTTGACCGTCGAAGACGAGCGCAACCGCGTCCGGCGTCCGTTCCGCCTGCGCCTCGAACAGCTGATGCACGCACTGTTCGAGCGGATAGGCGACCTCGGTTCGATTCCATTCCACCAATATTCGATGGCGTTCTGCTTCGGTGAGGATGGGATAGTCGCTGAGATGGGCGTCGGGCTGCGCGGCAATCCCGGTCAATACGGTCTGATAATGCCCGACCATGCGCCGGATCGTCGCCTCGTCAAACATATCGGTGTTATATTCGATGGAACAGAGCAGCCCTTGCGGCGTGCGAAACAGTTCCCAGCCCTGGTCGAATTTGGACGTGCCAGTGTGGGCGTCGAGGGGCTGATACAGGATGTCCCCCATGCGCATGTCGTGAATGTCGAAGCTTTGCAGCACGAACAGGGTCTGGAAAAATGGGGTATGGCTCAAGTCTCGCGGCGGCTGAATCTCTTCGACAATCGCGTCGAAGGGAACGTGTTGATACGCCTGCGCTTCGAGCGCGGTGCGATGGACGCGGCGCAACAGGTCGCGAAACGACGGATTGCCGGAGAGATCGGTGCGCAACGCAATGGTGTTGGCAAAAAAGCCGATCAATGCTTCGAGTTCCGTCCGTCCGCGATTGGCCGCCGGCGAACCGACGATCACGTCTTCCTGGCCGGTGTAGCGGAACAGCAGGGTTTTGAAGGCCGCGAGCAAAGTCGTGGAGAGGGTGCATTTTTCAGTTTTGCTCAACGCCTCTAAGCGCGCGGCGAGCGCATTCGGAATCTCATATAGATATTTGGCGCCGCGAAAGGTCTGCTGCGGCGGGCGCGGGCGGTCTGCCGGCAGATCGAGCGTCGGCAGCGGCACGGCTAATTTATTGCGCCAGTAGGCCATCTCTTTTTCCATATTATCGCGGCGCGTCATCTGGCGCTGCCAGACCGTATAATCGGCGTATTGGAACGTCAATTCCGGCAGCGGCGACGGTTTGCCCTGCGCGAACGCGTCATACAGCGCGGCCAGTTCATCGCGAAAGAGGTCTATGGACCAGCCGTCGAAGATGATGTGATGGAACGTCAGCAGCAGATAATAATCAACGTCTCCCGCCCGCAGCAGCGTCAGCCGGAACAGCGGGCATTGCGACAGATCGAAGCAGGGGAGCATATTATCTTGCCGCAGCCGTTCGATTTCGTGCTGGCGTTCTTCCGGTGGCAGACTGCGCAGGTCTGTCACCGGCAGCGCGATTTCGAGATGCGGCGCGATCCGCATCACCGGCTGGCCTTCGACATTCTCGAAACAGATGCGCAGGGATTGATGCCGCCGGAGAATCTCGTTGACGGCACGTTCTAACAGGCGGACATTCAGATTGCCCCGCAGCCGAGCGTGAATCGGCACGTTATAGGTTGGGTCGCCCCCTTCGAACTGCTCTAAAAACCAGAGCCGCTGCTGTTCTAATGAGAGCAAAACCGGGCGGTTCGGGTCGTGATGCGGAATCGGCTGCGGTTCCGCTTTTTTCAAGGCTTTGCCTTGCAGCCGTCGTTGTAAAAGCGCGTGCTTGATTGCCGAATGCGGCGTTGTTGTGACAGTTGCGTGCATGATTTCCCCCCTTTGTAATAATTATATCTTCCGATGTCAGCCCTGAAAGGGCGTCTTATATTAGCCCAGGGCGACAGCCCTGGGGTATGAAATTGCCCTGATGTCACGCCCTGAAAGAGCGTCTCATCATGCGCCCCTTCAGGGCGCGATGTCTGCGATGGGTATTTGCCCCAGGGCTGCCGCCCTGGGCTAATATGATATTGCCCTTTCAGGGCTGACGCCTCATATCGCAAATTCGTTCTGTTCGGCATCCGCGAGCAAGGCGGCGGCTTCTTCGTCGCTTAATTGTTCGATTTCTTCGCGCATTTTGTGTTCTACGACTTCCGTCAACTGGGCGACCGTATGCACTTCGAACATGTCGGTCAGCGAGACGATCACGTCGAGGTCTTGCCGCAGCCGCGCCAACATGCGCGTCATGGAGAGGGAATCTCCGCCGAGTTCGAAGAAATCGTCGTGAATGCCGAGGCGTTCCAAATCGAGCATCTCTTCCCACAGATTGACTAACACGGTTTCCAATTCATAGATCGGCGCGACATAGGCGGCGGCGACTTCGGGGCGCGCGCGTTCCGGGGCCGGCAGCGCGTGGCGGTTGACTTTGCCGTTCGGCGTGAGCGGCAGCGTGTCTAACAGCACGAAGGCCGCCGGAACCATGTAATCCGGCAGTTTTTTCACGATGTGGGCGCGCAAGCGCGGAATGAGCGTCCGCAGATGTTTGCCCCGCAGGGGATCGTTGGCGTAAGCGCTCCATGCTTTTGGCGCGATCTCTGGTTCTGGGAATGAGAGCGTTACGCGGTCTGCGGCGTCGCGCCGGATGAATAACGCGTCGAATGCGCCGTCCCGCCCATGCCGCGCCCAACTGAGTTCGATACGATACTCCGGGAGTGTGCGTTCGAAATTCCAGAATTCTTCCGGATCGCCCCCGGTTTCGCCGGAATGTTCCTGAAGCGCCAGCCGCGCTTCTTCGACCGAGGCGTAAGTTTCGCGATCTTCAAGCCAATCCCGCATAAGCAACTCGTGAAAGAGCCGGGCATTGGGGATATCGGTCACGCCGAGCGCGTCCGGTTTTGTCTCTTTCAAGCGTTGATGCAGGACGGGCAGCGTCAAACCCTCCGCACGCCAGTTGTGCCACCGGATATCCCCTCCCAGAAGGGGCTGGGGGTGGGGTTCCCCTCCTGGGAGGGGTAGGGGTGGGTTCGTGATGCTAAGAGTCTGCCCATCTTCAGCAACCCACCCCTTGCCCCTCCCTGGAGGGGAATCCAGCGGCTTCGCCGCTAAAAATCCGTCTCCGTTCACAAACAGCGTCACATCATACCGGAAGCGGGTCATTTCATTGCGGGCACTGCCGCGTTTGGGCTGAATGCGGACGGACGTAATCGCCGGAATACGGGCTTTGATGGCGAAAAACAGTTCCGGGTCCAGCGTCAATTCGTTTTCGTGGCTGACCTGGCGATGGATGCGCTGCCGCAATTGCGCGGCGTTCAACGCTGGCGGCGACTGGAAGAATTGGACAGAGGTATGGAATAGTTCCAACAGCGGATGACTGCGCAGATCGCCGAGAAAAATCGCGCCGCGATTCGGCGAGATGGCGGTGACGGCCTGTTCGATGACGTGAATCAGGTATTCGACATTCGGGAAATATTGAATCACCGAGTTAATAATGACTGTATCGAATGCGCCGGCGGGAATCTGCGTAAAATCGTCTGCCGTTTGTTGTAACAGTCGTACCTGCGCCATTTCGAACTCTGGTTTTGCAAGTTGGCGTTGAAGGGCTTCGATGGCCATGAGCGAAAAATCCGTCGCCCAGTATTGCGCGCAATGCGGCGCGATCTTGAATAGCAGCAAGCCCGTGCCGCAGCCAATTTCGACGACCTGCCGCGGTGCTAACGCGCGGATGCGCTCAACGCCTCTGTCAACCCACTCGCGCATCTCTTCTGCCGGAATCGGTTTGCCGGTGTAGCTGCTGTTCCAACCGGTGATATTAAAGGAGGCATCGCGATACGATTCGGCGTGATGATAGGTCTCTTCATACACATTCTGCCATTGCGAAATATGCTCTGTCGAGTCTTCTTCCGCCTCGAACCGATACTCCTGATTGGGGACGATATACGAAACCAATCGTTTTTCTCCCGGCGTGTCTTCTCGAACAAGCACAAGATTTTCTCCGACCATCGGATATTGCGCGATAGCGGATTCGATTTCTCCCAACTCGATTCGTAAACCGCGAATTTTGACTTGATGATCGATCCGGCTCAAATATTCGATATTTCCATCAGAAAGATAGCGGCACAAATCTCCGGTTTTATATAATTTTTCGTCAGGATTGAGACTGAATGGATTGGAAATAAATTTTTCGGCAGTCAACTCCGGGCGATTCAGATAACCGCGCGCTAAATTGATTCCGCCGATATGAAGCTCTGCGGGAACGCCAACCGGAACTGGCTGGAGATAGCGATCCAGCAGATAAATCTGCGTATTGGCAATCGGTTTGCCGATAGGGACGATTTTTTTCGAGCTTTCTTGCTGACATTCCCAACATGTGACATCAATTGCGGCTTCTGTCGGTCCATAGAGGTTGTGCAATTCGGCGTTCAGGCGCTTGAAAAAATGCTCTTGCAATTCGAAGGGCAGTGCTTCCCCGCTGCAAATAACCCGCCTGAGCGAGACACATCCTTCGCTGGCAGGCTCTTCAAGAAAGACATGAAGCATCGGAGGAACAAAATGAATGGTGGTGATGTGTTGTTCCTGGATGATTCGCGCTATATATGTGGCATCCTTATGTCCGCCGGGTTTGGCAAGAACTAACGTTGCGCCGGTGAGCAGCGGCCACCAGAATTCCCATCCGGACACATCGAAGCTAAAGGGCGTTTTTTGGAGTACGCGATCCTGCTCGGTGAGCTGATACGCATCCTGCATCCAGAGGATCCGATTGACTAATGCCTTATGGACATTCATTGCACCTTTGGGTTTTCCGGTTGAGCCTGATGTATAAAGGGCATAAATCAAATTATCGCCGTTCGTTTCGCATGGAAGATTATCGCTCTGTTCTTGAGCCATCCTGTCCCAGTCGGCGTCCAAGCAGACCGTCTGCGCCTGATGTTCAGGCAGAGTTGCCATGAGTTCGGCTTGCGTCAGCAAGATTGCCACCTGCGAATCATGCAGCATAAACGCGAGGCGTTCTTTCGGATACTCCGGATCAAATGGGATATACGCACCGCCAGCTTTGAGAATGCCTAAGAGACCGATGACCATTTCCAGCGACCGCTCGATATAGATGCCGACCAGCGTTTCCGGCCCGACGCCGAGGTCTTTGAGGTATCGGGCAAGCTGGTTGGCGCGGGCGTTCAGTTCGCGATAGGTGAGACGCTGCCGTTCGAACACGAGCGCGGTCGCCTCCGGCGCGCGGGCGACTTGCTCTTCGAAGAGTTGGTGGAGACATGTGTCTTTGGGATACTCGACTGCGGTCTGATTCCACTCTTCCAATATCTGCTGACGCTGCGCGTCGGTCAGAATCGGCAGTTCGCCGATCCGGCGTTCCGGGTCTTTCAGAATCCCTTGCAATAAGATGTGAAAACAGGCGCCCATTCGCTTAATGGTCTCTTCGTCGAAGAGATCGGTGTTATACTGCCAGAGCGCGGTCAAGGAACCGTGTTCTTCGAAGATCGTCAATTGCAGATCAACGAAAATGCGGGCTTTATCGTCGAAGCCGACCGATTGCATGATCAGGCCGTCTAATTCGATGCGGTCGCCGCCCTGCCCGAGCAAAAACGGGGAGATGTTGCGGCGTTGATGCGGTTCCTGCAAGATGAAAATCGCCTGAAACAGCGGCGGATGGCTGGCATCACGTTCGAGATGGTATTGATGGGCTAAACGATGCGACGGATATTCCTCATGATCGAACGCTTCCCAGATGATTTGCTGCATGGCGCGGCAGAAATGTCTGAAGGGCGGATTGCCTGCCAGTTTCGCCCGAATCGGCAACGGATTCTCGAAATAGCCGACCACGCCTTGATAGCGGCGATGTCCCTGCTCGGAGCGCGGCGAGCCGATGAGGATGTCCAATTGGTCGGTATAGCGGTGCAGCAGGACAAAAAACGCCGACATCAGCAGGCCATGCAGCGAGATGTGTTCGGTTTTGACGAATTGCTTGACCTGCTGCGTCACAGTGGTGGTCAACGTCAAAAAGAGGGATGACGTATTAAACGTTTGCCGCGATGGGCGGGGGCGGTCGAACGGCAGGTTCAGCCTCGGCACGTCGCCTGCCATGACGGTATCAATATAGGCGCGGTGTTGTTTGCCTTCCTCGCCAGCCAGCATATTGAGTTTCCAACGGATATACTCGGCGTAGGTGGATGCTATTGGCGGCAGCGACACGGTCTCGCCGTTTTTGGCGCCGACATACAAGGCGCTGATCTCGTCCATCAAGAGTTCTAACGACCAGACATCGGCGGCGAGATACGGGATCAACAGCTTGAAAATATAGCGTCCGCGGGGTAGCGCGAAGAGGTAGCACCGGACGATCGGGCCTTTGCGCAGATTGACTGGCTGTTCGGTAATGGCGCGCATTTTTTCGCCGATTTGATCGCGGCTCCATTCGGCGGAGTCGAACACTTCGAACGCAGGAGGAAGTTCTTTGCGCGTCTGCTGCACGGGCGTGCCGCCGCCGAGGTCGCGATAGGTGGTGCGGAGCGAGGGATGGCGCTGCACTACGGTTTCCAGCGCATGCTTCAACGCCGGAATATTCGGCGGGGTCAGCAGCCGCGCTTCGAATTTGAGAATATGCGTGACCGTATCGTCCGGCGTCAACTGCGCAAAGAACCATAAACGCTTCTGCGCAAAAGAGAGCGGTGAGAACGGCAGCGACATGCTGCTGTCGGCGCGGCGCAGATAGGCGGCCAGCGTGTGCGTAAAATGGTCAATCGAGGCTTTCAGTTCCGGGGTCAGGTTTTTTTTGAAATCGAGCGTTTGAAATTGTTCGCCCGCCATGCGAACGACAATGTCGCGACGGTAGAGTTCATCTAACAGGTTGAGCAGCGTCATGCAGAATCCTCCTGAGCTATGCGGCAAACGTTTGAGAAGAGACTATCAAAGAACGTGGCGGAGCGAGGCCGGTAATGAAGGGCGCGTGTCATTGCACGTAAAGAAAAAAAGGAGTCCCTGTATAAAAATTTGTCAAGATATTTTGAGGCGAAATTTTCCCTTTTCAGGTATCGCGCGGTCTTAAATAACGAAAAAGATGGATATGAAAAAATGCCCTCGCTTTTCTCAGTTCCGCGCCCCCCCTTGCGCCGCAGAGCGGAGGTCTGTGAGCATTCCACGCGGAGCGTGGAATGCTCACAGATGTGGAGATTGAGAAAGGGGGATTTGTTTGATTCGTATTATTTCTCTTGGCGAGGCGATTGATTTCTTGACAAGATTGTGACAACTTTCTATAAAATTGCCTTACCGTATTATTCAGTTGCCTTGACGCCACGACACCCCTGTCAGGGTTCGAAACCCTGACAGGGGTGTGGTTAATCGTTGTGAATGATGCTGTCGGACATGAGTATTCAGAACGAAGGGTATCTAAAAAAATGAGATGAGGCATCCACTATGGCGAGTTCTCAAACGCTGACCTATTCCGAACCTGGCTTCGACATTCTTTTCGAGAAGAATACGCTCCGATTTTGCGGAAAAATGGAGCAAGTGGCCTATACGACATTCGAAAAATTCCTGAAACAATTAGAGGCCGTTATTTCTCCTGCCGAAGCCTGTATCGTAGATTTTACAGAATTGTCGTATTTGAATTCGCGCGGGTTCCGCACATTGGTAAATTATTTATTGTCGAGCGCGCATACGTTTGTGCTGCGCATTGACAAACAGATCACCTGGCAGAGCCAGAGTCTTCCGATGTTGGCGCAATTGCGTCCCAATCGAATTTATCTGTGAAAAGGAAACAACTTATGTTAAGCATTGCCGAGTATTTACGCGAAGAGCAGCAGCAAACGTGCGATTTTCGGTATGTGTTCAAATTCAGAAATCGCGCTAATCATTTCGAAAAGCTCTGGCAGATGAAGATCAGCGCGCGCGAGAGCCTGGACGATTGGCTGCTGGTGTCCGATATTATTCCGCACACGGCGGAGACTTGCGCGAACGCGTGCAGCGAATTGATTGAGAATTGCATTAAATACGGCCAGGAAGATGCGGTGGCGGTGGTGGCGATTCATGTCACCGATCGTGAAATCGTGATTGAAACCATTAATACGACTGCGCCTGACAATCTGGCCGAATTAGCGGACGCGATTCAGGCGCTTGCGGCAGCCGCAGACCCGAAACAGGTGTTTATCGAGAAGTTGATGCACCCTGTCGCCGGAAAAAGTCATTTGGGTTTAAGCAAAATCGTGATGGAAACCAAAGGCGCGTTGTCATTGGTGCCGCACGAAGAGTCGGGCGTCGTCCACGTGAAATTGCGTTTACAGGCGGAATAAGCGCTATCGAACAGATGGCACAGACATTTTTGTCTGCGTGCGCAGGCAAGAATGCCTGCCCCACCGGATCATTAGAGTTGTTGCTCAATAAAAGTTCGACCGTTCGCCCTGAGCCTGTCGAAGGGCATGGTGTGGTTCGACAGGCTCACCACGAACGGGGCTGCTTTCAAGTCATCTCCTTATTGAGCAACAACTCTATTATCTGTTCAATAAAAAAACATGAATAATTCATGTTGACCGCTATTGACAATGAATTCAGGAGAACAGACATCATGACCTATTCAGAAGCAGGCTTTCGAATCGTACTGACAGGAAATGTCTTAGCCTTTTCGGGTAAGCTGGAAAAATCGAGTTATGAGAAAGTGGACGCCTTCTTACGCGACATTGATCATGCGTTGTCAGCGTCACTGTGCATCCTCGATATCAATCATCTCACGTTTTTGAATTCCAGCGGAATTCGATCTCTGGCCACGTTTATGCTTGGCAGCCCCAAGCAGTTCGAATTGCGGATCAACCCGGAGATTACATGGCAGCAGGAAAGTATTCCGGCCTTGACATACTTGAAACCGAATGCCATTCGTATCGTGAGCTAACAGGAGAGGGGAAACGTATGGATATATGTAAGCAGGATCATGATTTTTTCAAAAAAGATTTCGAGTATATGTTTCAGTTTTACAAATCGGATCATCACTTCGAACAATTATGGCAGATGAAATCCAGCGCGCGCGAAAGCTTGAAGGATTGGCTGCTGGCGTCGAATGTCTCGCCGAAAATCGCGGAAACGTGCGCCAATGCGTGCAGCGAATTGATTGAAAATTGCATCAAATACACGCGGGAAAATACGCGGGCCGGCGTCGCGATTCATGTGGATAAAACAGATATTACCGTCGAAACCTGTAATATCGCCGATCCGGCGGATTGCGGCACCTTGCGCAGTTCGATTGCCGCGTTGCAGACGACCAGCGACATCAAACAGTTGTTCATTGAAAAACTGATGGGACAGCCGGAAGAAAGCGGCCATTTGGGATTGGTCAAAATTGCGCTTGAAACCAAAGGCCGGTTGGATTTGCTGAAAGAGTCCGCGAACCAGGTGGTTCACGTGCGATTGTATATGGAAGCGAAATAGTCCCGAACCCTGACAGGGTTGATTGGCGGAGAACATATTTTCATGAGCATTCGACAAAAAGCCGTGCTGTTGGGCGTTGCATTGATGTGCGCGAGCGTCGTGGCAATGGGTGGTTGTTATCATTGGTGGTATCAAGCGTTGACTGACCATGGCGCGAATACTCAAATTATTGTGACTGCCGCGCAATGTAAAAGCTTTCTTTGGCTGACAGGCGTCTTGATTCTCGGGCTGAACGGCCTTGCGACGCTCGTCTTCTTTCTGTTTTCGTCGAACCTGCTGCGTGGGTTGAAACGCATTACCGACGCGACTGTGGCGGTGGCCGCCGGAGATTTGCATCAGCCGCTGCTGATTCGGCGCGATGAAATCGGGCGATTAGCCCGGGCGGTGCAGGCAATGCGGGAACGCTTGACGCAAGTCGTGGACGAGGTCAATGGCGTGATTTCCGCCGTGCAGAACGGCCAACTGAACAAACGCGGCGATGTCTCTCAGTTTTCCGGCGATTGGCAGACACTTGTCGCGGGCATGAATACCATGCTCGACCATATCGAAACCCCGCACCACCTCGTGATTGATTACGTGAACCGTATTGCCGCCGGAGACTTGCCGAATCGCGTGACGGAAGACGCCAACGGGGATTTCAACGTCATGTATCAGAGCGTGAATCGCTTGATTGACGCCATGAATGAAATCACCTGGCTCGCGGTGATGCTGGCGGGCGGCAATCTCGACATTGACGTGCGCGAGCGATCCGAGCAGGATCGGCTGATGAAATCGCTGAACCAGATGATCCGACAATTACAAGGCATTTTCGAGGAACTCAGACGCTTGATCAATGCCGTGCAGGCTGGCGATCTCAATCTGCGCGGAGATGTGGAACGCTTCAGCGGCGGTTGGCGCGACCATCTCGTGGGGATTAACGCCGTGCTCGACGCCTTTGTGTCGCCGTTTCATGTGGCCGCAGCCTATGTTGACGATATTGCCAGAGGGGAGATGCCTGAAAAAATTCATGGCGAATATCTCGGTGATTTTAACGCGTTGAAAGAAAATCTGAATTTGTTGATTGACGCGATGTCCGATATTACAAACGTGGCGCAGGAGATGGCGCAGGGGAATTTAGCGGTCGAAGTCAACGAACGCTCTCGGAATGATATTCTGATGCAATCGTTGAATGTGATGATTCTTCGCCTCAAAGAAGTCGTGAATGACGTGAATGCGTCAGCGCGTGAATCCACGCATTATGCCGAAGACGTCGGCAGCGCGATTACGCAGATGGTGTCGGCGATCCAGCAGATTGCCGACAAGATCGCCACGATTGAAAGCATTGCCAGCCAGACGCGCCTGCTGTCGTTAAATGCCACGATTGAAGCGGCCAGAGTCTCAGAGCAAGGCAAAGCCTTTTCTGTCGTCGCCGCCGAAGTCCGAAATTTGTCCGATATTACGAAAAAAGCGGCGGAAGATATCAAACAATTGGCCGCCTCCAGCCTTGAACTCTCGCATAACATCGATCAACGTTTCGCCCTTCTCTTTCCCAGCATTCGTTATACGGCTGAATTAGTTCAAAAATTAAGCAGTTTGCGGTAAACGTTGCTTTATACATTCTAAAGAAAAGCTGTCAGACACCCTCAAGGTGTCTGACAGCGATGTCCTAACCTTTACCAGGAGTGTCAGAGCGCAGCTCTGACCGTCAAAGCTGCGCTCTGACACTCCTCTCTCTCCGATGAAAAACACGAATATACAAATAGGCATTATCGGCATACAAGGGATTGGAAGAACGCATCTCAGAGGATTCGAACGTCACCCGCAAGTCAAGATTGCCGCCATTGCGGACGCCAACGCTGACGCGGCGGCGCAAGCGGCGATGGAATTTCAGGTTGAGCGGTATTACACCGATTATCAGGAGATGCTGGCGCAAGAACACCTCGATATTGTCAGTATCGCCACGCCGAATTATCTGCATCATCCGATGACGATTGCCGCGCTTCAGGCCGGATGTCACGTGCTATGCGAAAAGCCGATGGCGATGAATGCGACCGAAGCGAAAGAGATGCTCGCTGTCGCCAAGCAGACGGGAAAACGGATTATGATTCATTTTTCGTATCGTTTTACCCCGCCGTCGCTCGCCTTAAAGCAGCAAGTGGACGAAGGCGTTTTGGGACAGATTTATTATGCGCGCACCACCTGGCTTCGACGCAGAGGCTTTCCGAAATTCGGCGGCTGGTTCGGACAGAAACAGCTTTCCGGCGGCGGCCCGTTGATTGATTTGGGCGTGCACCGGCTCGATCTTGCGCTCTGGCTGATGGGCTATCCGCGCCCCGTGTTCGTGACCGGAAACTGCGTGTCGCCAATCGGCGCGGAACTTGCCAAACAAGAAGGGAAGGCGTTCGATGTCGAAGATTTTGCCGCAGGCTATATCCAGTTCGACAACGGCGCGACGCTCTGCCTTGAAGCGTCATGGGCGTCGAACATCAAAGAAAACGAACTCATGGAAACCCGTCTATTAGGCTCGGCAGGAGGGGCGCGGCATTACAATCTGAATGAAGGGTACGAGTTTGCCGTTGAAACGTATTTCGAAAAGCACGGCCACCATTACGACATGGCGTTGCACGATCTGCCGAAAACCGACGAACATAACCCGATGTATCACTTTGCGGATGCGATTTCGAATGATACGCCGCACACGGCCACCGGCGAAGAAGGCATGATCGTCATGGAAATTTTAGACGCGCTCTATCGCAGCGCGGCAACCGGCCAGCCGGTTCGGATTGAGCCTTGAATGCGAATGTCCTGCCATGCGTGGGGACGGTCAGCGACGCTGGCAGGAACCGCGGATGACCATGCTGGGGCGCAAAATGACTCGCTGCGGCGTGACGATGCGCTCATGAATCAGGTCGAGCAGCAGCACCATCGCGTTTCGTCCCATCTCGTAGGCGGGCTGGGAGACGGTGGTGAGGGAAATCACTGAAGAAAAAAGAATATCGTCATATCCCACAAGCGAGACATCGTTTGGAATATGAATATTATGCTCTTCTAAGGCTTGCTTTGCGCCGAATGCCATCATATCGTTCGTCGCGAATATTGCCGAAAACGTTCCCCCTTTTTGCAGCAGGTCGTCAATTGCGCGATACGCGTCTTCAAGCGAATAATTGCCGCAGACAATGAAATTTTCCTGACATTCGATCTCGCTCTCGCCGAGCGCGCGTTTATATCCGGTCATTCGGGCTTTTTCAGTGCTTAATTCCGGCGGGCCGGTCAGGTTGATAATGTGCCGATGCCCAAGCTTCAGCAGGTATTTCACCGCCTGATACGCGCCCTCTTCGTTGTCCGAAATCACAGAACTTGCGCCGTCCACATCAATGAATCGATCCAAAAACACGAATGGCAGACCGCTCTCGATCAAATTTTCAACATGCGTGGTTTCCGACGAAGGAATCAGAATGACGCCATCCACGCCGCGATCATAGAGATTGTCAATATGGCGCTGTTCGAGCGGCACGTCATTTTCAGAATCGCAGAGAATCAGATGATAGCCATGAATTTTCGACACCTGCTCAATCCCTTTGATCAACAAGGGAAAAAACGGATTCAAAATGTCAGGGAGAATGAGGCCGACCGTCTTTTTCTCTTTCAGGGATTTCGGGCTGTCCGGTTTGCTCTTTTCGTAACTCAATTCCTTGATCGCCGCCTCAACGCGCTCGCGCGTCTGCGGATTGATCGAATCATAATCGTTCAAGACCCTCGACACCGTCGAAAGCGACACCCCCGCGCGTTTGGCGACATCATGAATGGTCGCCGATTTTCCAATCTCCATACGCCGTCATTCCTCACATCAAAAAAATCAGACAGACAGCATTATTCAGTCGCATTGAGCCGATCCCTGTCAGGGTTCAGAACCCTGACAGGGATTTTACAGGTATCAACGCAAATGAATAATGCTGTACATGAAAGTTATACCAATTGCCTTCGAATAGATCGTCAATTGTACGTCGAAACTACAGTTTCGACGTACACCGCGAATATGATCTTTCAAAAGGCAATTGGTATTATATACAATACATGTCTCTACGCCCTTTCAAAGGCCATAGAAAATTGCAAGAAGTTTTCATGAAAATTTACGGAAAACGGCGAAGATTTTTTGAATGACGGCAGGCGCGAACTCGTCGCCTCATCCTGAGAACTCGCCTTACTCGACCTGAAACACATTGAGCCGTTCCTGAAGGGCGATAGACTGGCGAATAAGCTTTTGAATGGTGTGTCCTGACAGAGTGATCGTATTTTGAACAATCGTGTCGGTCACGGTTTCGATGCTTTGCATCGCCCCGATAATTTGATTTGAACCGCTCTGTAGCTCGTGGGTTTGATCTGAAATGTTATGCAAGTTCCGGGTAAAGCACTGCATTTGTTCATACACGCGGTCAGCCTCGCGCGTATGCGCGAAAGTGGCCTGCTTCATCTCTTCCGACATGGCGCTGATATTTTCAATCGCCTCCGTCACCAATTGTAGATCGCATTCTTCATGCTCAAGTTTTTGCTGAATATCAGCGGTCATTTCCGTGACGATCTCCATCGCTTGCTGAATCTGAGTGCTGCTGGACACCGTGTCTTCAATCATCCGAACCGTATGAGACGCTCGTTCTGACGATTGCCGCGCCCGGTCAATAATGGTATGCAACGAATGTTCGACGTTGCCGATTAATTTGACGCTCTCGTCAACGTTGCTCATGCCGTTCGAGACATTTTTGACGCCGAGTTCCACTTCTTTGCGCAGGGCGGCGATGACCTGATAAATTTCTTTGGTCGAAGATTTGGTGAGCGCCGACAGTTCGCGAATTTCGCTGGCAATCACGGCAAATCCTTTGCCATGCACTCCGGCTTGCGCGGCGATAATCGAAGCATTCAGCGACAACAACCCGGTCTTTTCGGCAATATCATCCACAAAATCGAGAATCGAACCCACCTCGGTGGTGCGGTGATGCACATCACGCATAATCTGCGTTGATTTCGTCGTCATGTCTTTTAATCGAAGAATCCCCTCGATTGAAGATTGTACCGCGTGTTGTCCTTCAAGCCCGACATCCAGGGTTTCTCGCGCCAATTGCTTCGATTGCGCGGCATTCTCCGATACGTTGACAAGCAATGCGCCAATCTGCTGAATGGAGGCTTCAGTCTCTTGCACCATGCGCAGCAAATGTGCGCCGTGCTGAAAAATATGCTGTGACGTATCTTTGACTTGATCGGCAAATAAGGAAATTTCCCCGACATCATGATTCAGATGATTTGTGCTGACCGCCACCTGTTCCGTCGCCAGGCTCATTTGGCTGACTGAATGCAGAATCTGTTCCGTAATCTCGGACAATTCGGCGATATTGGCCACTACCGAATCAATAAATCCATCAATCTGTTCAATTGCCTCTCGTGTGTGATCCACAGAAACCGTCTGTTGTTCCATCATCCGAAACAATTGCGCCGTCTCCTGTAAAATACTGTCTGCGGTCATCGTCACATTGCCCGAAACCGCTTTCGTCTGGAGTGAAATGTCGCGCATTCGGACGATAACTTCATTGAGTTTGAAGGCTAACAGACCGAATTCATCCTGCGATGACACCAGGGCTGTCCGCCGCAAGTTTCCTGTTTCCAACGCTTCCATGACGCGGAGCAACTCTTGAAGCGCCCGCATCGTGCGTTGGCTCAGCACGACGGACAGGCCGAACACGATCAGCATGGTCATCACAGAAATGGTCAATGTGTCGAACAGCATTTTGCGGATTTCCCGATCTTCCTCGTCTTTGGAGACGCTTGCGGTAAGCGTATAAATCACTTGATTTTCATCGAGAAATTGATACCGCGCCTGATAATACTTCTGCTGATCGAATGTCATCGAAACCGCTGGAATATGCTGTTGAACGTTGACATGTCGAAGAAGCGTCTCGATCCGGACAGGCGGGAACGAGGCGGCGGCATAGTCGGGAAGTTCGGTTTGCTCCCGAAACGAACCGATACTCAATTCGTCGCCGATGAACAGGTTCAGCGCCGTCTGGCTTAATCGGGCATATTGCTCGATCCATTCCTGCGTATAGAAACTGTCGCATGTCATGACGCCGACGGTCTTGCCTTCGGAAGATTGGATCGGCACAATGGCTCGAATGCCCATCCGATGCGCTTCGTTAAAAAATTTCGTGACAATTTCGTTTGGAATTGCGCCGGTGAAATGCGTGGAAACGCCATAAGGAAAGAGGCGATCCGGTATCGGGACGATTCCCGCCAACATCCGACTCGAGAGAACGGAATCGTCAAGCGAGAGATAGCTTTGATTCCCTGAAGAGGATAACACGCTGATCCCAACGGTTTGTTCGCCCTGCGAATTCTGATACATGGCTAAGATGGAAGCATCTACTCCGTAGAGGACGACGCGGTCGGCTGAAACAATCCGAGCAAATGTGGAAAGTTCTTCGGTCACTGTCCGTAAATACGACAGCATGATGGGCTGAAGCATTTGATTTTGCCGCTGATTCAATAATTGGGCTGCGTAGGCCGAGGCAGTGTCCCGAATAGATTTGCTCTCGTGAAGAAAATCCTTCGCGACCTGAGAAAACGCATGTGCTTGCCGCACAATATCGTTCAATGCCATATCGAATGCGACCTGAAGACGCTGTTGCGATTGCTGCTGCTTTTCCTGACGCGCCATAATAAAATAGGTCGTAGAAATCCCTCCGGCCATCAGCACGACGATCAGGCCGCATAACAGCAAAAATTTCTGCTGCAACGTATTTTTAAGCAGACGCTGTTGATCGGCTCCGCTGTTATGCCGATGGTTTCCAGCGATGTTCGAAAAAATTCGATTATTCCATATCTGTTTCATAATGTTTGTCCGTGTGTATTTTTTATGATAAATGCGACGATGATAAAGAAAGAGTTCCTGCATGTTAGAAACGCATGAGGGTCATGTTAAATTTTATGCGCAATGATGTTTATTCGTATTCGTATGCGTTTCATGAAAATTTGCAGAAATATTTTAAAATATTTCAAGATTTTCTTGACACATCTTTCGATATTTTTCAAAAGAGAGTACGATTGCATAAAATGTTTATGCAAGGGCGTGTATAATCGTTCACTTCACGTTCATTTTCAAATGGAGGCACAAAATATGTTCGGAAAAATGTGTAACGTTATGCTGGTGGGGTTGCTCTCTATTGCGTTTATCGTTTCTCCTGCCGTAGCGGAGGAGAAAAAACCGGTCGTCGGACTGGTCATGAAATCGTTAGCCAATGAGTTCTTCAAAACAATGGAAGAAGGCGCGCAAAAGTTTGCGAAGGAAGATGGCACGTTCGAACTCATTGCTGTCGGCATGAATTCGGAAACCGACATTGACACCCAGGTCAGCGCGATGGAAAACTTCATGGCGAAGAAAGTCGATCTGATCGTCGTCGCTCCGGCAGACTCCGTCGGCATGGTCGCATCGGTCAAGAAAGCGGTGGATGCTGGCATTACCGTTGTCAATTTCGACGTGACGCTTGACAAACAAGCCCTTGCTAACGCGGGTCTGGGAGAAGATTTCTTGTTTGTCGGCCCGGATAATGCCGCTGGCTCTGAAATCGTGGGCGACTATTTAGGCAAAACCCTCGGCGAAGGCGCGAAAGTCATTATCATTGAAGGCAACCCCGGCGCGGATAACGCCAAACAGCGCAAAGAAGGCTTTATGCGCTCCGTCGAAAAATTCAAACTCAATCTGTTGGATTCCAAAACCGCGCACTGGGAAACCGAAGAAGCCAATACGCTGATGACGAACCTTTTGACAAAGTATCCTGATGTGCAAGGCGTCATGTGCGCAAATGATTCGATGGTGTTAGGCGTCGAAAAAGCGATTGCCGCAGCAGGCAAAACCGGGCAGATTCAGATTGTCGGATTCGATAATATCGGCGCAGTCCAAAGTTTGATCAAAGAAGGAAAAGTTCTGGCGACAATCGATCAATTCGGCCCGGAAATGGCCGCCAATGCGATTAAAATCGGCAGACGCATCCTGAACGGCGAAAAGCTCACCGGCTGGCAGAAGACAGAAGTGAAGTTGATCACCAAAGATGACCTGAAATAAGAGCAATCAAGACCTCACAGGTTTCGAAAACCTGTGAGGTCTTTGTCTTTAAAATCTTTATGCAACATATTCTTGAACTGCGCGGCATTACAAAGGCGTTTCCGGGAGTAGTGGCGTTGAATGGGGTGGATTTGGACATTCGACAGGGCGAAGTTCATGCCTTGCTGGGTGAAAATGGCGCGGGCAAGTCCAGCCTGATCAAAGTGCTGTGCGGAATTTATCTTCCCGATCACGGCGAGATGCGCTATGCTGGCGCGCCGTATGCCCCGCAGACTCCGCATCATGCGATTCAAGCCGGGATTCGCGTGGTCTATCAGGAGTTTAATTTATTATCGTATCTGTCGGTGGCGGAAAATATCTTCTTTGAAAGCCTGCCGCGTAAAGCCGGTTTTGTGGATTTCAAGACATTGTATCGTGAGGCCGAACGATTGCTGGACATGGTCGGTTTGGATATTTCGCCGAAAACGCCGGTGGAATTATTAGGCATCGCGCAAATGCAGTTGATTGAAATCGCCAAAGCCTTGACCGGCCAAAGCAAAATCCTGATTTTAGATGAACCCACCGCCACGCTGACATCCAAAGAAATCGAGACGTTGTTTACGATTATCAAACGCTTGCAAGCCGAAGGAGTGACGATTCTCTATGTATCTCACCGGTTACAGGAAATTTTCGACATTTGCGACCGGTTTACGGTGCTGCGCAACGGCATGAAAGTCGGGACGCAATCCCTGCAAGGGATGACCGTTCCTGAAATCGTCAAGATGATGGTGGGACGGACGATGGAAGAAGAATATCCGTTCGATGCCAATGTCAAGCCCGCAGAAGTCATCTTGCAGGTCGAAAAGATGCAATACAAAGGGAACGCGCATGACGTATCGTTTACCCTGAGACGAGGGGAATTGTTAGGGATTGCCGGATTGGTCGGGTCTGGCCGGACGGAGACGATGCGGGCGATTTTCGGCGCGGATTCCAAAACCAGTGGCAAGGTGTTGTTACGGGGCAAGGAAATTACGATCAAGCGCCCACGCGATGCGGTACAACACGGGATTTGCCTCTTGACCGAAGATCGCAAGAATCAAGGACTGATTCTGGATATGCCGTGTTATGTGAATATCACCTTATCGGATCTGGCGCAGGTCTCGAAATTCGGCCTGCTCTCAATGGCATCGGAAAAAAATGTCGCTGGGAAGTACGTCCGCGACTTAGCCATCAAGACGCCATCAGTCAATCAATGGACGCGGAATCTTTCCGGCGGCAATCAGCAAAAAGTCGTATTAGCGAAATGGTTATTTCGGAATGCCGACATTCTCATTTTCGACGAACCGACGCGCGGGATTGACGTGGGGGCGAAGTATGAAATTTATGTGTTGCTCTGGGAATTAGCGGCGCAAGGCAAAGGCATTATTATCGTGTCATCGGACTTACCTGAGTTATTAGGAATCTGCCATCGCATCGCCGTCTTTTCGAATGGCAAAATTGCGGGTGAGGTGGAACGCCGGGAATTCAATCAAGAACGCATCTTATCGCTTGCGTACGCCGAATATATTAAACATCGTCACGAACAAAGGAGCAGTCACGCATGAACGCCAAAAAATTGATGTATTTCTTATTGCGCGAGGCCGGCATCGGCATGGCGCTGGTCTTGATTTGTCTGTTCTTTGCCGTGACGACCCCGCAATTTGCATCCTCGCTCAACGTAACCAACATCTTTGTGCAGATCAGCATCAATACGGTCATTTCGGTTGGCATGACGTTCGTGATTCTCCTCGGCGGGATTGACCTGTCGGTGGGGTCGGTGTTAGCCCTGTCCACGATTATCGCCGGGAAAATTATTACCATGCATGGCTTACCGGTATGGATGCTGATTGTGCTGGCGAGCATGGGCGGGATTGTCACAGGGGCGTTATGCGGCGTATTCAATGGCTTTGTGTCGGTACATTGGAAAATCCATTCCTTCGTCGTCACCTTAGGAATGCTCAATATCGCCCGCGGCGCGGCGCTGCAAGTCAGCAATTCCCGCACGATTTTTTCCTTTCCCGATGTGTTTAACGCATTCGGGACGAAAACCTTGCTTGGCATTCCGGTCATTTTCTTGTTAGCGTTCGCCTTAGTCATCATCGGGCATTTTATTCTCAGCAAATCCGTCTTTGGACGAATGATCTACGCAATTGGCAACAATGAAGAAGCGGTGCGGTTGTCGGGGCATAATGCCGCGTTATATAAAATCATTGCGTATGTCCTCTGTGGCGCAACGGTCGGGATTGCCGCGATTATGTACATGCTGCGCTTGAACATCGCCAGTCCGATTTTAGGCGTCGGGTTCGAATTGAATGCGATTGCGGCGGTCGTCATCGGCGGCACCAGCCTGAGCGGCGGCAAAGGTTCGCTGATCGGCACGTTTCTCGGCGCATGTATTATGGGCGTGTTGAATAATGGCCTGCTCCTGATCGGGATGGGCGACTTTGCTCGCCAGATGGTCACGGGATTTATTATTGTCGCGGCAGTCGTGATTGATACCTATCGCGCGAAATTTTTGACAAAATTCCAATATGCATAATGACCGGTCACGCTGAGCGACGTCGAAGCGTCTTGCGGTTACATCCGATATAGTTTTGCGATAGAATTCCGCACCCCAGGAAACATACCAACACGAACGAAAGGAATCACACACATGAAACAGCATCTTGTGGTCGTTGGCAGTATTAACATGGACCTTGTCGTCCGCACGCCTCGGATGCCGCTGCCGGGAGAGACGCTCTTAGGATCGGGTTTTCATACCATTCCTGGCGGCAAAGGCGCAAATCAGGCGGTCGCTGCGGCGCGGCAGGGCGCAGCGGTGAAAATCGTCGGCGGCGTCGGTGATGATGATTTCGGGCAGGCGCAGCGGCGTTGTCTGGATGCAGAAGGCATTGATCTCTCGTTGTTGCAGGTTGACGCGCAACAGGCGACCGGCATTGCGATGATTATGATCGATCACAGCGGTCAGAACAGCATCATCGTGTCGGCTGGCGCGAATAATGCCGTCAGCGTGGCGCAAATTGATTCGGCGAAGGATGCCATTGCGCATGCCGCCATGCTGATCTGCCAGTTAGAAGTGCCGGTAGAGTCCGTGATTCATGCCATTGAATTAGCGCATCGCTGCCAGACGCCGGTGCTGCTGAATCCTGCGCCAGCGTATCATGGCTTAGACCTGAAGTTGTTCGAAAAGGTGACGTATCTGATCCTGAACGAGAGCGAAGCCGAGGCGTTGACAGGCGTGACAGTCAGCGATGTGTTGTCAGCGAAAACCGCCACAATGCATTTGCGCGATGCAGGCGCGAAGACCGTTATTTTGACGCTCGGCGCAAACGGGGCGGTTGTCGCGTATGACGGCGAACTGTATCATGAACCGGCGCTCGCCGTACATGCTGTAGATACCACCGCTGCCGGAGATACGTTTGTCGGCTGTTTCGCCGTCGCCATCAGCGAAGGCGTCTCCGTGCCGGAAGCGGTGCGAATTGCCACGCACGCGTCCGCGCTCTCCGTCACCAAATTAGGCGCGCAGCCCTCCATCCCGACCAGACAGGAAGTCGAACAGTTTATCGCGCAACGACGCGCCTGAACGACATACATTCTTCCCGGTCCACCGTATGCGACGGCATGCGGTGGACATTCCGTTGCCATTTTCCTTGACACTCCTGTATATTTCATAGTCTGAGATACTGCTTCAAACATACGGAGAGCCAAAGCAGAGCGTTAACACTCTCATCATCGGTATCAACAAACCGAATAACATCGTATGCCGCGGCGCGTCGAAGACGGCGCCTGTGACATGCCAATTGACGAAGGGTTTTATGTTTTCCATGAAGCGCTGTCAGGTCGTTGCTATTGTTTTCTGTGCGCTGCTGTGTCTTGTCATCCCGATCTATGCGGCGGAGCAGACGCTCGCGCTTGCGTTGCAGCACGATCCGATCAGTATCGATCCGCGTTTTATTACAGACGCCGATTCCGCGCGAGTGATTCAACTCGTCGCCAATGGGCTTGTGCAAAAAGACCCGTCGCTAAATATCATTCCCTGTCTTGCGGAACGTTGGGAGAATCCCGATAACCGCACCTACGTTTTTTATCTGCGGCGCGGCGTGAAATTTCACGATGGCGCGGAATTGACGGCGGACGATGTCAAATACACGTTCGAATCCGTTCTCAACCCGGATTTGCAGGTTCCGGGCGCAGAAGAATATCGGCGCATCGAACGCATTGACACACTCGACGATTATACGATTCGGTTTACGCTGAAAGAGCCGTTTGCGCCATTCCTTGAAATGGCGCTGCTCCAGATCGTGCCGAAAAAAGCGACGGAAGCGCACGAGGGCAAACGATTTACGGAAACCGTCATCGGCACCGGGCCATTCAGGCTGGTCGAATGGAAACATGACGAATCGTTGGTATTCGAAGCGTTTCCAGAGCATTTTCAAGGCGCTCCGAAATTGCAAAAAATCGTATATCGTATTATCCCTGATGACACGACCGCATTTTTGGAATTGAAACAGGGCGGGCTGAATTTTCTGCAAGACCGCGTGCCGGAAGATTTGCTGTCAATCGCCAAGACGACGCCAGGCTTGACGGTCTTGACCAAAGAGAGCGTGTTGATTTACTTTTTGGGATTGAATCTGCACGATCCGATTCTCAGCAACCTCAAGGTGCGGCAGGCGATGGCATACGCCATTGACCGCCAACTCATGCTCGATCACCTGATCAAAGGGCAGGGTTCGCTGGCAACCGGGCTGTTGTCGCCTTCGAATTGGGCGTATGAACCAAATGTCAAGACGTATGCGTATAACCCCGAACAAGCCAAATCCTTGCTTGACGAAGCCGGTTTCCCCGACCCTGATGGCGACGGGCCGCAGCCGCGCTTTCATCTGACCTACAAGACATCAGCGCATCCGTTCAGCGTCAAAATTGCCGAGGTCGCGCAAGATCATCTCAAGCAGGTCGGAATTGCCGTGGACATTCAATCATTCGAATTCGCGCAGTTTATCAACGAAGTGGAGAGCGGACGATTTCAGATGTACCGGTTGAGTTGGATCGGCATTTCCGAACCGGATATGTTTTATTCCGTGAATCATTCCGATATGGCTCCGCCCAAAGGCAGAAACCGGGAAGGCTACAGCAACCCGCGCATTGATGCCCTGACGGAATTGGGGCGCGTGACGCTCGACAGGCAAGAGCGAAAACAGATTTACAGCGATATTCAAAAAATTCTGGCCGAAGAACTGCCGTATATCTATCTCTGGTATCCGTACAACATTATCGTCATGAGCGACAAAATTCGCGGCTTTACGCCCTACCCTGAAGGCAATTTGGTTTCGTTTAAGGATGTGTGGATCGAGGAGTAACGAAAGACTTTCCGCGAGGGCATTTCAATTTACCGACTTTGCGTATTTTACATTCCTTCGTTTCAGTCATTGCAAGACAGATGAAGTTCTGCGTGAAAATGAAAATTTCTTTTTCCCCCTTGACTGACGTCGTTGCATTCTATATAGATAAGAGACTTCGAACAGCGGCATACGGATATTGACGCGATATGTCATCACGAACTTGGCAGGCGGATATGCACACACCTTATGGATGATTCGGACAAGACACCGGCAGAACAGCTACAGGAATTGGCGTTGATGGCAAAACAGGGCGATACGCAAGCGTTAGACGCGCTGCTTGGAGATGCGAATTTGAAACACTACGTTCGCCGCATCGCCGCGAAAAAACAGATTCGCGCCGAACAATTCGACGATCTGTATCAGCGAGTGCTGTTGAAAATTTCGCGCGCGATCCGAAATTGGCAAGGCACGACCCATATCCGAAACTACGTGTACAGAATTACCGCCAATTGCTGCTATGATATGTTGCGCCAGCGTCCTCAACAATTCGAATTCACGAATTCGATTGATGAGACGCATCTCTCCTATCCGGCTTCGCAATATACACAGGCGGAACGGGGCGAGCAGGAAGCGCGGATGCGCGCATGGTTGCAAGAGATGGGCGAGCCGTGCGAACGCATGATGACGCTCTATCTGTTCGACGATTGGGATCGTCAGGAAATTCGCCGACATTTTTCCTGGCAGAAAACCACCTTTTATACGCGCTTCAAACGCTGCGCTCTCCTGTTGCTGCAAAAAATCACAAAATCTTCTCAAAATAGCGGAAACAAATAACAGGTTCGCGTCATCTCTTATAACAGGATATTACAGCATTATTCAGTGATATTGGCGCGATCTGAGGAGTGCAAAAGCGCAGCTTTTGCCTTCAAAGCTTCGCTTTGAGACTCCTCAAGTATATATTTATATGATGAAAACCTCTCCTATGATTGATTTCGATATGATCGAGCAGTATCTGTGTTTAGAGCCGAAAATCGGCAAAGAACTGCTGCCGCTGTACCCGGAGTGGCTGACGCCGGAAGAACGGGCGCAATTCGAAGCGCACCGCGCAAGCTGCGACGCTTGCCGGGAAACCTGGAAGCTCTGGCGAACAACGGGCTTGGAACTGCGGATTCGCAGCGTGATGAACGCCGCGCAGAGCTTCCTGAAACGCCGCGACTATGACAAGGCGATTGCCGCGTATAATTGCGCGCTGGAGATCGAACCTGACCTGCTGCGGACAGAAACCGGACGCGCGTTTTTTCTGTCGGATGCCTGGCTGCCGCTGACGGCGGCGACCAGCGTGTCATGCGATCTTACGGAAAATATTTTTTCTTTCGTCACCTTTTCCTCGTCGTCAGGCATCGTGGAAAAAGCGGCAGCGAAAGGCCTCGAATTCCCGATTCTGCTGGAATACGCGCATGGCAAAATTTCGGCCAAACTCTCTGTCATGGGGACATCGGTCTTCTTTCAATTGCTGGCGGTTCCGCACGGTGGAGCGGCGTTGCGATTGGTCGGCATGACCGAAACGCCGTCGCGCCGCTTGATATGCTGGGACATTGCGCCGAACATCCGGCACAAGCTCGGCACGCTTGCCTCGCTGTTCGGCAAAGATGACGCTGCCGCAATTCTGAGGGGATTACGGACATTCGAAATTTTTTCGATGTGAACTCCCCTTCTGGGAGGGGTTGGGGTGGCTTTTTGAGGAGGAGCAATCTTTCACGTCTCACCCACCCCTTGCCCCTCCCAGGAGGGGAATGCGTTGCTTCGCAGCAAACATATCTGAACAACTATGGAATTTCAAGAAATCAGAACGCATCTTTTTTACGCGTACCGCGCCATCGAACAGACGCCGGACGACGTTGAAGCCCAGGCCGAAGCGATTGATCGGCTGTTTCGCTTGCTGACGCGCCATGCCGGAGACGTCATGCCGGAAACGCTCTGCCGGTCGGCAATCCGGTTGTTTCGTCACTACGTTCGCGTTGTCCTGCCGGAACTGTGCCCTGACGAAGCGGATCGGCAGCCGATTGACGCGGAATATCAGGCGCGGATCGTCGAGCTTGATCGGTTGGCTGGCGCGGCGGCGGTGATTGCTGCCGACGTGTCGCGCCTGATGCACCAGCTGCATCTCGGAGAAACCGTCGAACGCGTCCGGATTCTTGAAGCCATTGCCGCCATTATGCGCAAATTTCCGCGACTGCGCTCTCTCTCCGACGCCTTCGTGTTCGGCTGTCTGTCGCCTGCCAAAACGCGGGAACACGCGAACATCTCTGCCGATCTTCTGACCGAATGGCTTCATGCTGCCGCCCGCCTTGCCCCGGACATCCTTTCTCCGGTCGAACAGGCCGCGTTGATCAATGCCCGCGAGACGATGACAGCGCTGCTGAAAGCCTATCATTGCGCGAAAGCCGTGCTCGTGGACACGCAGACGCAATGCGGCGAGACGCTGCCGTTATGCGTGACCGTGAACTACGCCCAGAACAGCGACACGTCGCTCCGGTTTTTTCAACATCTTGTGACGCCGATCATGCAGGCGGCGGCGGAGAAAGCGCGCCTGCTTGCCTGTCAGTATGTCAAACGTCATTTTCAGCACTATGCCGAGACCTCGTCATTAGCGATTGTCTGCACCTTTTCCGACCCTGCCGTGACCTATCGCGACGGTTCCGCGAGTTTGCTCATCGCGCTTCGCATTGTCGGCGAGGTGTTAGGTCTGCCGCCAGCGCCGCATCTTGCTGTCACCGGCGAACTCGACCGGCATGGCAAAGTGGTGAGCGTCGGCTGGATTCCGCAAAAAATCGAAGCCGCGAGTCAACATCTCGAAATCACGGCGCTGATGCTGCCCGCCGGAGATCTTCGACAACAGGCGCATGACGCGGCGCTCCCTCTTGCATTGAAACTCATGCCGGTAGATACGTTCGAAGAAGCCGTCGAAGCCTATTATGGCGCATCCGCGCTGCATGCGTTACGCCGCCGCCAGGATTGGGGCGACGCGCCGGACGTGCCGTATTTTTTCGGACGACGGAGCGAACTCGACACCTTGGCGCAGTGGATTGTGCAGGATCGCTGCCGCGTTGTCGCGATTGTCGGGCTGAAAGGGAGCGGCAAGACGACGTTAGCGTCCGGTTTGCGGCAAGGCGGCGTCGGCAAAACCGATTTATCGTTGGCGTTGACCCGGCAGATTCAGCGCGAATTCGATATGATTTTCTGGCGTTCGCTGCTGAATGTTCCCTCAATCACCACGATTCTCAGCGAGGCCATCGCCTTTCTGTCCGACCGCCAGGAAACCGCCATCTCCAACGACATTGATGAGCAGATCGCACGCGTGTTGCATTACTTCAAGCGCACGCGCTGCCTCATCATCCTCGATAATGCGGAAACCGTCCTGCAAGCCGGAGAACAGGCGGGAATATATCGCGCCGGACATGAAGGCTATGGCGCATTGTTTCGTAAACTCGGCGAAGTGCCGCATCAAAGCTGCCTGCTGTTGACCAGTCGGGAAAAACCGCCAGAAATCGCTCAATTGGAGGGCGCAGAGCGTTCCGTCCGTTCGTTTATGCTCTCTGGCCTGGACAGCGGAAGCGTCAAACAACTGTTTGCGCAATTCGGCGAGTTTTCCGGCTCGGACGCCGATTGGGACGCCTTAGTGCAGGGGTATGGCGGCAATCCGTTGGCGTTAGAATTAGCGGCAAGGCGAATTTCGAACGAGTATGATGGACAGATCGCCAAATTTCTGTCAACAGGGGCGATCGGCATGACCCATCTGAACGAACTGCTGGAATGGCATGTCGAACGTCTTGCGTCGCAGGAACAAGAGGTCGCGTATTGGTTTGCCATCAACCGCGAGCCGGTGTCGCTCGCAGAATTGCAGCAGGATGTCTGCTCCGAAGCCTCCAGGCTTTCGCTTGACAACACGCTGAATGCCCTCGAATATCATCTGCCTGTCGAGAAAAGCGATACTGGCTTCACGCTTCAACCCGTATTACTCGAATATTTGACCAAACGGTTGATTGATCGCGTGTGTCAGGAAATCATGGAGCGGTCGTGCGACCTGCTGAATAGCCACGCGCTGCTCAAAGCGTCTGCCAAAGATTATATCCGCGATGCGCAGCGCCGACTGATTATCGCGCCGATTCTGGCCTGGAGTCCCCGCCGGATCGCGCATGAATTGGAAACGATGCTCGCCGCGTTCAACGCCGATGCCATCAATCCGTCAGGGCATTACGTTCCGGACACCGTGCGAGCGCAAATTCCGGGGATGCTCGACACGCTGTCTGCCATCGCGAAAAGCCAGACCGAACTCGAAGAGCAATTGCGTATGCTGCTTGCGGATTTGCGCCAGCGGTCGCCCCACAAGCCGGGCTATGCCGGTGGGAATATCGTCAATCTGCTGTGCGCGTTGACGCAAGAATTGCACGATGAAGATTTCTCGTCGTTAGCGATCTGGCAGGCGTATCTGCAAGATGTCGCTGTCCGGCGCGTTGATTTCCGCCATGCCGACTTTCGCCATCCGAAATTTACCGATGTCTTCAGCCGCATCTTTGCGATTGCCTTCAGCCCCGATGGTCAGTATCTTGCCGCCGGGGCTGCCAATGGCGATATTCGCCTGTGGCGCGTGGCGGATCGCCAACATGCGCTGACGCTCAAAGGGCATAACGATTGGGTGCGGGCGCTGGCCTTCAGCCCTGATAGTCGCCGCCTCGCCAGCGCGGCGGATGACGAATCCGTGCGCGTGTGGGATATCGAATACGGGACATGCGTTCATGTGCTGAAAAAGCACGTCGAACGGGTGTTAGCCGTCGCATTCTCGCCGGATGGGCAGCAGATTGCCAGCGGCGGTCAGGATATGATTATTCGCCTTTGGGACGCTGCCAGCGGACGCGAGGTCGGACAATTCTCAGGGCATACGGCCTGGGTGCAATCCGTTGTGTTCAGCCCCGACGGAGCATGGTTGATCAGCGCGTCGAATGACCGTACGCTGCGTGTCTGGGACGTTGCGTCGGGTCAATGCCTCAAGGAGTTGCGCGGACACGAAGGCTATGTCCGTTCGGTGGCTATCAGCCCTGATGGACGCCGATTAGCGAGCGCCGGATATGATAAAACCGCGCGAACCTGGAATCTCGACACCGGCGCATGTCTGATGCGGCTCGATGGTCATGCGAACGAAATCCGGTCGGTCGCCTTCAGCCCTGATAATCAAACGCTTGCGAGCGGCGGGGCGGATCATTCCGTGCGCCTCTGGGATGCTTCGACCGGGCGGGCGCGCCATGTCATGCGCGAACATACCGGCACGGTCTGGTCGGTCGCGTTTCATCCGAATGGCCGTTTGGTCGCGAGCGGCAGCGAAGACATGACCGTGCGATTGTGGGATACGCGGACGGGCTATCGCGTCGGCATGTGGCGCGGCTACAGCAATTGCATCAGCGCGATTGCCGTCAACTCGACCGGAAATCTGGTTGCCAGCGCCGACGAAGATGATGTGATTCGCCTCTGGAACATCAAGATGAGCGAATGCGTCGGGGTGTTGAAAGGACATACGAGTTGGGTCGCCTCAGTCGCGTTCCATCCGAGCGGGCGTTGGTTGGTCAGCGGCGGCAATGATGCGACCATTCGCCTTTGGGATGTCATCACCGGCGAGTGTCTGCATGTCTTTTTCGGCCATGCGCGCGTCGTTCGGGTTGCGTTCAGCCCGGACGGTTCGCTCATTGCCAGCGGCAGTCAGGATTTGCAAGTTCGCGTATGGGATGTCGAGACGAAACAATGTCTGTCTATGTTGAAAGGCGGATGGGCGGAAATTTACACCGTCGCCTTTTCTCCCGATGGTCAATGGCTGGCGTGTGGCGGAGAAGAAACGTCTGTCCATCTCCTGAGCGTCAAGCCTGCGCAGGTTCGCAAGGTCTTTCCGAAAACGACAACGGCGATCTGGTCGGTCGCGTTCAGCCCGGACAGCGCACTCCTGGCAACAGGGAGCGCGGACGGCGTCGTGTGCGTGTACGATGTGGCCTCCGAACGTGTGCTGCATCGTTTCGAAGGCCACGACGATCAGGTGCGATCCGTCGCCTTTCATCCGAACGGTCGCCTGATTGCCAGCGGCAGTTATGATCATTCCGTCCGGGTGTGGGATGTTGAGACCGGCGAATGCGTTCGGATATTGCAGGAACATACCGATGCCGTCTGGTCGGTCGCCTTCACGCCGGATGATTTTACCATCGTCAGCGGCGGTCAGGATGAAGTGATCAAACTGTGGGATTATCAGACCGGAACCTGTCTGAAAACCTTGAAAGCCCCCGGCCCGTATGAAGGGATGAATATTACCGGCGTGACCGGTTTGACCGACACGCAACAAGCGACGTTACGAGTCTTAGGCGCGATTGAAACGACGTAAACGCCCTCGTTCCACGCTCCGCGTGGAATGCGATTTCTCGGACGCTCTGCGTCCGTTTCGCCGCAGAGCGGCGGTGGGCGGGCATTCCACGCGGAGCGTGGAACGAGAAC
>CAZRSF010000051.1:0-46365 GCA_964602655.1 uncultured Candidatus Moduliflexus sp.
CGTTACTAATCAGCTGGCGCAAGTCATGGGAACTCAGCGCTAATGAGATATTTCCATGCTTTCCGCCATAGATAACAGCCGGGATTTGCCCAGCGCGCCGAAGTTGACGTGCCGCGCCTTTTCCTCTGGTCATACGAACTTGTGATACTAATTGAATCTGCTCCATTGTTTCTCTTCCTCCTTAAAATTTAAAATAAAACACTGTGAGGGAACGCACACTACGCTTTCAAGATCGGGCTGCACACATTCCTCTCCTGTTCATGAATAGATGGAATGATCGGAACATCATAAGAAACCACATCAAGGAAGGAGAAAACTGGGGCGGGAGGATTCGAACCCCCGAATGCTAGGACCAAAACCTAGTGGCTTACCGCTTGCCGACGCCCCAATTTCGAATGTTGTCGAAGAAAATCACCCGTATCTTATACGAACTCCAGAGTGCGTGATCGTGGGCAGAAACTCGTCACAATGAGCTGCCACTCCGGCCTCTGCAATTGCTGTCGAGCGTATTCCGCTAATCCCTTCTCTTTAAAAATTCCGAAAACAGTCGATCCGCTTCCTGACATCATTGCCGCATCTGCGCCAACCTCAATCAGGCGGGTTTTTAGAGAACTGATAATCGGGTATCTTGCGCTGACAGGTTCTTCTAACATATTTTCTACGGCACAAAACACACCTGCAACGTCAAATTTTCTTTCCGAATGCTCCATATTCAGAGTGGGAATTTTTGTCAACTTTAAATTTAAATTTTTATATGCCCATCCGCTGGAAATATGAATTGCCGGATAAATCAAGAGCAACCACCTTGCAGATAGGTCAGGCAACGGCTCGATCAGTTCTCCGCGTCCCGTGCCGAGAGCCGTTCCGCCATATAAAAAATAGGGGACATCCGAACCTAATGTTGCCCCAAGCTCTGCCAATTCCTGCGGCCCCAAGCCAAGTTGAAAGAGATGGTTCATGCCGCGCAATGCCGCTGCCGCATTGCTGCTGCCGCCGCCAAGCCCAGCCCCCATCGGAATGCGCTTCTCGATGTGAATCGCCACCCGATCCGAACATCCGTATTTTTCCGCCAGCAATCGCACTGCGCGATAGACTAAATTGTCTTCTCCACCGGGCAGATCAGGATGGGTCGTCGTCACTGTCAACGGCGCATCGTGCTTGTTGAAATACAACAAATCGTGAAATTCGATCTGCTGAAAGATCGTCCAGATGTCATGATAACCATCAGGACGCTTGCCAAGGACATAGAGTCCGATATTGATTTTGGCATACGACGGGATGACGAGATCAAATAATAATGCGTTCATCGGCGGTTACCATAGCTGCCATTGCTGCGTCCGGAGGACGTAGATGCCAAGCAAGAGATTGGTGATGGCATGAGCAAACACGCACGCAGAAAGGTTTTTGGTTTTATACAGCAGGGCGGTATAGAGAACGCCCGCAAATAAGCCAACCAGCCATTCTTGATGTTCGAATCCGAACCCAAGCACGACAACAGCAAAGGAAAACCAGGTAAACGCGCCGATAGCGACACGCTGAAAATCTTCATTAATCAACCAGCGCAACGCAAACGATCGCCAGAACAGTTCCTCGAAAATCGGCACGACCACCGCCGCGCCGATCAGCCGAATTGCGATAATGAGCCAGGCGATCCATCCGGTGCCGTACTGGTAGGGATAAAATCGATCTCCGCCGCCAAGCTTTGTGAAACGCAGCCAGTCGCCGCCTACACGCCGAGAGAATTCGTCCGGCGCAACCCAAATCACGAAGACCAGAACACCGCACAGCACTGCCAGCCAGGAAAATTTCCAGTGAAGTTCCGGGTAACTTTTGCGGTAGTAGTATAAGATTCCTCCGACCACAAGCGTTTTGATCGGATAAAAGATATACATGCCGTGCGGCCCGCTCCATGCCCCGGCATACGTCAAGATCAGAAATGCGGCAAACGGGATGAGATATGGCAAAAATGATTTTTTCATTCATTTCCTCTCTTTGCAATGCTACGTTTCGGATGTGTTCATGTCAAAAAAACGCTCTCCTGTCTTTTGTGAGAGATATTCACATGATTATGGCAGAAGAATTTGTCAAGAAAAACGATTGTTTCCTTGACATCTTGTTCCGACCCAATGACAGTATAATACGCATGATAGCGTATTTGACTCAAACAGCGGATATACACGTCAAGGACAGGAATTCTTAAGCGATTGAGGTTCGACCTATGCAGCGATCATTTCGCACACAAGCGTTTCATTCATGTATATGGCTTTTTTCAGGCAGTATTCTCCTGAGCGTCGCGTTGTTTGGTTGTGAAGGGACACCAGAGAAACGAAAACTCAAACACTACCAGAAAGGCATGGAGTATCTGCAAAAAAATGATGTCCAGGCCGCGATTTTGGAACTCAAAAATGCGGTGGAGGCGGATTCGTCTTATGCAGACGCCTATTATCAATTAGGGTTGGCGTATGCGAAAAATCAGGAATTCGATAAGGCGATGATCGCGTTCGATAATGCGGCGGCGCATGACCCAAAGAATGTTGACGCCCGATTAGAGGTCGCCAACTATTATCTGTTTCGCCAACAGGATTTGACGAAGGCGCAGGAGGAATTGGAAAGCATTTTGCGGGATTTTCCTGAGAATGCGAAGGCGCACACCGCTTTAGGCTCGGTCTTATATGCCCAGCAACGAATTGACGACGCGATTGCCGCCTTGAAGAAAAGCCTTGAGTTAGACCCACAATCGGTGAACGCCGCCATTACATTAGGACAGATATACCTCTTGCAAGGGGAACAGGAGAACGCGCAACAGATATTTGTGGATGCGCTGAAGCGGCAGCCGGAAAATATAGATGTCATCTTAGCTGCCGCCACCTTTTATTTGAATACAGGGCAAGTAGAATCCGCGAAGGCGCTTTATGCAAAAGCGTTGACACAAGACGCGAAAAATTCGACTGCGGCGATGGGGCTGGCAGAAGTGTATCTTTCTGAAAATGATCCCAAAATGGCTCGGAACACAATCGAACAGTTTCAGGCGTTAAACAAGGAAACGCTTCCAGTGGAAATTGATCTCCGCGTACGATTTATTTTAGGCCGAGCGTATCTGTTCGAAGGAAATTTTCAGGATGCGATGCCGCATTTGCAAATTGTCAGTGAACGCTTGCCGGACTTGATGATGGCACAGTATAGCTACGGGCTTGCTCAGGCAGGATTAGGGAAATTCGAATTGGCGATTGCCGCCTATCAACGGGCGTTACGCTTAAACCCTGACCACATCTCATCGTTGATCAATTTAGCCATTGTCTATTTGAAAAACGGAGATGCCGAAGATGCCCAAAAAACGATTGAGCAGGTGCTGGGACGCGATCCCAAAAATGCGGAAGCGATTGATTTGCAAGGCATGATTTTTATGCAGCACGGCCAACATGACGCAGCACTCGAACAGTTTACATCGGCAGAACATCTTGCGGAGCAGGAACAGCTTTCCGCGCAGTTCATCAACCAGGTTCGACTTCATAAAGCCATCCTCTTTCTCAGCTTGCGCAAACCCGATGAGGCGCTTGCAATTCTTCGTCCCTCATTAGAAGCGAATCCTTCCAGCATCGAACTTCAGATTAACCTTGGAAAAGCCCTGGCGCTGAAAGGCAGCGTTCAGGAGGCGATTGCCGCGTATCAACAGGTGTTGGAGCGTGAGCCATCTTCACGCGCGGCGTTACTGGAATTGAGTACGCTGTACGTTTCGACTCAGCAATATGATTTAGCGCGAAAGACACTCGAACCGCTGGTGCAAAAAAATGCCAGAGATCATAATGTGCTGTATGTTTCTGCCAGAATTGACGCCGGAGAAGGAAAATTAAATGACGCGAAAGAAAAATTGCAGCGGGTGGCGCAAGAAGCGCCGAAGTTTGTCGAAGCGCGTTACGCCTTAGCCGAATTATATCAGGCGCTTCAGGATGAGGACGGAGCAGTGAAAGAATACGAGAGCGTATTAAATATCTTGCCCGACCATCTTTCGACGTTAACCCAATTAGCCTATATCAAGCTTCAGCGCGGCGTCTATGAAGATGCGATCTTGTATGCCAAACGCGCCTTACGGGTCGCCCCTGACAGCATGGCGGCAATTGGCATCTTGAGTTCCGTCTATGCCCAAACAAAACAGTTCGATAAGGCGATTGAAATGCTTGACGCAGTCAAAACCCGCTATCCTGACTCGCCTGCGGCGTACATGAGCCAGGCGGTCATCCATCTGTATCAGGGCGAATTCGATACGGCAATTGCGCTTTCGCTCCAGGCAATTGAACGCGACGCCTCAAACCCGTCGCCGTATGAAATTATCGGGCGAGCCTACTTAGGAAAAAACGAGAGAACGCAGGCGAAAACATATTTTCAGAAGGCGCTTGAGGTTGACTCCAAATTTGTGAATGCCTATGTGAAATTAGGCCAGTTGGAATTAGCCGATGGTGAATTTTTGGCGGCGATGCGTTATTTTCGACAAGCCTTAGAGATTGCCCCTGATGCCGCGGAAGCGATGATCGAGTTAGGGCAAATTTATCAACGCCAACAGCGTTACGATGAGGCGATTGCGATCTTCGAAAAAATTCCAGAGACATCAGTCTATTTCCGTTCTACGCTCGAACCGCTGCTTGAATTATATACGCTTCAAGCGGATCACAATAAGCTGATCAGTCTGGCCTCGAAATATCTCAAATTCGATGAAAAAAACACACTGGTTCGGTATGTCCTGGCCGATGCGTATGCCAGACGCGGAGATATCGAGAATGCCGCCAACTCATTTCGAGAAATTACGATAGCAGAGCCGGAACATGGGAAGGCATGGGTTGCATTAGGCATCGTGTATCTTATTCAAAATCGGGTGGATTTGGCGATTACGCAGTTCGAGCACGCATCGAAATTCGAAGACGTCGCGACAGAAGCGTTCATTGGCCGGGCGATTGCGTATCAATTCCTGCAAAATTATCAACAAGCCATCCGTGACGCACAGACCGTGCTTGAGATTGCGCCAGACAACATGTTTGCGCATTTTATCCTGGGCAATATTTATGTATCGCAAAAAAGTTTTTCAGATGCCGCAAAGCAGTTTCAGCAAGTGGCTGTGTCAATGCTCGAATTTACGGCGAAAGAACAAACGTTACGTTCATATTATGGCGATCAAGCTGCCGTGTCTGCCCAGTATTACAATTTAGGCATGTTTTGCGCGTCGAAACAATGGCTGAAATTTGCGTTCGATGCGTATACGACCGCCTTATGGCGAACAGAGAACAACCCATTTTTAGATTATGCTATCGGGAATATTTACGCAAAGCAGAACAAATATCAACAAGCATTGCAAACGTTCGAAAAGGTCAAAAGTTTAGAGCCATCTCTGTTTTATGTTGACCGTGTTCTGGCTGAACTCTACCAGCGACAGCAAAATTTCGAAAAAGCGATTGAAATGTATGTGGAATACCTTCGCTATCGTCCGGAAGATGTCTCGGTGCATGTCTTTTTAGGTATTTTATATGAAGGGCAAGGCGAGAGCGCCAAGGCGATTGCGTCGTATCGCGAGGCCATTCGGATTCAACCGGACTATCCCTTAGCGCTCAACCAGTTGGCCTGGATATACGCCGAACGGAAAGAGAACCTCGATGACGCGTTGCAATTGGCGCAAAAGGCTGTCTCTCTCTCCAATGCCGCCGGCATTCTCGATACGTTAGGATGGGTGTATGTTCAGCGCGGAGACTATGCGCTGGCAATCGAACAGTTTCAACTTGCATTACAGCAAAACCCGTTTCAACCGACGATTAATTATCATCTCGGCCTGGCATTCTACCATTCTCATGATTTTGAGCGCGCGCGCAAGCTCTTTCTGCAAATCCAGGAATTATCCCCGGATGGCGAACATGCCGATGACATTCGTCAGTTATTAGAAGAGATGAAGACGAAGGGCTGATCGGGAGGGAGGCAGAAAAGAGAGAACGCATGAGACATCACGCACATTTGCCGTCTTGACAAAACGTCAGAAAAACAGTATTGTATAAGCAGCAGACGGAGAAAACTATTGTCTTAAACATATTGAAAGAATGTGCGTGTTTTCTGGCGAATCATCGTCAAAGAAGCGCCTGAAGGAAGGCAACCATGATTATTAGCCCCGATAATACCATTCGCTTTTTGTCGGTCGCCGAACATTTGCAGCGCAAAGCGATGGCCTATCAGGATCGCGATGTGACGTTGTATCTCTACCCCAATAAACAACATCCCTTTGTTCTTCAGCCGGGGCAGGGCGACATCACCTCGACATATATTGATGTGTTCGCGTTGCGATTCGGTCAGAAAGAACAACTCTGGCGCAAGGTCGGCGACGGGCGTGTGTTGATTCAGTTCGGATGTCCTCGCGCTGAACGGGACGCCATGCTCTATTGGCCGTTAGAAGAACTGGTCGAGCATCCGCTTCGATGCTGCCAGGATCAATCCTGTCAATATTGGTCGCCGCCGACGGGCGTGAAAGGTCGTTATGCCTTCAGTTGCATTCTGATGCGCTATCGAGCGATTGGTGTGTTCGATCAAAAGATCGGATTAACCCTCGAAGAAGTCGGACGGATTTACGGGTGTTCGCGCGAACGGATTCGTCAAATTCAGGAACGCGCCTTGAATCGGATGCGGCATCATGTCCGGATCGAAAAATTAAGCGTCTTCCATGAACGAATTCTGGATTATCGCGATTATGGCAGAGAATCTTCGTTGCAGGCAACGGCATAACATAGAGATGCCCGCCAAAAGGCGGGCATCTTTCATTAAAAGCGAACGATGACCTGCGTCACGGCTTCGGCGCAGGCGGCGCCCCCTCCGGCGTCAGCCAGCGGTGGCTGTATTTCTGATACCACTGATACAAGCGACGACTTTGAAAAGAACCGTATCCATCAAATTCGCCAGCAACAATATCGCCTTTTCCGTAGGGTATGTGAAAATCAATTTGAATAGCGCTCCTATCGGTAGATACGATCAAGCACCAAGAATGATCCGTGGAAGCGATAGTATCGTGGGTTCGCGAATAGGACGAAACATCCCAGAGAGCCTGAAAAAACTCAGAAATGATTGGATCAGAAACATTGAATGTGCTCGAATCGCCTACTGCCATAATCACTCTTGGATAAATCTTGAATAGAGTGACTTTTTCCGGATTCATCGAGCGTAGAGCCGTCATTCTTTTTTCATATCCCCATTTTGCCCAGGAAGTTGCTACCGCATAGAATACAACAAGCACAATGAATAGGATAAGAAACGTCTTTATATCTTGTTTTTCTTTCATCTTTTTGCACCGAATGATAAATGTCCGAAATTATTGAATCAGTAATAATATCGTTCCGCCTTACGACTTCGGCGCAGGCGGCGAAGCCTCCGGCGTCAGCCAGCGGTGGCTGTATGTCTGATACCATTGATACAACTGGCGGCTTTGGATTTTACCGTAAAATTGAGGATTTTTCGAGTAACCTGTTGCAAGCTCGCCAATAACCAATTCACCTTGCTGTGAAGGGATATAACAACCGATTTGAAACCGAATATCTTGCGTTGTAGCAAGTTCTACAAACCAGGAGTGATCAAGTGAAACAACCCTATCATGGCTTGGCGAGTAAGAATGCATATCCGAGAGCGAAAGAAAAAAGTCTTTGATCAGAGGATCAAAAGCATCAAATGTTCGGTAAGTTTTAGAGGGAGCAAAACTTACTCTGGGATATATCCTGAACTCCTTGATTTCTTTAAGATTCATTGATGTCAATTTTTCAAGAATCCTTTTATACTCTTGCTCTTGATGAAGTTGTATTCCTATGAATGTTATCAAAAAGATGAGCAGAAAAATAACTTTAACAATATCTTTCATGATTTTTCAAACATCATCTCGCCGCACCGGCAGACGCACTAGCGCAAAGGGCGGGACGGCGTAATCGGTAGCGAGCAGAATTTGTGTGCCGCCGCCATGCGCTTCAGTGATCGGCGTGCCGTTCAGCGTAAACATTTCCCGCAATTCTTGCAACAGATTGCCCTGCGGCGTCATGAATTCGATTTGATCGCCGCCGACAAGCCGGTTTTTGACTTCGATTCTGAGCAAACGACGTTCCGGCAGCGCCTCTAACACGACGCCGCCGAATTGATACGTCGAATATTCCGAAAAGCCGCGTTCGTAATTCTGCCGCGCTTCTTCCGGCAGTTTAATCAAAAAGCCCGGCATCAGTTCGCGGCTGGCGGTGGCGCGAATATCATCGAACACGCTCGGATCGAGCGGCTGATTATCTCGCAAAGCGTCAAGCGCCCGGCGGTAGGCGCGACCGATATGCGCTAAGTAATAGACCGATTTGGTGCGCCCTTCGATTTTGAAGCCGGTGACGCCCGCGTCCTGGAGTTCCTTCAAATATTCGACGGCGCAGAGGTCTTTGGAATTCAAAATATACGTGCCGTGCTCGTCTTCCTCAATCGGAAAGAGTTCGCCGGGGCGTTCGACTTCCTCCAGCGCGAATTCCGGCGGATTTTCATGCAGACGGTATTCCCAGCGGCAGCTATTCGCGCACGCGCCGAGATTCGCGTCGCGGTGCGTCAGATAGCTCGACAACAGGCAGCGCCCGGAATAGGAAACGCACATCGCGCCATGCACGAAGGCTTCGAGGTCAATTTCCGGGACGCGGGCGTGAATCTCGGCGATTTCCGACAGCGACAACTCGCGCGGCAGAATCACGCGCCGAATTCCCTGTTCTTTCCAGAATAACGCCGCCGCCCAGTTCATCGTGTTGGCCTGCGTGGACAGATGCAATTCCAGATCGGGAAATTCGCGCCGGACGAGCATCACGAGGCCGGGATCAGAGAGAATTACGGCGTCGGGCTGAAGCGGCTCAATGGCGCGTAACGCCTCGATTGACGGCTCGATGCGGCTGTTGCGGGCGAAAATGTTCAGCGTCACGAAGACTTTGACGCCGCGCTCATGGGCGTAGCGGATGCCTTCTGCGAGGTCGGCTTCGGTAAAGCTATTCGTGCGGGCGCGCAGCGAAAATTTTGGAATGCCCGCATACACGGCATCCGCGCCATACGCGCAGGCGAATTTCAATTTTTCCAGCGTTCCGGCTGGCATGACAAGTTCCGGTAAATGTTTCATGGAGAATTTATATGAAAATAGAAAAAATTAATTCAATTATCTACCCAGAGGTTGAAACCTCTGTCTGTATTCCGTTGCCGCTTCGCGGCAGATGCTCGCCCTGAAAGGGCGATGGAATAAAGGGGGTTTCAACCCCTGGAGGAAGATTTTCATCAGAGAGCTTTTATTTAGAAAGGATTGTATTCTCTTGCCGGAACTTGTCAAGCGGAAAACATCAACATTCTCATCCGATTTCGCAAGAAGTATTTGACAGTTTTCCCGCCTGTTCATAAATGCGGATTCAGCCTTTTTCTCAGTTTCTATGGATTACCACGAAATACGCGAAATACACGAAAAACAGTTTTGTCAGAATGCGTGTACAGTGTAAAGACCTCACAGGTCTTGAAGACCTGTGAGGTCTGCGGCGAAATTATTTTTTCGTGTATTTCGCGTGTTTCGTGCTCAAAACTATGTATCATCGGATTGTCGTCAAATTCGGCACAAGCTTATTGACCGGCGGAACGCGGCATTTTCAGCTTGCCCGCATGGTGGAATTAGTGCGCCAATGCGCGGAATTGCGTCAAATGGGCAAAGAAATTATCATCTGCTCATCCGGCGCGATTGCCGCCGGGCGCGAGCGGCTCGGCTTTCCCGACTTGCCGAATACGGTTACGCACAAGCAAATGCTCGCCGCCGTCGGGCAGAGCCGCCTGATGCGGATGTGGGAAAATCTGTTCGAAATTTATGAAACGCATGTGGGGCAGATGCTCCTGACGCGGGCGGATGTGGAAATCCGCAGCCGCTTTTTGAACGCCCGCGACGCTCTGCACACGATGCTGGAATATCGCATTATTCCGATTTTCAATGAAAACGACGCGGTCGCGACCGCTGAAATCAAAGTCGGCGACAACGATAATCTGTCGGCGTTAGTCGCGCTGCTCGCCGAAGCCGATCTGCTGATTCTGCTGACGGATCAATCCGGCCTGTTTACCGCCGATCCGCGCTCGAATCCCGACGCCATGCTGATTCCCCGCGTGGAGATAATTGACGAATCGGTCTATCGCCTCGCCGGAAAAAGCGTCAGCGGATTGGGAACGGGCGGCATGGTGACGAAAATTCAGGCGGCGGACGTGGCGCGGCGCGGCGGCACGGAAGTCGTCATCGCCGCCGGAAAAGAGCCGAACGTCATCACGCGCCTTGTGAAAGGCGAAGCGCTTGGCACACATTTTTCAGCATTAGAAACGCCGTTGGATAACCGGAAACGCTGGATTTTCGGTGGGACGATGCCGTCGGGACGGGTGATTGTGGATCATGGCGCGGCACGGGCGTTGCGCCATAAAAACAGCAGTCTGCTTCCGTCCGGGATTACGACGGTCGAAGGGACGTTCGGGCGCGGCGATACGGTGTCGATCCGCGACATCGAAGGGAATGAAATCGCCAGAGGCATGACACGCTATGACAGTGAGGATTTGCAGCGCATCAAAGGCTGCCAGTCGGACGCAATCGCCGAGCGGCTCGGCTATGCCTACGGCGCGGTCGTCATTCATCGCAACGATTTGATTTTGGTATGAATATCAACCCTGCCAGGGTTCAAAATCCTGGCAGGGTTAGGTGATGATGGAGGATATTTTAATATGACCGATTTAGTTCAGATGGGACAAGCGGCGAAAGCGGCGAGCCGTCAGCTTGCGAGTTTTTCGACCGAACAGAAAAATGCGGCATTGCTTGCGATTGCCGAGGGATTGGAAGCGCAGGCCGCCGAAATTTTGGCGCAGAACGCGCTCGATATTCAAGATGGCAAAGTCAAAGGCTTGAGCGAGGCGGTCTTGGATCGCCTGCTATTGAATGAAAAACGACTTGCCGGGCTGGCGGCGGATACACGCAGCGTCGTCGCGCTGCGCGATCCGGTGGGCGCGGAATTCGACAGCCGCGTTATGCCGAACGGCCTGCGTCTTTGCAAGCGCCGCGTGCCGATTGGCGTGGTCGGCGTGATTTACGAGGCGCGTCCGAACGTGACGATTGACATTGCGACGCTCTGCCTGAAAACCGGCAACGCCACGATTCTGCGCGGCGGCAGCGAAACGCTCCGCAGCAATATCGTCCTTGTCAACGTGATTCAGGCGGCGCTGCGGCGCGTCAATTTCCCGGCGGACGCGGTGCAGTATCTCGACAATCCGGATCGGGCGTTAGTGGCGCAACTGCTGCGGCTGGATCAATACGTGGACATGCTTATTCCGCGCGGCGGCGCGGGGCTGCATAAGCTCTGCCGCGAGCAGAGTTCGATCCCGGTGATTACAGGCGGCATGGGAATTTGCCATATTTTCGCGGACGAGAGCGCCGATGTGACGCGCGCAGTTGATGTTATTGAAAATTCCAAAATCCGGCGCCCGGCGGCCTGTAACGCGCTTGATACGCTGTTGGCGCATCCAGCAGTCGCAGCGGAATTATTGCCGAAAGTGGCGGAACGCCTGAAACGCAGCAACGTTGCGCTGAAAGCAGATGAACGCGCCCTGCCGATTCTGCAACAGGCCGGATATGGCGATATGACGACGCCCGCCGCGCCGGAGGATTTTGATCAGGAATGGCTCGGCATGACGCTTGGCGTCAAAATCGTGGATACGCTTGACGAGGCGATTGCGCATATTCAGGAACATAGCCTCGACCATACGGACAGCATCTTGACGAATAACTTTGCGCACGTCACGCGCTTTGTGAACGAGGTCAACTCGGCGGCGGTCTTCGTGAACGCAAGCACTTGCTTTAACGATGGCGGACAGTTCGGTCTCGGCGCGGAAGTCGCCATCAGCACGCAGAAACTCCACGCGCGCGGCCCGATGGGACTGGAAGAATTGACGACCTATAAATGGATCGGCATTGGTGACGGGCATATTCGGAAATAAATCGTCATGCCGTTTTTGACAAAAATGCGTTTGCGATGTCACAGCCTCAACGGATAGCCCTGTCAGGGTTTAAAACCCTGATGGGGCTGGAATATCGAATTATCATGAAACAGCCGCTCATCATCATCGCCGGGCCGACGGGAGTCGGTAAGACCGGCATCGCCATCGAACTGGCTGAACGCATCAACGGCGAAATCGTGGGGGCGGATTCCATGCAGATTTATCGCGGCATGGACATCGGCACGGCCAAACCGACGCGAGAAGAACAGGCGCGTGTGCCGCATCACCTGATTGATATTCGCTTGCCAAACGAAGATTTTTCCGTTGCCGATTATGTCGAGGCTGCGGCGGCAGCAATCTCCGATATCGCGGCGCGTGGGAATATGCCGATTTTAGTTGGTGGGACAGGCATGTATATCGAAAAATTGTTATACGGTTTGTTCGAAGGACCGGGACGCGACGAGGCATTTCGGCGGGACATCAACGCCGTTGCCGACGCGCACGGCAATTTAGCGCTGCATGAACGCTTGCGGCAGGTTGATCCGCCGACAGCGGAACGCCTGCATCCGAACGACCGCGTTCGGATTATTCGCGCATTGGAGGTCTTTCATTTGACCGGCGCTCCGATTTCGACGTTCCAACAGGAAGCGATGACACCGGAACGGCAGCAGTATCAGACCTGCTTTCTGGTCATCGCCGCAGAACGCGACGAACTGTATTCCCGGATTAATGCGCGGGTGGAAGGCATGGTCGCGGGTGGATTGGTCGAAGAAGTTCAGGCGTTATATCGGCAGGGATTTGATCGGGAGTTAGCGCCGATGAAGTCATTAGGCTATAAAGAGATTGGCGAGTTTTTGGTGGGAGCATACGATTTGCCGTCGGTCATCGAACTGATTCAGCGCAATACGCGCCACTACGCCAAACGGCAATTGACCTGGTTTCGAAAATATGCTGACGCGCACTGGATCCAACGCAAGGCGGCGACAGAAGAATGCCTGCATATCGTTGCCCGGCAGCATCAGGCGTTTTCAAACGGCACTTGAATGCCGATAGAATGGAGAAAATCTTTATCGAAATCAGTGAATTCGAATTTGATCGGCAACGGCTGCGCGGCGTCTCCCTCGCGGCGACGCACCATAATGCCGGAAAATACGGTGAGCAGCACGTTGTAGCCGTCATCACGCGCCTCTTCAAGCAGTTCCGTCAATTCGTCAGAGTCTCGCAAAACCTCCTGAATTCTATTCGCAATCATAATGGCGATGCGTTTTCTCTGGTCTTCTTTCTTCATAATGCCGCCTCCAACCAGCACATTTCAGTATCAGTATGAGTATAAGAGCCAAACGCTGTCTCGGCCTTTCATTCGGTATGAGTCACTATACGCAAGGCCGCCGGAAAAAAGGCAAGAGAAAAGTGCAAAAAAGAAGACTGTTTTTCGCGAGAGGCTTGTCAACACGCGAATCTATCACGATGCGGCAAATATGTTGACATGCGTCCAGGCCATTCGATATGTATATCGTTTCTCATGGACGCCAACGCATCAAATCACAACAACGCAAGCGAGAAAAGAGTTCGTCAAGAGAAAAAACTTGACTTAATTTTTCCATTTTGGTTTCTTTTGAGTGTCAATATAGTAAAGTTTCTCGGAAAAACGAGTTTGCATATAAACCATACATCATCCGAACCTGTCTCATTAAAAAAAGCCGCCAAATACAACATCGTTACAGGACGGAAAAAGCGCATGAAACAAGTACGAGTGCTGGTTGTTGAAGATAGTAAAACAATGCAAATTTTCCTTCGGAATTTATTGGAGCCGGAGGATTACGATGTGGTGGTCGCCAATGACGGCGAATCGGGTTTAGAGGTGTTTCAACAGGCGATGTTGGAAACCCGCCCGTTCGATATCGTCATGACGGACGTTGTCATGCCGCGCATGAGCGGGCTTGATCTGCTGAAAAAAGTGCGGACGCTGAACCGCGACACGATTGTCGTCGTGCTGACCAGCGACGCCAATGTGGACACCGCGATTGAAGCCCTGAACCTCGGCGCAAACAACTTCCTGCATAAACCGCCGAATTCGGAAGAAATTCTCTCCGTAATGTGGCGCGCCACAAAACAGCGGGAAATTTTTCTTGAAAACGTCGAATTGAATCCGTTCACCGAACGCACCATTCATATCGAAATTCCCAGTCAGTTGAAATTCATCAAAGGCATCGCGCACAATATCATCGCTGACGCGAAACTGATGGGCTACGATGAAAACGAATTGCGGGATAAAGTTCCGGTGACAGTGGATGAAGCCGTGACCAATGCGATCAAACACGGCAATAAGTTTCAAGAAGATAAAAAAGTGTACATTGATATTCATATTGATATTGATCGAATTAAAATCATCGTGGCCGACGAAGGCCCCGGTTTTAACGTCAAAGCCGTACCAGACCCCACCGACCCGACGAACTTCCTCAAACCGAGCGGGCGCGGAATTTTGTTTATGTCAATCGGGATGGATGAAGTCCGTTATAACGAAAAAGGAAATATTCTCACGCTGATCAAATATCGAGTCTCTCCTGACGAATAAACGAGACGCAACGCGATCACCGGATAAAAACGTCTACCGCAAGCGTCTCGTTTGTCTTCCTTCCGCAAAAAACGCCATCGAATTCAACGATATGTTTGAGGTATATGTTCACGAAAGATGGCAACGTATCTTATCACAGGCGGCGCTGGATTTATCGGGTCTAACGTCGTCCGCAAGCTGCTCGCCTTGCAACATCATGTGCGAGTGTTCGATAATTTTCTCACCGGCAAACGTGAAAATCTCGCCGACATCCTATCCGACATTGACTTGATCGAAGGGGATTTACGAAATTTCGACGCCGTTCGACAGGCGGCGAGCGGCGTTGATTATATTCTGCATATCGGCGCATTGCCGTCCGTGCCGCGTTCTGTCGCCGATCCGCTCCTTTCCAATGACATCAACATCAACGGAACGTTGCACGTGCTGGAAGCGGCGCGACAGCAGGGCGTCAAACGGGTCGTCTTCAGTTCGTCTTCATCCGTGTACGGCGACACGCCGACGCTGCCGAAGCAGGAAGAGATGCCGCTGAATCCGCTCTCGCCGTATGCCGCGCATAAAGCTGCCGGAGAATTGTACTGCCGCGTCTATCACAATATGTACCGTGTAGAAACCGTCTGCTTGCGTTATTTCAACGTGTTCGGCCCGCGTCAAGACCCGAAGTCGCAATATGCCGCGGTGATTCCTCGTTTTATCGCCGCATTGCAATCAGGCGGACAACCGACGATTTACGGCGACGGCGAGCAATCCCGTGATTTCACGTTTGTTGATAATGTCGTGGCCGCCAATATCGCCGCGTCAACCGCTCCGAACGCCGCCGGAGAAGTGATTAATGTCGCCTGCGGCGTACGCATTACAGTCAATGAATTAGCGCGGAAAATCGGCGCAATGCTTGGAAAACCTGTCGCGCCGCAGTATCTTTCGGATCGCGCCGGAGATGTCAAACATTCGCTGGCCGATGTTTCGAAAACGCAACGCCTGTTGAACCTCTCCACCCTCGTCGAGCTTGATACAGGTTTGCAGCGCACCATCGAATGGTTTACCCGATGATTCCCGCGCAGCGATTGGTGGCGACCGACCTTGACGGCACGTTGTTCTCATCAGCCCACGTATGCAGCCCGGCCAATCTTGCCATGTTGCATACGCTCGGAGAACACGGCGTCATTCGGGTCATCGCCACCGGACGCTCGATCTATTCCGCCAGAAAAGTCCTGCCGCCGGACATGCCGATAGATTATCTCGTCTTTTCGTCCGGCGCTGGCATTTTGGAATGGCCGACGCAGCACATGCTCCGCATCGCGCATCTCTCCGCCGAAGACATTCGACAAACGGCGCAAGTGTTTATCGAACATGACGTAGATTTTATGGTGCATGCGCCGATCCCGGAGAATCACCGTTTCTGGTATCGCATGACCGGCAAGGAGAATCCCGATTTTCAGCGGCGGCTCGACTGGTATCGCGATGTTGCCGCGCCGTTCGATGATTCCGTCTGGGCGTTACGACAGGCCTGCCAATTCGTCGCCATCGAACCCGCCGCGTCCGGCCTTGCCATGTATGCGCGTGTCAAATCGCAGCTTGAGCCATTGAGTGTTATTCGCGCGACCTCCCCGTTCGACGGCGAATCATTCTGGTTGGAAATTTTTCCGAACGGCGTCTCCAAAGCAACCGCTTGCGACTGGATCGCGCAGCAACATCAGATTCATCAATCCGCCACGCTCGCTGTCGGGAATGATTACAACGATTCAGCGCTGCTGGCATGGGGCGGAACGAGTTATGTCGTCGCCAATGCCCCGGCAGAGCTTCACGCCATGTATGCGGTTGTGGCTTCGAATGACGCGGACGGATTCAGCGAAGCAATAAATTTATGGATTAAACATTGACAATTTCTCCGATTGCAAGAATTCTTGAAGAAACAGCGGGTAATGATCACACAAGATCAGACAAACACCTATGAAATAACGGAGGTATGATGTATGTCCACTCAACTCAACACTGCGAATCTTCACCGTTTTTCCTCTCCGATTCGGACTCCGAAATATGACAGAAACACGTTGACGCACAGTATCGTGCATATCGGCGTCGGCGGATTTCATCGCGCGCATCAGGCGGTGTATCTCGACGATCTGCTGCATACGCCGGGATTCACAGGATGGAGCATCTGCGGCGTGTGCCTGCTGCCGCATGACAAAAAAATGTATGACACGATGAAAAGCCAGGATTGCCTCTATACGGTGGTCGAACAAAGCAGCGCAGGCAATGCGGCGCGTGTCATCGGTTCCATCACCAATATTTTGTTTGCTCCTGAAAATCCTCAGGCCGTCATTGAAAAAATGGCGTCGCCGGACTGCCGCATCGTCAGCCTGACGATTACCGAAGGCGGGTACTATGTCAATTCCGGCACAGGAGAATTCGATGCGAGCCATCCCGATATTCGGCACGATCTCGCCAATCCGGGCAACCCGAAATGCGCGTTTGGTTTTTTAGCAGCCGCGCTTGATAAAAGACGCAAACAAGGGCTGTTGCCGTTTACGTTGATGTCCTGCGATAATATGCAGAGCAATGGCGATGTTTTGAAAAAAATGTTTCTGGCCTTCGCCAACTTGCGCGACCCTGAATTGGGACGATGGCTTGCTGAAAAAGGCGCGTTTCCCAATAGCATGGTGGATAGAATCACACCGGCCACGACCGACGAACATCGCGCGATGGTCAAAACGAGTTTTGGCATTGGCGACGGGTGGCCTGTCGTGACCGAACCATTCAAACAATGGGTCATCGAAGATCATTTTTGCAACGGACGGCCTGCCTGGGAAAAGGTCGGCGCTCAGATGACACAAGAAGTTCTTCCGTATGAAAAAATGAAAATTCGGCTGCTGAATGCCAGCCATCAGGCGCTCTGTTATATCGGCATGCTGGTCGGGCATCAATTTGCGCATGAAACGATGGAAGACCGTCGCATTCGAAAATTGGTCGAAATCATGATGAATGACGAAGCGACGCCGACGCTTTCTCCTGTTCCAGGCGTTGATCTGGCCGACTACAAAAAGACGTTGATCGAACGTTTTGCCAATCCGTCCATTAAAGACCAACTTTTGCGAATTGGGACGGAAGGCTCGGCCAGAATCCCTAAGTTTGTTTTGCCGATTATCGTAGATCAGCTTGCTCATCAGAAAAAAATTACGATGTGCGCCTTTACAATTGCCGCCTGGTTCAGATATTTAACTGGAGTAGATGACAATGGCAAGAACATGCCGATTATTGAACCAATGGAAGCAAAAGTGTGTCCGCTTGCCAAACAAGGCGGAGCAGACCCCAAACCGATGCTTGCGCTCCATGAATTATTCGGAGACCTGCCAAAATCACAGATATTTGTTGACGAGGTCAGCCGCGCATTGCGTTCGTTTTATGAAAAAGGCGCAATTGCAACGTTAGAAGAGTATATAAAACTATGAATACGTCAATCCATCAGCAGTTAGAAGCGTTGATTTACCAGATGCCCAAAACCGATTTGCACCTGCATTTGGATGGTTCGATTCGGTTGGGCACCATCGCCGAAATCGGCCAAAAAGAAGGCATTTCGCTGCCGAGTTATACGGCGGAAGGACTCGAAGAACTCGTCTTCAAAGACCAATACGCCAACCTGGAAGAATACCTGACGACCTTCGGCTATTCCTGCGCCGTGATGCAGAAACCGGAATATTTGGAGCGCATCGCGTATGAATTGGCGCAGGATAATCAGGCGGAAGGGGTACGTTACATGGAAGTCCGCTTTGCGCCGCAACTCCATGTCAATAAATATATGGATATGAAAGTCGTGCTGGAAAGCGTGAATAACGGCCTACAGCGAGCGCAGCAGGATTATAACCGCCGACCGGAAGTGCAAAACGGCAGCGAGCCGCCATTTTGTTACGGCATCATCGTCTGCGCCATGCGGTCGTTCAATAAAAATCTTTCTGAGTATTACGAGCGCTTTGTCAATGCCCATACATATTCTAATCTGAAACGCATCCGTAAACTGGCATCGCACGAACTCGCGCAAGGCGCAGTGCGCATTCGCGATAAGTTCGGCATTCCGATTGTCGGCTTCGACCTCGCAGGCGCGGAAAAAGGCTTCCCGGCGCGAGACCACTGGCGCGCGTTTCAACACGCGCATGAAAACTTCATGTCCAAAACCGTTCACGCCGGGGAAGCGTATGGCGCACAGTCGATCTTTCAGGCGATTACCGAACTCCACGCCGACCGCCTCGGTCATGGTTATTATCTGTTCGATGCCGAAAAAATTTCGGACGAGGGCGTCACGGATAAACAAGCGTATATCGAAGACCTGTGCGAATACATCGCGCAGCATCGCATCACGATTGAAGTCTGCCTGACCAGCAACATGCAGACCAATCCCACCATCGGCAAATTGGAAAATCATGCGTTTCGGTACATGCTGGAACGGGAGTTAAGCACGACCTTCTGCACGGATAACCGCACCGTCAGCAAAACCACCGTGACGAGGGAAATACTGCTCGCGTTGAAGCACTTTCCTTTCACAGCCGCCAGTTTCAAACATACGATGATTTACGGCTTCAAACGCTGTTTTTTCCCGGATACGTATGCCAACAAGCGCAAATACGTGCGGCGCTGCATTGATTATTATGAAAAGCTGATTGACAATGCGCCGTTCGAATCGCTGCTGCAAGCGTATCAGCAGGAGGAATAAGCGTGGCGAATTAACCCCGCCAGGGTTTCGAATCCTGGCTGGGTTTTCGCATTAAGTGAAGAGAATTTTCCGTTCATCCTTTGCGCCGCATCAATCTGATTTGATATTATGCATTTTGAATACTGCTGTATTTATTGAAAATGAGTAGAAAAAAGACGCTGTCAAGTGCAATCCCATTTATCATTATTGGGTGTGCGTTTGGACTTGTGCTAATTCGGAAAATACAATACTATCAAACTGTTGCGTTTGTAAAAACGATCAATTCTCAACAGGTAAGTATGTTCAAAATTTATCCGAATGTGAGTGGGCAGTTCGGAACTCCACGAGAAATAAAAAGCCCCGATCCACTCATTGACGATTTTTTCGAATCAATCAGCGATATTCATGGATATTCGGGACGTTATACTGTTGCTTCCGAGCAGGACGGTTGGTTTATCGAGTTTTCTTTCAACAATCGCAAAGTTCAACTGAGTTGTAGCATTCCTGTTCAAAAAAAAGAGACCATTGTAGGGTGGATTGAATATAATAAGTACCAAAGCCGCCAGTTGTATCATTGGTATCAGCAATACAGCCACCGATGGCTGACGCCGGAGAGGACGCCGCCCGCGCCGCAGCCGTGAAAAGGAATCTTTTGATTCGCCTCGATAAAAAATATTGAACCGGTTATCAGATGTCGCAGCCTTGCCGAATATTCTCTGGTATCGAAGATTCAACCAATTCGGGTTCGGCTACTCAAGACGCAATACGTCACGGATCGGCGCGAATTCGAAATCGCGAATCAGATTGCGGAGTTTATCGGCGGTGGCGTGAAGATTGACGTAATGTCGAAAGCGGGTGGTCGCGGGAATATTCGGAATGCGCGGCTGTTCGGGATCGAGTTCCCAGGGATGCAGATAAATAATGCCCGGCTGCCCTTGTCCATTCAAACGGCGCAGGCCGAATTTCATGACCGAATACGGAAACAAACGCATGTAGCCGCCTCCGGCAATCGGAAAATTCCATTTGCCGAGGCGCAACGTTGAAAGGGGAAATTCAATCAATTTTCGCCCGTTTTTTTCGTAAACCTGGTATGGAAAACGAGGGGATTCCGGCACGCCGTAACGATCATGTTTGATCGGAAAGATGCTGGAATCATACTTCATGCCATGTTTGGCGAGGATGTCCAATGCCCAGAACGACTCTTTGACAATCGAGTACGTTGGGGCGCGATAACCGAGGATTTTTGTTCCGGCGAGAGCTTCTAAAATTTCAATGGATTTGGCAAAATCGGCTTCGAATTCCTGCGGCGTCTGTTTGGAGACCATCTGATGCGCATAGCCGTGCGTGGCGATTTCATGGCCGTTGGCGGCGATCTCTTTCACCATGTCCGGGCAACGTTCCGCCACCCACGCTAACAGAAAAAAGGTCGCTTTCACGCCGCGTTCCTCCAGAATCTTCACGATCTTTCGGGTATTTTCCGCGACGCGGCTGGGATACTGCGGCCATTCGTCATAGCGAATATGGTTTTTAAACGCTTCGACTTGGAAATAATCCTCAATATCGAATGTCAGGGCGTTCAGCATGGTCAATTCTCCGTCATCGCTGCGAGGTTTTCGGGAGCTACAGTACGATTTCGAAGCTTCTTTTGGCAGAGGCGGGGCGGTCTTTCTCTATCTCAAGCACCTTCTGCAATGCAGCAATCGCGACTTCCAATTGATCGGCAGACGGCGGTTTCGTCGTTATCCGTTGTAAAAATAATCCCGGCGCTGTAATCCATTGCGCCCAGGTTTTGTCCTGATGTTTTGCGGCAAAACGGATGATTTCGTATGACGTGCCCGCGATAAGCGGAATGAACACGATTCGCGACAAAAATTTCAGGTAAAACGCCGCATCCGAGCGTAAAATCGAAAACACGAGAATACTCATCATCATCACGATGAGTAAAAAATTCGTGCCGCAGCGAGGATGGAACGTGCTGTATTTGCTGACATTGTCAACCGTCAATTCGTCGCCGTTTTCATAAGCGAAAATCGTCTTATGTTCCGCGCCGTGATACTCGAAAACGCGCCGTAAATCTTTAAACTGCGATATCCCCAACAGATAGCACAGAAAAATGATCAGGCGAATCAGACCATCCACCGCGTTGAATGAAAGCGAATTTGCGCCGACAGAGGGCAGGATGCGCTCTAACAAGTTGGTCAATTGCAACGGAAGATATACGAATAGCGCGATGCCCAGACCGAACGCGAACACCATTGTCAGCCCTAACGACATCGGGCTAAGTTTGCCGTCCTCTTCTTCTAAGGATTGATCAGCAGAAAAGTTCAACGCGCCGATCCCTAAAGATAACGCTTGAAACAGGGTGACGACACCGCGGATGACTGGCAGGCGCAGGATTTTAGGGCGCGTGGACGGATCGCGCAAGGCTTGAATTTTCGAGGAAATTTCACCGCGAGGGGTGCGCACCGCCACTGCCAAAGCAGTCGGCGAGCGCATCATCACGCCTTCGATAACAGCTTGTCCCCCAACGGTCAATTGTTGTTCTGTCATACGTGTCAAAGAATGCGTTATTCCGCCTCTTTTTTGAGACCGTATTTTTTCTGGAAGCGCTCAACGCGACCGGCAGCATCCATTAATTTCTGTTTTCCGGTAAAAAACGGATGGCAGGCGGCGCACAATTCCACGTGAATCTCTTTTTTGGTGGAACGGGTTTCGATCACATTCCCACACGCACAAATAATTTTGGCAGGGACATAATTCGGATGAACATCTGGCTTCATAATATTAACTCCTTCACCTTAAAATTGTGATGTTGCATTGCAAGCACCGCTATCTCGTCCTGCAAACACGAATATATTCTTCGCTAAAAAGTACGGAAACCTTTAGGAAAAGTCAAGAGATGCTGTCAAGTTAATTTTGACGATTATTCATGGATTGCAAAAAGTCTTTATTGGTCTTGGTTTTTTCAAGTTTCTCTATCAATAATTCCATCGCTTCCACCGGATTCAACGAATGCAACACTTTGCGCAACACCCAGATACGGCTCAAATCCGGCGGCTCGATCAACAGTTCTTCCTTACGCGTCCCGGAGCGATCAATATCAATCGCCGGGTAAATGCGTTTTTCCACCAAGCGGCGATCCAAATGGATTTCCATGTTGCCCGTGCCTTTGAATTCTTCGAAAATCACGTCATCCATGCGGCTGCCGGTATCAATCAATGCGGTCGCGATAATCGTCAAACTTCCGCCTTCTTCGATATTTCTGGCAGCGCCGAAAAAGCGTTTCGGTTTTTGGAGCGCATTGGCGTCCAACCCGCCGGTGAGCACCTTGCCGCTGGGCGGCGTGACCGTGTTATACGCTCTCGCAAGACGCGTGATGCTGTCTAACAGAATAACCACGTCGCGTTTATGCTCAACGAGCCGTTTCGCCTTCTGAATGACCATTTCCGCCACCTGCACGTGCCGCTGCGCCGGTTCATCGAACGTCGAACTGATGACCTCGCCGCGCACCGAGCGCTGCATATCGGTCACTTCTTCCGGGCGTTCGTCAATCAGCAGGACAATCAGGACGACTTCGGGATGATTCGCGGTGATGCTGTTGGCGATTTTTTGCAGCAGAATCGTTTTCCCGGTACGCGGCGGCGCAACAATCAATCCGCGCTGCCCCTTGCCGATAGGCGTTACCAAATCCATGACCCGCGTGGATAAATCGGACGGATCATATTCCAGCATCAGGCGTTCATCGGGATGCAACGGCGTCAAATTATCGAACAGCACCTTGTCTTTCGCCTTATCCGGGTCTTCGAAGTTAATCGCCTCCACTTTCAGCAGCGCGAAATAGCGTTCGTTTTCTTTGGGCGGACGCACTTGACCGGAGACCGTGTCGCCGGTTTGAATGCTGAATTTACGAATTTGCGACGGAGAAATATAAATATCGTCAGGGCTGGGCAGATAGTTATAATTCGGGGCGCGTAAAAAGCCGAAGCCATCGGGCAGCGTTTCCAGAACGCCTTCTGAAAAAATCAGGCCGTTGCGTTCGGTTTGCGCTTGCAAAATCTTAAAAATCAGTTCCTGCTTACGCAAGCCGCTGACGCCAATCACGCCAAGGTCTTTTCCGACATTGGCCAGTTCGCTCATGTTGCGGCGCTGCAATTCGGCGATGTTGAGTTGATTTTGGCTGGCAGAATCCCCGCTGGTTTTAGTGAAGTCACTCATAATAGACTGAATCTCCTTAGTGCAAAATTAGTCGGAATCTATCATCACAGTCCTCCTGCCATGCCACTACCGCCGCATATTGCGCCACAATATGCGTTGCGATTGGTTTATGCAAAGAGAACGCCTAACAATTGCTATTGAATTCCTGATGAATTATACGATGAAAAGACATCACTTCCGGCACGTACACGCGGCATGTCCACAGTGGAACTTTTTCTAAGTGAGACGCTCAAGAAAAAGGGATTAGTAGAAGTTTTGTAACGTTATCAGAAAGGATGTGGTTGGTAAAAACGAAGCCACCTGAAAATATCCTCTTCTTCATCTTTCTAAACTGATAAACACACAATAATGACATCAGCGGTTTATGTCAAGGTTTTTTCTTGAAAAATTTGCGACGCCAACGAAATGGAGGGAAATATTAACATGCACATTTAAATACGGAAAACATCCCCAGAGAAACTCAGGACGTTCTCCGTTAGCAACAACCCAATACATAAATTTCTTTCAAGAGAGTTTCTTTATCGCCATTATCAGTTTTCAGTTAAACGGTTCATATAAATGATTTGATTGACCTGCTGCACATTATAAAACGCTTCATCGGAATTTCGCTGCAAAATGCGTTCGCGTAATTTCCACAAGGCGGGTTCATCGGCGATTGCGCTTGCCGAGGCAAGTTGATCATAATCGCCATCTTTTCCCGCAGAAGCAAAAAGTTTTGAGTATGCTTGTCGGAATGTTTCTGATGAAATCATTTTCGCGTTTCGGTAGGTTTCGAGTTCCTGTTGGAGTTGTTCGTTATGAAGTGTTTCTTGAGCAAACTGCCGTAATGACGGGTCTTTTTCTTTCATCAACAGGTCTTCGTTAAAGGCTTTCAGTCCGGCGAGATCGTTGTTATATAGATAGAGCACTTCTACGGAACTCAAAATCAGCGCGCGAAGTTGCGTATCCTCTTCTTTCCAGTAACGCTCGCTCAATAGGGCTGCGGCTTCTCCGGCAATCAGCCATTGCCCCAACAAGCCAATCGCATTAGCGCGAACGTTGCTTTTTGGGTCATTGATCTGTTCCAGTAAGTACGGCACAGCAGCCTGTCCCATTTTCCCGAATGCAAAAATAGGTTGCCAGTACAGTTCTTTCGGATCAACTTCAAGAAGTTGATACATCGCAGGCAGCGCCGGGGTAAATTGCATCTCGCCGAGCAAATTCAACAGTTCGAAACGCCGATCCGCATCGGAAACGGCGTTGGCTGTGTCAAGGAGAAATTGCCCGGCAGTCTCGCCGCCGATTGATGCCAATGCTTGATAACAATTCCACTGAACGCGCTGTGAAGAATACTGTTTGGCGATCTCAACCAAGGGCTGCACCGCATTGGGACTTTTGGTCAAGCCAATCGCCCATGTATAGACGGTAAGCTGTTCTTCTGAAAGTCCCGCGTCGCGTAATCGAGGCAGAATGCGTTCGGCAGCAGTTTCGGGAGACTGTTCGATCTCCTTCTTGAGCGTCTTGAATTGTTCACTTGCCGTATTTTCTCTTTGTGACGCTGCCGCATCCAATTGCGAAAGAATATCTCCTTCAATGGCCGTAATATCAGGGGCAGGCTGTTTTTTGGCAGCGGCAACTTTAGGAGAATAACCTAATCGTTCAATCTCTTTTCTCACAAGTTCGACTCGACTCGCATTCTCAGGAGAATTCCCCGCCAGTTCTAAATACCGATTCAAATCATCAACAGCTTCTTTGTTTTTTTTGAGAGAACGATACGCCATCCCGCGCGAAATGTAGAAATTAAAATACTGTGGACCGAGAAGAAGGATTTGCGTATAATCCTGAATAGCCTTTTCGTACTGTTCGAGCTCTTCATACGACGATCCACGAAGGCTATATGCTTCAAGAGATTTCGGCTCAAGCTCTAATGCCTTCGTAAAAGCCTCAATAGCTTTTTCATACTCAGGAATGGTATTTATTCCTTTTTCAATGTAGTCTCTCGCAGTTTGCTCTTCGGCATACGCCGTAAAATCAGCAACGCTTTGAAGCATAGATACGCCCATAATCAACAAAAATAAAATGACATAGTTTTTCATTTCGTTGCTTCCTCCGTTGAATCTTATTTCCACGCCTTCAACTCATGCAGCGTCCGGGCCGCAGTTTCGATGCCAAGATAAAACAGTTCTTCGGTCAGATGCTCATTCGGCGCATGAGCGTTGTCGTCGGGATTGCTCAGGCCGATCATCACAATCGGCACGCGCATTTCGTCGGAAAACGTGCTTAACACGCTGATTGTGCCGCCGGTGCGAACAAACACCGGCTCTTTGTTATACGTCGCCCGTAATGCTCGCGTGACATGCGTGAGAATCGGATGATCCAACGGCGTCAGATACGCTCTGCCGTCCGGTGCGCCGATGAACGAGACCTGGGCTGACGGCGGCGCAAGCTGCTGTTCGATATGCGCTTTCGCGGCGTCAAAAATCTTCTGCGGGTCTTGATTCGGCACGAGCCGCATCGTGACTTTTGCCAGCGCCTTCGCCGGAATAATTGTCTTCGAGCCTTCGCCGATGAAACCACCGATAATCCCATTGACTTCAAATGTTGGTCGTGCCCAACGTCGCACGAGCGGCGGATAACCATACTCACCGATAACTTCACGAATGCCGATTTCTTGTTTCAATTCGTCATTATCAAACGGCAGCGAATCGAAATTTTTATGTTCCGCATCGGAAACAACAGCGACATCATCATAAAAGCCTGGAATCTTGACCTGTTCGCGATCATTTTTCAACGCAGAAATAATATCCGCTAACACCTGAATCGCATTATCCGCAAGGCCGCCATACGAGCCGGAGTGCAAATCCCTCGCCGCTGTCTGCACGTGAATTTCGCCATGTACCAACCCGCGCGTGCCGTAGCAGATGGTCGGTGTACCGCGCTGATATTGCCCGTTATCCGACAACAGAATCGCGTCCGCCTTCAATTTTTCAGCGTGGTCAACAACAAATTGATGCAGATGGCCGCTCCCGATTTCTTCTTCACCTTCAATCAGCACCTTGACATTCACCGGCAAAACGCCATCATTCGTGAAAAACGCCTCAATCGCTTTGACATACGCCCAAAATTGGCCTTTGTCATCCGCCGCGCCGCGAGCGTAGATTTCGCCGTCGCGAATCGTTGGCTCGAACGGCGGCGACAGCCATAAATCAAGCGGCTCGACCGGCTGCACGTCATAATGGCCGTAAATCAGCAGCGTCGGCGCGTTCGGCTGTTCAAGCCATTCGGCGTACACGACAGGATGCCCGCCGGTCGGCATGATTTCAATATGCTTGAGGCCGATATTCGACAAATGCCGCGCCACGAATTCGGCGCAACGCCGCACGTCGTCGGCATGTTCCGGCAGCGTGCTGACGCTCGGAATGCGCAGCAGCTCGAACAGTTCGTCAAGGTGTTGTTGGCGGTGTGCGCGAAGATACGTAATAATGTGTTCCATACATAAATGTAACCACAGATTTCATGGATGTCACAGATTTGTTAAAACGTAGAACGAATCTGTGACATCCATGAAATCTGTGGTTATTTCCAAAAGTTTTACTGACCGATATAACAGGGGGTTATTGGATAAGCGATAGGAACGGCGGAGAATTTGTCAACCCTAAAGCTGTGATTTTTCTCTTGACAGCCGTTTGCCCGCCCTGTTCTGTGTTCGCATTCATTTTCAGCAGAAGGACGACAAATCATCCATTTTTCAAGGAACGACACGGATGTGCAAGGTGATGGCGAGGCAGGTGTCAGACATTTCGAATGTGCCTGACACCTTTTCCATGACGTTGCCGCCCGTTCTCGAACATTATGGCGCAGCAAAAAATTACGAAGCAGGGCGACGATTTTTCGCAATGGTATATTGATACGGTCTTACAGGCGGGCATGGCGGATTATGCGCCGGTCAAGGGCTGCATGGTGATCAAGCCGTATGGCTACGCGATCTGGGAAAATATGCAGCAGGCGCTCGACGGCATGTTCAAGGCGACCGGCCATGTGAATGCGTATTTCCCGCTGTTGATCCCGGAAAGTTTTCTGAAAAAAGAAGCCGAACATGTCGAAGGTTTTGCGCCGGAATGCGCGGTCGTAACGCATGGCGGCGGCAAATTGCTGGAAGAGCCGTATGTGATCCGCCCGACCTCGGAAACCGTGATCTGGTCAATGTACGCCAAATGGATCGATTCGCATCGCGACCTGCCGATTTTGATTAATCAATGGGCGAATGTGGTGCGCTGGGAAATGCGGACGCGCCTCTTCTTGCGCACGACGGAATTCCTCTGGCAGGAAGGGCATACCGCCCATGCGACCGAACGGGAAGCCGCTGAAGAAGTCGCCAAGATTCTCGATATTTATGCTGATTTTGCTGAGAATTACGCTGCCGTGCCGGTGATGAAAGGCCGCAAAACCGAAAAAGAAAAATTTGCGGGCGCGCTCTATACGACCTGCGTCGAAGCGTTGATGAAAGACAAACGCGCCTTGCAATGGGGCACGTCGCATCATCTCGGCCAGAATTTCGCCAAAGCGTTCAACGTGACGTTTCAAACTGAGGCCGGGGGAAGAGATTTGGTATGGGCGACGAGTTGGGGCGTCAGCACACGCATGATCGGCGGGTTGATTATGGTGCATGGCGACGACAAAGGGCTGCGCCTGCCGCCGAAACTCGCGCCGTATCAGGTGGTGATCGTGCCGATTTATTACAGCGACGAGGAACGCCAGACTGTACTACAAAAAGTGGACGAATTGACGGCGGAATTGAAGGCGGACGTGCGCGTCAAAGTGGATGATCGCGCCAATTACAAGCCGGGCTGGAAATTCAATGAATGGGAAATGAAAGGCGTACCGTTGCGCATCGAAATCGGCCCGCGCGATGTGGCCGAAAATCAGGCCGTCGTCGCCCGGCGCGACAAAGGGCCGAAAGAGAAACAGACGATTTCCCTGAACGGTATGAAACCGACGATTATCGCGTTATTAGCGGAGATTCAGCGCGGCCTGTTCGACGATGCCGTGAAATTCCGCGCAGAAAATTCGTTTAAGGCCAATTCTTACGGCGAGTTCAAAGAGATTCTCGACAATCAGCTTGGCTTCGTCTATTCGCACTGGTGCGGCGAAACCGCCTGCGAACAAGCCGTACAGGAAGAAACCAAAGCGACGATCCGCTGCATTCCGTTCGATCAGGAACATGAGGACGGACAGTGCGTCTATTGCGGCAAACCCTCGAAAATGCGCGTCCCCTTTGCCAAAGCGTACTAATCGCAACGATTGGAATTTTTCAGACAGTCCGCCCGACACAGATAATATGTGCCGGGCGGATGCGCGTAAGGCTGTCCAGCCGCCGCCGATAACTATTTCTGCAAGGCGGCTTCGCTCAGAGCAAGCGTAAGCGTCAGCAATTCCTGACCGCCGGGAGCGCCATGCCCAGGCACGATAATCTCGGCATCAGGAAAGGCGGCGATGACTTTTTTGACGGTCTCAGGCCAGCCTTTCAGGTCGGCGTCTGCGGTATTGCCTAAATTTTTCGAACCTGCCGCCTTGACGAGACATCCGCCGAACAGCGTCTTTTCAGACGGAATCCAGACCACAATATTATCAACAGTATGCCCGCCGCCGAAATAGTTCAAGATGAGTTCCGTTTTTTCTAACGTGACAGTCAGCGACTCGGCAAAGCCTTTTTGCGGAATTGCATATCCGGCGGATTTTGCGAGTTTCTGTGTCCGATCAAGGCTATACGAAGCCGCTCCGCGCCGGTGCGCTTCAGCCAGCCCGCCTAAACAATCCTCATGCGCATGCCCGACGATGATATGCTTGATGGCAACATGCAGCGTCTGTTCCGCCCAATCGAAAATCAGTCCGGTTTGCTCATCATTCCAGGGCGTGTCAATCATGGCTGCGGTTGCGCCGTCAACGACAATCAGGCCATTGGCAGGCGTCCGACCGTAGCCCGGATAATCGGTGTAGGTCGTGTGCAGCCAGATATGTTCGGTGAGGCGCTCAAACTCAATGCCTTTATTCAGCGTAATTTTCTCACCCGCAAAAGCGATTGCGGCGTGAATCATTGAGACAGAGAATACGACAGTCAAAACAATCCTTTCGAATCGCGTACGCATTGTTACCTTTTCTTGAATCTCAACCCAGTCAAGGTTTCGAACCCCGACTGGGTTCTTTCATCCTTACATCTCGTTGATTTTTTTAGCGAAATCGGCAATGATATCGCTGTGAATGGTCGTAAAATCGCCTTTGCCCTTCGAAACGATTTTGACGACTAATCGTTCGAACCACCCAAGTTTTGCCAGAGAAATTTCAGCGCCGAGCACGCTTTTCATGGTGGCATGGCGCGTCAATTCCTCCGGAAAATTGGCCTGGAACGCCTCTTTCCCACAGCACAAGAATAAAAAGACGCGCTTTTTCAATAATTCCTGAAGATGTTCTTTCGCAAACTGGCGCAACGCTTTTTGCGTCTGTCCCATATAGAGCGACCCGCCTAAAATCACGGTGTCAAAGGCATCAAGCTTCGGCGCGGCCTGGCTATTCAGATTGATCGCGGTGGTACTACCGGTAAGTTGCGCTTGCAGCATTTTCACGCATTTTTCCGTGAACCCATGACGGGTGGTATAGAGAATGACATTTTTCATAACGATTCCTTATGCTGTTGTTGATTCGAGGGTGACAATTACTCGTGGCGATACGCTTTTTCAAGCGCGACCTGGACGGCATTCATAATCACGATACTGCTGTTTGTTGCGCCGCTGACGGCATCTACAGTAGTAGATTGCTGTTCGATAATCCGTTGTGGGATGATCGGCTCGGCTTTTTTACCTTTCCAGGCGCTATGTTTGACGATGTCGATTTTGACAATCTTCTGATCTGTAATCGTCACATTCACAATGGCGCTATTCAACCCGCCCTTATAGTTTCCCTCATACACCCCATCTACTAATTTCGTTTGTTGAACAACCCCGCCGATTGTGGCGGTTTTCGTTTTCGCACAGCCTGAGACAATAAGAACAACGCAACACGCAACGCAACATCCGAACTTCACGCTCATCTTCATTGTAGATTCTCCCATGTACATGTAGGGCGAAACTTCAGTTTCGCCCTACAATTTACGATCCGTTCAAAGGCAATTGATATTATTTTCGGTTCGATCCTAAAAAACCGTCATTCACTATGTCGGCGACAACGCCTGAAATGTTACAAAAATTTTCAGGTTGCAGCAAAACACATAGTTGCCAAGATATTTTATCCTAACTAAAACCGCTCGAACTCATCGTCAAGAGCATCTGTAGAATGATTGTTCAAGGGAGCGCGGAAAAGTTCTTCTTCTGGGAGTTTCCCGGAAACAGGCATTTTTGTTTGTGAGGAGACCTTTGGGGATTTGTCGCGTTCCGGCGTTGCCAGCATCCTGTTGAAAAGCTCGATGAACGCTTGCTGCTGTTCCCCTTTGGCTTCTAATAAGGTATGCAGCGCGGCGGCGAATTTGTCTTCCTTGTCGGCAGGAAGCGAAAGAATTCGTTCTCTGATTTTAAAGAACGTAATCACCTGTTGTAGCTGTGCGGCCTGACCTGACAGCATGACGGCAGACGAGGCCACTTGTTCAGCCGCGGCGGCGTTCTGCTGCGTCACTTGATCCAATTGCTGGACGGCGTGGTTGATTTGTTCGACGCCTGCGGTTTGTTCCGAACTGGCATAACTGATCTCTCGCACAAAGCTTGCTGTGCGTTGAATATTCGGCACGAGCGTACTCAGCATCGCTCCGGCTTTTTGCGAGACATCCAGGCTGGAACTGGCCAACAGGATAATCTTTTCGGCAGCGGCTCGCGTGGTATTCGCCAACTCGCGGACTTCATGCGCCACGACGCCGAACGATTTGCCATAATCTTGCGCCCGGCTCGCTTCAATCGTCGCATTCAACGACAGCAGCCGGGTTTGTTGGGCAATATCCTGAATGACAGAGATTTGATCGACAATCTGCTGCATCGCCACAACCGTTTCGGCCACGACATGACCAGCTTCTTCGGCATATTGCACGCCTTGCGTTGCTAATAACTCTGTCTGGCGGGCATTATCGGCATTCTGACGGATATTGGCCGCCATTTCTTCCATAGACGCCGACACCTCCTCAGTGGCCGCCGCTTGCTGAGATGTCCCTTCCGACAGAGATTCGGCGCTGGCGTTCAACTCTGCGCTGCTTTTGACGACCGAATTCACAGCGCCTTGAACTTGCTGAAGCACATCTGTCAATTTGCCGCTCATGGCATTCAACATCTGCATCAGCCGATCATGCTCCGAACGCTCTTGAACTTCAAGGGTCAAGTCCCCGCCTGCCATTTCCTGCGCTAAGTGCGTGATCTCTTGTTCGCTGACAATCAGCCGATTGATATCTTGTTTGAGTTGATTGAAATCCCCGTTGAATTCGATGTCAATCTGTTCGGGAATATCGCCTCCCGCAATACGCTGCAAGTTCTCGGATGTGACCTTAATCGGCAGCACAAAGGCTTCGATCACATTATTCACGCCATTGAGAAGTTCCTGCCATTTCCCTTTATACTGACTCAGTTTGCCGCGCGTATTCAGGCGTCCGTCTTGAACGGCCTGAATCAGAAGGCTCATCTCTTTGAGCACGCCTTGAAGCGTATCTTCCATATTGCGAAAGGCGGAGGCTAACTGTCCGATTTCATCATTCTTCCGGCTCAAAACAACCTGATCGAAATCGCCGACAGCAATGCGATTGGCGACAGTTACGATCTGATTGATCGGCAAGGTAATGCCTCGTGTGATGATAATGCCGATACCCGTGCTCAAAATGATAGCGAAACCCGTCAAATACCACAAAATCCGCCAAACATTGTTCGCAGCCGTCACAATCTCGCCAGTCATTCGGTTTGCCGCCGCGATTTGCGCGTCTTGAAATTGTTTCATCAACCCTTCTATCGTCTGCGCTTGCGTATTGAATTCCGTGAGTTTTTTATTTCCGAACGCAGGCCCGTCAATCAGAAAGGCTTCTACCATAGTTTTTCCGAGCGTATCGAACCGGCTGAACGCAATCTGCAAGTTCTTGACGGTCTCGTCCGTCGCCGTCTGCTCGCCGCCATCCGATTGGAGAAACGGCTGCAAATTCTGTTGGATATTTTTGATCACAGCGCTCGCCCGCGTATAACCATCCATATCCAGAGTCACGATGGTTTCCATCAGGATTTTCTGGGCGCGATGCAGGTCTTGCGCCATTTGCGAGGCTAACAGCGCATTGGGCAACCGTTGTTGCTCCACGCTCGTCGCATTGTGTTTGACGGCGCTCAACGAGACGGTTGTCAGCGCTGCGGCACAAACAAACATGGCGACAATCATCCCGAAACTCACGGCTAAACGCATTCCGATCTTCATACAACTCTCCTTCATCAACGTGTTCTACAAAGACAACTGCCCGACGCTTCGAAACGGCGTCGGGCAGTGTGATTGACGAAACTCAGGTTCTTCTTCCCGATTATTTTTTCAAACTCCGTAATTCTTCGCCAACGGTTTTCAACGCTTCTTCCGGCGGTTGATCTTTCAACTCGAAGACATGATAGCCGATGTTCGTGCGATAGAAATCCTTCACTTTCGGCGAGAGATCGCCATAATGAACCGGACGAATCTCATTTTTTACCTCGTCCAACACATCAAACAGCTCTTTACCAAAGAATTCCGTCACGGGGGTGGCCGGTTGATCTTTCAGTTGCGGCCAGACATCCCAACGCGGCGGATCGAATCCTAAGATATTCCAAATATTGATATTTCCTTCCGACGAGAGTTTGGCATACGCTAAAAATTCTTTCGCTAAAGGCACGTTCTTGCATTGATCCGTAATCGTGGTGCTGGTGCCGCCCATTCCAGCCGAACGGAATCCGCCCGCTTCCCATCGCGGCAGCGGACGGACAATCATTTTACCTTTTAACGCGGGCATTGTTGACACCATACGGGGCATAAACCACGATGGCATCATCACCGCCGCCGCGCCGCCCTTGTTCATAAACTCGGAATACTGATCGGTAAAATGGAACCCGCCCGGCGCGACGGTCGCAATTTTTTCCGTGAAGACCAGATCATACAAGAATTGGAGCGTACTGACATTGATTGCGTCATCTACGGTCGGGTTGCCTTGCGCGTCTAAAAAATCCCCGCCGCGCTGCGAGATGATCGGCCACATCGTCCAGGTATCGATAGATTCCACGCTGAACATCATTTTCCCCGTTTTGTCCACCACCTGGTGACCGGCTTTGACAAAATCCGCCCACGTGTCAATGCTGTTCACATCCACGCCAGCCTGTGCAAGAATATCGCGATTGTAATACATAAAGGTCGCGCCTACAGCATAGTCAACCCCATAATATTGCCCATTCTGGACATACTTATCAAAACATGCCTGGACAAACTTGTCTTTCACCGGATCAATAATATCATTCAATGGAATAAGATGAATCGTGTCGTTCGGGCGGACAAAATTGGGGAATTTACTGACTTCGATACCCGCAAGGTCTGGAGCGCCTTTGCCTGATTTTAAAGCCAGTAACAACCGGGTATGCATTTCTTCATACGGAAAATGCTCTGCTTCGAATTCAATCGGACGATCCGGATTGGCGACATTCCAGGACTTCGCGGCAGCCTCGAAAAATGGAATATCGGATTGCGCCTCTGTGAATATCCAGAATGTGAACGTGGTCGGGTCCGCCGCATTGGCGCTGCTGAACAACATCGCCCCCATCACAAGCATCCCTACGATGATACCAAATCCAGTTCTTCTCATACGTCTCCTCCTGTTACGAACACCTGCCGTCTTGCGTGTGCGATGAAAAGTCGGCAGAGCCGCGATTGATGATAGATTGCCATTTCTACGCCCCATCTTCTTTTCTGACTCGAACAACGCGCCGCCTATCTGAAAATATGACGTATCGTTCTTATTAAAAGATATTGTTCAGTCATGAGAATACGCAAGTATTTTTTTTGCAGACTTGATGTTTTTATTTGTTTTTCTTGACGAAGACGGAAAGTGACAATAATACGCCGTATGTGTCGAACAGTCTAACGGCTCGTATTTTTACCTCACCAATATACAAAGATCGAGGCGCACATTATGCAAGAAGAACGTCAACGACCCCGAATTGCTCTGGTGATTGGCTCTGGCGGCATCAAATGCCTTGCCAGCATCGGTATGCTTCAGGTGTTGCATCGGGAGCGGATTATGCCGGACGTGATTATCGGCAGCAGCGGCGGCAGTCTGTTCGGCGCGGTATATGCCGTCGGCGAAGACCCGGAACGTATCGAAGAACTCACCCTTTCGATGTGGAAGAAACGCGAATTTCAGGATTTCAAATATCGCGACATCATCACAATGTTTTTTCCGAAATTGTTCCGCTACAACGAAATGTTCGGATTGATTCGCGGAGATCGCATCGAGCGCGTCTTTCACGAGTATTTCCAGGGAAAAAGCTTTGCGGAAACGCAGATTCCGCTGCAAATCGTGGCGACCGATTTTTTCAGCGGTGAAACGGTGGTATTGGATCAGGGGGGCATTGCGGAAGCGATTCGCGCCAGTATAGGGATTCCCGGCTTTTTTCAGCCGAAAAAAATTGCTGGCAAAACGTTGATCGACGGCGGCGTCAGCGATCCGCTGCCGATTGATGTCGCCATTCGGTATGGCGCAGACGTGATTATTGCGATGGGGTTCGAAACGCCGACGTATAAAACGATTGACAGCCCGATCAAACTGTTGCTGCATGTGACCGGGCTGTCGTCGAATAACCTCATGATTGCGAATCACGCCATGCACAATATGGCGCATCATTATGAGATTATCATGGTATATCCTGAATTACAAGGGGAGTTCCACTTTTTCGATATTGAAAAAATCCCAGACCTGATTCGCATCGGGGCTGCCGAGACGGAGAAGGAACTTCAAAATATTCGCAGCGCAATTGATAATTTCGGGATGTAATAAAGAGGAAAACGACGGTGTACCCGCGAACAAGACTGTTCGCAGGTACACGCCATAGAAAAATCAAGCCGCGTCTTTGACATCGAACCGCTCGGCATGTTTTAAAAAATTATCGAACACACTGGAACAGGCACGGCCATTCGGCGCGTCAATCGTATATTCGACGCAGGCGTCCCAATCTTTCGACAGATAAAAATACGGGAGGTTCGTCGGTTTGGGCTGTTCAGGGCTGACTTGGCTGACGATCACCGCGCCATTGATAAATTCAAGCCATTCGCCTTCTGTTTCCATCACGACAAGCGTTTTGCGCGGCTGTTCTGTTTGCGCCGATGAACTCAAGCTATATTCGGTATATGCCACCATGCCGATGGCGACAATAATCGCGATCACACTCCACCGCATCCGTCTCGATAATCGTTTCACGTCTCTATCCTCCTTGACTGCTGTTTGATGATATGCTCTCATCTCAACCTTGACGACAGAGATATATTCAAATCTCATGCCTGATGCCGAAACGCGGAAGGCGAAGGGATAACATACGAAATCACAAGACGTTATCGCGATGACGCGATATAGCAAACCTGGAAATTCCAGCAATTCGAAGAAACATTATCACAAAAGAGAACTCGGAGTTCTTGATTTTTGAGAAGCCCTGTCAGGGCTCGAAACCCTGACAGGGCTGAGACTGAACAGTCGAATTTTCTTTTTCCAAACTCATGATAGACGCGGCATGGATTAAAGCAAAAGCGTTAGAAATCGGATTTCATTCGGTTGGCGTGGCGCGGGCAGAACGTCAGCCGGAGGCAGCATTTCTGCGGGAATGGCTGCGCAACGGGTTTGCCGGGGAGATGGCGTATTTGACGCGCAATGTCGAAAAGCGCGAAGACCCGCGCCTGCTCTTTCCTCCGGCGAAATCCATTATCGTCTGCGGCCTGTCGTATTACGCCTTCGACGCGGCAGAAGACACGCCGGAACAGGCCATCGGCCTGATTTCGCGGTATGCGCGCGGCGCAGATTATCATCAGGTCGTCAAAGAAAAACTATTCGCGCTGCTGCGTCTGATACAAGCAGAAAGTCCGCTTCCGATTGCGGCAAAAGTCTGCGTGGATACCGCGCCGCTGTTGGAACGCGCATCTGCCAGAGCCGCCGGACTCGGCTGGATCGGCAAACATGGCGGCGTCATCAATCCGCGTTATGGGTCGTGGTTCTTTCTTGGGGAAATGCTGATCGATCTCGAATGCGAGTCTGACGAGCCGCTTGCCGACGGCTGCGGGGCGTGTACGCGCTGCCTCGACGCCTGTCCGACCGGCGCATTGGTTGCGCCATACATCTTAGACGCCCGGAAATGCCTGTCGTATCTGACTATCGAGCACAAAGGCGCGATTCCCGAAGCGTTGCGGCCTGCGTTGGGAAATCGCGTGTTCGGCTGCGACCGCTGTCAGGAGGCGTGTCCGTATAATCGGCAGGCTGACGCGCCGGGGCTGCCGGAATTTCTACCGCGCGAATCGCTTGCCCGCCCGTCGTTGAAGTGGCTTGCCACGCTGCCGGAAGCCGAGTTTCAACGTATTTTTGCCGATTCGCCGATCTTACGCGCTGGCTGGCGCGGACTGCTGCGCAATACGGTCGTCGCTATCGGCAATTCCGGCGATGCGGCGTTCCTGCCGATTCTGCACGAGCTTTCGCGTTCCTCCGACCCGCTGATTCAAGATCATGCCGCGTGGGCAATGGCGCAGTTGCGCGAACCCTGCCAGGGTTCGAAACCCTTACAGGGTGAGGCGCTACCGTCCTAAAAAGATGGCTTCGATTTGGTCTCGCGCCGGATAATCTGGGTGATATTCGAGGGTTTTCTGAAACAGCGGATACGCTAACGAGAGTTTGCCCTGTTCATAATAAATTTCCGCCAGGCCAAGCAGCGCGGGCGCGTATTGCGGCTGCGCGTTCATCGCCTGACTGAACGCGGCGAGTTCCTGATCGCGCCATTGCGGGTCGCGGGTGACGCGATATTTCTCGCGATACGCCATGCCAAGCAGCGTATAGCCCTCTGCCGCTGAACGAGGCGTGTGACGGATTCCGTTCAGAAACGCTTCGATTCCGGCATCAATCCGGCCTTCTAAAAAGAGCGTTGTTCCAGACTCGAACAGATTGGATGACGATATGTTCTTTTGCTTCCTGGCCGGTTCGTTCTTCGTTTTTTCAGGCGTTTTCGCTGGTTTTTCCGCAGGTTTCGGCGCGGCGTTTTCGCGTTCTTTCGGCGTTTCGACTGTGATCGCTTTCGGGCGAATCTGTTTCATCAGCGTTTGCGCCGGGGCATAGTCGGGCTGTTGCGCTAATGCCTGCTGAAGTTGCTCGACCGCTTTTTGATACGCTTGCTGCTTCTGATACGTTAGCGCCAAATTGGTGCGAGCTTTGACATCGTTCGGATCGGACTCGATAGCCAGAAGGTACTGTTCCGCCGCTTTCCCGTATTGTTTCTGCTGATAATAGATCACGCCGAGGGCATTGTAGGCGTTCCCGTATCCAGGCTCAAGTTCGACCGCTTTTTCCAGCGCCATGATGGCTTCTTCGAATTTGTTTTGTTTGGTATAAAAAATCCCTTCGCGGTAATATTCTTGAGCGCTTTCCTGTTGCGCAGAGACCGGGCTGCACACGGCTTCGACCAAAAAAACGGCGATCAGGCCGAGCAGCGCGCGCAATGTGTTTCGTGTCGTCTGTCTGTTGTTCATGATTGTTTTCCAAGAGACCGCATCCCTGTCAGGGTTCTGAACCCTGACAGGGATGACTTTTACGTTTCGGCGGGCAGGGTCAGCGGGACGCGAATGCGAAACGTTGTTCCTTGCTCCGGCTGGCTTTCACATGCAATCTCGCCGCGTAACTGCTCGGTCGCTAAATGGCGCACAATGGCTAACCCCAAGCCGCTGCCGCCCTGTTCGGCTTTTGTGGTATAAAACGGCTCGAATATCCGCTCAACCTGGTCGGCGGACATCCCTTTTCCGTTATCGCTGTAGCGAATGAGCAGCCAATCATTTTCTGTCGCCGCCTCAATCGCAATGTCCCCATCGGCTCGTTGTTCGAAGCCATGAATCAGGGAATTCATGATCAGATTCGTGAAAATTTGCGAAAACGCGCCGGGATAGCTTTGCAATCGAAGCGTTTCCGGGCATTGCACCGCGATGCGGTAGGGTGTGCGCTTTAATTTGGGCGACAGGCTGAGCAAGACCTCCTGAATGCAGTCGCACATCCGAAATGCGCGGCATTTCTCGCCCATTTGATCTACCGCCATTTGTTTGAAACCGTGCAACTGATCGGCAGCGCGGCGTAAATTGGTTCGAAGGCTCTCGTTGACGCGCTGCGTTTGCTGTAAATACTGCTCTAAGGCGCTGCGGGTCATGTCATTGGCATGGTAGCGTTGCAGAATCGCCTGCGTCTCCTCGTCAAGATGCGACGCGGCCGTAATCGCCATGCCGATCGGCGTATTCATCTCGTGTGTAATTTCGGCCACTAAACTGCCGAGAACGGCCATTTTTTCCGAACGCGCCAATTGCGTCTGCGCTTTATGCAGCGCGTCAAGCGCTCCGCGCAATTCCTGATTGCGTTGCTGCAACTCGGCGGTGCGGACATTAACGCAACGCTCTAATTCCTCATTCAACTCGCGCAGTTCGTTTTCCATCCGTTTGCGGGTCGAAATATTGCGGAGCGTTCCGCAGATTTTCCAGGGCTGACCGGCGCTGTCGAGGCGCAACTTCGAGGTCATTGACCAGGGCGCGATTTTGCCGTCTTTATCCCGCAAATGAAATTCATAATCAGAAACTTCGCCCGTCTTCATGATATGCGCTAACACACGCTGACGTTCTTCCGAAAACGCATAATACTGTTCGACATGCGTTCCCAACACGTCATCGCGCGTATATTGGGAATGCTCATGAATCGAGGGACTGACTTCTAAAATTTCTCCGTTGAGCAGCGTTTCATAATACACGTCCCGAATATTTTCGAAAATGGAACGGTAGCGTTCTTCGCTGACGCGGAGGCGCTTGATCGCGAAGGCAGACCGCAGCACTTCATAACTGTAGCGAACCAAAATCAGGCCGATATTCAGGTCTTCATCCGTAAATGGCGGATACGCTTTATTATGCAGCGTCAGCAAGGCTGAGATGTCGCCATGTTCGTCCAACAGAGGAAAGACCAGCAATGAGCCGTTGCGATACCCTGCCCATCCGCTCGCATTCATGGCTCTTTCCGTCTCGATATTCCGAATCAGCAAGGGGTGTTTTGCCTGTATCGTCTGTTCGAAAATCGATCCGGCTCGCAGAGGAAAAGAAATCTCCGACGGCGCATGGCCGGGATCAAGCGCATGAAGCAGCGTGAAGCGATCCGACTGTTTGAGGTACAAGCTGCCGCCTTCTGCCGTCATGTGGGTCGCAAATTCCTCTAACAACTGTTTGCCTAATTCTTCGAGGTTGGAACAACTCGCTAAATTCTCTGTGGCGACAACTAACGCTTTCAACCGGGTGTCTATCTGACTCAATTCGGTTTTCGCCTGTTGCAAGTTCGCCTGAATGTCGTGATATTCCTGTTCAAGACGGATATTTTCAAGGCAGCGTCGGATGAGGAGGAACATCTCCTGTTCGTCCGACGACGTGTGCACACAGGCGTACATGCCCTCTTGAAGCGCGAATTCGAACGTTTCATGCGAAAGTTCGGCAGGAAAACAGACGAGGCATTTGGCATCAGGACAGATCGCGCGAATATTGCCCAGACACGCCAATTTCGCTTCCGGGGCAAACGTCATATCGAACACAATCGCGTGGGGCTGAAAGGCGGCAAGGCGTTCATGCGAACAGTCCTGTTCATGAAGCGTTTCGGTCTGATAGCCGGACGCTTTCAGGAGAGTCGCCAACGAGAAAAGTTGGGCGGACTGATCGATGAGAATCATCACTCGCGGCTGTATCTCTGGCATCATTCTGAGATCGTTCCTGTTCGGTGGTTCTACGTTGTGAGATGTTGTGTTCCCTTGCCCTGAAGGGGCGCAACATGTTCCGCCGCCCTTTCAGGGCAAAACATTACTTTCAACCGTTGTTCCGAAAAGTCAAGAAAACTTCTTGCGGCGATTCATTTCGCGACGGCCTGTTCCCGTTCTTCCGGCGACTTCGGCAGGGTAAAAAAGAAGGTGCTGCCCTCGCCGGGCGTAGATTCGAGCCACACGTTGCCGCCATACAATTCGACGATTTTTTTGACGACTGCCAGCCCGATACCTGTGCTATCGCGTTCGTCATGCGATGTCAATACTTGGAACAGGCGAAAAATATGCTCGTGATAGTTCGCGTCGATCCCCGGCCCGTTATCGCCCACGCTGAACACCCATGTCTCGCCGCCATCATCACATCGGACAACGATATGCCCCTCCGGCTTGTCCATAAATTTGACGGCATTTTCGATGAGATTTTGAAAAATCTGCTCTAACCGCACCTCTTCGCCGTACACAATCGGCAACGCGCCGTCAACTCGAATGTGAATATGCGGCGGGGCGACAATCATGGCAATCGTCTCGCGCAGCACGATATTCAAATCAACCGAAGCCTCTTTTCCGATGCTCTGCCCCGCTCTGGAATACTGGAGAATGCCGCTGATCAGGCGATCCATGCGTTTCACCCGCCCTAACAGCAAATTGACCATTTCGCGCCCGTGTTCATCGAATTTCTCCGCATAATCCTGCACTAACCAGGCGGCTAATTGGCTGATGCCGCGTAACGGAGCTTTCAAATCGTGCGAAACGATATACGCGAATTCTTTCAATTCCCTGTTGGCCGTTTCCGCCAGATTCAACGCGGCGGATTTCTCTCTGACCAATTGTTCGAGATCGGCCTGATACTCTTGATTTTGCCGTAGCAGCGCGACATGTTTCAGCGAGCGTTTGACCGCCGCCTGAAGAATCGTCAAATCTTCAATCGGTTTGGTCAGATAATCCCACGCGCCAGATCGCAACGCGTCAATGACATCAGTTAACACGTTCGCGCCGGAAATCACAATGACCGCCGCTTGCGGGGCATCCTGATGAATCGCGGCCAGCACGTCCAGCCCATCCATGCCCGGCATTCGCAAGTCCAGGAGCACGATATCCGGCGTATGCTGGCGAAACATCGCCAGCCCTTCGCGCCCATTCTCCGCCAGAAGTACGCGGTAGCCGCAATCCTCAAGATAATCTCCGATTGTCAGGCGCATCATCTTCTCATCATCAATATACAGAATGGTTGGTGTCTGCTCGCGTATCATCGCCGAAGATCCTTATAGGTTAGAACGATGCCGGTAAAAAAAACGTGATTCGTGTTCCTGCCCCTGCTTCCGATTCGACAGAAATCGTGCCTTGATGATGCGTCGTAATGATAAAATACGAGATATATAGGCCAAGTCCCGTGCCTTCGCCCACGTCTTTCGTCGTAAAAAATGGTTCGAACATGCGCTTTTGCGCCTCTTTTTCCAGCCCCGGCCCATTATCTTCAATCGAAACGCTGATCATCTTTGCGTCATGCCCGGTCGAAATCGTGATCTGGGGCGCGCGCGCCATTGATGCCCCATGAATCGCTTGCGCCGAATTTCGCAGCATATTCAAGACGACCTGCTGAATTTCCGTCTGGTTGCACGATACGAGCGGCAGCGTCGCGTCGTAATGGCGATGCAGGCGAATCGTATGAAAATCATAGCGTTTCCGCAGGTCGTAATCTTTTTCAGCCAGTTCGATGGTATCGTCAAGCAGTTGATTGAGGTTGACCGGTCGCATCTCCGCGCTCGTTCGATGGCTGAATTCCAGCATATTTGCCACGATCTTCGCGGCGCGTTCTCCGGCGTCCCGTATGCCGTCCATATACGAGAAGAGATGTTGACGATGACAATACTCGTTGAGTTTGTATAGATCAATACCGATCTGCTCGGCCACATCAACATTTTTTTTCGCGTCGGGGCACAATCGGCGGCGGAGATTTTGTGCGCTTTGAAGAATAATGCCTAACGGATTATTGATTTCATGCGCCATGCCGGCAGCCAGACCGCCGACGGTCGTCATTTTTTCCGCCTGAATCATCATGTCTTCAAGCTGGACGTGACGCGTCACGTCGTCAATCCGAATGACCGCCCCATCCACACCGCTCTCTTCCATCGGATAGATCAGCATGTCAATATAATACCATTCCTCCTGATGTTGCGGACGAAATTTTATTTTCGGGAGAAATTGCGGCGTACATGTTTGCATACTCTGCCGAATCGCGTCGCGGTACGGCTCAAGCTCCGGGAAGGCCTCGAATAATGAGCGCTGATACGCCGATGCTTCGGCGACGCCGGTAAAATGCGCGGCCTGCGCGTTCCAATGCGTAATGCGTTCATGCACGTCAAGCCCGATCAGCATGGACGGCATGGCGTCAATGATGCGTTTCAGATAGTTGCGGATCGAACGAACGTGTTCTTCGGCGGCGCAGCGTTCGGCGACTTCATTCGTCAAGTCGCGATTCGCCAGAAGCAATGCCTGCGTCCGTTCCTGTACCAGCGTATCGAGTCGGAGATTTTCCTGCTCGAGCAGTTGCTCTTGATAGCGATTTTCCAACAAAATCGCGAGCATCTGCGCCGAATTTCGGATCAGCGCCAGTTCGTCCGGCGCTAATGCGGCGATGTCGCCGCTCAACAGAATGTGCCCGAACGAACGATGCATCGTCGCGACCTCAATTGCCGTTTCATCCGATATATCAAGATGTTCCGGGTGTCGCAGGCGCAACGCGACGCCATCCCAAAACGAATTCAGCGCCTCTAAAAAAATCGTGAAAATCAGGTCGGGCTTCCTGACTTGCGTCAGGTTCAGCATGAGCAGAAAGATGTCGTGTTCGCGATGGCGTTCGTCCATATTACGATGGCTCTCTTGGCGATAAAAACTGCGGCGCATGGCGCGTCAGCCAGTCGGTCGGATCGTTGTAGTAGGGGTTTTCCGTGATGATCCCGCCGCTGATGGTGTACGGATGCGTTTGCAACACGCCCATGATCGTCGCTCCGGAGAATTTGCTGACATTATACAAACAGATGCTGATCCAGGGCTTGCCGGGAATGAAATAGTTCAAGCGCGCTTCATACGCCATCAGATGTTCTACCCCAGGAATCGCCTCTAACGCCCAGGCCATCTCGGCGGTCGCGCGAATGTGACGCAGGCCGTGTCGCTGGCTCTCGATAAAAAATTCGGTCAAACCCGCATCCATCGCCCAGGGCGAAAACGTGCCGTCAGGATAATACAAGTCGCGGGCGGACGAGAGGCGGAATCGGGCTGGATCGGTCGGATGATCGCGACAGTCGGGATAGCGCGCGGCATACGTCTGTTCGAAATCGGCGGCGCTGCGCTCGAATGGACAGTAGAATTGCAAATCTCCGGCGCGGTCGCCCTGATGCAAAAAGCCGAGAATGATCTCGTCGCGCTCTTCGGCGCTTTCATACAAACCGCAGATATGAACGCCCCAGTTACAGGAATATTCGCCGAATCCCATCTCAAGAGGCGCTTGTGATGACGTGGTGATGTGCATAACCGTTCCTCCTAACTATTTACCGGACTGGAGTGCAAACGCGACCCCGCGAAGCGGGTTGAGCTTTTGCGAGTAGTGGGACGAAGCACTTATCTCACAAATATTCGAATTTGTGAAGGCTTTTATTACAGAGTTGTGGAAAAACCGATTTTTTTCAAGGTTTTTTTAGAAAAAATATCGTAGGACGAACGATTATTTCACCCGATGACTTGGTAGAAGATACGCGTCATCTTGCAGCCAGTCGTTCGATGATGCGTAACGTCAATTGGGCGGAATGCTTAGAAGCGATGTTGATGTGCTGCCGCGCCTGCGCCGACATCACAAACGCGGACGGATGCTGCGCGAGGTAGCTGATAGTTGTGGCGAATACGCTTATTTTTTTTCCGAACGACGCCGACGGAAACTCGGCAAGTTCGTTCGGATCGAGGCGTGACATGTCTAAGGCGACCGTTTCATTGGCATGATCGGAAATCCCGCGAATGCTCAAAAACGGGACATCGTATAAGGCGCAGACCTGCGCAATCGCCGCGCTCTCCATCTCAACCGCAAGCGCCTTGAATTCCTGCTGAAGCGCCTGTCGTTTTTCGGCGGAAAAAATCACCTGATCGCCGGTCAAAATCGCACCGATCCACGCACGCGGCGACTTCGGCGAATCGGTCTGCATGGCGCTCGCAAGGTTCAAGAGCGACGCATCCGCCGCAAAACTCCGTACATATTCCCGCGCTTTCCCATGACGTTGCAGATAAAGCCCGAACGGAACAAAGGCATCCGGCGTGACAAAGCCGTAATCATGCTGAAGCGTGGACGCGCCCACCACGACATCGCCGATCTCCAAACGGTTATCCAGACTTCCGGCGCTGCCGCATGAAAAGACCGCATCAGGTTCGAATTCCGACAAAACAAGCTGCGTGGCTGCCGCCGCATGAACTTTGCCGATGCCGCACAACACGAGCGACACGTCGCACTGCTGGAATGTTCCTCGCCAGCATGGAAATGAGCCAATCGAATCCGGCTGAATATCGGCAAGCGCGGTTTTGAATGGCGCGGCTTCCGGCGGCATGGCGCATAAAATGGCGATCTGTTTCACTGTCAAGCGCCTCCAGCCCTGCCAGGGTTCAGAACCCTGGCAGGGCTATCAATGATCTTATAAAAACGGATTCTGCGCGCGTTCGATTCCAACCGTCGTGACGCGCCCGTGCCCAGGATAAACCCGCACTGCGTCGTCAAGCGTCAGGATTTTTTCTCGAATCGAGGCGAGGATTTGCTGCGTATTACCGCCCGGCAAATCGGTGCGCCCGACTGAGCCGGAAAAGAGCGTATCCCCTGAAAATAACGATTGTTCAATTAGAAAACAGACGCTTCCCGGCGTATGTCCCGGCGTGTGGAGCACCTGAAATTCCAGCGAACCGACCGCGATGCGCTCGCCGTCGGTCAAAAACCGCGTCGGCATCGGCGGCTGTTTTACGGGAAAAAACGGATACAGCGGATCGGATTCGACATCCTCGATGAGATACAGATCGTCCCGATGCAGCAAAAACGGCGCGTTCGTTTGCGCCGCTAAATCCGCGACCGCGCCGATATGATCAAGATGACCGTGCGTATTCATCATCAATTTCAGCGTGAACCCTTGAGCGGCCAGCACAGAGGAAATCCGCTCCGCTTCGTCGCCGGGGTCTATCACGACCGCTTCTTTGCTCTCTTCGCAGGCGATAATATACGCGTTTTGTTGAAGCGGTCCGACAATGACAGGCATGATAAACATGCGTATTCGCCCCCTTTTGCGTTATTGACTTTCAATGACAAATGTCACCGGGCCATCGTTATAAATTTTCACCAGCATCATGGCCTGAAATTGACCGGTGGCGACATGCACGCCGAGTCGGCGCACCTGTTCGACAAAATATTGATAGAGCCGATCAGCTTCATCCGGCGGCGCGGCATCGGAAAAACCGGGGCGGCGGCCTTTGCGGCAATCGCCTAACAGCGTGAACTGCGACACCACCAGAATCTCGCCGCCAATCTCCTGCACCGAGAGATTCATTTTCCCGGCGTCATCCTCGAAAATGCGCAGGTTGACGAGTTTATTCGCTAAAAAATCCGCATCCTGTTCTGTGTCACCTTTGGCGACGCCAAGCAGCACGGCGATGCCTTTGCCGATGCTGCCGATAACATTGCCATCTACCGTGACTGACGCCTCGGTCACGCGCTGAATCACCATTCGCATAGATGTTCCGTCCTATTTTCCAAGCACCGCGATGATTTCGATCTCAATATCCGCGTCTTTCGGCAAACGCGCGACCTGGATGGTTGAACGGGCGGGCGGATTTTCGGAGAAACATTGCGCGTA
>CAZRSF010000052.1:0-26168 GCA_964602655.1 uncultured Candidatus Moduliflexus sp.
CTGTAGTTTCGACGTACACCGCGAATATGATCTTTCAAAAGGCAATTGGTATAATTACGATTATTGTCATTATGAACCAAATAGAACACATTCAACGTTTACAGCATAACATCGAGCGCGTGTTGATCGGCAAGCCGGACGTCATTCGTCTGACGCTCATTGCGCTGTTTGCCGAGGGACATTTGTTGATCGAAGACGTGCCGGGCGTGGGCAAAACGACGTTGGCGCACGCGCTGGCGAAGTCGCTGGATTGCTCGTTTCAGCGGATTCAGTTTACCAGCGATATGCTGCCGTCCGACATCATCGGCATTTCTATCTATCACCAGCAGCGCGGCGAATTCGAATTTCAGCATGGCCCGATTTTCGCGAATATCGTGTTAGCGGACGAAATCAACCGCACGACGCCGAAAACGCAAAGCAGCCTGCTGGAAGCGATGAACGAACTGCAAGTCTCGGTGGACGGCGTGACGCACCGCCTGAGTCGGCCTTTTATGGTGCTGGCGACGCAAAATCCGTTAGAATATCACGGCACGTATCCGCTGCCGGAATCGCAGCTTGACCGTTTTCTCATGCGCATTCGCATCGGGTACCCGTCGGCCAGCCACGAGAAAGCGATTTTGCAGGCAGAACGTTCATTGACGGCCATCGAACATCTTGCGCCAGTGCTTTCAGGCAAACAGGTCTGCGAGATTCAAGCGCTCGTAGATGACATCGCCGTTGACGACGCATTGCAGGATTATATCATCGCCATTGTCAAAAAAACCAGAGAATCCCGCTGGTTCGAGCTTGGGGTCAGCCCACGCGGCGCGTTAGCGTTGCAGCAGGCGGCGAAAGCGTCGGCGCTGCTGGCGGGACGGGATTATTGCACGCCTGACGATATTAAGCCGTTGGTCGTGCCGGTGTTGTCGCATCGCGTCATTCTCCACGCCGACACGTTTGCCTCCGCCACCAGCGCCGAGGCGGAACAAGTGCTGCGCGATATGCTGCAAGAGATTCCTGTGCCGTTGTAAATCTGTCAGAGGTTGAAACCTCTGCCTTTATCCCGTTGCCGCTTCGCGGCAGGTGCCTCGCCCTGAAAGGGCAAAAGAATATAGCCAGAGGTTTTAACCTCTGGGATAGAGCGTTAAATGGCAACAGTTACATGGAGCGCATTCATCAGACGGGCGAAACGCTGGCTGAAACCGCCGCGCGCGCTGCGGATTACCCGCGCAGGCTGGCAGTATATCGGCTTGACGCTGATCGTGGGGTTTGCGGCGATCAATACCGCCAACAACCTGCTCTACCTGATCTTCGGCCTGATGCTGAGTTTTATCACCACGTCCGGCGTGTTGTCCGAACTGACGCTGCGGAAAATCGTTCTCACGCGCCGGTTTCCGAAACATCTGTTCACCGGGCAGGCTGCGCCGGTTGTTCTCGACGTACTGAACGCGAAAAAACGAATTGCCTCGCTTTCGCTGCTGATTGAAGACCTGTCGCAGCGCGATACCCCCGAGCATCGCCGCTACGTCCTGAAAATCGCGCCGCGCCAGACGCATACGCTGACCTATCCGGCGATATTCCCGCAGCGCGGCCTGCATCGCCCCGGCAACCTCAGAATTTCGACGCGCTATCCATTCGGGTTTTTTCTGAAATCCACGACGTTCGAAGAAGTTGACGAGGACGTGCTGGTCTATCCGAAACTCGAACGCCTGTCGCCTTCGGAACAAGCGAGTCTGGCATTTTCGACGGGCGATGCCGGGACGCAGCGCAAAGGCGGCGGCGAAGAATTTTATGGCATTCGCGACTATGTTCCCGGAGATAATCGAATGCGGATTTCATGGAAAAACACGGCCAGAACGTCGAAATTGATGGTGCGGGAGTTCGAACTCGACCGGAAAAAGCAGATATTGGTGGTGTTGGACGTGATGCCGCCAGCGTCACCGCTCCCGTCCGATTTTTCAGACCGCATGGAACGCGCGATTTCCGTGGCTGCGTCGTATGTCATGTTTTTCTCAACGCGCGATTATGCGTTGCAATTAGCCACGCCCGCGGAGACGAGTCCGCCGGATAAAGGGGAACATCACCTGTTCTTGCTGCTGCGGATGTTAGCGCTGCTGCAACCGCCGCAGGCAGACGAACAGGCGCGTTTTGCGGCGCGGGTCAGGCCGTTGCTCCGGCGCGACGTGATCAGCCTGTGTATTTCCGTCAATGCCGCGCCGGAAGGGAAATTTTCAAAGGTCGTTGTCATATAGCACGACGAAATGATTCATGGTTCGACTTGAGGTCACATCTGAAGGAGCGCCGCGCGAATCGGTTTTGCCCACGCCAACAGGCGTTCGTCCTGCCAGAAGCGGGCGCTGCATTGCAGGCCGAGCGGGAGGCGATTACGAGACACCCCGGCGGGAATCGTCAGCGTCGGGACGCCGGTGTGCGTCCAGGGAAGATTCATATTCGGGTCGCCGGTGGCGTGAATCCCTGCCGGGGCGTCGCCGGTAGCCGCCGGAGCAATCCAGAGATCGATGCCGTGCCGCGTCTGCGCATCCTCTATCCGCTGCCGCAATTCCAGTTGCGATGCCTGCCCCGCCCGCAGCATCTCCGGCGTCACCTGCTGCCCCTGCAGAATCGCTTCCGTGAGGCGAGGACGATAAAGAGAGCGATACGCGGCAAACCAGGCTGCGTGTTCCTGCGCGGCCTCGGCAACGGTCATCAGGCGGTGACGCTGATTGATCTCCTGAATATCTGCCAACATCGGAATCCGTTTCACTCGAAAACCTGCCTGTTGCAGGCGCTTGACCTGTTCGTCGAATGCGGCCAGCCCTTCCGGCGACGCTTGCGCGAGATAGTCGCCGTCGGGAATGCCGAGCGTCGGGAGCCCAGCAAACGGCGCGGCGGCGTTCCATGCCTGGCAGACGACCGAACAGGCGCGTTCCATCCCCTCGATATCCTGCGTAAACAGGCCGATATGATCGGCGGATGGAGAAAAATAGAGCATCCCTGCTGTCGGAATGCGGTCGAAACTCGGCTTAAACCCAACAATGCCGCAATAAGCGGCGGGTCGGATGATTGAGCCGATGGTCTGCGTACCGAGCGCAAGTGGAAAAAATCCACAGGCCACGCCCGCCGCCGAGCCGCTGCTGGATCCCCCCGGCGTATGCGCGAGGTTATGCGGATTGCGCGTCGGGCCAGGCTCGAAATAGGCAAATTCGGTCGTCACGGTTTTTCCGGCGATGAGCGCGCCAGCCTGTTTCAACCGCATCACGCATGTCGCTTCCGCGCCCGTAAATAGCTCCGCGGGCAGCAGACTGCCAGCCTGCGTCGGAAAGCCGTTGACGCGGAGAATATCTTTGATGCCGACGAGTGCGCCAAACAACGGGGGACGCGAGGCGGGATCGGGAAATTGCGCTACCAGCGCATCTGCCTCGCGCAGCAAGCGCTCGCGGCGGTTCGGTTCCGGCACGAATGCCTGTACGTCGGGATCAATCGCCTCAATCCGATCACACATCTCTCGAACATATTGGCGCAGGTCGCGCATTCCATGACGAAGCGCGTCGGCGGTGTCTGCAAGCGGAGCAGCGTATAAAGTGTTCATCATTTATTCGGGAGCGTCAGCATCTTGTCGGCAGGAAATGCCGACAAGATGCTGGCGCTCCCAGAAATGGCTCATTTGGTTTTTTTGACAAAGTGGAAGGAGAGTCGGCGAAAATCTTCCAGAAATTCTTCGCCATATTCGCGCATGTCCTCATCATCTTGTTCATAAATCCAGTTCACCGTAATGCCCAGCCCTCGAAAAGCCGCGTCGTCAAGCATATCAAAAAATTCTAACAGCGCTTTCGACGATCCGCTATTGAAATAGACGATTTCAATATTGACTGTCATGTCCCCGTCTTCCGTGATGGCAAAGTATTGCTCTAACCAGGAAAAGATCGGCGCATAAAACGCGGCGGTATTTTCCGGATAGGACGTTCCCCGAATTTCTAACAGATGCTCTTGCGCATCAAAATAAATCGAAGGCGTACAGTCGGTTGCGTCAATGATCAAATTTTTCATAGTCCTCACCTGTTTCCTGTCTCTCATCCGAGCAGCGGCTTTTATATGATGGTCTTCATTGAAAAGAAAGACACATGTTTATCAACTGGCGTAAAATCGAATTCAATAGGAGCGCTGGCTTTTTTGGCAATTTCAAGCAAGCCCAATCCTGCGCCTTTGCTTCCGGTTTCAGGGTCTTTACGGCGTTGTTCGCGGTAGAATTCTTTTAATTCCTCTTTGCTCATGCGCTGAATCTGCTGTAATTTCTGTTGTAATCGCTCGACTTTGTGTGTGGCAATCAGGTTGCCGCTGAGCACGAAATAGCGCTCATGATCGTAGCCGATGGCAATAATGCCGAAACTCAGCGGTTTTTCCAGATCATCGTCGCTGCTCTCGTCTATGATGGTTTTTTCATCGGAGTAATGAATGATATTCTGCATTTTTTCCACGACCAAAGAAAACACTCTGAGGATGGTCGTGCGGCTCGCATTTTCCATGCTCATTTTTTGCTCCAAAATTGCGCCGATTTCTGTGACAAGGTTTTGCGAAATCGGACCGCTGAGACAAAAGAAAATCCCTTGTTCGTGCAAGAGGTTTTTTAAGCCATATAAGTGCTGCATCATGTGCACCTCGGTTCAGAAATTCTCAGGAGTGTCAAGCTGTGCGTTGACACTCCTGAACGTTTGCAAAACTATGCGGCTTCAGGGAGCGCTGGCAGCCAGACGGAAAACGTGGTCTGTCCCGGCTGACTGTCCACCTGAATTCTGCCGCGATGTTTGTCAATAATCTTTTTGACAATATCCAGCCCTAAACCGCTGCCTTCGCCCGCAGGTTTCGTGGTAAAAAACGGCTCGAAAATTTTTTCTCGGAGATGATCGGGAATGCCGACGCCAGTGTCGGTCATCGCCACGACAACGGATTCTTTTTGCCGCTCGACATATAAAATATCCGGCGGTTTTGTTGGTGATGTGTCAGTGTGCATATACTTACAGCGAGCGCGTTATCAGCCATCCCGATCAAGATGTGCGCATGGGCAAAAATACGCGAAATGTCGTCTGCCCCGGACGGCTCTCGACCTGGATGCGCCCCTGATGTTTTTCAATGATTTTCCGCACAATATCTAAACCGAGGCCGCTTCCTTCTCCGGGCGGTTTTGTGGTAAAAAACGGGTCGAAAATTTTGTCGCGAATCGTGTCGGGAATGCCCTCGCCAGTATCGGTAATCGCGATCATCGCGTCGCCTTGTTCCTGTTGCGCGGCAATCGTCAGGATGCCGCGATTTTTCATGGCATAGAGCGCATTGTGAATCAGATTGGTCCAGACTTGATTCAGTTCGTCAGGATAGCAGAAGATCGGCGGGAGTTCCTGATAGTCGCGCCGCAGTTCGATGCCGTGCTTCAGTTGGTTATTGTAGAGGGTCAAGACCGTCTCGATACCGTTGGTCAGATTGGCCGACACCATGACCTCCGACCGGTCGTAATGCGTGTAGGTTTTCAGCGCAAAAACCACTTTCGACGCGCGGTCGGTCGCGGTGGTAATGATGTGCGCGCTCTCCTGCAACCCGGCGATGTCATACGCGATATTCAATATCTGCGCCTGCCGTTCGTCTTTCAGGAGCGGCAAAAAGGCTTCCAATCCGTCATACACGCCTAAATCAACCAGAACATCCGCAATTTTATGCGCTTCGCGCACTTCGTGCCGGTCGAGGAATTCCAATACGTCTTTTCGCAGTTGACGCCGCTCTTTGGCCGTCACCGTAGCATCTTTCTGCAAGGCGATGTCCAGCAGCGCAAAAAAATCGCGGGCGCGTTCGTCTGTCAGCGTCTTGAAAAACGGGAGCAATTCCGCCAGGGTTTGCGTCAGCGCATGCGAGATGCTGCCGACGGCGGAGCGGATCGCCCCTAACGGCGTATTGATTTCATGGGCGATACCCGCGACCAACTGCCCAAGCGCGGCCATTTTTTCGGACTGGATCAACTCTTCTTGGGTCGTCTTCAGATGTTCCAACGTCACGGCCAATTCGGAATTCGCGCGCCTGAGATGCTCGGATTGGCGCAAGATTTCGTTCTGCTGCTGCGCCAATTTCGTATTACTCAATTGCAGTCGGTCATTCAAGGTTTTGACATCTTGATAGGCCGTATGAACTTCGTCGTAGAGGCGGGCGTTTTCAATCGCAATCGCCGCCTGTCGCGCAAGCATGTGCAGAAAATACACTTGATCATCTCCGAAGGCATTCCGGTCGGTTTTGCTGTGTACGTCTAACGTGCCGATAATCCGGTCTTTTGCGATAAGCGGCACGCTGGCGCAGGCTAATAAGCCCTCTTGTTCTGCGGCGGGGTTATAAAAACGCGCATCATTCGGCAAATTGTTGATAATCATGGGTTCGCCTGTCAATGCGACGCGTCCGGCAATGCTTTCGCCCAAATGGTCGCGCGTATGCTTGACTACATACTCGCTCAGACCATACGAGCCTTTGATGCTCAATGTTTCGCTGGCCTCATCGAGCAGGAGAATCGCGCCGGTATCCGTGCCCAATAAATCTGCCGTGCTGCGGGCAATGGTATCGAGCACCGTGTCTAACCGGAGTTGCGACGTGATCGCCTGACCGATGTCGTACATGGTTTTCAGGTGTTCATTGGCTTTTTGCAGGGCGGCGGCGTGTTGTTGCACGCGCTGTTCGGATAATTGCCGTTCCTGCGCTAACGACAACGCGGCGGCGGCGGCCTGGAGCAGCGAAATTTCGGACGGTTCCCAAGCGTGTTCCTCGACGCATTGCTCGAATCCGATAAATCCGGTAAAGACACCGCTGACCATTAGCGGCAGGAGCAACACGGCATACGCGCCCCTGCGCGTGAATACCTCGTTTTCAACAGGCGGAAAGAGGTCGCGCGTGACGTTTACTAAGTTGCCCTGATCCAATTCCTGATACCAGGTTGGCAGCGCAGCATCATAGACCAGAGGCTGAATCGCCTCATCATCCGCGCCGGATTCGGTGCGCACATCGCACCATTCGGCGTGCAGCGTCGCCAATGCGCAGTGGTCTGGCGCGTAGCTGTTGGTGAAAATGGAAATACGGCTGCTATGAGATACCGTGCCCAATAATTCTAAGATTTCCTGATAGGGAATCCCCGTATCGCTGGCGAGTAAGTCGCGTTGAATTTCGATGAGGGCGGCTAAATAGCCTTCCCGTTTGGATAGCGCCCCTTCCGTGCGTTTTTTTTCCGTAATATCTTCGATAAATCCTTCGAAATACACGACCTCATCATTCGCATTCCGAATCGCCCAGACATTCAGATTGACGATGATTTCCCGGCCATCCTTGCAACGGCAGCGAGTCTCGATATTCGGCGTTTCCTGAATGACTTCCAGCAAGCTGGTAATATCGTACCAGTGCTGCGGTTCGACATACACCTGTTCGGCAATATTCGTGATGCTGTCACGCAAATGTTGAGGCGAGAAATAGCCTAATATATTGGCTAAGGCAGAATTGACGGTCAGGAATCTTTTGTCGAGTCCGGCCTGAAAGATGCCGACGGTCGCATTTTCGAAGATGCTCCGATAGCGTTTCTCGCTTTCCTGGAGCAGATGCTCGGCATGTTTATGTTCGGTAATATCTTCGCAGACGGTGACGATGCCATCCACCTCGCCGTCCGAGGTTCTGAGCAGATTAGAGATGAGTTTGACCGGAAATTCCGTGCCATCCTTACGCTGATTGACACGTTCGCGTTTCCAATTCGTCATCGCCTGGAGGTGATGATTGATGTCCAGCGCTTCCTGCCGCGATCCTATCGGGCTGAAAATATTCGAACGCTGCCCTAATAATTCCTGGACATCATACCCGTGCATCCGGGCGTCTGCGGGGTTGACAAAGACGATGTTCCCTTGGGGATCGGTAATCGTCATGCCCACTTCGGTGGTTTCGATAGCTTTTTTCAGTTTGCGCAGCAAATCTTCCGTTTGCTGCCGTTCCGTGATTTCTTGTTCCAGTCGGCTATTTTTTTCTTCAAGATGCGTTTGGAGTTCTCGAATGCGCAGATGGGTGCGAACGCGCGCAAGCACTTCTTCCGATTGGAGCGGTTTACTGATATAATCCACTCCACCGGCTTCGAACGCTTTGATTTTATCAAAGACCTCATTCAGCGCGCTGATAAAAATAATCGGAATATCCCGCGTCAGTTGGTCTGCCTTCAAATGCGCGCATACGTCATACCCTGAGAGGCCGGGCATCATAATATCCAATAGAATCAGGTCCGGCACGTCCTTTTGGCATGAGGAAATGGCTAACTGCCCATCTGACACAGGGCGGACCCGATATCCGTGCTTACTGAGAATATTCGTCAGCAAACGCAGATTCGCAATCGTATCGTCAACAACAAGAATCGAGGATTCGCGGGATAATGGCTGCGATGTGTTCATACATGTCTTCTCACGACGCGGAGGGTTCGGCAATGATCGGAAGCAGGATTGTAAAGGTCGTGTGTCCCGGGCGACTTTGCACGCGAATTTCTCCGTGATGTTTGGCAATAATTTTTCGGACAATATCCAACCCTAATCCATTGCCCTCGCCCGATGGCTTGGTGGTAAAAAACGGCGCAAAGATTTTTTCCTGAATCTCCGGGGAAATGCCTTCGCCGGTGTCTGTTATCGCCACTCTGACCTGGCGAGGATGTTCGGCAGACGCCTCTTCAAGTTGCGCGTCAATCGTCAATGTGCCGCTATTATTCATGGCATACAAGGCGTTTTGAATCAGGTTCGTCCAGACTTGCATCAATTCGTCAGGATAGCACAGCACTGGCGGCATCTCTTGATAGGCGCGCCGCACGTCAATCCCTTGTTTCAACAGGTTTTGATACAGCGTCAACACGGTGTCAATCCCGGCGGTCAGATCGGTTTTTACCATGTGGCCGGAATGATCGTAGCGGGCGTAATTCTTTAAGGATTGGATGACATTCATCGCTTTTTCGACGGCAGCGTCTAACACGTTCGCGCTTTTCTGAAGATTGGCTAATTTGCCGATCATCGTTAGAATATCGAGGCGTTCGGACGAATGAAACAACGGAAGGAACGCGAGCGCGTCTTCATCATAGATACCGATATTGACAAACAGGTCGGCGATATGTCGCGAATCCTGCACTGCGTATTCGTCTAACAACGTTTCGATATTTCGGCGCAACTCGCGTTTTTCTTTGGTGGATCTGAAGCCGATGTCCTTCGTTGCCCGGCGGAGCAAGGCAAAAAAATCTTGCTGGCGTTCCGGCGTGATCACTCGAAAAAAATCGGGGAGTTCTTCGAATGTGCGCGTGAGCGACGCCTGGAGATGATCGGAGGCCGAACGGATCGCGCCTAACGGCGAATTGAGTTCATGGGCGATCCCGGCCATCATTTGGCCGAGGTCAGCCATTTTCTCTGAGGCGACTAAGGTGCTCTGCGTTTTGGTCAGCATCTCGATGGTCTCGCTCAATTCGCTGTTGGTCAGGGAAAGCTGGGCTTCAGCGCGTCGGCGTTCGGCAATTTCTTGTTCTAAATCCCGGTTTTTCTGTTCCAACGTTTTTTGCAAATTGCGGAGCGCAAGGTGGGTTTTGACGCGCGCCAGTACTTCTTCCGCCTCAAAGGGTTTGGTAATATAATCCACTGCGCCGATGGCAAACGCCCGGACTTTATCAAGGATTTCGTTTTTCACGCTGATAAAGATCACGGGAATCTCGCGTGTCAATTCGTCGGCCTTGAGGCGTTGGCAGACCTCGTATCCCGACATGTCAGGCATCATAATATCCAGCAGAATGAGATCAGGCTGAACCACGCGAGCCGAGGCGATGGCCATTGCCCCTTCAGGCACAGGGCGCACGGTGTAATTTTGTATCGTCAGCAGCTTTGTCAAAAAATGCAAATTCGCAATCGTATCGTCAACTACTAAAATATTCGGCTGTTGAGAAGTGGGAACATGATTCGGCATTGTCATAACGTACCAAGACCGTCGTTGGTCTGCGATGATTCGTGGGAATCGGCTTTCGCCTGAAACACCAGGTCTATCGCGTCCAGGATCTTCATATATTCGAAATCGTTCAACAAGTAATTCAACGTATCGGCTAAGGCCATATCGAGAGACGCGATTCTCGTGATCGTCGCTGAGAGCAGTGTAATATCAGTCGTCATCGCAGCATGTTTCAGTTCCTGTAAGATTGGCTCCGGCAACTTTTCCATCGCAAGAGACAATATCTTCGCATCATGAATCATGGCGGGTGAGGTCGCGCCGTTTTCGTAAGTGACGCGCAGTTCTAAGTGGTGCGCAAGCGTATCGAAAACGGCGGCTTCTTGATACGGTTTTCGCAAAAAGCCATCACATCCGGCGAGTCGCGCTCGTTCTTCTTCCTGTTCGAACATGCTGGCTGTCAGGGCGATAATAATCGTTCGCGCTGATGCGGACGTGTCGGTAGATGGCATGGCGTCACGGCGCATTTCGGCGTCGCGAATACGTCTGGTGGCTTCGAATCCATCCATGACCGGCATAAACAAATCCATCCAGATGACATGCGGCTGCCACTGTTCCCACAGCGCGAAGGCTTCGGCGCCGTCCTGGGCTTCACGCACATCAAAGCCGAAAGGCTGGAAGAGTTGGTGAAGCAATTGGCGATTCGTCGCGTTTTCATCAACAATCAGCAACCGGTAGCCAATGGGGCGCGACAGGTCGCGTCCACAAATGGATACGATGCTGCGTTGCGCGTGCTGCTCAGCGTCTTCGACATCCTGAAGCGGCGAGACGATGACCGCGCATGTAAAACAACTGCCCCGCCCCTCCTCGCTTTGGACGGTAATATCACCGCGCATCATCCGGGCAAATTTGCGACTGATGGCTAATCCTAACCCCGTGCCTTCTCGATGCTGCTTACCGGTCGCGGTCTGCGTGAATGGTTCGAACAATATCGGCAGTTCTGCCGCGCTGATGCCTGCCCCGGTATCGCGCACCTCAAAAATCAGCCGCAGGAGCGTTGGCTGTTCTTCCAGGCGCTCGGTCCGAATTCGCAGGGAAATACCGCCATTTTTCGTAAATTTGACCGCATTATTCAACAGGTTGATCAGGATTTGTCGAAGCTTGACGCCATCGGCGAACATGAAGCGCGGCATGTCTCGCTGTGGTTCATACTGAAAATACAGCCCATGTTCTTCGGCGCGCAATTCGAACAGCGCTGCCGTTTCGTCCAGAAGCAGCGCCACATTGACCTGTGTTTCCTGAAGCGTCACCTTGCCGGCTTCGGCTTTCGACAGGTCTAACACCTGGTTAATCAGCGTCAGCAGATGTTCCCCGCTTTGCATAATCATCTTGAGACGATTATGATCTTCGGGCGGTAAGGCGCGATTGCGCTGCATCATCTGCGAAAAACCAAGGATTGCATTGAGCGGCGTGCGCAATTCATGGCTCATATTGGCTAAAAATCGGCTTTTGGCCTGATTGGCCTCTTCTGCCGCATGTTTGGCTTCTTGAATCGTTTCTTCGGCTTGTTTGCGTTTCGTAATATCCTGAAAATTTTCAACCATGCCGATGAGATCGCCATGCAAATCGCGATAGGGTTTGGCCGTGACGATGCACCAGAGCGTCGTGCCATCCGCGCGGATTTTCGCGACTTCGTATTCGACATGTTCAGCGCCGTCAAGAATTTGGCTGAGGGGGCATTGCGGCGTGTGGCATGCCTGGCCGGGATGCGCGGAATAACATTTTTTCCCGATGGCCTCTTGTTTGGTAATGCCGAAAAATTCGCAATACGCATCATTGACTTGAGAGACTTCGAAGTTTTTCAGCGTGACGCAGAGGGGCATGGCGGCGTGAAAAATATTTTCTAAATTCAATTTGGCATGTTTCAGCGCGTCTTCCACCACTAATCGTTCTCTGAGTTCTGTCTGCGCCTGATCGCGCATAATGCGATAATCTTTCAGGCGCTGGGCGAGTTCGGTCACATCCTGAATCGTGAAGAGCGCGTACAATTCGTCCGAGCCTGGCGTCGAAATTCTGGTGGCCGTCGTGCTATGCACCTGAAATTGGTTCTCGGCCAGAGGCACCGGAATGATATATTTATGCAAATATGGGGAAAAAATGACCGGAATGCCATCGTCGAACAGATTGCGAATTCTGGCCGCATATTTGGCGGAAGCGAGATGCGGAAAATGTTGACCAATCGGCATACCGAGAATGCGCTCGCGTTGAATGCCTGTCCAATGCTCAAGACAGATATTCCAGAAGACGACCTCCAGGTCTTTGTTTAACACAAAGCTTCCCACTGGCATCACATCAAGCAGCGCAAACGGGTCTGCAATCGTCGCAATATTCATAATCTCCCTTTGTCAACCGCGCTTACAGCGTGTCAAGGGTTCTGGCCAAGGAATTGAACAGACCGACGCGAAAGAGCAGCAGCACATTGCCATGAATCTCCAATTGCTCGATGGCTAATTCTGTTTGCGCCATGATGATTGTGGATTCGGCGTCGGCATTATTTTCCTGAAGCAGGCGTTCGATGCTGTCTTCCACATACGCCGGAATCGAATAGGTCAGATGCTCCTGGAGCACGTTGCTGAGCGAGCCCATCACGCCATTCAGCACGATGTTGCCGACTTCGGTGAGCGCGCCGACGCGGATGGAATCGAAGTCTTCCGCATGTTCAGGCAGTTCTCCTGTGAGCAGATTGACTAAATTCGACGCACTATCCGGGGGAAAGGCCAGCAGCGCGGTGCCTGAAAACGGCCCTTTGAAGGCTAATTTCACCACAGACAGCGATGTGGTCACTAATTCTTTCAACACGGTGCGAATTTCGGAGTATGGAAAGATTTTAATCGCGGGAACTTGCAGATTGACATGCGCTTCAAGGATTTGATTCAACATGCCAGCGGCTTTTCCCACGCCGATATTGATGAGTTCGGTCAGGGCGTCAGCTTGATACGGGGTCAGATTCATGTGGTCGCGCCTCCTTTGGTTCGAATGACACGCTCGATCATATCCAAAAACGGGTCAGCGTCTAACGGCGACAGCGGTTTATATTCGATCTCTGTCGCCCCAAGTCGTTGGCATTCGCGGCGAGTGGTTTCTTGAATATCGGCGGTCAGGACGACAATCGGCGTTGTTTCGCCCTGCTTCTGGGCGATGGCGAGAAATGCCAGGCCATCCATGTCCGGCATGAGAATATCCAAAATCACGCAATCCGGCTGATAGCTTTTCAGCATGTCCAGCCCTTCTTTTCCGTTGGTTGCTTCCTGAATATCATACGGCTTTCTGCTCAAAATTTTGCGAATACTTCGTCGTTGGTATAATGAATCGTCAATGATTAATATTTTGCTCATGTGTCTCTTCTCCTGAATCAATCCGAATCGAGAGGGACGCGTTCTCTCCCTCAACTCATGCGATTACCTCTTGTTACCATGCGTGTTTCACCTTCGAGAATCTGTATCAAATATCAAGGTTGTTGTCAATCAAAAGCATCTGCGGCTTTTTCTTCAGCGTCAGCGATGCCAACTCGCGGCGTTGGCGGTCAGAGCTGCGCGCTGGCCGCCCTGAATGCGGTAGTCGTTTGTTTTACGCCGTTTCATAGCGGCAAAAACCGTTCCTCCCATCTGTTTTGGACTGATATAACGCTTTATCAGCGTGATTGATGAGCGTATCCGAGGAGATGTCTTTATGGGGGACAAGCGTCGCCACTCCCATGCTCAGGGTGACATACGACGCGATGTGCGAACCGTTATGAGGGATTTGAAGCTCGCGCATCACTTCCTGAAGTTGCGCGGCGACGGAGGCAGCGCCATCAAGATCGGTATCTGGCAGCATAATCACGAATTCTTCTCCTCCGTAGCGCGCCACTAAATCCAGCGGGCGTTTCAACGGGAGCGACAATGCCCGCGCCACTTGCTTCAAACATTCGTCCCCCTGTAAGTGACCATACGTATCATTGTAACGTTTAAAAAAATCAATATCAATCATAATCAGCGAAATTCGCTGCGACAACCGGGCGGCGCGCCGCCATTCTCTCGAGAATTGTTCATCGAAATACCGCCGGTTTGCCACCCCGGTCAGGCCATCAACAGACGCCATCCGCTGAAGCCGCGCGTTCGACTCTTGCAATTGCTCGTTGGTGCGTTCGAGTAAATTCGTGGTTTCCAACAATTGCAGCTCCCGCGCTTTGAGCTGCAATTCGCGGGTCTTTCGCGCGTCCGTTTCTTCCTTCAGCCGCAAGGCCGAGCCGACACGCGCTAACAGTTCGATCTTTTTCAGCGGTTTGGTAATATAATCAGTCGCTCCGGCTTCGAAGGCTTGTTGCAGGCTTTCTTCGCTCGTATCGCCTGTCACCATGATAATCGGAATATCTCTCAGGCGCTCAATGGTTTTCAGAATTCGACAGGAATTAATGCCGTCTATATCGGGCATGATAATATCCAGAAGAATCAAATCAATCAACGACGCCTCTTCCTCGGAAGAGTGCACCCCTAAAAAATCGAATGCTTCAGAGGCGGTTTCGGCAAACAGCAAATCCGTATAATCTGCTGATCTCAGCAGCAATTTCAACTGCGTCCGCACATGTCGGGAATCATCTACAATCAAAATTTTCATATCCGCGTTTTCGTTCTCCTTCTGCGCTGTCATCAAATGACAATGGTAATCTCTCCTGATTCGGTTCGATAGACGACACGTACGTCATCAATAAACGCCTGAAGTTTTCCAATCCAGTGACCCGCATCCTCGTCACGCTGTTCTTTTGCCGCCATTTCAAGCGAACGCGCCATCTCGCTGATCGTGTTGAATCCATAGCCTCCGCCTGCGCCCTTCAAGCTGTGACTCCGTCGGCAAATTTCCTGATAATCGCGCTGCTGTAATGCCTCGGTCATAATGCCGATATCCTGGCGGATGTCGTCGAAAAATTCCGGGATAAATTCGGCGAAGTCAGGCTCGATATAGACGACAACCCGGCCATCGGTGCGTTCCGTCTCAGTGCCCTCTTGTGTTTCTTCTGGCGGCGACGGCGTTTCTGCAATGGCGGCGTGTTTGGTATATCGGGCAATATATTCTAACAGTTGCGCTTTTTTGACGGGTTTATTGAGGTAGGCGTTACAGCCTGATTGAAGGCTTTTCTCTGGAGTTTCTTTCAAGGCGTAGGCCGTTAATGCGATAATCGGCGTCGCCTCGCGCCGGGTTTGGGTTTCGAACTCCCGCATCATCTGAGTGGCGGTGTATCCGTCCATGACGGGCATCTGGATATCCATCAGCACTAAATCATACAGATTGGCCTGAAATTTTTCAACCGCAATTGCGCCATTCTCAGCGATCTCAATCTGAAAGGGCGTATGTTTCAAATATTGCTGGACAATCAGTTGGTTATGTTTATAATCTTCGACCAGAAGAATACGGAGCGGCGGCAATGAGGGCGTCTCTGTGGCTTGTGGTTGAGGAGTTCGCTGCTCTGAAAGGGTGGCAAGCACCGTTCCGATTGTGTGAAGCAGTTCGAAGCGTTTAATCGGCTTGATCATATACGCCGACACTTCCGCTTCCGCAAGTCCATCCGGCTGTTTGCGATGGTCTCCGGTGGTCAGCATCATCACCGGCAAACTGCTGATGGACGGATCCTGTTTCAGATGCTCGATAATGTTTTCGCCATCGGAGGACGGCACATCGCCATCCAACAGGATGAGGTCAAACGGCTCGCCGCTGCTTGTCGCTCGTCTGAGAGCGAGAATGCCCTGTTCGTTATTCTTCGCGTCAGTGACATGGGCGTCCCAGCGTTCAAGTATCTCCCGAAGAATCAGGCGGTTGGTCTCGTGGACATCAATCACCAGCACACGCAAGCCTTTCAGGCGTTCGGGGTAGTTACGGATCGGTTTGCGCGGGTGCGGCTGCACGCCGAATGTCGCGGTAAAATGGAAGGCGCTCCCTTTCCCTTCCTGACTTTCGACCCAGAGCCGCCCGCGCATTAAATGTATCAGATGCTGCGAAATCGTTAAGCCGACGCCTGTTCCGCTGAATTGTCTGATGGCTGATGTCTCCCCCTGAGTAAACAGATCGAAGATATGTTGTAATTTTGCCTGCGGAATGCCGATCCCGGTATCAGAGACGGAGAATTTCCACTCAACTTCTTGCTCTGACGCAGTCTGAAGTTCGCAACGCACGACGATCTCCCCGCTATGCGTGAATTTGACGGCGTTATCAATCAGATTCATCAACACCTGCCGTAATCGCATGGAGTCGCCGATCAGGAAGGAGGGGAAAATGGGATCAAGATAATAGTTGAATTCTAATCCTTTCGTATGGGCGCGTGGGGCTAATAATTCGCATGTCCGTTCAATGATATTCAATAAATCAAAGTTGTGTGGTTCAAGATAGACGTTTTCGGTGCGAAGGCTGGAAAGATCGAGCAGATCGTTCAGAATGCGCATTAGTATCTCTCCATTGGTTTGGAGTACATGCACAAATTCACGCTGCTCCTGGCTGAGTGGGGTTTCTAACAGTAATTCCGCCCCCCCCATAATGGCATTCATCGGCGTCCGAATTTCATGGCTGATGACGGAAAGGAACTCGCTTTTGGCCTGATTCGCCTGCTGCGCAATGTCCTGCATGTTGCGCAAGGCGTCCTCGCGGTCAGCCAATTTCTGCCGAAGTTCGATCACCTCGGCAGCTAATGTTTCATAAGACACGTCATTCATACGCAGATGTCCAGTTCTCGACGAATGGTGATTCGTGTACCATTACGAAAATTTGATGGTTGAAAGATTGTCCCTGGTCACTTTTGCCACAGGAACGTGGACAATGCGGGGCGAATCAGCGGAAGGCATTGTTTGTTGTTCTTGCAGCGCCAGTAACTCCTGCACCGCGACTCGTCCGATTTGCTCAGGGTCTTGGAACACGGTGCCGCATAAGACGCCGCTTCGAATCGCATCCGCAATGTCCTGATTCATGTCATAACTGACCGCCTTAACAAGATGTGCGGGAAGCGCGCCCTCTTTAAATAATTCAAGCGTGGCTAACGAGGCATGTTCATTCGTCACAAAAATGCCTTTCACGTCTTGATACCGATGGTACGCCGTCAATATTCCCTGTTTGGCCTCTTCAATGTTCATCAGGGAGGTAAACGAATTGAAGACATTCCACCGATATGTTTTCCCTTGTTGAGCAAATCCTTCCATTCGGTGAAAGATCGAATGGATGTTTCTGGGGCCGCAGCTAAAGACAACGCTCTCTTCCGGGACAACGGTTCTCATTAACTCTGCCGCCGCCATTCCTCCTCGGATGTTATCGGAAATGACCGTCAGCGGGGCAGGATTCGCTAAACGATCCACGATCACAATCGGCTTTTTTTGTCGTCTCATCTCGGCCACGATATGTCCGCCGGTATGTTCATCGAACGGCGTCAACAACAAGCCGAAGAACCAGGGCTGCCGCTTCAGCCAATTGACATATTCGGCCTGAAGCACAGAATCATTCTGGCAATCTAAATAGAGGGTTTGAAAACGCGAACCCGCCTCCTGCGCGATGCCATGATAGATTGCCCCATAAAACGACGGCGCTCCGGGATAGATAAAGGCGATTGTCGGGCGAGTCTGCTGGAAATCCGGCGGAAGGACGGGGTGAGCGGTCAGAAAATGTCCCATGTGCTCAGATAAATTGCTGCCCAAGACCTCTAATTTTTCAGATGACGCGGCTAAATGATGGGCAATATCGGCGTTTCTCTTGACTAATTCCTGAATATCTTCAATCGAAAGGACAATCGTATCCATCACCTGTAGCTGCACCGTAGCAGAATGTTCGATATGCTGCGTGGCATCCTTCAGAATCGAGGCCATTTCGGCCAAATGCGCGCTGTCGCGAGATTGGGCGACTGCCGTGTCATGCAGCCCGTCTAATTTTTTCGTAATCCGTTCGGTGGCGACCGTGACTTGCTGACTGTTCTGCGTTTGTTTGACGGTCGCTTCCGCTAAGGTGGTCGCCATGTCGCGCGCGCCTTGGATGCTTTCCCTGATCTTTTTCAGAATGCTGCCCGCCGCATGAGAGAGCGATACGCCAGCGTCAACGGCCTGAAGGCAGTTTTTCATCGCTAAAATTCCTTGCGCGGCGCCTGTTTGAAGCGAACGGATAATGGCGGCGATCTCTTTGGTTGACGTTCGGGTGCGCTCGGCAAGTTCTTTAATCTCTCCGGCGACCACTGAAAATCCTCGACCATGCGTTCCCGCTTGCGCGGCAATGATTGAGGCGTTTAACGCGAGCAGATTGGTTTGCTCGGCGACGCCGTTGATGACTTCCAGGATTTCTCCGATACGATCAGATTCGCGTCCGAGTCGCTGGATCGTTGTGGCAGCATCTTCAACGGTGTGTTTGATCGTTTGAATGCCTTCGATCACTTCTCCGACCGACACAACCCCGTCGTGAGCTTCTGTCGAAATGGTTTCGGAGATTCCGGCTAAGGAATGGGCATGTTGCTGAATCTGCTGCATGAATTTATGGATGTCGTCAATGGAACGCGCCGTCGAATCGGCTGAGGATGACAACAACTCGACACTACTGTTCACCTCTTCGATTGAGGTGAGCATGTTCTCGATATCCGTAAAGGTTTTATCTACCGAATCCCCCTGACGCGAGATGTTTTGCATCACTTCTCGCAGATTATTCGCCATTTTATGGATAGACGACGAGATTTTTTCGACGGATTCGGTCTCTGTATTGGCATTTTGCGAGCCTTGCTGCGACATGGCAGCGATTTCTGCGCTCGCTTTCGAGATATTCGAGACTTCTTCTCTCACGCGGAGGATGATTGTGCGGATTTCTGTCTTCATCTCTCCGAAACTCTGTCCTAACTTCGTGTCCGATAAGGCGTCGGGAATTTCGGCGTCCAGGTCTCCGTTGGTCATCGTGTCGAATAAGCGCTCTAACATCGTTAATGCCTCGACTAAACGAGCAAACGCCTTGCTGACCGGGTCGGCTGTTTTTATTGGCAGTGATGCCGATAATTGGCCTGTTCGCAACACATCATCACTTTTCTGGGCGAACCTCTGCGACGATTCGATGACATCGGCAAAGAGGTCGGCTAATTCATGCAATTCCGCGATACGGCTGGGGTACCCGCGCACAGCGTCGGTGTCAGATATCTTGACAAGGCGCAATAATTGTTGCAGCGGCGCAAGGAATAAGGGCGCGCAGAAGATTTGATGCAAGCTGACATACACAAGCAAGCCCAATGCGCTGATGACAGCGGCGTACCACCATTGAAACGGAGTCAGCCAGCCGAGCGCATAACCGAGAAGGAAGAAACAACATGTGAGAAGGCCAGCGATCACGTCAACACTGAAGAGCAGCCATCGAATTTTGATATAGCGCATACGATCTCCAATCCTGAGAAAGAAGATATGTGTGCAGCACAGGCGTGCTGTTCTTGCCGGTTGCTGCAAGTGATGAAGAAAGGAATCCTTTTCAAGGTATGTATCAGGAGATTCTTGTGAGAGTCAAGAATATTTTCATGTCAAAAACGTTCGGTATGAATATTCTGAGGCAATCTGTCAGAATAAATGGAATAGAGAAAGTATTCTTGCAAAAAAAGCAAAAAGAGTGTTGACGGATTTCATCAATCACAAGAGAATGTCTTGTAGAACCTCACCGAGCGAATCGTACCTCAACCCCACAAGGAGGTGGAACGTATGCCAGAAACGACCTTTCGAGAAGAATGTTGTAAGGGATGCGGCTTATGCGTGTCGGTCTGCCCTAAAAAAATTATCAAGTTAGATACCTCACGAGTCAACATCAAAGGCTATTATCCTGCAACGATCAAGAACATGGCTGAATGTATCGGCTGTGGCAATTGTGCGAAAATGTGTCCGGATTCAGTCATTACGGTAAAGAAGTGAGGGAGGAAACAGCTATGGCAAAGGTCTTAATGAAGGGCAATGAAGCCATCGGCGCGGCGGCGATCAATGCGGGCTGCCGCTACTTTTTCGGGTATCCGATCACACCGCAAAATGAAATTCCGGAATACATGTCCCGCGAATTGCCGAACGTCGGCGGCGTGTATCTGCAAGCCGAATCGGAAGTCGCCGCAATTAACATGGTGTACGGCGCGGCTGGCGCGGGGGCGCGAGTGATGACATCGTCGTCAAGCCCTGGAATCAGCCTGAAACAGGAGGGCATTTCCTATATCGCCGGGGCCGAACTGCCATGCGTCATCGTGAATGTCATGCGCGCGGGGCCGGGGCTTGGCGGTATCCAACCGGCGCAAGCCGATTATTATCAGGCCACGAAAGGCGGCGGACATGGCGATTATCATCTGTTAGTGCTGGCGCCCGCCAATCTTCAGGAAACGGTCGAATTGGTTGAAACGGCCTTCGATCTTGCCGATCTGTATCGCAATCCGGTGATGATTCTGGCCGACGGCATGATCGGGCAGATTATGGAACCAGTGGAAATTCAGCCATATACGCCTCGCCCTGATCTCCCGCCGAAAGATTGGGCGACGACCGGCACGAACGCGAGCGGAGGCCGCCGCCGTGTCATTAACTCGTTGTATTTGAATCCTGACGACTTGGAAGCCCATGTTCTGCACATTTACGAAAAATATGCGGAGATGGCGCGGCAGGAAATCCGCTACGAACTCTATCATTGCGACAATGCCAGCGTGATTATCGTCGCGTATGGCACGACGTCTCGCATTGCCCGCACCGCCATCGAACAATGCCAGCGCAAAGGCATCTCGGTCGGCTTACTGCGCCCGATCAGCCTGTATCCGTTCCCGTTTCCGGCGTTCGAGCGCGTGATTGATGTTCCGCAAGCGTTTTTGACCGTCGAAATGAGCATGGGACAAATGCTGGACGATGTCAACATCGCGGTCGCCGGTCGGAAACCGGTGCATTTTTACGGGCGTACCGGCGGAAATGTGCCGATGCCCGAAGAAATCGTCGCCAAAATCGAAGAGATGCTTCATCTCGCGTGATATTTTAGCCCTGCCAGGGTTCAGAACCCTGGCAGGGCTGGAGGGGAAAGGATTATGTCCGCACAAATTGTGTATCAAAAGTCTGCCGGACTGACGGAGAAAGAGACGCATTATTGCCCCGGCTGCACGCATGGGATTATTCATAAATTAGTGGCGGAAACGCTGGTGGAATTAGACGTGCTGGATCGCGCCATTGCCGTTGCGCCGGTCGGATGCGCCGTCTTTGCGTATGAGTATTTCAACTGCGACGCTCAGGAAGCCGCGCACGGACGCGCTCCGGCGGTGGCGACCGGCATCAAGCGCGCCCTGCCGGACAGCGTCGTCTTTACGTATCAGGGTGACGGCGATCTCGCGTCCATCGGCATGGCGGAAATCGTTCACGCCGCTGTGCGCGGGGAAAATATCACCGTGATTTTTGTCAATAATGCCATTTATGGTATGACCGGCGGGCAGATGGCGCCGACGACGTTGGTCGGACAGCGCACCACCACGTCACCGTATGGACGCCAGGTTACGGGGCAGGGGCATCCGATTCGCGTGAGCGAAATGCTTGCCACGCTTGAAGGTCCGGCCTATATCGCCAGGGTGTCGGTGCATACGATTCCGCGCCTGAATGCGGCGAAACGCTCGATCAAACGCGCCTTTCAGATGCAGCTTGATCAAAAAGGCTTCAGCATCGTGGAAATCCTGTCCACCTGCCCGACAAATTGGGGCGTGTCGCCGGTCGAGTCGCTGCACTGGCTTGAACGCAATATGATTCCGGCGTATCCGTTGGGTGTGTTCAAAGACATCGAAGGGAGGGCGTGAGTATGCGAGATGAACGGATCATTGTGGCGGGTTTCGGCGGGCAGGGCGTGATGATGATTGGCAAGCTGCTGGCGCATGCGGGGATGATAGAGGGGCGCAATGTCTCCTGGCTGCCGTCGTATGGCCCGGAAATGCGCGGCGGTACGGCCAATTGCCATGTGATTATTGCCGACGGGATGATCGGCGCGCCTGTCGTGACAGAAGCGACGTGCGTCATGGCGATGAATCTGCCATCGTTAGAAAAGTTCGAAGCCCGCGTCGAACCCAACGGTTTGCTGCTGATTAACAGTTCGCTGACGCCTGCGCATTCGACGCGGGATGATGCGCGCGCGCTTGAAATTCCGGTGAATGACATCGCCAACGCGCAGGGCAGTCTGAAAGTCGCAAACGTGGTGATGTTGGGCGCGTATCTTGCCCTGTCCGGCGCGGTCAAGGAAGAAACAATTTTGGGCGTCATTGAAGAAATGCTGGGAAAAACCAAACGACATTTACTTGACATAAATGTGAAGGCGCTTCATGAGGGAATGGCTTTTGCCGCACAGACGAAATGAAGCGCGGCGTTTACCGGGCGATTGGACGGTTGTTGCGATGTTCGAGAGCGTTGCGTCGCGCCTGATGGCGATGTGCGGCGTTTCTCGCCGATCCGATAAAGACACATGCAAGCAGAAAAAATTATCATTGAAATCCCCTCGCACGCATTACATATCGAACACGCCTACTGCGGTCACGGGCATAGTTTGATGGACTCGACCGTGCCAATCAACGGGTATCCCTCGATTAAAGTCATACTTCGATATGGCGACACGGAAGGGACTGTGCATCTTGACCCGGTCTATGGCAGTTTTCATAACATTTTCGACGTGGATATTCCTGATGGAGTGATCGTCGGCATGTTCTGCCCGACATGCCATGCGGCGATGCGGCTTGACGACGGGCGTGTCTGCGATTGGTGCTTTTCGCCGCTGTTTCAATTCTATCTGCCGAACGGCGGATTATTGGAAGGCTGTTTGAAAGTCGGCTGCCATCAGCATAAACTGAAATTGGTGGATATTGACGAACAACTTGGCATGGTTCATGGGCATGACGAAATTCAATTGTTGATGTAATCGCGGGGAGGGGCGTTCAATTGAACGCCCCTACTACGATCAAACGTTCATAACATGCAGAAAATTCGATCTGTCGGAGTTATCGGATGCGGTCTGAGCGGGTGCGCGATTGCGCGGGTCGTAGCGCTGGCAGGCTATGACGTTCAGGTCTGTGAAATTTCGCAAGCGACGTTAGATGTGGCGTTCCAGAAAAGCTCGACGTTTTTCAAACGCGAATCTATGCGCGGCGCATTGAGCGAAGAGGATATTCAGGGCGCATTATCGCGCATTCACGGCACAACCGATCTGCGCGATCTGGCTGGAAACGATCTCATTATCGAGGCGGTCCCCGAAAATTTCACGGCGAAACACCATTTACTCCAACAATTAGACGGGCAATGCCCGCCATCAACGCTGTTTGTCATTCATACGTCGTCATTATCAATCACGCAGTTTGCCAGCGCCTCGCAACATCCTGAACGCGTGATCGGTTTGCACTTCATTCACCCGATTCATGTGGTGAAGTTGGTCGAGGTCGTGACGACGCCATTTATTCAGCCGGAGACGTTGGCGGCGATACTGGAATTCGTTGGTTCGCTTCAGCGAGTTCCCGTCGTTGTAAAAGACTCTCCTGGCCTCATCGTCAGCCGTCTGATTATTCCGTACCTGCTGAATGCTGTGCGCCTGCTGGAAGAGGGCGTGGCGTCTGCGGAAGATATTGACAGCGCGATGCAAGTCGGCTGCGGTTATCCGATTGGCCCGCTCGCGTTACTCGATTATCTCGGCCTCGATCATGTCTGTCGCGTTGCCGAGAACCTGCATCAGCAATCCCACGATCCGAACTATCTCGTCCCCGAACTTTTGAAAACGCTCCTCAATGAAGGGTATTCAGGCCGACAGACTGGCAAAGGATTTTATACGTATCCCTCGCTTTTTTAAGCGCGAATCCATCCGCAGCACATATCATTCGCCTATATGACCGGATATTCGACCTGTTCTCTGGCGAGAAAAATTTCAAGATCAGGGTGTTGCCGCTGAAGATTGGATTCGATTTCCAATAGTTCCTGATCCGTTCGTAACGGGGCATGATGTGTCAGCAGAATTTTTTTGGCGCCCATGCTGCGAGCGTTAGCAACAGCGCGAGCATAACAACTATGCCCGAATCCCTCTCGATACGCGCGGTATTCTTCGTCGGTGTACTGGGCGTCATGAATCACGACATCGTAGTCGCTTCCCCACAATGAATGCGAATCATGATGTTTCGCCTCATGATCGGTCATAATGGCGACTTTTTTGCCGTTGCGGCTGATGCTGTAGCCATAGCAGTTGCCTTCATGCAGATTCGGATAAAAATTGATCGCGAAGCCATTGATTGAAATCGGAGCTTCTAATGAGTGGTAATGGATGGTTGATGACAGCACGTCAATGGACTCGAACGGGCCAAAGGAGTAGTCGAAATAGTAATTCAGTTGGCGTTTCAGGCGTTCGACTTTCCAAGGGGAATAGAAATGCAGATGCGTGGAAGGCAGAAAAATCGGAATGAAATAGCCGATGCCTTGCACGTGATCCCAATGGAAATGCGTGAAAAAGAGATGGTACGTGCCGGATTTTTTCGACAACGCGTCGCTGTAGCGCCCGATTCCGAATCCGGCGTCAAACAGCAGCGATTCGCTGCCCTGGCGAATTTCGATACAGGTGGTATGTACGCCAAAGGTTAACAGGTCTGGTTTCGGCGCGCTGATTCCTCCGCGCGTTCCCCAGAAAATAATGGTCATCCCGGATTCGTTCTGCGAGTCCTGCGCGATCACTTGCGTTTCGTTCAATGCGGTGTTTGCCACGTCTTCCACCATCCTCTCAGCTTAGATGAGTAAAATTTCATCTTCTTGCGGAATCAAGATTTCCAGACCATGCGGTTCAGCTAATCGTCTGGCGGTATCATACTTTTTCACAATGGCGGTATCAGTATCTTCCGGCGCGTGATGACCAAGAATCAGCCGTTTGACGCGGCTTCGCAGCGCCAAATTGACCGCCATCACTTCGGTCGAATGTCCCCAGCTTTCTTTGCCTTTGATATTCTGCTCGTTAAAATGGGTGTCATGCAGCACTAAGTCGGCATCCTGACAAAAATCTACCAGCCCTTGATAATAGCGTGCTTCGTCTTTTTTCTCAAAATGTCGCATGCCATGTCCTAAATGATTGTTTTCAATCGGCGCTAAATCTGTAAGAATCACCACGGATTTGCCATGCAATTCGATACGATAGCCTAAATCAATCCCTGGATGATTGATCTGATAGGTGGATACCGCATACTCATCTGCATCCTGAGATTGGGGCAGCAGATTTTGTGGTAGCGTCGGCAGCGGAATCACGAAACGATCTCCGCCGCTAATCGTCTTAAATCGGATAGAGGCTGGAAGCTCCGAAAAATTAATCGGAAACGCATCGGTTTGAAATTGATGTTTGAACAGTTCCTCAAAGGTTTCTTTGAATGATGAAGTTCCCCAGAATCGCGCGTGCGTATTGGCTCGGTAAAAGGGGTCGAAAAATGGAAACGCCAGAATATGATCCCAATGCGAATGGGTGAGCAAAAACGTAAAATGCGTAATTTCTTTGCTCAAACGCACTCCTTCACGGAACAAGCCGGTGCCTCCATCCACGTAAACAGGAAACATGCCTTCGCCCCAAACTTTATAGGATGTGGTGTTGCCTCCGAATTTGATAAATTGGTCGGCTAACACCGGACGCGAACCTCGAGTTCCCAATAATTGAAAGTAAAAGGTTTTTGACATGAAATATACCTTATTTCAACAATATTTCTCTGACCTGATTCAGGGGGATGTTCTCAAAAAACAGTAGCATCAAATAGAATCTGATGTCAAGAGCATTTTCAGGATATTGTCATCCGTCTTTCATGATGGTTTGACAAGGAGGGAGAAAAAACGTAAAATTCGCTTTTTTGCAAATGATGAATTCTGTGATGATTTTTTTATTGATAAAAAAGCAAGAAAAACACTTGACAAAATCTCCATCTCTTTTATGTATGTATCATACAAACAAACGCAACACAACAGAGAAATTTTTGACGCGGGGTGGAGCAGCCTGGTAGCTCGTTGGGCTCATAACCCAAAGGCCGTTGGTTCAAATCCAACCCCCGCAACCAATATACAGGCTGGCATATTTTTTATGCCAGCCTTTTTTATGTGTTGGCGTATAGACAACACCTCCGCGTTGTCCTCTGAAAAATGCCTCGATAACGTTCCCTGCTTTTCTACGCTCTTCTTCTGTTTGGACGAAAATGTTGATGAAATTTCGTTGACTTTCTTTTGCAGGTACAT
>CAZRSF010000052.1:26178-43828 GCA_964602655.1 uncultured Candidatus Moduliflexus sp.
AATCATGAAAAAAGGAGAATGTTTCTTCTTTCAGAAAGATGCGCAATAGGGACATGCCTGAAATATGGAAGAACAGCGCCAGACAAACGAAGAAATCACAGAAATTCTTGATGTGATCACCCGGCGTCAAGATGAACATGTCATTGAAATCGAAGAGAAAACTGTTCAATTGGTCATTTTTCTGCTCGATGGGAAATTATACGCGTTCTACGGCAGATGGGTGAAAGAAATTGTTCCGGTAAGCGCCATCACGTATGTGCCGGGAATGCCGGATTATCTTCTCGGCGTCCTGAATGTCCGGGGTGAAATCGAATCCGTCCTGGACTTGCGGACAGTGTTGGGACTGCCGTTTCAGTCGCTCGGCAAACAAAGCCGAATCTGCCTTGCTGAAGCGGCGCACGTCCGTTCAGGCGTCTTAGTGGATTCGGTGGAAAATGTGATCGAACTCCCGGAGGAGTCACTCGCTTTTGCTGAGTCTGTTGGAAATTCCGGCATCGCAGAGTATATCATCGGGGGAACCTGTTACCATGACCAGGAAGTGATGTTGCTTGATCTTGAAAAGATGTTTGCGCACCTTCTTGGGTCAACATCAGGATTAGATGCGTCATCGTATTGATGTGCTGGTGTTTGCGGCGGAAGAAAATGTGTATGGTGTTCATGCCAACCAGATCGAAGAGTTGCTCTCAGAAGGAGCGCATCCTGTCGGACGGGTGGCAGACGCGCGCCCGTCTATTCCTTATAAAGGGCGACAATTACGCATTCTCCGGCTATCGCAGTATATGCGTCAGCGCCCCGCATGTTGTCCGACATTCGTAGGTTCTGAATCATCGGCAAGCGCATTGCCGGGACGAATCCTGGTGACAACAATCAGACAGCAAGAGGAATATGTCGGGCTGCTGATTCAAGAATTGCAGCAATTGGTCACGCTGCCGGTCACGCAGATTTTTCCGTTGCCCGCGATCATGGCTGCGAAAAAGCGCACACGGCTGATTTGGGGAATCGCGCTGCTGCGTGACGCCCCGGTCATCTTACTTGATCTTGAACAATTATAACGAGTTACGCGCATGTGTTTGACGCAGGAAAAGGCGCGAAACACATGCGCGTAGCATTGATGAATATGTGTATGCGAGTGTTATACCGCCTGCTCCTCTCTTTGTTTGTGGTGGTTGCGATGGGACTGCTGCTTGGTTCGGCGATGGTTCGGGACGCGCAGGCCGCCGATCATCCGATCTTATACTTGTTTTGGGGGGATGGCTGTCCGCATTGCAAGGATGAGGAAGCCTTTTTGACGACGCTTCGCGAGAAATACCCGGAAATGGAAATGCGTTCGTTCGAGGTCTGGAATCACCCTGAATTCGCCTTGCTGGCCGAAGCGATGCGGAAAGAATATAAGATTACCTCGGCCAGTGTGCCGATGACGTTTATCGGCGATTGGCATGATGTCGGCTACAGCGACGACGAAACATCCGGCGCGAAAATCGAGCAGCAAATCGTGCATTGTATCAAAAATGGCTGCATAGACCCGATTACGAAATTAGGACCGAGTCAGGCCGTCTGGCTCGTGTTGGATCAAGCCGCCAAAAAGCAACCGCTGGGGTGGCAGTTATTTTCAGCGACGATTGCGCCGCGCAAAGATATGGAATTTGTCGTGACCGCGCCTGCGGCATCAGCCGAGTCCACCGCGCCGTCAAGTTCCGAAGCCCCCGGCGCAACGGCAGCGAATACGCAGGAATCCGTTCAAGCATCGCCAGCAGTCACGCCAACGCCTTCCACAGAGGAAAATATTCGACTCACGAAACGCATCAGCGTCAATGTCTCGAAAATCGGATTGCCGTTGTTTACGCTGATTATCGGCGGACTGGACGGCTTCAATCCCTGCGCGATGTGGGTGCTTTCGTTCCTGTTGACCCTCGTCTTATACGCCAAATCCCGCGCGAAGATTTTGATTATCGGTGGAATTTTCGTGCTCGCCTCCGGCGTCATTTATTTTCTCTTCATGATCGCCTGGCTGAATGTGTTTCTGTACATGGGCTATGTCAAATACATGCGGATCGGCATTGCCGTATTAGCGTTAATTATGGGGGCGATCAACTGTAAGGATTTCTTTTTCTTTAAAAAAGGCGTCTCGTTGACGATTCCCGAATCCGCGCAGCCGAAACTCTTTAAAAAAATGCGGAAAATCGTCAATACGACAGCGCTTCCGGCGATGATTCTCGGCACCGCCGCGCTGGCCGTGTCGGCAAACTTGATCGAACTCCTCTGCACGGCGGGTTTCCCTGCGATTTACACCAGAGTGCTGACGCTCCAAAATTTATCGAGCCTCCAATATTATTTCTATTTGGTGTTATATAATGTTGTGTATGTCATTCCGTTAGCCGTGATTGTCGGCGTGTTCGCCTGGAAGATGGGCGGGCGCAAGCTATCGGAAAAAGAAGGGCGCGTGTTGAAACTCATCAGCGGCGTATTGATGCTGGCGCTCGGCATAATCATGCTGGTCAAGCCGGAATTGCTGACGTTCGGATAAACGTCCACTGTGTGCGGAATTATTACCAATGAAGAACATCTCTGTTCGTTTTGAGCGCATTTTTTATATTGGGGTGTTCAAGACGAGCAGATGAGTTCTTTTGAAAAATGATTGCAGAACAGATATTTACGCAGAACCTCAAAACGCTTCCGCGCCTATCGAGAGCGCAATTGGCGAAAGAATTGCTTGAAAGCCTCGAAGAACCGGAGCAAACCAATTATGTTGATTTATTATGGGGAGAAGAAGCCGAACGACGCCTGGCAAATATCAAAAATGGCGTCACAAAAACAATTCCGGGACAGCAGGTTTTGGCCGAAGCAAGGAGACTTGTCAATCTATGAAATATAGCTTCGATCCTGACGCGCAAGCCGAATATTTGGAGGCGATTCAATATTATGAACAGCAGTTTTCAGGGCTTGGAGCGCAATTTATTGCAGATGTCGAACAGAGCATCGGGCGGATGTTGGCCTTTCCCGAAACGTGGGGAAGGCTGACGTTCAATACAAGAAGAACGATTCTGGAAGTATTTCCGTATGGGATTATCTATTATTTTGACGGAACAGAAATTTATATCCTTGCGGTCATGCACCTGAAAAGAAAGCCCGGTTATTGGATGAAACGATTGCAGAACTATGAAGAAAAAAATAATCCAAGCCTTTGAAAATCATCGTTATCGCTCGGCGCTGACATAATTTGTATGTGTTTGCTTTGCGGCACGGTTGCCCCATTATTCACTACACCTAAAATTTGCTTGACAAAACCGATCTTCTCATCTAAAAAGCGGTTTGTCTGAATCAAGCAAGCTGTCAGACATTATTCGACGTGTCTGACAGCTTTTTTTTGCGCAACACGATTTCTATGAAAACGGGAGGATATGTTATGAAGAGTCTGCGTCAATTTTTTCGCAGGGGGGGGGGTACATCAACGATTAGCGGCCTTATTCTTGCAACCGCCCTGTCAGTCGGGCTGATCATCAGTTGCAAAGAAGACAACTCCAGCAAGCCAACTGCGCCGAATATTCCTGTCGGGCCGGACTGGCAGACCTCCGAAAATTCCAATCAAATGGGTTTCTATTCCGCCAAAGGCGACGGGCAATTCGGAGCCTATGTTGGAACGAACAACGAATTTCAAATCAGCGTTCCGGCAGGTGATTACGTCCTGGAATACACCACGCAGAACACATCAACCAACTCGATGCAAGCCGTCACGACCGCAGGCCCGTTCCATGTTGTCTTTCGCGCAAGCCAACCCTCGATTTTGGTCATCGGTCTGTTCGGCGGCGTCAATATTAATTCGAACGTCAGTAGCGCGTCCGTGAGTCATGGATCGGTCAAGACGTTTTCCTCCTCAACCTCCTGGACCAGCAATGCGGTGACGCTGATTTCATGGCCGGGCGGCGGCATTGCGTCCTGGCTGGATGCGTTTCTCGTCAATGCGGGCATCGCGCCGATCACGCTGATTCAGAATGGCGCAGTCGTGTCCGGCGTGAATCCGCTGCCCGCGCCGTCGCAGCCGGTGGAACGTCCGACAGCCGTTCCACCGACGGTGGCGGCTAACCCCACCCCGGGTGTCACGGCAACGCCGACATCGCCGCAAACCGAAAAGGTCATGCTGTCCGGTACGTACTATGATGCTGAAAAGTTGACGAGCGAAGATGGCATGAATATGTGTTGGGCGGCGGCTCCAGCCAACGCCTTGATGTGGGGAGACTGGGCGACCGCCTTCAATAACGCTCAGGATGTATTCCGCAAATTTCAGGAGTATTGGGTCAATGCTTGGAATATCGGCGGGCCTGGGCCGAAAGACTCAATCGCATGGTGGTTCGGCGGGGATAACACATTGTCTTCATCGATCAAAACGAACTATATTGAAAAAACAGGAGGGGGAAGTTACTGGCCGACCGAGTCTCTCGGTAGCTATTACTCCGAAGAATCATTCAGTATAAACAGCGTGAATTTGAAAATCCGCGAGCAATCCGCGGTCATGATTATGGTAACACGAGATGGCGTCAGCGGACACTGGTTCAACGTCTGGGGTTTCGAGAAAGACGCAAGCAAACCAAACGAAGAATATTTATATATTACGGATAATCAGGATGGGGACGCGAATAACTCAACGCCTAAACGGGTGACCGTAAAGCTGGAAGGCGGCGTTTGGCGTTTGTCTGATTATACATATTCGGGACAGACAGGATGGAATGTTGGCGGGACAATGGGTGCCCTAAAAAGACGGACTGGTTGCCCGATAAATGCATCGGGCGTGCCGATGTGCTGATTGTCCATTTTCATTATTCATTGACGCATGTGAAACCTGACCGACCTTCAACAGTTGGTCAGGTTTTTTACGTTATCCATCTTTTATGATGTTTCAGCCGAAGACTTTTGCCTGTTTTCTCGAAAAATCTGTCAAGTCTATCTTGCTGTTTTATGTATTCACGTTGCCGTTCATTGTCTCCCGCCTCTTTTTCCGTCCGTTCGAAACGCCGAAAAACGCTCTGTTCGTCTGTTCTATGGCATACTGTGCCTCCGCAATGCTTGCCGCCTCGCTTCTTTCCTCGAAATCTCAGCTATTCAAAAGAAGCCGCGCAACCGCAGCGGTCTCTTGTTATGCGTTCTATACTCTTTTGAACGCTGCGCTATTCTCCTATACGGATAGCGTTTATGTGTTCAATGTCAGCAGTCAATTTTTGCTCTTTTTCGTCGCGTCTGCCATTGCGGACGAGCGATGCCGCTCTCGCCTGCTGTTCCTGCTTGGCCTTGCCGCGCTACTGCTTGCCATCTACGGCGCAAGCCAATTTTTCGGCGTTGCGCTGCTCAATCCCTATGGCAACTATTTTGGTTCGCAATTCCCGTTCGGAACGAGAATTTTCGTCACGCTCGGCAATCCCAATCTCGTCGGCGGATTTTACGTGCTATTGCTGCCGCTTATTGCGGCCTGTTGGGTGAATGCCGTTCGAGAGCGTCGCCGCAGCGCATGGTGGGGTATCGTCTTTGTCTGCTCGGGATTTGCCTTGTTGGCGAGCCAAACGCGGGGATCATGGATGTGCGCGGCATGCGCCCTCAGCTTCTTTGCCATCATGGAGTGGAAAGATGCCTTGCGTTCATCTCTCAGAAAACATGCCGTATTCGCGTTTGCGCTATTCGTCGGCTGCATTCTCGTCGGGTATGCGGCCTTTCCGACACTCGAACGATCTACGAAACTCATGACAACCGGCTCATGGACGCAGCGAATGGGGTGGTATGAGACGACGCTTCGGATGATCTGGAAACGTCCGTTTTTCGGACATGGTGTCGGTACGTTTGCCATCTATTTCCCGTTGGATCAAAACGAGCGTCAGATTGCGAAAAAATGGGGCATGTCTGCCTTGCATCCGCGAGTGCAGCATCCGCATAACGAACATTTGGAACTGCTGCATGATGGCGGCGTCATCGGATACGGCCTGTTTCTCTGGGTGATGTTCGAAACGCTTCGTGCCCTGTTCCGCCGAAAAACCATCATCGCATACGGCATCGCCTCCGCATTGATCGGCATACTGCTCGATGGTCTCTTGATGCAAAATCTTCGCTTTACCGTCATAGCCTCGTTGTTCTGGCTGTTAATCGGATTGGCGCATCATGATGCGCCGCCGCTTTCGCTTTCCTTCCAACGCCCAGAAGTACGGTGCGCATTCACTGCGCTGGCAACAATCATGATTGCCGTCAGCGTGTTTGCCGCGCGATTCGAAATCCGTATGCTTCGAGCAGCGTATCACGCAATGCAGGCGCGGAAACTCTATAATGCGTATTTGCCGCAAGCGGCGCTTGAATGCTATCGAAAGGCATTCGACTTGTATCCGAATGACCTCGAAATGTTATATAATATCGGCGAAAGTTTCGAATCGCTTCACGCGCAAACTCAAGCGATTACAATATATGAACGTTTACTCGCCCTTGCGCCGTTCATGCTTGACGTAAATTTTCGTCTTGGAAAATTATATCAACAGGAAGGGAAACTTCTCCAGGCAGATGAATATTTTCAACAGCAGATTCGCGTTGATAATATGGCGTGGGAATCGTATTACCACCGAGCCCTGTTCGCGTATGAGCGCGGAAAGAAGGCTGAAGCCGTTTCCATGCTAGATGAAATTCTTGCGATACGCCATATCAGCGAAAAGGCCGTGCCGGACGCCGCCCTTCAAGAGGTAAATACGTTGCGTCAGCAATGTTCTCGATAGTACGTTCTCTTCTTTCCTTGTTCTTGATTATCTGGGACGCAATCAAACCATGCCGGGCAGACCTTCGCGGGCTGCCCGGCGTTTTTGTCTTGACGGGCGGGCGGCACGGGCGTATATTGACAAGAGATGAGACAACATCATACGTATTGTCACCAAAAGTTACAAGAAAGAGGGACGCATTATGACTGTCGCTGAAATGGAATTAGGATTTCAAAAAATATGGGATCTGTTTGCGGAAACCGATTTGCGATTCAAAAAGACGGAGCATCAGATCAAGGCTACCGATAAAAAGTTGGATGCGTTAATCGGCAAATGGGGGCGATTCGTCGAAGGGCTTGTCCTGCCAGCGGCGAAACGGCTGTTTCAATCAAGAGGCTTCGGCATTGACGGCGTTTCGCCGCGCAATAAACGCGAACGGAACGGCGAGACGTTAGAAGTGGACGTGTTAGCGGTGGGCGATGAATATGTCGTCATGATTGAGGTCAAAAGCACGTTAGGCGTCCAAGATGTCAAAGACCATCTGAAAGACTTGAGCCGGTTCAAAGCGTTTTTCCCGGAATACAAAGACCGCAAGCTGATTGGCGCGGTGGCGGGCATCGTCATTGACGAGGGCGTGGATCGCTATGCCTATCAGCAAGGGCTGTTTGTCATCGGGCAACGCGGCGATACGGTGCGCCTGCTGAACGACGCCGATTTTGAGCCGAAAGAGTGGTAACAATACAGAGAGACTTCCGAGGTTTCGAAAACCTCGGAAGTCTGAGCATGATCAAAACACCATCCCCGCATAGCCGACGAAATCGCTGGCCGGGCGTTCCGGCATGACGTCCTGACTGGTGATATGTTCCAATAAGTACCCTTGTGTCGCGCCGAGCGCGGCGGCAGCAGCGACGGTGGCGGCAATCGCGCCCGCGCCGCAGGCGTTATGATGTTTTTCTGCTTCCAGAATCACCTCAACAGCTTTCATCGCTGTCGCCAAATCAATCACAACCCGATCATTCGCTTTCATTGGCGCAAGAGACTCGATCCCCACGCCGAACGGCGTAAAGCCGAAACTGGGGCCGTAATGCGTCAAATCCGTACTGCCGATAATCGCAACCGGTGTCGGATAGGACGCCAGCCGCTCGCCGATCTGTCGTCCGAGTTCGACCGCCGAACGATTCGGATTGACCATAATCGGCACGATTTTGGCTTCAGGGAAAAGGTATTGAATGAAGGGAACCTGCACTTCTATCGAATGTTCGCGGGTATGCGCCGACGGATTCTCTTCCGCGATATCCGGGCAGGTTTCCAAAATTGCGGCGGCCAGTTCGCGATCAATATTGATCGCGCCGCACGGCGTTTGCCAGACGCCTTCGGCAAAGATTGCGGCATTGCGTCCGATGTCCCAGACATGCACTGCGCCGAAAATCACAAATGTTTGCGGATCGGATTTTTCCTCGATGCTTTTGAAGACTTTCGCGGCAGTCGCGCCTGAAAACACCCAGCCGGCATGAGGCACGATTCCCGCGATGACGCGCAGCGGTTCGTCGGGCGGTTGATAATCATCGAGACACGCGGCAATCTGCTCGCGGCAGGCGCGATCCGTCGCCGGGTAAAAACTTCCGGCGCGATAGGCTTTCCGTATTGTATTCATATTACACCTGTTCGATAATGGCGGCGGCCAGCAGCGGCAGCATCAATTCATGATGCCCGATGAGCGAGAAGCCCTCGCCGCCGTCCGCTGTCGGTCGGCACACCACATTCTGCGTTGGGCGATACTGACGAATAAAATCCATATTCACCGTCGTAAAATGCTGCAATTGATACCCAAGATTCCGCGCCACTGAGACGGCTTTCAAAAAGACTTCCGGCAGCAGCACGGCAGAGCCGACATTGAAATAGACGCCGCCTTCAAGCTGGGACACGACGCCGACAAAGCGTTTGAAATCGCGATGCGATCCTTCGCCGATGGCCGCGCCGCTGGCATTCGGATGGACATGAATAATATCCGTGCCGATGGCGATATGCACCGTGACCGGAATGCCCAATTTAAAAGCGGCGGCGGTCAGACTATATTTCACAAACTGCGGCGAGGCCGCGATAATCGCGCGCCCGACCGATTCGCCGATGCCCCAGCCTTCTTTCCCGCCTTGCGTGATCGCTTCGTTGAGAAAATAACCCGTCTCGCGTCCCATGCCGAATTCGCCGGACGAAATCGCGGCGGCGACATCTTCGGAGGTATGTCCCATATACGCAAGCTCGAAATCATGCACGATTCCCGCGCCATTCAACGCAATCGCCGACACAATGCCGCGTTCCATCAGGTCAATCACAATCGGCGACAGGCCGCATTTGATGACGTGCGCGCCAAGCGCCATGATGACCGGACGCTCTTTGCGAATGGCCTCAACTGTTTTTTTGACGATCCGATCAAGGTCTTTTCCGGCAAGAATATCCGGCAGAGACGCGAAAAAAGTCGAAAAATCGCCCCCTTTTTTCCAGGGCGACGCAAACGTGTCCACTTGCACTAAACTTGTTCGTTCGAAAATAGAATAGGTCGAAATCTGTGAAAAGTCAATGTTCGGGTATTCCTGCATGTCGTTTTTCGAACAACAGGGATAGGCGTAAGAAAGGATGTTTCGGCTTACGCCTATCCCTGTCGTTTCTACGATGCGGCGTTTTTAAGTTCTTGTACGCGTTGTCGAAGCATCGGCGCAACGTCGGGAGCCATGACGGCGTAGGGCGCGGCCAGAAATCCTGTGAGTACATTACTGAGCAGATCGAGCGTAATGAGAATTTCGTCGCCATGCCCGGGAATCACAATGTCGGCGTTCGCCAGAATTTTGGCGACACTGCGCCAGGTCTCCGCAATCTCTGCGGGGGTATATCTATTCGGCCAGAAATAGCCCCATGCCAGCAGCCATTCTTGATTCAATACGGCATCTCCGACGACCCAGACCGTTTTGTGTTGCGTGGTTCGGAAAATGAGCGCATGCAAATCGGGCGCATGTCCGGGACAAGGCTCGACGGCGATGCCTGGAAATTCGGCGGGGACGTGTTTTTGAAATACATGCATGGTTTCGCGCTTGAGATCGGGCGGAAGATGGTCGCGATGGCGGTGCGTCACGAAGATGACGCGCATAGTGTCAAGCGCGAGGCCGATGTGCGCAGCATGTTTCTGCGCCTCTTTCTTTCCGGCGAGCGTGAAATTCGGATCGGTAAAGATGGTCTGCGCCGGGAGAGGCGGTTCGGCGGCAGGCCAGATGGCGACGGATGTGCAGCGATGTTCTTTGGAGAGGTCTATCGCGCCGCCAGGAGAAAGCGGAAGCGTTCCTGTCTGAAGCATGCGATATTGGTATCTCTGCTGCGGAGGCGCTGCATTCATGTTAATCCTGCCCGATCTTTTCGTTACCACATTGGATCAAGCCCTGACAGGGCTTGAAACCCTGTCGGGGCTGAAACCAGGAGTGCAAAAGCAAGCGTTTGCGCTCCTTTAGAAGATGACATATCCTGCCGCTTTTTGCAGGCGTTTCCCCACCCGACCCAACTCGTGCAGCGAGCGAATCCGCTGCCCCTGTTTTCGCTGCGCTAAAATGGTATTGACCGTTGTTGGGCCGAGTCCGGGAACGCGCAGCAACGCCTCTTTTTCAGCGGTATTGATGTTCAATGGAAAAAATTCCGGATGCCGTTGCGCCCAGAGTTCCTTCGGGTCAGTGGTTAACGACAGATTGCCGCTGCCGTCGAATACGAAATCTTCCAGCAAAAATCCGTATTTGCGCATGAGCCAATCTACCTGATACAGCCGATGTTCCCGCGTTAACATCTCCTGATTGCTGCGGGCGTCATGCTCGCCGGGCAATTCGCGCTCGCCCAATCCCCGCTGGTACGCGCTGAAATAGATGCGCTGCAAGCCTAAGCGTTGATACAATCCCCAGGAATAATTGACGATTTCCTGATCCGTTTCATCCGACGCGCCGACGACGAATTGTGTGGTCTGGCGCACTTTGCGATAGGGCGCTCCGGGCTGCGTCAGGTTGTGAATCAGTTTCATCGGGCGAATCACGTCGTCGAGATAGTGTTTGGTGGTGGAGAGCGTGTTAAAATGCTGTTCACCCGCAGTTTCGATATTGATAGAGACCGCATTGGCTAAGGAGACCGCTTCCTCAATCGCGGCATCCGATGCGCCGGGAATGATTTTCAGGTGCATGTAGCCTTTGAAATGCTGCTTCCGCAGTATCGCCGCAATCGCGTTCAACCGCTCCATCGTCTGATCCGGCGTACCGATCACGCCGCTGCTGATGAAGAGTCCCATGACTTTTCCGGCGCGATAATATTCCCAAAATGTGTTGACCACTTCTTCCGGCGTCAGCGTACAGCGCCGGGGATCGCGATTCATACGGAGCGGGCAGTATTTACAATCATTGACGCAGACGTTGGAAATCAGCGTTTTGAATAAAAACGTTTTCGTGCGGCGTTCCGGCAGCGCGACCGGATAAATCCAGGTATCGTCCTGCGAGCGGTGGCGGCGGTCGTCATTATTCATGCCGCATGCGCAGGCCAAATCATACTGAGAATCCTGCGATAATATCCGTAATTTTTCGCGCGTGCCGATGTCTTTCTGGATTGAAATCATAGATGTTCAGGAGTGCAAAAGCTTGCTTTTGCCGCGTGGCAGCGCCACGCTATTGCCTCTCGTTCCACGCTCCGCGTGGAATGCGGTTTCTTGGACGCTCCGCGTCCCGTCTCGCCGCAGAGCGGCGGTTTGCGAGCATTCCACGCGGAGCGTGGAACGAGAACGTAACAGCCCTGTAGCTGCGAACGATGGCGTTCGCGGTGCGGTTTACAATTCGACGCCAAGCGAAATATCGGTGCTCTTCAGGCAATTCCGACCATCCGCTTTGGCGCGATACAAATTCTTGTCAGCGACTTCCAGCAAACCGAAGCGCGATTGATCGCGGGTGGGAATAATCGTCGCCGCGCCTAAGCTGATCGTCACATGGTCGGCGACGCTCGAACGTTCGTGCGGCATGCGCAACGTTTCGACATTCTGCCGCATCGCGTCGCCTACCTGAATCGCGCCCTGAATATCCGTGTTCGGCAGGATGCAGACAAATTCTTCCCCGCCATACCTCGCCACGCAATCGGAAGCGCGTTTGACCGACGTTGCCAACGTTTTGGCGACGAGCTTCAAACAATCGTCGCCATGCGGATGGCCATAAAAATCATTGAATTGTTTGAATAAATCAATGTCAACCATAATCACCGATAAAAATGCCGATGATCGTTCCGAACGTTTCCATTCCAGGTCGAAACATTCGTCGAATCTGCGGCGATTCGGAATGCCGGTCAATCCGTCCAAAAACGAGAGATTCTCTAACATATCGCGATGGCGTTTGAGTTCGATATGCGTCTTGATGCGCATTTTAACAATCGGCAGGCTGAACGGTTTGGTAATATAATCAACCGCGCCTAATTCAAGCCCTTTGGCCTCATCTTCTTCCTGCGTCATGGCCGTGATAAAAATAATGGGAATGCTGCGGGTGTCATTCTCCTTTTTCAAGGCGCGGCAGACATCATACCCGTCCATGCCTGGCATCATAATGTCCAGAAGAATCAAATCCGGCGTCGGAGACGACGTGGCGATCTCTAAGGCTTTGGTTCCATCGGTCGCAAAACGGACAGTATAGTCGGATTTGAGCGCGTCTCCAAGAATCTTGATATTCATGGGAATATCATCGACAATTAACACCGTTGGTTTTGACAATGGTTCAGTCATCATAGCTGTCCAGAGAGAGATGTAAGGTGTCTGCCAGTTTGTGTAATGAGAGAATGGCTTGCTCATAATCCAGGCTATACACCGCGCGTTCTAACGCTTGCATATCTTCTGGCTTCGCATGGCCGTTCAGAAAGAGCTTGAGGGTTGACAACGAATCTTCTGCCTCCAGATTCGTGTTGGAAAGATGGTGAAAAAGCTTTTGGAACAGCGCAGCGACGTCCGTGACCTCCTCGTTCGATAACAATGGGGATGCGTGGGTCTCAGACGGGCAGGGCTTGGGCAAAATTCGCGAGCGAATCGAGTCGAATACTTCGCATAATGCCTCGTCGAATGCTTTCAGCAACGGGGCTAAATGGTGAACGTTTCCCCATCGAATTTCTTTTTCCAGGCGTTCGGTCAGGGAAAACACGCGATTGGCGGAAATATTGCCGCTGACGCCTTTGAATGTGTGCAGAAGATTCAGCGCGGTCGCGTAATTTTTCTGGTCAAGCGCCTGAAAAATGGCGCTGCTGATATCGCAATACGTTTCGAAAAATTCTTGTAATAATTCTTTGAAGAAATGACAATTGCCGCCCAGGCGTTTGAGCGCGAGCGGTACATCAATGCCGGGAAGGTCAGGCAGCGTGTCATCGTGCTGCCGAGCAGGCGCAGGCGATTTCGGCGCGCGCGCTGGCGCAGAAGCGGGCGGAGGCGGAGATAATGGAGTCGCATGAGATTGGGGCAGCCATTTTGACAGGGCGGCATAAAGTTGCTCCGTGACAATCGGTTTCGTCACGTAGTCATTCATCCCGGCTTCCAGGCATTTCTCGCGATCCCCGGACATCGCGTGAGCCGTCATCGCGATAATCGGCAGATGGCGGACGCGCGCATCCGCTCGAATGCGTCTCGTCGCTTCGAAACCGTCCATGTGCGGCATTTGAATATCCATCAAAATCAGATCATACGTGTTGCGCTGAATCGCCTGAATCGCCTCTTCTCCGTTATTGACCGTCTCCACATCGGCGGAGGCGATACGCAGAATTTCCGCCGCTAATTGCTGATTCATGTGGTTGTCTTCCACTAAGAGAATTTTCGCGTGTTCGAAATTGATCGCGGTCTCTGCCTCGCAGACAACCGCATCATCAGGCTCTACGTCAAGCAAATGGTGTTCGAAAATATTCATAATCGTTTCGAAGAGTAACGGTTCTTTGACTGGTTTGATCAAAAAACCATTAATGCCGGTTTTTCCGGCTTGCTGCATCACTTCTTCCCGGCCAAACGCCGTCATCATGATAATCGGAATTCGACTCAGATGCTCATGCGCCCGAATATGACGACTGGTTTCGATCCCGTCCATGCCTGGCATGACCAAATCCATCAGCACTAAATCGAATGGAGCCGAAGAGATGGCCTGTTCTAAGAGTGTGAGGGCTTCCGGGCCAGACCCGGCCAGCGTGACATGAAACGAAAACGATGTCAACATCTCTTGCAAGAATTTTTGCGACGTTTTATTATCATCCACCACCAGGACACGCCGATCTCGAAAACGTCGCGGCGGAATAAACTGCTGGTCTGTTGCGCCGGGAGGAAGCTCGAACGGGATCGAAAAATAAAACCTACTCCCTTTATCCAGTTCGCTTTCGACCGCTAACTCCCCTCCCATAATTTCAACCAGGCGCTTGCTGATGGTCAATCCTAAGCCCGTTCCGCCATATTGGCGAGTGGTTGAGCCGTCTGCCTGAGAAAATGACTCGAACAGCCTCGGCAGATGCGGCGCAGAAATTCCGATGCCGGTATCAGCGACAGCGAATTCGACGCGAACGCGAGCTTCTCCGACTTTTCCTCCCAATCCTACCGTCACAACGACCTCTCCGGCAGGGGTAAATTTAATGGCATTGTTGGTTAAGTTAATCAGAATTTGTCGTAACCGCAGCGGGTCTCCCATGACGGAGATCGGCGTCTCAGGCGTCACGGAGATCAGCAGTTCGATTCCCTTGTCAGCGGCTTTATTCGAGAACATGTCCGACAGGCTGTCCATCACATCCTGAATGCGGAAGGCGGTATGTTCCAATTCCAGCTTTCCGGCTTCGATTTTGGAGAGGTCGAGAATGTCGTTGATAATCCGCAGCAGCGAATGGCTGGCAAGTTGAATTTTCTGAACGTAATCTTTCTGCTTGTTCGTCAGAAATGTCTTCGACAGCAAATCCGTGAACCCCATCATGGCGTTCATTGGCGTGCGAATTTCATGGCTCATGTTGGCGAGAAATTCGCTTTTGGCCTTTGTCGCCGCTTTCGCCTGATTCGCCATCATATTGGCGTTCGTAATGGCTTTGGCGAGCTGCCGGTTGGCCTCTAACAATTCAAGATTGGCGGATTCGGCTTCGGCCTTCGCTGTTTCAAGGTCTTTCTGGGCTTGTTTCCTCGCAATGGCAAGGGCGATCTGCTCCGAAACCGATTGGAAGATTTCAACGTCGCGATCGGTGTACTGATGCGGGTTGGTATAATGCTGCATGACCATCGCGCCAATCACGTCGTTATTGGTGATCAGCGGCACGCCCAACCAGACTTGCGACGGCGTGCCGATCAGCTCGCGTTCGCCCGTCGCAATCACGCTCGAATGTTCGCAATCAGTAAGAAGTAAGGGGGTTCCCGTTCGAATCACGACGGCGGTCAAACTCTTCGATTGACTGGCTTGTGGGATGTCTTCGAAGGGATGCTCGTGATGATCGGTGTTGTAGGGAAATGTAATGTGATCGATCTCTCGATGATAGAGCGCGATATAAAAATGCGTCACATCGAGAATTCGCGCCAACGACGCATGAATTGAGGCGTACAATTCATTGAGATCAAACGTGGTATTGACGGCATTCGAGATGCTGAGAAGCACGCGCGAGATTTCTTCCGCCCGCTTGCGCTTTTCTTCTAACGCGCGCAATTCGGCAAGTTCTTGATAGAGATGTTCGAGTTGTTCGTGACGTTGCTCTTCCATGCCTGTTTTAGAGAGTGTTGATTTCACGGTTCGGGAAACGACGCCTTACACAAACGATATGAGTATTCTCGACTTCTGTCAATGGAATTTCGCCTGAGATGTCAACAAATCTTGCGTACCCGGTTCACCAGACAACGTTCGAATAGATCGTACATTGTATGTCGAAACTGTAGTTTCGACATACGCCGCGAATATGACCTGACAGGGCTGAAAATCAGCCTTTCTTAATTTTTTACGCTCGTATCGAGATGATTCGTCAGGCAGTCATGCCGTGAACGGACGCGGTTTTTTCTTGACTTGTCAACCTTCTCTTTCAGATAGGATTGACGAGTTGTCGTGACCTGAAGTAAAAAAGTATTTTTTAAGAAATCGCGCGAATGCGTCCTTCTCAGCAAATTCCCCTCCTGGGAGGCAGGGCTGTTACGTTCTCAACGCGCCAACGGCGCGAGTCATATTAGCCCAGGGCGAAGCCCTGGGAAGGAGGGCATGTCGGCAGGTACGCTCTGAAAGAGCGCCTCAATGAGACGCCCCTTCAGGGCGAATCTGCCCGATGCGCTGTTTTCCCAGGGCTGACGCCCTGGGCTAATATGACTGCGCCCTTTCAGGGCAAAAAATAGAACGTAACAGCCCTGCTCTTGGGAGGGGGAAGGGGCGGGGCGAATTTTCTTTCCGATAACGCCGACGCTGAGAGCAGCAGCCATTCATAAACGGGGTCGTGATTACCTTGTGCATCATAGGTTTGTCATGGTTCGACTCCGCTCACCATGACCGTCACCCTGAGCGGAGTCGAAGGGTGAACATCCTTCATGCACAGGATACCACTACCACAAACGGCATGATCAAAAAAACCTTTGTGCTTTCGTTTCATCAGGCGACCGTGCAGCAGCCGATTGCCTATCATCTGATCAAAGATTACAATTGGATTGTCAATATTCTCCGCGCGCGCATCACGCCGAACAAAGAAGAAAAAGGGATGCTGGTGATCGCGGCGCAGGGAAAACGCCAGGAGATTCACGACGGCCTGGAATATCTTGCTCGCGTCGGCGTCCATTACGAGCCGTTAGCGCAGGATGTTGTCTGGGATGAAAAACGGTGTACGCATTGCACCGCCTGCATATCGCAGTGCCCGACAGGAGCGCTCTCCGTCAGCCGCCCGACAATGGAAGTCTCCTTTGATAAAGAAAAATGTATCGCCTGCGAGTTATGCCTGAAAGTCTGCCCGTATAAAGCCGTCATGATGAGCATTTAGGGGAAGAACCCCGGAGCGTTATGCCAAAAGGGTTCGGTCGTCCGACATATCGGGAGTGGGAGACATCAACCGGGTTGATGTCCTATCGTGTGACGGTCAAAGAAACGGATTTGTGGATTCGTTCGCAGCCCGATCTCTCCGATCTGGCAAGGCGCGTATTGCATCGCTACCGCGCAATGATCGAACAATACATTGCCGGTCATACCGTTTTCCAAACCTCGTTCGAGCCGGTTGACGCGCCGGAAGATGCGCCGGTGATTATCCGCGACATGGCCGCCGCCGCAGCGCGTGTCGGCGTCGGCCCGTTTGCGGCGGTTGCGGGCGCGATTGCCGAGGCGGTCGGACGCGAATTGCTCCCCTATTCTGCCGACATCCTGGTGGAAAACGGCGGCGATATTTTTGCCGCGAGCGCATCGGCAAAAGTGTTCGGCCTGTATGCCGGAAAATCAAGCCTTTCCGGGAAAATCGGCCTGAAAATCGCCGCAGAACAGATGCCGTGCGGCCTCTGCACATCGTCCGGCACCGTCGGACATTCCATCAGTTTCGGCAACGCGGATGCCGCGACGATTCTGGCGAAATCGGCGGCATTAGCGGACGCCTGCGCGACAGCGGTCGGCAATATGGTGCGCCAGGCGTCGGATATTGAACGCGCCTTGCAATTTGCCGAAACGATTGACGGCGTTGACGCCGCCGTGATTGTGCTCGGCGACCGGATCGGCGCATGGGGCGCGGTCGAACTGGTGTCTGTTTGATTTCGCCGGGACAATGTCGCGCCTGTAGAGACGCACGGCCGTGCGTCTCTCCACCACCGCGATTTCCTCCGCCGTCAGGCCGTACAGCGCATAGACCAGCCGGTCAATCTCGCGTTCTGCCGCCTGGCGGCGCGGTCAGCCCTGAAAGGGCGGCATACGTCAGCGCAGGGCAACGCCCTGCGAAACGGG
>CAZRSF010000052.1:43928-45552 GCA_964602655.1 uncultured Candidatus Moduliflexus sp.
GTCAGCCCTGAAAGGGCGGCATACGTCAGCGCAGGGCAACGCCCTGCGAAACGGGAACACGGGGCGATGCCAACGCCAACGTGCATTGTTCCATCGTTCCGCCGCGTTCGTCGGGCGATGCCCGACGCTGGCATATCACGCCCTTTCAGGGCTGACGTCCTTCCACAATCGCGATGTCTTCCGGCGTCAGGCCGTACAGCGCATACACCAGCCGGTCGATCTTGGCTTCGAGGGCGCTGGTGTCGGCGGCGGGGTCGCGTTGTTTGGCAGAAATTATCAAATTGACCAGTTCAATAATTGCCTTCTCTTTATCTTCATCTCTTTTGATTGGAATTTGCCTAATGTCTTCAGGGTAAATACTTGAATAGCTTCCTTGTAATGTATCTGTACTTAAAAATTTGCTAAAAAAGTACGTACAAAGTTGAGAATTTAATATGGCTGTTAAATATTTAAGAGATATTGTTGACTCAATAATGTTCCATTTTTTTTCTGGCTTTTGAAAACTCAAAATGTTTTGATTCCATTTAACCAAATGCATTAAATTATCATTTGAATAATATCCAGAATAATCATAGCAGGCTATAATTCGATTATTTTTACCACTGATCCTTCTTACAATAATTTTTTCAGATTCAAATAGTAATGGAAATTTAGGGCGGTGAAAATGTTCCATTTTAGATTCATAATCAATATAATCTCCTTCAAAAATAACCAAGTACGGAGACAAATTTGAACCAATAACATATTTCTTATATCCATTTTTGAGCTCTTTGTGGATCACATCATCTTTAGTGAATTTGAGATTGCTCTCTTTTTTTGAATGTGCGACAACTCCAGTGTTAATACAAACAAGTTCTCCTAATAAAATTGCATTATGAGTTATTTTTTTGAAAAGACAAATATCACTTTCGGATACCGATGTTTTAAAAGCATAATTTTTTAAATCCAAAAAGAAATTTTGAGGTACCATATCACCATAATTAAAAATATTTGCTTTGATAATTATTTTATTTTCTACATGCTTGGATTTTTCAACTAAATAAATTCCCGTTTGCCTTGCAACATCGTCAAAAACTACAAGCTGTTGAAAATCTAATAATTCAATAATTGTAACATGTTCAAGAAAGAACTTTCTTAATTCAGTTGAATGTTTCTCTTTATAGAACGATGTCGGAAGAATAAAAGAATTTAAGCCTTTATTCTTAGATAGTTTGTGAGCAAGTATTACAAAGCATCCGAATAAATCCCAGTGTCCTGACAAAAAAGGTTGATATTCTTTTTCTAAAAAGACTACCATGTTTCTATTACTTTCTGATAAATCCCAATTGGAAATATACGGCGGATTCCCGATCACCACGTCAAAGCCGACAAAATCGCCGTTGTCGTTCAGGACTTCGGGGAACTCGAAGCGCCATTCGAAGGCGTTGCGATAGATTTTGTTCTGCTTGATCTCCTCGATGTCAGCGGTCAGCGCGGCGATCTCGGCCTGCAATTTTTCTTCCTGCTGCTTGCGGGCTTTTTGTTCTTTCGCCGATAATTCGAACAAGCCGCCTTGCGTTTGCAACGTAATCAATTCGGCGCTGAGTTTGGCGAGGCGTTTGACCTTCGGGTCGTTCCTGCCGAT
>CAZRSF010000053.1:0-42793 GCA_964602655.1 uncultured Candidatus Moduliflexus sp.
ATCACGGCGGGCGGATTTGGGTCGAAAGCGTGCTGAATCAGGGCAGCGTATTTTCGTTTACGCTGCCGATTCTGCTTGAAACCGCGCATCTCTCTACGTCCGTCAATAAAACGCTGTTTCTCGAACATCTTCAGGAATGGCATGCGCTCTCCAAATTCTCTGACAATTCCGAGAAACAGACGATCCTGATCGTGGATGATGAAACCTCGATTCGCAAGCTGCTGCGGCAGGAATTAGAGCCGGAAGGCTACGCCATCCGCGAAGCGCAGAACGGGAAAGAGGCCATCGAACGAGTCCGGCGCGAACGCCCCGGTCTGATTCTGTTAGACGTGTTGATGCCGGAAATGAACGGCCTGGATGTGGCGATTGCGCTCAAAACCGACCCGTTCAGCATGGAGATTCCTATCATCGTCTTATCCGTGCTGCAAGAGCAGGAGATGGGGTATCATTTCGGCATTGACGGCTATTTGACCAAGCCGATCGATTCGCGACAGTTGCACCAGCGGGTGAAGGCGCTGTTGTCGAGCGCTCCCGCGAAAAAGAAGATTATTGTGGCAGGCGAGGCGAACGACGAGATTGATCGCCTGACGGAATGGCTTTCCGTCTATTTCGACGCGCGCCGGGCGAAGAATTTTGAGGAACTGACGGCGCATCTCAGCGCAGAATGCCCTGAAATTATTGTTGCCGACGGCGCATTCACGGTGCGGCATGACCTGAGACAGACGCTGTCGTCGTCGAACCAGGCGTGTAAGAACCTCTTTTTATTGGAATTGCGCGACGAACAGAAGGGAGAATCCGACCGATGAGTCTCATGCGATTGAAAAAATTGATGAAGCGCGACGTGATCGAACTCGTGCAAGAACTGACGAAAACGAGCAAAGCGGCGATTACGGTGCTGGATGAAGAGCAACAAGTCATTTTGGGCGCAGAGCCGTCAGATGCCGCTCTCGAAAAGTTTCCGATTGAACTGGAAGGCGAAACGTTAGGCTGGGTCATCGGACAGGAACAGGCGGGCGCAATTGCCGCGCTGCTTTCGCATTTGGCGGAACGGGAATATGAAAAACGGGCGTTAAGCGCGGAAACTCTCGAACGCTATAAAGAAATCAATCTGCTCTACACGATTTCCCAAAAAATGGCGCTCTGCCTGAAGCCGGTAGATGTCGCGCAATTAGTGATCGAAGAAGCGCGGAAATTGATTACCGCCAGCAGTGCCTCGGTCATGATGCTGAATCCGCAGACGAATACGCTCTACGTGCTGGCCGCCGTCGGCACCGCCGCAGAAAACACGCTTTCTTTGCATGCAGGCGAAGGGATTGCCGGGAACGTTCTTATTCATGGCAAAGGCGTAATCGTGAATGACGTCCGTTCCGATCCGGCATTTATCGAAGGAGAGCATGATGTGGCGTCGCTGATTTGCACGCCGTTACAGGTAGAAGAACATACGTTCGGCGTCATGAATATCAGCAACGACACGCCGATTCAATATACCGCCGGAGATTTGAAACTCGCCACTGCGCTTTCGATGCAGGCCGCCGTTTCGATTGAAAATGCCCGGCTTCATGCGGAGCAGTTGGAACGCGAGCGTTTAGTCAAAGAATTGGAAATTGCCAGAAATATTCAACAATCCCTGCTGCCGAGCAGTATTCCGACATTGACAGGCGCGGATATGGCGGCGATGTCGCTTCCGGCCAAAGAAGTCGGCGGCGATTTTTATGACTTTATTCCGATCACAACGGATATGCTCGGTCTCGTGATTGCCGACGTGTCTGGCAAAGGCGTGCCTGCGGCATTATTCATGGCCTTGTCTCGTGCCTTGATGCGCGCGAACGCCTTGCGCGTCAACGAAGTCGCGCAGTCCGTGATCCAAACGAATCGCCTGATTTTGGAATGCGCGACCTCCGGCCTGTTCGTCACCTTGTTTTATGGCATTCTTGATCCGCAGCATCGAATATTTCGGTATGTCAGCGCCGGGCATAACCCGCCGATTCTTTATCGAAGCGCTACCGCTCAGGTCGAATTATTGGAAGCGGACGGCATCGCGCTCGGCGTGTTAGATGAGATCGAATTAGAGGAAAAAACGGTCGCCGTCGAGCCGGGCGACGTGATTGTCATGTACACCGACGGCGTCACCGAATCCATCAATCCGCGTCAGGAAGAATTCGGCGAAGACCGGCTGATCGAAGAAATCAAGCAGCATCACGCCCTCTCTGCCGAAGCGCTGATGTCACGCATTACGAGCGATATTCTGACGTTTACCGAAGGCGAGCCGCAATTCGATGATTTTACGATGATGGTCGTCAAAATGATTTAGATTCACGACACTATCTGCTATCTTGCACGGTGGCCGAAAGCGTGATACGATCAAGCAAGACGGTGGCTTTCGCAAAAAAGAAAACTCGCAACTCCAATTCCTGGGGGCGATCCAAAGAATATGCCAGTTCGAAGGTTTGGTATCGTTTCTTTCCGGAAAAATCGTCGCCGTATAATGTTCGTTCCGCTAATTGAGTGCCGTTTTTGACGGCCACTGCTTCGATTCGGACGACTGGCGTTTCTTTCTTTTCAGCAGCAGGGGTTTTCAGCCTGAAACCTACGGTATAATCTCCGGCAGGAAACTCTTTATACGGCCCATACGCCATAAAACCAGCCTGATCGCCTGCCATTCCCAGAATGGCCTTTCCATTCAGCGCGTCAGCGTCCTCTCTCATTCCGCCGGCAGCGCTGAGAGAGTATTCGGATTCATAGACATACTTTAATCGCCAGGGAATGCCGCGCTGCGTAAAAATCTCGTCTGAAATTTTCCCGGAAACCCAATCCGGCCACAGCCCTTGCACGGGATGTTTCGCGATCTCCGAAACCTGTTTACTTGCCAATTCCATCGCGATAAGCTGCCAGTTAGGAGTCTCGATATTCTGGGTTCGCGGGTAGATGATATAGCGACTATCGGGCGACCATGCCAGCAGAGAACGTGTTCCGATATTTTCGGAAGAAAAAACCGTTTGCGCATTGTGATCGGAAAGAGTCGTGATCGCGATAGAAGATGGTGTATACCGGCGTTCCGTCAGATACACGATTCGGGAGTTATCCGGCGACCATGCTGGCCGACTTGAGCCACTGCCGGTGAGACGTTCGATCCGATTATTTTTGACATCGAATGTGTGAATCCCCCAATCCAGATTATATTGCATGGAAGAAAAGGTGATTTTCTTTCCATCCGGCGACCATCGCGGTTGTGTGCTGTAGCCTTGTATCTCGGACAGTTTTCGAACGTCTGTTCCATCGCGTTTCATGATGTACAGATGGCCTTCGTTCCGAAGGCGGGAATATGACGTGAATACGATATGCGTCTTGTCCGGCGACCAGTCGGGTTCTTTCGCATCCGATGTCTGGTGTGTCAAACGCTTTGCTCCGGTTCCATCAGCGTTCATCGTATAGATTTCATAGTGTCCCTCTCGATTCGACGTAAACGCGATCTGTGTTCCATCCGGCGACCAGCACGGATGCTCATCGGCAAACCGATTATTCGTCAATTGCACAAGATGAGTTCCATCCGCATTTATGGCGTAAATTTCCCAATCGCCGTCATGCTCGGCTTGAAAAACAATTTTACCGGGCAATTGCCGACGAGATGGCGTTTCGGCCTGACTTATTCGAACAAAGGCCAGAAAAAGACAGTATATCGCTATACATAAGAGGATAAGATGATGTTGACGCCGTTTCATGATGAGATTACTTGATGACAACCGCTTCGATCATCAGATCGGCAGTTATCGGAATTTCCAGCGTATTCGCCCTACTGCCAGCGACTTTTTGCCCGTTGACAAGCCAATGAGAGAATATGTAACCTGGTTCGGGGATCGCGTTTACTTTGATCGTCATGTCTTCGAAATACCATCCGACATAATCCGATTCCTCGACGTACCCGTCAATTTCCAGGGTTATCTGCTGCTGTGAATTTTTGACGATACAAAGATGGCTCGGTCCGGCAGAGAATATTTCTTGCATCTGTTTGCGCAAAACGGACTTTCTGTACCGGAAAAATTTGCGAGTGATTTCGATATAGTCCCGTTCAGGAATGCCGTAATCTCTTGCGATATTTTCATAATAGGCCAGCCGTTCATCCAAAAATTCCGGCGTCAACATATGGTTCATCGCGGTGGTAAACGCGCGAAAGAAATATTCACGAAACTCAAGATCGCCTTCCATCATGCGAAAAAATAACGCGCCGCGAGCGTCTTGCATGGAAAGCGGCTCGAATCCGTTCATTTCCCAGGGATGCGCTGCCTTTTTATACAGGTCTTGAAAGCTATGATCCATATCCCAGTTAATCCAAAACCATCGGGCATGAGGATCGTTTTTATCGAGGAGAACTGGCCCTTGATTCGCGTCTGTCGGGCTGCAAAAGGCAATAGAAAGCACCCAACTCACCAGATTGTCAATATTCACGCGCTGCTGAACTTCTTGCATGGTAAGCGGCGTTTCTTGACGCGCCCATTGTTGGAAATCTACGAAGATCATGCGGTCTTGCCTCTTTAATTTTTTCGGCGTCCCATCTTCTTTCGTGCTTTGAAAAATAAACTGATCATGGCCGTAATGCGCGCTCAGATACGCTTCATCCAGATGCTCTTTCAACACATACACTCCTTGAAACACGCCATTCAAGAAGAATCGCGCCGGTTTCGTTCGGACGGTGATTGCGCCGAGACGCGCCGCGATGTCGTACGCCAGCGGATTGACTAAATGCCATTTGTCACGGCGATCATTATGTAAGACTACGCAGGTCAAAGGAATATGGCTGTTTTCGAACACGATATTCGAGACCAGGGATGATTCGCCGTAGATATCGCGGAAATATGCCCGAAAGCTTTTTTCCATGTCGAAAAATCGCGTTTTCCCACCATGCAGACGCAGCCCGATCCCACTCGCGAATCGCAATTCCCCGCCCTCGAAATAGGAGAAAAACGCCGGGCGTTCCCAGACTTTTCCGTGTTTTTCCGGGTTTGTCACAATCCCTGTATCCGGATCGTATAAGTCGGCGTTATCAATAACTACCGATACCAGCGGTTCTGGCCGTTTCCGCTCATATTCAGGTATGATCGTGGTGCTCGGCAATTCTGACGGAGACGCTTCGGTAACGCCATATAATTGAATCCCCACCTGACTTTTGCGCTGAAATATCTGCTGGCGTCTGTTCCATGAAGTTGAAGAAGGGGGCTTATAGTGGACGTAATCGTTCGGAACAACGCGCAGCAGTCCTAAGCGCCGCAAACCTTCACCGAATGTGTCGAATGAAAGCATCGCGGAGGGGACAGTCTGTAATTGCAAGCGTTGTTTGAGGAGGCCAAGCCGCTGCGAGTGTTGGGATAAAAAGACGGCGAGCAGAAGTATGATCACGCAGATGATCGCGCGTAGCGTCGGAAAAACTCGTCGCCGCATACGTGTTAGATTGTTCCTGATTGATTAAAGAAGATGTTAAAGGTCGCATTGCCGATCAAGCGGGTGAGTTCCGTCTGAAACTCGACAATCGCGTATGTTTTAGGCCGCGCAAAATTATAGGAGATGACCACCTGTCCATCATTTTTCGAAAGGCTGCCTAATCGTCCTTTATATAATCTGGATTCTAAAAAGTTCATCAATTCCGTACTTCGCGCTACATATTCTTGCTCAGGCAACGTAATGAGCAAGATGCCATCGTAATTCGTTCCCATAAGCACTCTGGGACTGATGCGCAGGAGAATGAGCGCAATAACGGACACCAGCAGAAGGATCGCTAAAAATGCCAGATTGAATGTGGCGCATGCAATCGAAGCGGCGATCACTAACATGATAAAACCGACTTCTTCAGGCTCTTTGATCGGCGTTCGAAATCGCACAATCGACAATGCGCCTAACAGCCCAAGAGAAAGCGGGAGGGAGAACTGAATACAGATAAAAATCGCGGTGATTGAAAGACCGAGCAGCGGGAATGCGCGATGCACTTGACTCCCTGTCGAACGGCTTTGATAAAAGGCAGAATACAAGAGCGAGATGATAATCGAAGCCAGTACCGAGACCGCCATAACGAATACAAAGGCGAAAACACCGATGTCTTCCATTTTCTGGCTTCCGAACCCGCTTAACATCAACAACCATTCTGAAAATTGTTTATTCATATCAATGAAATTCGATCCGTTGAAGTGTGTGATAACAGGCTAAATATTTCGAAAATGACGACTTTTTTACCCCGAACGCATAGAGTTTTGATAACATGCCGGGCAGCCCTTCGACATTGCCTTTGACCTCTAATACGGCCATCTGCACATACGATGACGGCGCGGCGCAGAGCATGATTGGGTTGACTCTCGGGGCATGAATATTCCAATCAATGCAGACTCGCACACCGCTTTGAGGCTCAATGAAGCGACAGCGCTCATATTGAACGATAAACGCGGGAAAGATCGGCGCTTGCCCTGGCAACGCGCCATGCGATCTCAGCAGGCGCGGAATTTCCAGTAAGCGCGGGTCTTCCAGCGGCGTTCGGGAGAGCCATTTCCCTGAAAACGGCGATTCGAGGCGAAATTTCGCGCGCGGAACGCCGATTTTCGATTTGACCTCGATAAACGCGTCTTCTTCCGGTTCGAGCGTCTCAGGATTTCGATACCACCGGACGCGGACTTTGGTTTTCAAATAATCGCTGTCCACCTTTTCTCGCAGAAATTTCCATCCTTGCGTATCATAATAGATGCTCGCGATGATATTTCGAGGAAATTCCGGGTCATTCCGGCATATCTGTGTTACTAAATCAAGGATCGGCGCAATATGATGATTCGGAAAGACAAACTTGTGCTCATGCTCCAATCGTTTGAGATGACGCGGAACGCTCCAGAAATCCGCCAATTTTTCGAATAGGCTCATATCCATTAAGCGACCCTATTTTTCAAGATATTTTGGAGTGTCAAGGGAAAAGATCAGAGATTGGCAGGAGGCAAAAGCCATCAGGCTCTTTTAACGATGCGAGTATTGATGTTTAATAAGACCTCACAGATTTTTAAAACCTGTGAGGTCGACGAATGACGCAAGAGCAATTTTCAATGCTTGCGCCTATAAAGCGTCTGACGGCTGCATTGAATTTCATCGTTTTGCGCCACTATCATGAAGCGGCTTCCCGCATTGCGAGCATTCCGTTTGATACCATGAAAAATTCGCGTGACAATCGGGGCATTCCCACGCCTGTTGTTGCTCATCAAGCCAGACCTGCATCCCTTTCTCCCGGATTACGGCCAGATTGCCGGGTTTGTCTTTCAGGTGCGGCAATTTTTTTTCAAGCCGCTGCACAGCGATCACGATTTTGGCAATTTTATGAAGCAGGCAGGGGTATTTGCCGCAATCAAGGCAGCTTTCGATACCTGATTTTTTCCGGGCGCATTTTCGAATCGGGCATTTGGCGCATCCTTGAAACACCGTATCCGTTTTGCAGCCATGACACATAATCGGCGCAGCCGGAATATGCCGCTGAATCGTCGCTGGCAAGTCGCTCCATTGCGGCGGTTGCTGCTGCTCCTGTCCCTTTTTATAGGCCGCCAAAATATCGCACGCGCCACAGTATAAGCCGCAATAACTCTGATAGTTGAATTTTTCCATATTCATCACCATTTCAATCGTTTGATTTTTCGAGTTTGAAAATATTCGCAAGACAATTTAATTTTGTGCATATCGAATCATATTAAAATTTGTCAATATTTAATCTCATAAATGTCGAATTAATTTCTATTGCTAATTCATTGGCATGTCTATTTTTAGACTGTGCGAAACCTTGTGGATAACTTATTCGAATGCCCTCCTGAAAACCACATATAGAATCGGGAAAAGCCGATTTTTCACAAAATCATCCACAAGCCTAAAAATCAATGTCTTGTAACGTATTGTAAAATAAATACTTGTTATTGTGGATAAGTTTGTGGATAAGTTAGACAATTGGGGTGAATTGACCCTGTTTCAGCACAATTGCTGCCAGTCGGTCGAGGTCTGGGATACCTTCTTCATCAGGGCGGATAATCACGACTGGCGTGATGCCGAGCCGGGCGCAGGCGCGAAGTTTTTCCGGCGTGCCTCCCGTGTCGCCCGAATCTTTCATGACGACATACCGCGCCTGATAGTCCCGAAACATGGCGACATTCAGTTCCTCGGAGCAGACGCCGAAGATGGCGATCATATCCCGCATGTCCACGCGGGCGTTCGCGCATTCTTGCAAACTGGAAATGGTCGGTAACACGCGAAACACAAACCGATTTGCGCCCCGCGCGCGCTGAAAATCGGCGATATGTTTGCTGCCGGTGGTAAAAAAGACCGTACCGTTGACATTCTTTAAAAAGCTGACGCATTCATCTAATGAACCGACAAGTATGGCATTCTGTAGTTCCGCGCGTTCCCGTATATAGCGGAAATACGGAATCCCCAGCCGCTCGCAGGCATCTCGCGCATTCCGGCTGACTTCTACAGCGTAAGGATGCGTGAGATCGGCGACCATCGCAATCCGATGTTCCCGCGCAAACGCGCACATACGGTCAACATCCATTCTGCCGACCACAACCGGTTCGCCTTCCGGCAGCGCCGCCCGCCCGCTGTCGGTCGCAACGGTGATGACATACGTCAGCCGTTCGCGCAATTTCTCAATAAAGCGTCTGGTTTCCGATGTTCCCCCAATAATCCACAGCATGAAATTTTTCTGGCAGCAGCCCCGTCAGGGTTTCGAACCCTGACGGGGCTTGAAAGATTTTTTATAACGCGTACCCGCGCGGCGTAATCATGCGGCCATTCTTGACGTAGGTGCGGGCATTGCCGATGATGACGACGGTTTTCATATCAATAAACTCATAATCCACAGTCGCCAACGTCGCGATGTGTTGTTCCGCGCCCGCGCGTCCGGCATTTTTCACGGAAGCCACCGGCGTTTGCGGCGATTTGCAGCGTTGCAGCAGCGCGACGGCCTGTTCGATGTGCGCGGGGCGTCCGTGACTTTTGGGATTGTAGAGCGCAATCACGAAATCCGCCTGCGCCGCATGTTCGAGGCGCGACAGGATGATGTCCCAGGGCGTCAGCAGATCGCTCAAACTGATGGCGCACATATCGTGCATCAGCGGCGCGCCGACTTCCGCCGCTGCCGCAAACGCCGCGCTGACGCCGGGAATAATTTCGATGTCAATATTCTCCGCCAATTCCAACGCCGGGCCAGCCATGCCATACAACCCCGAATCGCCCGTGCTGATGAGGCTGGTATGCTGCCCCTGTTTGACGAATTCAATCGCCTGGCGGCAGCGATCAAGCTCCTGCGTCATGTCGCTGCTGACGACGGTTTTCCCCGCAAGAAATTCCTGAATCAATTCGAGATAAAAGGCATATCCGACGACAACCTGACTCCGCGTAAGCGCGTCAAGCGCTTTCAGCGTCAGATGTTCTTTTCCGCCGGGGCCGATACCGACAATAAATAATGTTGCCATCATATTCACCCAAAAATACGGACATTACACACAACCCAGCCAGGGTTTAAAACCCTGGCTGGGTTCGATAGGAACGCTAAAGTGTGCTTTTGCGGCAGTGAACCTTCTGTCAAGGAGAATCTGCATTCAGTCAATTGACGCTTCTCTATCAGCGCTGGTTTCAACGTTGACCGCCTCCTTGCTGTTTCTGTATGGAAAAAACTTGATTTTTTCACGAAGATTCTCAATGCAGACTGTTTGATTGGGAAAATGTTATTGTGCTGTATGTTCACGAACGCGCGCGTTCGATTGTGATAGATTTTTTACAAGGAGAAAGGAAATGGCTGTATTCGAGGAGATTCGTCAATGCTTGATCGATGGTGATATTCCAGAGGTCGTTCATGGCGTCAACACCGCGTTAGAACAAGGGATGGACGCAGAAGATATTTTGAATAACGCACTCATTTCGGGCATGACGACCGTCGGCCAACTATTCGAGGATGGCGATTATTTTATCCCGGAAATGCTGATGGCTGCCCGCGCCATGCAGGAAGGCGTGGCGATTTTGAAACCGCAGTTGATCGCGCAAAATGTCAAACCGCTTGGAAAAGTCGTCATCGGCACGGTCAAAGGGGATTTGCATGACATCGGCAAAAACCTCGTGGCGATGATGTTGGAAGGCGTCGGGTTCGAAGTGATTGATTTAGGCTCGGATGTGGCTCCCGAAAAATTCGTGGACGCCGTCAGACAACATCAAGCGCATTTTATAGGGATGAGCGCGCTCTTGACCACGACCATGTCAGGGATGAAAATCTGCATCGAAGAACTGAAACAGGCTGGAATTCGAGATCAAGTCATCGTGATGGTCGGCGGTTCGCCGGTATCGCAAAAATACGCCGATGACATCGGCGCGGATATTTACGCGGCTGACGGCGCATCGGCGGCGCGTAAAGCCAAAGAACGCATGGCGGCGAATTGAATTCTTGAGAAGCCCTGCCAGGGTTCTCAACCCTGGCAGGGCTGAAACGACACGCTTACTTCAACATCTCATCAATTGTCTGCTTAAACATTTCCACAGGCAATGCCCCGGATTTCAGCGCGATTGCGCCGGTTTTATGATTGATCAGAATGCTGCCCGGCGTGCCGGTCACGCCGCTGTTCGCGCCTTCTTTCGCGTCATCCTGCACGCGCTGCGTGTATTTGCCGCTGTCCAAACACGCCTGAAACTGCGCTTTATCCAGCCCTAATTCTTCGGCTAACGGTGTCAGATTCTCGACCGGGAACCCCTGACCGTTCGAGGTCGTGCGCTCGAAAATTGCGTCGGCATATTTCCAGAAGAGATCATTCCCGCCTAATTCAGCGGCGCATTCCGTCGCTTCCGCCTCTTTTTGCGCGCCCGGATTATGAAAGGGCAGCGGGAAATGACGATAGACCCAATTCACCTTCCCGTCATAGGCAGCAATCACGTCTTTGATATTTTTATGGAACGGCTTACAGAACGGGCATTCGAAGTCCGTATAGGCGACGATGGAAATCACGGCGTCGGGCGCGCCGAAAATATGATCGCGATCAGCCGCAACCGGGCGGACATTTTTGGCTTTTTCCTGCGCTAATTGCTCGCGATCCTTCTCAGCATTGGCTTGCGCTTCTTGCTGTTTTTGAATAAAACGCTGAATGCCGGCGTCAACTTCCTGATCAATCATCTCGCCGCTGCGTAACTCCGTCAGCACCGCTTCTTTGGTTTTTTGGATCAGATCGAGCGAATCGCCGCCCGGCGCTGCTGGCTGCGGTGTCGGCAATTCGGCGAGAATCTCTGCCTTGATCTGCTGCGCAAGCTGAATCGAATCAAGCGGTTCGCTGCTTGGTGCTGCTGGCTGCGGTGTCGGCAATTCGGCAAGAATCGCTGTCTTGATCTGCTGCGTAAGCTGGTCGGTCTGCTCTGTTCCATCATCTTGACGCGCAATTGTCACGCCAAGAAAAATGATCGCGCCAGAAATAATGATGGCCGCAAATACCACTGCGAGCGCCAGAATATTGTTCGAGGTTGTATTCGAATCTGGTGTTGTCATAATACGTTTTTCTCCATTGTTCGATAAACGCCTTGTTCAGAGGGCATTTTACGATGCCTTCCGACGAAATCGCTTTTCGTGCAGTTCTTTTCGGGTGAACGAGCCTTCATTCTTCTTTCATGATGTTTAAATTACAATACGCAATGTGCCTGCGCCGCTTTCTGACAAGGAAAAAATGTGAGTGAAAATGAGGTTTTTTGATCGGCAATAACGTGTATGACGAAACTGGGTTTCGTCAGCATCGAAAAGCAGTTTCAACGTACAACGATAGACGAGCTTTTTTACCGCTCGGCGAGGGCGAAACAGCCTTACGAGGTATGATCCATTCGAATAAATCGGAATTACTTCTGTTTCGGCGTTTTTTGCTGACTTTTCAGGAGCGCATTGGCGAAATCATGAACGTGGTGCACGTCTTTCATTTTCAGCACCAACTGTAGTTCCGCCCTGGCTTTCTCTTTTTCGCCGGTCTGATTATAGATCGCGCCGCGCCGCAGATGCGACCAGGGAATCAGATAGGAGGGAAGTTCGGGCTGTTTGGCGATGATCTCATCGAACATGGGCAGCGCATCCTGATATTTCCCTAAAAAATACGAACTTTCGCCGAGCAGGTATTTGGCCTGATAGACGAGATATTCCGAATAATGCGGAGAGGTCTTGGCCTTGGCGATAATCTCTTGCGCCATTTGCCGCGAATGCTCCCAATCTTGAAATTTATGATACGTTCCGGCGGACAGCGTATGGAAAAACGGATTATTGGGAAATTTCTCATGCAGCGCTGTATTGAGCGCCATCGCCTGCTCTTTGGAACGATTTTCCTCTTTATAAATTTCGATCAGAAAATACCACGCCTCGATTTTGGAATAAATGCCATGCTCGCGCAGCCGCTCTAACATGGCAATACCTTTCTCCCGGTCGCCTTTCGGCAGCGACAGCAAAAACCGCCATTTGCCGATTTTATCGCGATAGAGGTAGGCATAATAATTATACAAGGCAAATCCAAGCTGGGCATCTATGCTGATATTCGGCATTTCTGCCGATTTATCCAAATACTCGCGCATTTTGACGCCATTATCGTATGCTCGGCTCCAATCGAATTTCGAAAAATTATAATACTCCGCCCGATAGCCGTAAGAGGCCGCGAGATACAGCGTCGCGTCCGGGTCTTTTGGGTCGTTCTTCAGCAGCGATTGACAGAGTTTGACCGATGCCGCCATAGATTCTTCGAACTGTTTTTGATAGGTCTCGGATGTGGGATCAATGCGATTCAGCCAACGATACGTCATCGCAAGAAAAAAATAAGCTTTGGGATCCTTGGGATATTGTTGAATTTGGGTCGAAAATGTTGCAATCGCTTTTTCGAATTCTCCCTGATACATCGCCTCCAAACCGATCTTGATATTGTAATGGATTTGTTCCGCAGCCGTAGTCGGCACGGCGACTGTCACCAGACATCCCCCTGTGACCGCCTCTTCAAGCAGAAGAATAACGAACGACAGACATACAAACGTTCCGATTCGAACGCAAATTTTCCGACTGACTGTCAGCAGACTATTCGCAGTCTTCACGCCATCTCCTCTCATAAACATGACTTCCCCTCCTGGGATGGGGAAGGGGTGGGTATAATTCGTCTTTCGGCTCTTCTGTGATTTATTGATTGGATAATTTCGCTTTGAGTTTGGCAAGCTCGTCTTCAGCCTCCTGCTCTTTCATCGCCTCATTGAGCTTATATTCGTTCACATCCACAAGCTGCTCAAAATCCGCCAACAGGCGTTCGGCTTTCGCGCTTGAGACGACTTCGGCGTCTTTGGGTTTGGCTTGCAGTTTCTCTTTTAAAATCGTGGTTTTGCGTTGCAGTGCCTCTTTTTCGGCTTTCAACGTATCCCGCTCCTGAATCAACCGATGCAGATGCGATTTCACTTGCTGCACCTGTTCTGCGTTTCCAGCGCGTTCCGAAAAGGCGAGACGCTCATTCCATTTCAGCAACTCCAGTTCTTTTTCCTGAAGCGCTTTTGTTGTCTTTTTTTCAGATGTCAGGAATTTCAAGACGTAATCTCTGGCGTCTTGATAGGATAAATCGTCAATCATCAAATCCCGATCAACTTCAGTATATGTTGTGGTGCTCATATTATCTCCCGATTCGGTTTACGCATTCCCAATATTTATTGGCAGAGGCATCTCAACGCGCCCACGCTATTTTATGAAGAATAACGCCCATCGCCTGTATTTGTCAAGCAAAAATCTTGCGAAGAGCGTCGCCGCCAGTTCCAGCTTCTTGCATATCGCGACCAATTCAGATACGGGCAGATTTTTTATTGACACATCTGTTGCCCTACGACAATTATGCAATGAGGCTATGTTGTGAAAGAACCTATCTGCCAGCATATAACAGCTTATAAAAAAAGAAAACATCAGGATGACAGGACGTTTGACGTATGCTTATTTCATCTGAATTGCCGCTGTATTGAGAGCGGACGCCCCCAATCTGGGACGAATACCGTGTATCTAACACGGTATCATCCACAACGATGTATCTGTTGTCGGAGAAGATGATAACGTCCTTCACATTCTCCCAGACCACGTGAGGGCGAAGATGTTTACCCAGGAGATCGCGATTGATCCGGTCATGTTTGACATGATCGGCAAAATAGGTGAGCGTGTAATTGATGTGGGTACTCAACAGAAATTGACAATAGGCCAGGATACTCATACGAACGGCATTCATCAGGATCACCTCTTGAATCTCATAAGGGCGTGATCTCGCTGGAGATGCCAAGAAGATTTAAGTTTTTGCGCAAGTCCTGTAAATGGAGGGATTTGAGGCGTGTGCGCAAATCACTTGAACGGGCGTCATGACGCCTCGACGGTAATCGGGCTGCTTTTCTTTTTGAGAGGGGCGGCTTTGATGCCTTGCTGCGGGAGCACGATTTCGAACGCGGTTTTGCCGGGCGCGGAATCGAGACGAATGAAGCCATGATGTTTATCCACGACCTGGTGGGTAATGCTCAACCCTAATCCGGTTGATTTTCCGCGTTTCGTGGTAAAAAACGGATCGAATACCTTTTCCTGAATCTCCGGAGGAATGCCAGGGCCGGTATCCATGATTTTGATGGAGATCACATCGGCAGGTGCCGAGGTTTCGATGGTAATCGTTCCGCCTGCGCCTTCGAGCGCTTGTAAGGCATTTTGAATAATATTCGTCCAGACCTGATTGAGTTCGCTGCCGAAACACTGAATTTTGGGAAGCTCGCCGAAATTCCTGACAATCGCGACATTCTCAGGTATCTGGCTATGTAAAATCGTCAGCGTATTTTCAATATCGTCATTCAAATCTACCACACGTTCCTGCGATTGATCCAAATACGAATAGGACTTCAATGCCCGCACGATTTTGGAAATCGTTTCGATACTCAATTGGTTATCGCGCGAGGAGACCAGCACCCGGCTGCAATTATTCAACACATCCATGACTAACGACACGCTGTATGCGTCGAATAATTTCAACAGCGGTTCCAATTCCTCTTCAAGAGAACAACGGGCAATATCTTTCGCCACTAACCGGGCATTCCGAACGCCTCGTTCTGTCAGCACGTCTAATAACTGTTTGCTCTGCTCGCGGATAGATGACGTGGTTCGGCGTTGATGATCTTTGGCAACTGCAATCATCCGTTCGATTAACGCGAGAAGCTGCTGACGGTCTTCAGGCGTCATGCCAGCTTGAACAACGGCTTCATACGCGGAAAACGTCTTCTGAATATAATCGGGAATGATTTCGGACGCTGCTTTGATTGCGCCTGCCGGGGTATTCAGTTCATGCGCGATCCCGGCGACCAATTGCCCTAACGACGCCATTTTTTCCGACTGCACCAATTGCGTCTGCGTTTCTTTCAGTTCGGCCAGCGTCTCCTGCAATTCCTCATTTTTCCGCTGCACTTCTTGCAGCAGCGCGTTCATGCGCTTATCTTTTTCCCGCAATTCCTGCTGCGTATTGAACAGGCGCAGATTCGCATCGCCCATTTTAATCAGATTGCGACGTAATTCGAAGGTTTTTTCATTCAACTTCTGATTCACGTCTTCTAACGAACTGCGCAGTTTGAAGCGCTCGAACGCCACGCCCAATTGCTTGGCGATAAACGTGACAATATCTACGGATTCTTTTTCGTAGGAATGCTTTTCGATACAACCGAGATTGAGCGTGCCTAACACGGTCGAATCCGACGCGATCACCGGCATACAGAGCATGGTGCTGAGCTGCGTTTCTAAAAACCGTCCCTGTTCCAAAAAGCAGCGATACCAGCGCGGGCGGTTATGAAAGATGGAACGTTTATACTGCACAACGTATTTGATGACCGATTCGTCGAACGGAATACGTAAGCCGTCAGGGATGAGCGTTTCCGAAAAGGGGAGCAATTCGCGCAACATCAGTTCATTGTCCTGAATCAAGGCGACTGTCGCATAGTCGAGCGGAATCAGCCGTTGTAATTGTTTGGCGACCTCAATCAGAATATCATCCATGCTACGGTTGGAATTGATCAGCGAGACGATTTTGGTGGTGAGCGCCATGCGCTGCGTTTTCAGGGTCAGGTCGCGATTGATGCTATCCACTTCCGAGGCTTTGGATTGCACGAGCCGTTCGAGTTCGCGCTGGTTTTCTTCATAGGAACGGCTGGTTCGGGAATTTTCAAGCACAATCCCGACAAACGAGGCAAATGCCGCTAATAATGGAATGTCGCGTTCTTCGAAGGCGCGTTTATCCGTGCGATTCACGGCTTCGAACGAGCCGATCACGGCGTCTCTCGTGCGAATCGGCACACAGAGAATCGAATGCGTCTCGAAATGGAGAATTTCGCTGATTTTGGGATTATACCGTGAATCTTTCGCGACATCAGGCACGACGACAGGAATGCCGTGTTCGGCGACCCATCCGGCGATCCCTTCGCCGCGCCGCATCGTCAGACCTTTGAGTTGCTGGCTTTTTTCTCCGGTCGCCACATGAAAGTGAAGCAATTGCGTGTTATCATCCCAAATGATGAGAGAACTGTTTTCGACCCCAAGCAATTTATTCGCGGCCTCAACAATTGCGTCTAATTGTTGATCATACGGCATGGCGGAGTTCAAAAACGAGCAGACCTCTGTCAACACATTAAACTTCACTTCTTCTGTGATCAGATATTCCGTGTTTTCCACAACTCATCCCTCACGTCTCTGGCATATTTCGTTCAGGGAAATCACGCCCGGAAATGTGCCGGCGTTCGTTGGATTTGCCACGTTGCAGCAGTCGCAACCTGGCGTCTTCTCGACGTTCGAAACTGTAGCTGCGTATGCAAAGCTTGTCAATAGATTTTTGAGGAGAGAAGTCAGTTATTCGATCACGGGCGTGGCAAAAAAAAGTTTACTGAATGTATTCAAGGCTTTTACCGGCTCAGGCAGTTTTTTGAGAAGTTCCGACCGGAGGCCATTCTCCAGAAGCTTCTGAGGATTATTGAGATCACCGGCGTTTTCTTCGGGATTTTTCGGCGCTGCCACCACTGGGGCGGCGGCGGGCTTTCGATTATATGAATCGCGCAGCAACAATAATTCGAAAGCGGCATTCCGTTGAAGCAGTACCCATTCATCGGTAATCTGCGCGATTTTCGCGCCATCGGGCAGCGTCTCATCTTCTGCAAAACTCCATTTGGGGGGTTTTTTCGCTGATGTTTTCGGCAGGTTTAAAAAAGAGGCTTTTCGGACAGCGCCCTCTTTCCGAATGCCAGAGAGCTTGATGTTGCCACTCGGCGCTAAAAACCGTATCTCCTGAAACTCTTCGCCTTTTTTCAGTCGAACCAATCGTTCCACATCATCAATTTCCTGAAGAACGATGTCTTCTTCCGGCGTCTCGCCCTCTTTAATCCGTTCTTCTTCAACAGCTTGCCGAATTTCCGGGATGCCCCCTTGCTCCGAATTCGGGATTGAGAGGAACGCGACGACGCCATTCGGCGCGGCCAGATTGACGGCGATTCCAAGCAGCCCGATGTCGGTAAACACAACGGACTGAGACGGTTCGGGCGGAAAAAGACGCGCCAGAATATCGTCCCCGATTTGCTGTTTCTGCTCTGCTGAAATTTTGGACAAATCAATGGTATAACGTCCGTCGTCGGTCGGCGCGGCAATTGCCAGCAGCATGTCCAATTTTTCCGGCGGGACATCGCTGAGAAGCTCGCTTAATTCTTCGCGGGTAAATGTTTTAATCGTCAAGGTTTCAGGAAGTATTGCCATACCTGCCGGAGAATCAACGACGCCAACAGCAGGAATCACGATTTCATCGCCCCATTCCAAGAGGATATTCATTTCAGGCGCGCTGCCTGCTTCTAAGGCCGGCCAATTGACGGTAAACTCCTCGTTCACGCCCATAATTTTTATCGCCGCCAGGTTCGGAGCGGGATCAGGCTGAAGCGTGGGAACGAACTGCGCAAGTAATTGCCCGATAGCTGTCCCGCGCGGAACCGTTTGCGATCTGCCATTGATCGTGAGTGTGATTTGTTGAGCCGACCGCGCAACGGTAATGGTAATATTCGGATTGCTGACATATTTCCCGATAAGGTCCCCGCTCGCTAATTTCGCTTTGAGTAGTGAGGTTGTCAGTTGAGCGGCCTGTAGGTCGCCTAACATCGGCAACGTAATTTTGCCATCTGACCGCACCTCGACTTTGGACGAAAATTCAGGGAATCCCCACACCAGAATATCCAACGCATCGCCGACACCAATCACGTATTCGCGCGCAGGCGGACGAGTCGTTGACATTTGCGCGATTGCCGTATTCGACAAAAACAGCAGACAACACACACAAACGATGACACTGTGTGATGGGCGTGGTTTCATAATGCTCCGGGAAAAATCGCAGAAGCCGTGTCATTGCGGGACACGAGGACTATTTCCCGCAATGACATCGTCATCATGGTCTTATTTCGTCGTCGCCACAACAATCGTGGTTTTGTGAATCAATTCGAGCGTGTCAGGGTGGACATAGAACGTCATGATACTAACGCGCGACGATCCGGAATTTCCTGCGGCAGCGCGAGCGCTTCCGTCGTTGATCATCTGCTCCAGCGAATCTTTGGTGGCCTGTGGCATAATCTCCACCGGAGTATCGAGCAGCGTCGTCAACTCCTCGCTTCCGACATTCGTGAAATTATTCAGTTTGTCTTGATAAAATGCGGCAGCATCATCATACGCCGCGCCCGGAGCGCTTTCGTCAACAAAATAGACTTCCATGCTGGCAAGCGTTTGTAACTCGTGCTCTACTTGGGCGAGCCGCGCGGATAACTTATCTTTGACCGATGGTTCCAGGGTCGTGTCTGTTTCCAATTGCTGCGTCAGTTTCTCTTTCTGAGCGGCAAAGACCTCTTTGGCTTTCGTCAGAGCAATCGCCGATAATTCATCATTTTTCGTCGCGCCTGTCGGTACGTCAGCCGCTAAAACCGTGTGACTCCATGCCAGGCCGACGAGTAATGCTGCCAGTGTCAATGTACGCATCATTTTAAACATATTCCGATCTCCTCGTTTGGGAGTAGTTGAATCGGACGTTAATCCCATTCCGAAACAACTGTGATGATAATAAGACTCAAAAAATACTGTGAACGCGCAGACAAGTAAAACTATGGTAACAATACGCTCGCGCGCCATGTTTGTCAAGCGCCGCGTGAGAGAGAAAACGTCTCAGTCCAGAGACGCCGGAGTTTATAAGGAATTAGAGGCATAAGAAATTTGCGATATTTCGAACGTCAGGCTCGGTTTTTCAAAGCACATGTTGCAACACTTCTTCGAGCGCGCTCATTTCCATCTGAAGATCGGTAGAAAGTTCGTCCAGAAGATTGGTATGCTGCGTGTTGACTTTCAAATTCGAGATTTTCAGCCGCATAGACTCCAACGCGCCATTCATGCCGGTGAGCGAGGCGCGGCATTGCGCTAAATTCTTGTCGGTTTTCAGCAGTTCTTGCTGCGTCTGCCGCGCCCGCTGCAACGATTTCATCGCCGAGTTCCGCGCTATATCATCGCTGTCAGGACTTTGCACGGCGCGTGTCAAGCCTCTGATGGTTTTGGTCAGGTCTTTATCGTCAACATGTCGCCGCGCCGTTTCCAACTCTCGCGTCGTTTCTAATAATTGCTCGGATTTGCTCATCATCTCGCGCAATTTCCCCTGCCATTCCTGCCGATACTGTTCGAACACATACCCCTTGCCGCCACGCAACTGCTGCTGTAATAAACTATGTGTCCGGGCGATCTGGCGGGCAATTTCGGTTAATTCCGGCGAGAGTCCTTCAGGGATGCGGCGGAAGGCGTTTTTCAGTTCGCTGCGCTGCCGCCATTCTTCGAAAAATTCGCTCAACTCGCGCTTTTTCAGCAGGATGAACGCCCCGACGCTCAAGCATAAGCCACCGAAAAATCCGAGGACGCCGAAGCGCGTTAACGCGCCGCTGCCGATCTCTTTTTGCGCGGTGTCATAGCCGCGCCGATACGCCGCTGCGCCCTCTTCTTTTGCCGTCTTGAAGCCGTTCGCGTAGCCGGAATCGTATGCCTCTTTCCGCGCCTGTTCGATGGCAGTCGCCGAAATCGGCGGCGCAGACGCGACAGGTGGCCGCAGTTTAGAAGTGACCGTTATTCCCGCAAACAACAGGAGAAGTGCGCTTACGCCGATAAGAATGGATCGTTTGATGGATTGCGTCATTATCAATCGTTATCATAAGCCCTGCCAGGGCTGGGTTTCATATTTGTACGTCGAAACTCCGTTTCGACGAGGGCGAAACAATAGTTTCGCCCTACAATGATTTTAATAATCGTATGAATGATTGACACAATTTGACAAGCAAATTGTATCGTTCTCTATGGAATTTTTAAAGCGCAGGCGTTTTTATTTTTGACAACCGCATTTTCTTCGTAAAATATTCACATTTATCCTTGACCATCGGATCGAAATGTTTAATGCTGCTTCGAATAACGCAACAGATCACCCTACAAAAGAGTTGAAGAAGAAGGAGAATCACGCTATGCTGCATGAAACGATGCGACAAAGACTTGCGCGATATTTACCCGCAGAAAACACGCCACTCGCCGGATTTATCAAAGACCTGATTATTTTGCTGAAAATCGTTCGAGGGCTTGCCGTTCTGGTCGGTCTTTCGATTATCTGGGATGCCTGGCAGAAGGTTGATGGCGTGACGCGGTTCTTTCCGCCGACGGTCATGAAGGGGCTGGCGAAAACTTTCGAATTTTTTTGGCCGTTTTTTCTTGAATTATTTCAGGCATCATTATCCTATCTCTGGCAGCCGATTCTGATGTGCCTGCTGATTGCGCTGATGACAAAATCGCTCTTCTGGCGCAAATTCTGGTATGTCGTCAGTTTGTCGTGGTATCTGCTGACCTTTCTGGATGCCGCGCAGCAGGCGGATTGGGACGAATATCACTTGTTGATTTTGATGATCTTGCAGGCGTATCTCTTTTTACTCTGGCTCTTTCCGCAAGAAATCTGGAATCTGATCGGATTGAGCCTGTCGTGCGTGTTAGGAGTGGTGATTCTTATCCTGCCGGATTTGCCGACCGCGTTTGACGATTTCGGCATGTTCGGCGCGATATTGGCCTTCTTTTTAGGTTATGTCAACGCCGTCGCCAGCCTCGTGCAGCGTGTGGCGCATCGGTTGTGAATTCTATATGAAAACATCGTCGCTTACCTTGATTCTCGTCAGCGTGATTACCCTGACGACGGTTCTCTCCATCTTTTTGATGTACCAACTCTGGGTCGCCGGGCCGGAAGATGTCCGTCTGACCGAAGCCAAAGTCCAAACGCAAATTGAAAATATCAAATGGTATTCAATCGCGTATAAAGTTGCGTTCGTGGCGGTGCTGACCGTGCTGCTGATTTCCGTGCTGTTTCTCGCCTACAGCGTGGCGCAGAGCCGCCTCAAAAAAGCCTCCGTGCATACCTACAAAATCGGCAAAAACAACGAAGTGGTCGTGCATGAAAAAGATTTGTCGCTCGCTGCGCCGATTGCGATGGGGCTGATGAATGCCGAACAGTTGAAACAGATGAACGGCGGCGTGGAACGGGCGTTCGAACTCTACACCAGAATGGCGGAAGTCCAGACCAAACAGATGCAGGCGATTGTCGGGCGCAAAGGCATGTCGCAGATTCTCACGTCCGCCGAGACACCCGCGCAGCCGCTTCCCGCGTCGCCTGAAAATGGCGTGCCGCTGTTGCAGCCGGTGCCGACCTTTCGAACGCTTTTAGAATCCGGCGAAATTTCGCGCGGCAAGCCGATGATTCTCGGTTTCGAAAACGGCCAGCCCCGGCGCGGCTCGTTCCTCGATATTTATTCGGCGGCGGTCGCCGGAGAATCGGGCAGCGGCAAGACGGCGACGCTGCTCTATTTGATTGCCAGTGGCATGGTCTCCGGCGCGGTGCGCTACGTCGGCATTGACCCGCATTATCCGCATCCGAAGTCGCTCGGCTTCAAAACCAAGCCGCTCTGGGAAAACGGGCTGATGAAAATGGCGACCTACAAAGACGACATGCTCGTCGCGCTGAAAGAGGTGGAACAGACGATTGACCGGCGCTTGAAGCAGATTGACAAGGACGACACGCCGCTTGTCCTTGTGATTGACGAATTGGCGTTTCTCGCGAAAACCTCGATTGGCAGCGCGGTGGCGCATACGATGGAGCGGATTTCCACCGAAGGGCGCAAATGCGCGGTCTATATGCTCGCGTCGTCGCAGACGTGGCTCGTGGCGCGAACCGGCGACAGTTCCGCCGTGCGCGACACGCTGACCAGCGCGTTCGTGCATCGCATCAAGCCGAAACAGGCGAACTTGCTGCTGCAAGACAAAGACGAAGCGGAAAAGGTCAAACGTTTTCTGAGACAGCCCGGCGACGTGCTGCTCTGCCCCGTCGGCGACGATTCGGCGATCTGCAAAATGCCGTTCACCACTGACAGCGACATGGAATTCGTGGCCGAGATGCTGCGCGGCGACGCGATTGACGTGACGCCGCAGCAAGAGGCGCTGCAAAACGCTCAGCCGCCGAAACCGCTGCCGCAATGGGTATCTGCGCCATTCGACGCCAATCTGTTGACCGTTGACGTACTGAAAGAAAAAATGGAGGCGTCGCCGCTTGGCGCGGAACGCTGGCAAACGCAAATCTGCAATACCAGCGGCGTCTCCGAAAAATTGCTGAAAGAGATTCTGACCGGGCGGAGAAAACTCACCATTCAAACCGCCAAGAAGCTTGTGCCGTATTTGTTTGATGAGATTACGTAAAATCCGATTGTTCGATAATGAATATGAAGAAAATAATCCGGTAAATGGAACGCCAGGCTTCAGCCTGGTGTTCAGCCAGACGACTCGCGTGCTCACCAGGCTGAAGCCTGGTGTTTTGTGCTGCGATATGAGTACCGGAATAATTTTTTAACATTCATTATCGAATGTGTTTGGCAACATTTATACGGTGTAACTTGCGAATGATTGACCAACAGAAACGCTTTGCGTTTATACTGCTGCTTTCCCTCTCTTTATTTTTTCTTTGGGGCATTGAATTGCCTTTATCAAGCCAGTTGAGTGATGCTACGCCAATTGAACGCCGAGTCGAGCGAACGTTTCAAGCGTACACAGTTCGCGTGACGTATAATTCAGAGACCTATGAAGGTCAACTCGAAATCTTACGATATGGGCAACGCATTTGTCAAATGTCCGAAATGGGCGAATTGTTTATCGGGCACATGTATTACAATGATCCCAAACTCAATAGCGATTCAATCCAGATGGGCAGAGATATAACCGGCGATGGAATTCCTGATTTGCTCATCGCTGAATATACCGGCGGAGTTCATTGCTGTTTGAATTTTTATGTGTTTATGATTGGCCAAGAATTTCGTTTTCTTGGTAAGATTGAGGCAAATGATAGCGATTATTCACATTTTGAAGATATTGATCATGATCAGAGTCTTGAATTTATCGGAAATGATTGGACATTTGCCTATTGGCATACTGGTTTTGCCTCATCACCAGCACCAAGCGTTATCTTGTATTTTCATGATGGCGCATATCGTTTAGCCGGGCATCTGATGTCGAAACCAATTCCATCACAAGCAGAATTGGATGAAAAAACCCGTGAGATTCAAGCTGACGAATCCTGGACAAACAGGGGGCGTCCCCCTCAATCGCCGCCAGTATTGCTTTGGGATACGATGCTTGAACTGATTTATAGCGGTCATGCTAATGTGGCATGGCAATTTTTTGACGTAGCTTGGGTTGGAAGCATTCCTGGCAAAGAAGCGTTTCTCGCAGATTTTCGCGCTCAATTGATGAAAAGTCCGTATTGGCAAGAGATTGAACAACTTAATCAAATGGAGAAAAAATGAACGCCTGGAAAATCGAACGATCTACAAAACAGTACGCCCCATCATTCAACAAGGCCGTTGACCTGGTTGCCCGCGAACGGAAATATTTGGCGACTGTTGAAGGCTTTTCATTGGAAAGTTCGATAAACTACGTCACATTCATGGAAGAACATGATTTTCCTCAATATTTCGCCATCTCTGAGGAGAACGCCGTGATTGGATGGTGCGATATTACGCCGAATTCCATTCCTGAGTTTCGCCATGTTGGCGTGTTAGGGATGGGAATTGTCGCGCCATTTCGACACCAGGGAATTGGACGCGCCTTGCTTGAAACAACCCTTCAGCACGCCAAAGAGAAATCTGGTGTCGAGCGGGTTGAACTGCTCGTTTTTGCCTCGAATCAACGCGCCATCGAACTTTATAAAAAATGTGGATTCGAATATGAAGGAGAAAAGCGGAAGGTCAGAAAAATTGATGGCCGTTATGAAAATGAAGTATTAATGGCAAAACTCATGATGTAGTCTTCGGCGGAAACCTCACAGGTCTTAAAGACCTGTGAGGTATCTCCAATCTAATTTTTATGGCTGACCACAAAAATACACTCTACTATGGCGATAATCTGAAGATTCTGCGGGAATATCTCGCGGACGACAGCATTGATCTCATCTACCTTGATCCGCCGTTCAATTCGGATCGGAATTATAACGTCCTGTTCAAGGACGAAAGCGGCGCGGATTCCGCCGCGCAGATCAGGGCGTTCGATGACACGTGGCATTGGGACAACGCCGCCTTAGAGACGTATCACGAATTGATTGCCACCGCCGCGCCGCATATTGTCGGCATGATCGGCGCGTTTTACGAATTTATCGGCGCGAACCAGATGATGGCGTATCTCGTCATGATGACGGCGCGGCTGATTGAACTCCATCGCGTGTTAAAATCGACCGGCAGCCTCTATCTACATTGCGATCCGACGGCGAGCCATTATCTGAAAATCGTGTTGGATACGATTTTTGGGCCGCAACATTTTAAAAATGAGGTTATCTGGAAACGGCAATCTGCCCACAACGACGCCCGCAAGAAATATGCGGTCATTACAGATTCGATTTTTTACTACGTCAAATCAGACAAAGCGCAGTTCGAAGTGGTCAGAAAACCGCTTGAAGACAACTATGTCGAATCCGCGTATCGGCATATTGACGAAGATGGACGGCGGTATCGTTTAAGCGACTTGCGAAGCCCAAATCCACGCCCGAATCTGATCTATGAGTATAAAGGCTACAAACCCCATCCGAATGGGTGGGCGGTATCGCGTGAAAAAATGGAACAGCTTGACAGTGAAAATCGCTTGCATCTTCCGAAAAATCAGGATGGCCGCATCCAATTGAAACGGTATTTGGACGAAAATGCAGGGCAAGCTGTTCCGAACCTCTGGGACGATATTTTGCCGCTTCATGGTTCTGCCGCAGAATTGCTTGGTTATCCGACGCAAAAACCGGTTGCGCTGTTAGAGCGCATTATCGCCGCCAGCAGCAACGAAGGCGACGTGGTGCTCGATCCATTTTGCGGCTGCGGCACGGCGATTCACGCCGCCCATAAACTCAAGCGGCGCTGGATCGGCATTGACATTACGCATCTCGCCATCGCGCTGCAAAAATACCGGCTGAAAGATGCCTTCGGATTAGCCGAAAAGAGCGACTACGACGTGATTGGCGAGCCTGAAGACCTGCAAGCCGCGCAGCAGCTTGCGCTGGACGACCGCTATCAATTCCAATGGTGGGCGCTGTCGCTGATTCAGGCGCAGCCGCTTGGCGGCGATACCGGCAAAAAGCAAGGCAAGAAAGGCGCGGATAAAGGGATTGACGGCGTCATCTCATTTGCCGACGATCCGAAAAACAAGCCGAAAAAACTGATCGTGCAGGTGAAAAGCGGCAAGGTCAAAAGCGGCGACATTCGCGATCTTGTCGGCGCGATTGACCGGGAACACGCGGCAATGGGCGTCTTTATCACGTTGGAAGAGCCGACGAAAGAGATGCTGAAAGAAGCGCTGTCCGCCGGATTGTATCATTCGCCCAACTGGAACAGAGACTATCCAAGATTACAAATTTTGACAATTGACGCATTATTGGCCGGAGCAGCCGTCAACATGCCGCCCACCGCCAAAACCTACAAAAAATCCCAGAAAGAAACGATACTGGATGGAGAACAGCAATCGTTTTTGTAATTAAAAAAGGAATGGCGTGTTTACGAAAAATATTGTTAAATTTATGGTGTTGTCTTTCATTCCGGCGGCGATCATCAGCGCTGTCATTTTCTTCTTCCACATAGAGTTTTCCTCTTTTTTAGGGCTGGCTCTCTTAGGATGTTTGTATATGCCAGCGCCGTTGTTGGCTGCAATCATTGTAGAGAAACGGTTCATCAAAGAACGAGTGTATTTTCCCTCGACCGCGAACACATCAGCGGCGCTCCGGTTTTTATTGCTCCCTGGAATCGTTGTCGCGATCTTGCTGCTGCTCATTCTTTCCCTGACCTTTCTCCTCGGCAACACGCTTCATGTCGCGGGCGTTGGAAGCCTTGTCACGAATATCAGCGAATTACAGCAACATGTCACGCAGATCTACGGAGAGGAATTGGCGAATTCTGCGAAGTATCCGCCGTCTATTCCGATATTTTTGATCGTCGTCTTTTTTCTGGCATTTCTTGCCGGTTGGTCAATCAATGGGTTGGTTGCCTTTGGCGAAGAATATGGGTGGCGTGGGTATTTATGGGAACAATGGAAGCCATACGGATATGTTCGCGCCAATATCGCAACAGGCGTTGTCTGGGGATTATGGCATGCGCCGATTATCGTGCAAGGGTATAATTATCCGGGGCATCCCATCACAGGCGTCTTTCTGATGATACTATCAACAACGAGCCTTTCATTCCTGCTGGCCGCGATTCGTGAACGCACCAACAGCGTTCTACCGGTTGCGGCAACGCATGGGGCCATCAATGGAATCGCCATGCTGGTGATGCTGCTGATCCGAAATTTGAACCCGCTGGTGAACGGCCTCTTAGGGATATTTGGCTGTCTTATCATCTTCGTTATCGCGATGGGGCTTCATTATCCTGAACGCAGGAAGACATCATGAAAAATACCACATCGAACCCGGCGTGGCGATTGAATAATTGATTAACACCACGAAACACGCGAAAAACACGAAAATAGCGTACGAAATAATTTTTCGTGTTTTTCGCGTGTTTCGTGGTAAAAAGCACTATGAAAAAATATCTTGGCATTTTGACTTCCGGCGGCGACAGCCCCGGATTGAACGCCGCAATCAGAGGGATCGGCAAAGCGGCGCAAGGCGAGTTGGACATGGGCGTCATCGGCTTTCGCGATGGCTTTCGCGGGTTAGTCGAAAATCATACGATTTCGCTGGAAGGGGAAATTCTCTCCGATATTTTGACTAAAGGCGGCACGATTCTCGGCACGAGCCGCGACAAACCGCACCGGATGCCGATGGGCGGCAAAATGCTCGATATGACCGACGCGATTGTTGAAACGTATCAGAAGCATCATCTCGACGTGCTGGTCTGCCTCGGCGGCGGTGGGACTGCGAAAAACGCCTTTCGCCTGATGCAAAAAGGGCTGAATGTCGTGACACTCCCGAAAACGATTGATAACGACGTGGCAATGACGGATATGAGCTTCGGGTTTGACACCGCGCTCGGCATTGCGACCGAAGCGATTGACCGGCTGCACAGCACGGCGCACAGCCATCACCGCATTATCGTCGTGGAAATTATGGGGCATAACGCCGGGTGGTTGACGCTCGGCGCGGGCATTGCCGGAGGCGCGGACGTGATTTTGATCCCGGAAATCCCGTATGACATCGAAAGCGTCGCCAAAGCGATCAAGCGCCGCAGCCGTTCCGGGAAACGGTTCAGCATCGTGGCAGTCGCCGAAGGCGCAATGTCTCTGAATGAGGCGCAAATGCTGATGAAAGAAACCTCAGAGACTTCCGCGAAAAAGAAGAAAGCGAAAAAAGAGGAGGTCGCCGAACAACCTCAGACCGAACCGCATGTCAAAGGCAAAACGCTTGTGCTGTCTGAACAATTGGAAGCCCTTACCGGGCTGGAATCGCGGATTACGATTTTAGGGCATTTGCAGCGCGGCGGCACGCCTTCCGCCGCTGACCGCTTATTAGCGACGCGGCTCGGCACAGCCTGCGCCCAACTGATTCATGACGGCGTGTACGGCATGATGGTGGCGGCTCGCGGCGACGGCACCGAGCCTGTGCCATTGGAGCAGGTCGTCGGCAAACGCAAAATCGTGCCGCTGGATCATCCCTGGATTCAAAGCGCTCGACTGGTGGGGACGAATTTAGGGGATTGATGACAATAGAATCTGTCGCGAGATTGGTGGACATCTGAGAACTCTTTGAGCCGAAGTCATTTATCGGGAGAAAGAGGATTTTAACCATCACGTAATTATTTATAATCAAATTTTATTGACGATAGAACAGGAGATAGGTATTCTACGATTATAAATCGGGGGTAGCATTTTTCATCCTACTGATGCCTGCTGAGAACGGATTGAGCAGACACAGTCTTGCGCACGTTAACATGAGGTATCACGTATGTTTACTCTGAATCAATTGTCGCTTAGCATGCTCACATTAGTAGTACTGCTCCTGGCAAGCATTGGCTATCTCCTCAGCCGGCCTCGCAAATGTTCCTCAAGAAACTTCTTGGTCGCTTTTTTATCAAGTTTCGCTATCTTGTTTCTCAGAGAGATGATGGTAAACAGCCTTGCCTGGCACTCTTCATGGCGTTGGTTCGCGGTGCCGTTTGATGTGATTGCTATCTACCCGCTGGTCGTCACCTTGTTGATGTTCGTGTATCGTTTTCCCGCGGATGTCCCGGAACGACCTCGCGAAGCGCGGTTCGTATTTTGGATGGCAACCCTTGCCTTATGGAGTGGTCTGGGGTGGTATAGCTGGAATATGCTAAATATGTTTCTTGAAAAACCTTCGGACTTGGACCGGGCTTCTGCCTTTATCGAAGGTTCATCCATGATTGCATCTATATGGGCTGTGGTCGTCTTATTGCGGCGAACAGTTGGCTTCTCCCAAACAGCGTCATGCGACAGGCAGACAGGATGGCCTCAGCATCTTCTCCATCCCGCCGGGAAAAATGCCCGCGCCACGAGGGCGCTTGCGCTTGCGCTCTTGCTGCTTTTCCTGATTCCTGTTTGTGCATTTTTATACACGGTAAGTATTATTTCGGAGACTCAATTTGACATCCTCTATTCTATGACCACGCTGTTATTTATTTTTGCGTTAACGATCACCTACTTGAATTATGCCTCCGAAGAATCCTCGTTTTTGGCAAAAATCATTGGGATTTCGTTCGTGACGTCACTGTCAATTACAGGGATGCTCGGATGGATTGTTGCGCCTGTGATTGAGGAGTCGGCCTTATCCCGCGTGACAACGCAGGCGGAGGCAGACGCGTCTGACGCTTATCTCGTAACGTATGAGCCGTTGGCCTCTGGTGGATACCATGTGAATCGTCAACCAGGAACACCTATTTCGGTCAGTGGCGCTGAATTGGACATGCGCGGTGGGGATCGTCGCCTGCTCACGTTCCCTTTTCAGTTTCCATTTTTCAAAAGGAACTGGCATGAAGCTCATATCACCATGACCGGCTCGCTGACATTCGCTCGCTCCCTTGAACTGTTTGATAGCTGGAGCCGAATTTGCCCAACGATTCAGCTTATCAGGGCTGATTTTGATCCCTCTTTCGGTGGAGGAATATATCTTGACGCAAGCCCCGACCGCGTGATCATCACATGGCATCAATTGCGAACAGCCCCAGACACACTTCCGACAACAGCGCAATTGACCCTCTATGCCGACGGACGGTTTCAGATGGCGTATGCTGCGGTTGCGCCTCATATCCTGGCGCGTATCCGTCGCGGAATATGGTCAGGCCATATTTTTCATCCTGTCGTGTTCGCTGATTTTTCAAAGGACGCAGAGTGGAATATCTCTTTTTCTCAAGCGCTTCTCGAAGATCGCGACCAGGAGTTAAAAAAAATGATTCACCGCCAACTGATGCCGATCTTCTGGTTGCTTTGCGGAACAACCCTTGTGATCCTCATCGGGTTTCCGCTGTTTTTCCGCCGAACGCTGATTCTCCCGTTAACAACGCTCATGAAGGGGCTGGACGATGTCAATGCCGGAAATTATTCCCAGCAATTGCCCATACAATACCAGGATGAGTTCGGGGTCGTGACGGCGGCCTTCAACAAGATGACGCGGCAATTAGACCGGCAAATGCGCGAGTTAGGCGATGCTAATGCTGCTCTTGATCGACAGGTGGAACAGCGGACAGCCCAATTGGGTGTCTTGCGAACTCTTCTACGGCACATTCGAGAGGTTGCAGAACGTTTAGGGGTGAGTTCGGAACGGATGAGGGGAATTAGCTTCCAGATGGCGGATAGTATTACGCAAACGTCTCAACAAGCCCAGGTGGTCACCGCGAATAGTCACCAGATTAGCGACGAAGTGAGTCTTTCGGCGGCGTCAATGGAAGAAATGGCGGTGAGCGTTCACGAAATTGCGAAAAATATCCAATATGTGACAACGATTATCAGTGATGTGGTAATGCAGGTGAAAGAAGCTGGCAACACATTAGCTACCCTGGAAACCCGCACGCAGGAAATAGATCAAATCAGTAATTTAATTACGGATATTACCCGGCAGACGAGATTGCTCGCATTGAATGCGACGATTGAAGCCGCTCGTTCAGGAGAAGCGGGGCGAGGATTTAAGGTGGTCGCGAACGAGGTCAAGGCATTGGCTGATGAAATCGCCAGATCGACAGATGATATTCTTCGTAAAATCGAGATGGTCCAGCAAAGTACGCAAGCCACTGTTGCTGTCATGGGCAATGTTTCGCAAAATATTCAGCAGATCGAGACATTGGCGACCTCCGTCACCTTTGCTATCGCTGAAGAACGACAAGCGACGGACGCGATGGCGAATTCTATCTCGAAAGCGGCATCTGGAAGCCAGGAAATCAGCCTTGCCATTAGCGACGTCAATACCGCCGCCGCCAATTCGCTAACGCAAATGGAGCATGTCCAGGGAGAGTCGCGCGAATTAGCGGCCTTATCAGAACAACTCTGGCAATTAATTAAAACGTATAACCCAGAAGAAGATGAACAAGGACAATGAAAGAGATCACGTGATGTGCACCTTTTTCGAATGCCCTGATTTCAGCGCCAAACCAGCGAAAGATGAAGTGCTGACCGCTTATTGGCGACGCGACTCGGTACAGCCTGCGCCCAATTCATTCATGACGGCGTCTATGGCGTGATGGTGGCGGCGCGCGGCGACGGCACCGAGCCTGTGCCATTGGAACAGGTCGTCGGCAAACGCAAAATCGTGCCGCTGGATCATCCCTGGATTCAAAGCGCTCGACTGGTGGGGACGAATTTGGGGGATTGATGAACAAAAACCTTGCCAGGGTTTCGAACCCTGGCAAGGTTGCTCAATCTTCTTTCGTTCGCTAAGTAAACAACGAAGCGATGTCGTATTCCTCGACATCTTGCAGCATGACATCTTCCGAAGGCCGAGTGTCGAAGCGGCTGGCGGCCTCAAGCACTTTCGGCAGCACATGGATATCGCCGACCGTATTGATAAACACCTGCGGATTTCCTAACACCCAATGCACGGCATGTTCCACCGCATCCTGATTTTCTAAGGGTTCATACCATGTCGCATGTGTCGGGACGCGATCTCCCCAGGGACGTCGGCAGATTGTTTTAATCGTCTGCACGGCGACCTTCCGGTCTTGACAGACGGCCAGGAGTTTTTCGAATGACGAGTGATATTCCGGGTCTTGCATGAGCACGAAGTTATACGGCAGCAGCACACTGTCGAAATCAAACCGTTCCAGGCTATGATAGTGAATATTCGGCGTACTCAGCCCATGTCCGGTGACGCCGAGAAAGCGGACGAGTCCCTGTTCGCGCGCTTCGACAAACGCCTCTAACGCGCCGCCTGCGCCCATCGCGATTTCCCATTCTTCCGGTTTCACCAGCACATGCATCTGCCAGAGGTCAACTGACTCCACTTTCATCCGATCTAAGGAACGGTGCAGTTCTTCTTTGGCCTCTTGATATGTCCGCTTTTCGGTTTTGGTGGCGAGGAAAAAATTTTTGCGATGTTCTCGCATCCAGGGACCGATGCGCAATTCTGCATCGCCGTAGCTTGCCGCCGTATCAATATGATTGACACCGTAAGAGAGCAGCACTTCCAGCGTGCGATCCGCTTCGTCTTGTGTCACTCGCCCTAATGAAGCCGCGCCGAACAGCGCGCGCGTGCTTTGATGGCCTGTGCGTCCAAACAATTGTTTTGCGATCATGTTCGTCCCTCCTATCAATGAAATATCGAGTTATCCCTTCCAAATAAAACCCTATCCGGGATCGTGTCCGCAATCTTTCATGTATCAAACTTCTGATAAAAAACTTGCATAAAACTGTCAAGGGTTTCTTTTTCTGATTCAGGATTAGATTGGGAAGGCTGGCGAGAGGCGTAAAATCGGCAGAAAAACGCTGTCAGAGCCTTGAAGGCGTCTGACAGCGCATTTTTATTCGAATTACTTCTTCGGGTCGAAGGAGTAATGCACATGCTGATACTGCTTGCGGAACGCTTCGACATCGGCGGCGATTGACTTGCCGTCCATCAAAATTTGTTTGAAGAATTCGGCAATCGCATCCATTTCCGCTTCTTTCATGCCGAAACGGGTCATTTCCTGCGCGCCGATCCGAATGCCCGACGGCTTGGTCACATTGCTGAGCGGTTCGAAGGGCAGCAGGTTGAAGTTGGTGATGATGTTATTGTCTTCCAGCCGTTTCGCCGCATCCGCGCCATTGCCGAACGGTGACATGTCCACCGCGATCTGATGGCTTTCGGTAAATCCGAATTCCGGCGCTTGCACTTTGAAACCGCGATCATAGAGCTTCTGGCCGAGACATTTCGCATTGGCAATCGTCTGCCGCGCATAGTCCTGCCCGAATTCCAGCATTTCATAGACCGCCACGCCGAGGACTGCCAACGTGTGCAGATGGTGATTCGACGACGCGCCTGGGAAGGTGGCGCGATCCAGCTTTTTCCAATCGGCCTCTTCGAAATTGCTCATGACCACGCCGCGTTGCGCTCCGAAAAACGTCTTGTGCGTGCTGCCGTTCAGAATCAGCGCGCCTTCGGCTAACGGGTCTTGAAACTGCCCGCCTGCAATCAAACCGAGCACATGCGCGCCATCGTAAATCAACGTGATTTTGTTTTTCTGGCAGAATTCCGCAAGTTCTTTGACTGGTTCGGGAAACAGAAACAGGCTTTTTCCAAGCACCATGACTTTCGGTTTCAGCGCCTTCGCGTACTCGATGGCTTTGTCCACATCCGTATGATAGCCGTCGGCGGCCAGGGGGAAATTGACGATATTCGAGGTATATTTGCCGACCGATCCGGCGCGATGGTGGCTGATGTGTCCGCCGCCCGGCGTGGAATTCACCATCACCACGTCGCCCGGTTTGATGAAGGTGCTGAACACGGCATCGTTCGTCAAATTGCCGCTGATCGGGCGAACATCCGCCTGACGGCAGTGGAATAACTGCTTGAAGGCTTCCGTCACGCTCGTTTCGATCTGGTCAATCATCGCCGTGCCCTGATAATAGCGCCCGCCCGGATGGCCTTCGGCGTAGCGATGCGCAAAATCCGATCCCATCAGATTCCGCGCCCGCTGGCTCAACACGTTTTCGCTGGCGATCAAATTGATCGTGCTTGACCGCCACGTATTCTGTTTTTGCGTCAACTCTTCTATTTTGATCACATTCTGTTCGTACATGGTTTCATCCTTTAGGTGAGGAGTTTATGAAAATGAGGAGAGCGCGGCCTTATTTCGGCATATATAGCATTATCACGAGCATTGACACCGAATTCAGGAGTGCAAAAGCGTCAGCTTTTGCGGTTAAAGCTTCGCTTTGAGACTCCTTCTTCACGCTCAACGGCAATGAATAATGCTGTAACAGGCGTTCTCTCTCGCGACATCACGCACAACACTCTCATTGCTCCGAAATAGAACCGGAAAGAATTGTCAAGGGATTTTCGTTTTCTCCACCTTCCATTCGAAACGATTATCGTATGATCACACACTCCGGGCAGGCGCGTTGGAACTCTTCGACTTCAGGCTTGCTGACCTTCGTATTTCGGCAGACCAGCACGCGAAGCTGCGTGAGGCGGTGAAGCGGCTGCAAGCTTGACACTGCGGTATTATGGCAGGCGAGCGTTTCCAGATTCGCGAGGACGCTCAACGCATCCAGCGTTTCGATTTGCGTGTCGTAACAAACCAATTTTCGCAGATTCGACAAATGACGCAACGGCGCAAGCGAATGGATCGCGGTTTGATGGCAATCCACCACAAGCAATTGTTTGACGTGACGCAGCGGGCCTAAGCTTTTGATCTGGGTCTTATGGCAATCCAGGCTTTGCAACGAGGTCAATTCCACCAATGGCGTCAGATGCGCAATCGGTTCGCCGCCGCAATGCAGTTCTTCTAAGTTCAAAATTTTGAGCAGCACCTTTTCGTTGATCTCGCTGCGCACCCCGACAGCCTGCTTGAACGCTTCTTGCCAGGGCTTTTCTAATTTCACCCACCAGGTTTTTTCCGCGTCGCCGATGCGAGTATGCGACAGGCTCGGCTGAAGCATGGCGGGCTGCGTATAATCAATCGTCGCGTCTTCGGCAAGCACACCCAGCGCAATCGCCCATGATTCAACCGCCCATCTGGCAAGGCTCTCGGAAATGCCGAGATGGACGCGCACCTGCGCGGCTAAACGGATAAAGACCTCATTGTCGGGCGGTGTCTCTTCTTCTGCCAGCAACTCGTCCGCCACATGTTCTTTGTACGCGCCCAACAGGATGTTGACTTCGCGTCGCTGTTCCGGACAGGCATTCCGCAGCAGCGGTTCGAAACGCCGGGGTTGGGCGCAAATTTCGCGCCCGTATTCGCGTAACAGGGTTTGTAATTGTCGGCGCGGCATATCAACCATGAGTTGCCTCCTTTGCGTTCCGTGCGTGAAGAATTGTCATCGAATGCCCTACGAAATGTGACGAACCCGCCAATCGCATAACTATATAGTCGCGATTCGCATTTTGACAAGGAAATTCTGAGAGAATTTCATCGTGTCTCGCCGATTTGTTGACAGACCAACCGAATATTCGGCGCAGCCGACGGCAGACTTCTCAATTTGCAGCTTGACAGGAAACGCGCTTGATGCGTCGCTGGAAACAACCTTTTACCTTCCGTGCAGGTCTGAATTCTCAGAATCTCTGATGTCTGTTGTAAAAAAATGTTGACTTGAAACAAGGAATATGATTTAAAGAAATAACGTGGATTTTATGTCAATAATCGGGGCGGTTATCACTATTTCGAGAATGAGGGAGCTGTTTTATGTTTAAGAGTGTGCGCTCAAAGCTGACATTTTTGTTTATCATTTTTTCGCTGTTTCCGTTCCTGATTCTGTATATGGTCTCAGGATTTCCGAAAATCACAGTACCTGCAATTCTGGCATTCGCGATCACATTGATCGTGACGCTGATTTTAGGGCTGATTATCGGAGGGAAATTCGCTCAGCCCGTCAACGCGGCTTCAAGTCTGCTGTGGAAAATGGCGCGCGGAGAAATCAGCCACCCTTATACAGCGAATATCCCGGAAGACGAACGCGGCCATCTCATCCTTGCCTATCGTGAAATCGCGAAATATTTGAAGACCATCAAAGATTATCTCCAGGCGTTGTCGCGCGGCGAATCGTCTCAGGAATTTCAAACGAGCGTGAAAACCGATGAATTCGGGCAGGTATGCAGCGATGTGTCGCGGTATGCCAGGCATCTTGCGAAAGTGACCAAAGAGTTAGCGGAGCGAAGTGGAAACAACTACGATGTCCCTCTCTTTTCGGATCGCGATCAAATCGGCTTATCGCTTAAACGAATTTCAAGCGGCTTACACGACGTTTCGATGCGTTTCAAAAACTCGATAGAACATATTTTAAGCACGAGCCAGGAAGTCGTGGATCGCTCCAGCGGCGAAATTCAAAGCATTGAAAAATTACTGACTTCCGCCGAGGGCACATCGTCATCAATGGCCGAGATGCAAGCGAGCGTCGAAGAAGTCGGCATGAATATCGAGGCGCTGGCCGCATCAATCGAAGCCACGTCAACCTCTATCAGTCAGATGGGCTCATCCATCAGTCAAGTCACGCGCAACTCCGAAAAGCTCTCCGAATTTGTGGATAAAACCTCCGGGATTATCGCGCAGGCCGTCACCGCAATGGAAAAAGTGTCGGAGAACGCCGAAAACGCGAAAATCCTGTCCAGCGACACGATGCGCGACGCCTCAAAAGGCCAGGACGCGATGAAGAGCATGAGTGAAAGCGTGGAATTGATCAGCAGTACTGTTGAGTCGGCATCAGAGGTTATCCGTCAATTAGAAGCGCGTTCGGATGAAATCGGCGGCGTGTTGGATGTGATTGATGAAATCGCGGATCAAACCTCATTGTTAGCCTTGAACGCTTCGATTATCGCGGCGCAAGCCGGAGAACACGGACGCGGATTTGCCGTTGTCGCCGATGAAATCAAAGACCTCGCCAACCGCGTTTCCGAATCCACCAAAGAAATTTCCCGCATCGTCAAAACCGTGCAGCAGGATTCCGCCAGAGCGGTGGAGGCAATGGATAAAGGCAATATTCAGGTGCAGGAAGGCTTAAAATTAGCGCGTTTGGCTGGAGATGCTCTGGAAAAAATTATTCTCGGCGCGCAATGGTCGGCGAATGTCGCGACCGATATTGCTGACGCGATTCAAGAGCAAACGGCCATGAACCAGAGCATCGAGAATTCGATTCAGGATGTCGTCAACGTTGCGACGGAAAATACCAGAGCCACGAAAGAACAAGAAGTCGGCGCTGCCCGCGTGATGGAAGCGGTCGCCAAGATGACCGCGCTGGCGGATCAGGTGCATCGCGCTACAATCGAGCAAACCAAAGGCGCAGCGGAAGTGATTAATGCGACGGAAGATATGTCGTCATTAGTGCGGAGCAGCGTCAAAAATACCGAACAACTGATGCAAGCCGCGCAAGACCTGTTTCATCAGGCGCAAATCCTCAATGAAACGCAGGGAAATTTTTAGTCATCGAAGGTTTTCCGCCTTTTAGGATCACTGCAAAAAACGCAGCCTCGTTGAGAGACTGCGTTTTTTGCGTTTTAGCCTCCGATGACTCCGACTATTCCTCTTCGTCGCCTTCTTTCAGCACATACCCTGCGCCGCGAATGGTATGCAGCAGCTTTTTCTCGAAGCCTTTGTCGAGTTTGCTGCGGAGATGGTGGAGATAGACGTTGAGCACGTTCGTGCCGGGTTCGTAGTTCATGTCCCAGACGTGCTCGACGATGAGGGTTTCCGTGACGATGCGGCCTTTGTTGCGGAGCAGATATTCCAACAGGGCGTATTCTTTGCCGGTCAGCGTAATCTCCTTGCCGCCACGCGTGACGCGGCGGGAAGCGGGATCAAGCTGAAGATCGGCGAGCGTCAGGACGGGCGTTTTATATTCTTGCGAACGCCGCATGACCGACCGAAGGCGGGCTAAGAGTTCAGCAAAAGAAAACGGTTTGGCGAGATAATCATCCGCGCCGACATCCAAGCCCGCGATTTTATCCGGCACCGTGTCTTTCGCGGTCAGCATGATAATTGGCGTGGCAATCCCTTTGGCGCGAAGTTCTTTGCAGACCGTGATACCGTCTTTTTTGGGGAGCATGACATCCAGCAGAATCGCGTCATACGGATATTCTGCCGCCCAGAATGAGCCATCCGCGCCGTCGTATTGCACGTCAACGGCATACTGTTCCTCTTCCAGCCCCTTTTTCAGAAAAGCCGCAACCTTTTTGTCGTCTTCGATAATAAGAATGCGCATAATGTCCTCATATAAAATAGAATGTAAAGAATAACTTCCGCTCCAAACCTCACAGGTCTTCAAGACCTGTGAGGTTTTTTCCGCGAATCGCTTTTCTACATTTTACTAACTCTCTAATTTCAGAATATTTTTTGCTGATACGCCGAATACGAGAGCGATCTGAGCGGCAATAACAGACGATTTATGCGTGTGCGGCACGGCAGTTTGGCGACATAATCGAGCCAGCCCGCGCCGCAGGCGAGTAACGCGCCGAACGCATCGGCGGCGACATCGTGCAGACTGGCATGGCGCCCGGGGACGAAATACTGATGCAATTCGTCGCCAATGCCGTAAGCAATCGCGATTCCCGCGCCAAGCAGACAGAGCCGCAGCCAGGAGGCTTTGGCATTTTCAGGCAAACGACGGGCAAGCAGCAGGCGAATCAGCAGCAACGCCAACAAAAAATATTCGAGTGCGTGGAGCACGTAATCCGGCGTTTCGCCTTGAAACGTCGGGTTCGACATGGCCGACACGCTGAAAATCGCCACCATGTAGGCTATCGGCGGCAGGTAAAACCAGAACCAGAATTGAACATGTTTCATGAGTAGAAGTACAAGGATAAGGGTAAGAAAGGATAAAAAGCCAATATCCTTTCTTACCCTTATCCTTGTAGTTTCAGAATGAAGAAATACGCCGCACCGCCCAGCAGCAGAAGCGTCAGCGGTAGCCAGATGCGGCGATAGAGCCGCCCGAAATCGGCCTGAAAATATTCCCGCGTCAGCGCGAAACAGACATGTAGCGGCGACAACATCATGCCGGTAAACCCTGAACAATAGGCCAACACCAAATATGGGATCGTCTGCGGCGGTTCGAGTCCCATCGAATGAAACAGCGAGAGGAGCACGGGAAAAGATGTGCCGACAAAGCCGAGCGCGATCCCCGAAATGCTCCCGGCGATAAACGGAATGAGCATCACCAATAGCATCAGCGGCACACGCAGGGCGATAAAAAACGCGCTCAGGTCTTCAACGGCGCGACTCTGGACGAGCAAGCCTTTAAAGACAAAAATGCCGAACGTCATGTAGAGCATACTGAGCAGCGATTTATTCCAGATAATGCTGGCGATGACGTTTCGAGGAGCGCGATTCATGCGCCAGACCAGCGCGATGCTGACGAACAACGCCACAATCAGCGGAATTTCGGTCGGAATCTTTTCGATAGCCGGGAACGATTTTTTCAACAATGCAATGCTCAAACTCCCGCCGATTGAGGCGATCACGACAAACAGGATCGGCGCGACTTCTCTGAGAATCGTCCGCCATTCCGACGGCGTCAATGTCTGCTTGCGGTTCGTCGCCGGCAGATGTAACGGACGCAGCAGGAAGAGATAGCCGAGCAGTGTGGAAAACAGGCTGAGCGGAAAGCCACGCAGCACGAGCGTCCAGAATTCGAATCCAGCGAGCGACGTGGCGAGAATCATGCCCGGATAGAGCGGCCAGAATAGTTCCCAGACATGCCGAAACCAGTAATTCAACAGCGATTTGGTTTCGGCGTCAATGCCGTACTGCTTGCCGACTTCTTCCACCATCGGCGCGGAAAAAATTGCGCCGCCCGGCATCGGCAGCAGCCCGATCAGTGCCGGAAAGACAATCAATTGCGTCTTCGTGTTGGTGATTGTCCCTTGCAGCGAGGCGAGCAGGCGTTTCATCTGATGCAGCGTCTCCATCGAGCGGCTGAGAATCAGGATGAGCGCCACCATCACGGCGACTAACAGTGTTTTCGGATCAATCAGCGTCAGGCCGATAGTTTTGGCGATGTCCAGCGGCGTCATGCGACACCATAGCCCTAACAGCAACGCCCCGGAAAAGAACGCCGTGCCTAATTGGACATTACGACGGATCAGCACGAGAATCAGGCTGAATACGCCAAGAATTTTGAAAAAAATCGGAATGTTCCAGAAGAATTCCATATGGATTTTCTCGTCAGGAGTGCCAAAGCTTGCTTTGGCCTTCCAGTAAAAACGTTACTCGCCAAAGCAAGCTTTGGCATTCCAGTCAACTATAAGTCGCATTGATGACGTAAGAAGAAAAGTCAAGAAGTTTGGCATGTTTGACACGGCGGACAAAATTTCCATAATTTTTCTTGCTTTTCTTCTATCGGTTGTTTCAGGTGTGTATAACCCATTTATCCTGACGAAAGGAAATTATGCGAGCGCAAGACATCATCAAAACCAAACGCGACGGCGGGACGATTTCCCGCGATCAAATCCGCTTTTTGATTGACGGCTACACCGCAGGCCGCATTCCAGACTATCAAATGTCCGCCTTCACCATGTCGGTCTTTTTTCGCGGCATGTCGAAGGACGAGACGGTCGCCCTGACCGAATGCATGCTGCATTCCGGCATTGTTGCCGATTTAAGCATGATTCCGGGAAAAAAGGTGGATAAGCATTCCACTGGAGGCGTTGGCGATAAAATTTCGCTGCCGCTCGCTCCGGCAGTCGCAGCGGCGGGCGTCTGCGTGCCGATGCTCTCCGGGCGCGGGCTTGGGCACACCGGCGGCACGCTCGACAAACTTGAATCCATCCCCGGCTTTCGCGTGGACATTCCGTTCGACCGCTATGTCGAGATTCTGCGACAGATTGGCGTCTGCATGATCGGCCAGACCGCCGAAATCGCGCCCGCCGACAAAAAACTCTACGCCCTGCGCGACGTGACCGCGACAGTGGAAAGCATTCCGCTGATTACCGGCAGCATTCTGAGCAAAAAACTCGCAGAAGGAATTGACGGCATCGTGTTCGATGTCAAAACCGGCAGCGGCGCGTTTATGAAAACGGAAGAGGATTCGCGCCGGTTAGCGCAAAGCCTCGTGGAAATCTCTGCGATGATGGGCAAAGACGCGGTGGCGCTCATCACTGATATGGATCAGCCGCTCGGTTATGCGGTCGGCAATACGCTGGAAGTGCTGGAATCTCTTGACGTGCTGCGAGGCGGCGGCCCGGCGGATGTGGTGGAATTGACAGTCGAACTCGGCGCGTACATGCTGAAATTCGGCGGCGCGGCAGCCAGTATCGAACTGGGGCGCGAGGCGATGCGGCGCGTGCTCTCTGATGGCTCGGCGTTCGAAAAATTCCGGCAGCTTGTCGAATTGCAAGGCGGCGATGCGGCGGCGATTACCGATCCGTCACGTTTCCAGCGAGCCGCGCATCAGCAGGTCGTCCGCGCCGATGTATCGGGTTATATCGAAGCGATTCACAGCGAACAGATCGGCGTCGCCAGCATGATGATCGGCGCAGGCCGCGAGCGGCTCGATTCGGTAATTGACCACGCTGTCGGCCTGATGCTGCGGAAAAAGGTCGGTGACCGTGTAGAAGCAGGCGAGCCGCTTTGCGTGGTGGAATATAATGACGCCGCCAAATTGGAGGCCGCCGTCGCCCTGATTCGGCAGGCGTATCGCATCGGCGCGAATCCGCCAGCAAAAACGCCGCTGATTCGAGCCATTGTGACGGCATAATACAGAATGAAAAGTCCTGCCAGGGTTCTAAACCCTGGCAGGGCTGGAACCGAGGGCTACCATGATAACCGAACAGATTTGCGAGGCGGCTGACGCCATTCGCAGCCGCATATCAGGAACGCCGTGTATCGGCGTGGTGTTAGGCTCAGGACTTGGCGAGTATGCCGACCGCTTTCCGTCGCCGACCATTCTTCCGTATGAGGAAATTCCTCATTTTCCGAAATCTACCGTGCCGGGACACAAAGGGCGCTTAGTGTTTCAGGAAATTCAGGGGCGATTGGTGATGGCGATGCAAGGCCGGTTTCATTACTACGAAGGCAACAGCATGGAAGCTGTGACATTTCCGATCCGTGTGATGGGACAACTCGGCGTTCGTCATCTGATTCTTACCAACGCGGCGGGCGGCGTCAATACCGGCTTCGAGGCGGGCGATCTGATGCTCATTACAGATCACATCAATTACATGGGCGTCAATCCGTTGCGCGGGCCGCATCAGCCCGAATTCGGCGAACGCTTCCCAGATATGAGCCATGTCTATCATCCCGATGATGCTCGCGTGTTCGAGGCAGTGGCGCAGCAGCGCGGCATTCGTCTGCGCAAAGGCGTGTACATGGCCTTCAGCGGCCCGTCGTATGAAACGCCGGCGGAAGTCCGCATGGCGCGAACGCTCGGCGCGGATGCTGTCGGCATGTCCACCGTGCCGGAAGCGATTGTCGCGACGCAGATGGGGATGCGCGTCTCCGGCGTGTCGTGCGTGACGAATCTGGCGGCTGGCATCGAAGGCGCGAAGTTGGATCATGCGGATGTCATGGCGGCGGCAAACCAGGCAAAAGACCGGTTTATCGCCTTGATTGACGGCGTCATTCAAAAATTTTGTCGAAAGGAACAATAGGAGTGCAAAAGCTTGCTTTTGCAGCCAAAGCAGAGCTTTGGCACTCCAGGAAACCATGTACGAAGAATTGATTGAAGCGGCAAAAACAGCGCGACTGAGGGCGTATGCGCCCTATTCGCATTTTTTCGTCGGCGCGGCAGTATTGGCGCGTTCCGGGAGCATTTTCCCAGGCTGCAACATTGAAAACAGTTCCTATGGCGCGACGATCTGCGCTGAGCGAGTGGCGCTCGGCAACGCGTATGCGCATGGCGAACGAGAATTCACGGCCATTGCCATTGTGGCGGATACGCTGACGCTCTGTCCGCCCTGCGGCATTTGCCGGCAGGTTTTATTCGAACTTGGCGGGCATCTTGATATTGTGCTGGCGAATTTGCGCGGCGACCTGCGCGTATTTACACCGGCAGATTTGCTGCCGGAGGCGTTTTCACAATCATTTTTAACCTGATTATAAGAACGATAGCCCTGCCAGGGTTCGAAACCCTGGCAGGGCTGCGGAGTATTTCTTTTTT
>CAZRSF010000054.1:0-42550 GCA_964602655.1 uncultured Candidatus Moduliflexus sp.
CGAGAAGACGCCGCGCATGACGACACCCACCCCTTGCCCCTCCCAGGAGGGGAATCGCGGAGACGCTGCGTAACATCGGTTAAAAATCTATGTCTCATCACATTGAAATTTCACTGCTGCTTGAAGAATCTTCAGGCATCGCCCGCCGAGCCGAGCCGATCACGGTCGGCGTTCCTCTGCCGAAAGGGCTTGTTCAGGACGTTTCGGACATCCGCTTATCGGATGCGCAAGGCGTCTGCCGTCCGCTGCAAATTCAGTCGCTCGCGCAGTGGCCGGACGACAGCGTCAAATGGGCGCTCTGCGATTTTCAGGCCGATGTCCCCGCGCAAACACGCGCCGAATATACACTGGTCGCCAATCGTGAACACGCTGCAAACATGACGCCTGAGCCGGTCGCGCCATTGCTTGTGAAAAAAGAATCGGATGCGTTTCGCATCGAAACCGGCGCGGCGATCTTCACCATTTCGACGCGGCGATTCGCTCCATTTTCCAGTGTTATCGTTGACGGACAGGAACGCCTTGACGCCGCGAACAGCCGCGTCAGCCTCGAAGACGACGCCGGGCGGCAATATGAGCATCTCATCGAATGTGCTGAGATCGAAACCGGCGGCGCCTTGCGAACAACAGTCAAAATTGACGGGCAAATCCGCTTGCCGGATTCAGACGCCCGATTTGCCAATTTTACCGCAAGGCTTCATTTTTACGCGCAATCCGCCGCTTGCCGCGCTGATTACACGATTCACAATCCGAACGCGGCGCAGCACCTCAACGGCCTATGGGATTTGGGCGATCCGGGGTCGATCTATTTCAACGATTTGTCGTTTCATGTCGCGTTGTCTTCGCAAGAGGCGCAGATCGTCTGGAACGACAACGTCTTCGAGGCATCGCCGCGCAGCGCAACGGACGCGGTTTCGATCTATCAAGATTCGAGTGGCGGCGAACAGTGGATGAGCCGGAATCATGTCAACCGCTTCGGCAAAGTGGCGCATCGCTTTCAGGGCTATCGCGTCATGCAGGGCGACGCCGTGATTGCCGAAGGAAAGCGGGCGAATCCGGTCATCGCGCTTCAACAGCCCACGATTCGCATCGAAGGCGCGATTCGGGATTTCTGGCAGAATTTCCCTAACGCGCTTGAGGCAAAACAGAATACGCTTGTTTTCAGGTTGTTTCCGGCGCAATATGACGATGTGTTCGAATTACAGGGCGGCGAGCAGAAAACGCAGACCGTATTTCTCGATTTTCGCTCAGTATCAGGCGAAAACGCGCCGCCTGCGTTGGGCTTGGCATGGATTCACGCGCCGCTGATTGCGTATGCAACGCCGGAATGGTATGCGCAGTCCGGCGTATTTGCCTATCTGAAGCCTGCCGCCGACGATCCGCGTCCCGATGTGCTGGCGCTCATCAATCGCGCTGTTGAGGGCGAGCGCAGTTTTCTGAACCGGCGCGAACAGATTGATGAATACGGCTGGCGCAATTTCGGCGAGCAGTTCGCGGATCATGAATGCCTGCATTATCAGGGCGACGGCCTGCCGGTCTCGCATTACAACAACCAGTACGACGGCATTTACGGCCAATTGCTGCAATTTGCGCGGAGCGGCGATGTCCGTTGGTTGCTGCTCGCGCATGAGTTGACGCATCATGTGATTGATATTGATATTTATCACACCATGCAGGACAAACCGGCGTATAATGGCGGCCTCTTCTGGCATACCGACCATTACGCTGACGCCGCGACCTGTACGCATCGCACCTATTCGAAAGCGACGATGCAGGCGAAGAACTTGACGTTTTACGGCGGCGGCCCGTCGAACGAGCATAATTACGCGACTGGTTTGATGTATCACTACTATCTGACCGGCGAAGTCGCCTCGAAAGACGCGGCGGTCGGTTTGGCGGACTGGGTGATTCGGATGGATGACGGCGCGTTGACGCAATGGAAATTTTTGAACAAACGTCCAACCGGCGCGGCGAGCAAAACCGTTGATGAGAATTTTCATGGCCCCGGACGCGGCGCAGGCCACTCGATCAGCGTCCTGCTGGACGGGTATCAATTGACGAAACACCGCGCCTATTTAGAAAAAGCGGAACAATTGATTCAACGCTGCATCCATCCTCAGGATGATTTGGAAAAACTTGAGTTAAGAAATCCTGAATTCCGCTGGTCTTATGTCGTCTTTTTGCAGATTCTCGGCAAATATTTAGACCTCAAAACGCTGCTGAATGAAGGCGACGCCTGCTATTGCCACGCTCGCGACAGCCTGCTGCATTACGCTGACTGGATGCGCGTCAACGAAGTGCCAATCACGAGCCTATTTGATAAGGTCGAATATCCGACCGAAACCTGGCCAGCGCAAGACATCAGGAAAAGCGCCGTCTTCTTCTTTGCCGCGAAATACGCGCCGCCGGACAAACGGCAGGGATTTTTGGAACGCGCTGAGTTTTTTTTCCAGAAATCGTTCGCGGATTTGATGACGTTCGAGACCTGCGACGTGACGCGGGCGCTTGTGATTGTGATGAGCGCGACACCGATGCGAGCCTATTTTCAGCGGCATCCTGATGAAGCGGCGACCTATAAGGAGAATCCGTACCAGATCAATTCGCCTCGCGCCTTCAAACCGCAATTATACGAATTGAAGAACGTTCGGGGCTGGATCATGGCATTCAAGGAACGACTGCGTCGGAAGCCCTGTCAGGATTCGAAACCCTGACAGGGCTGGACAGCGTGTATGATATCGGCGTGTTATTCATATTTGGCATAAGTCTTTTTATAGGAATCGGCGGCTGCGCGTATTTTCGCCTGACGCCGCGGCAATTCGCGATCCAGGGACTTCGCGTGATCGCCGCGTATCTGTTCGCCTGGCTCTATCGTCAGGATCGGCGCGAGGTCGAAGCGTTATGCCGAACCTATCGCCGAGGGTTGGCGGCCTCGCGCGAAGATGCGCATGCCGCGTTCTCGCAGTTCCCCAAACAAGAAGAATCTCGCGTTGACATCCTCTTTTCTCATGCGTCATTGGGCGATGGGGTTCCATTTGTGTACGAGTCGCCTGACGCGCCGCATCTGCGGGAATTACGCGAATGCTATCGTTTACGCGAACTCATTGACGACGCAGAAAACGAATATGACGCCATGCTCCGTTTAGGCGCATGGGTCGGAACGCGCTGGGATCATGGCACGGATGCCGTGCCAGGCGGCAGCGCGATCTTGAATCCGGTCGCCGTGATTCAGGCAGGAGAACGCGGAGCAAAATTCTGGTGTGAAATCGCCGCCAAAACGCTCGTCCTTGCGGCAACGTCATTAGGCTGGGTCGCCCGGTTGACCACCACCTCGCGCGATGGTTATACCTGGGAACATGCCGTCGCGGAATTATGGTCGAATCAATTTTGCAAATGGTTTGTCATTGATCCTGATTTTAACGTGGTCTATGAAAGCGATGGTGTCCCGCTGTCCGCATTCGAATTGTGCCATCGCAGCGAGGCGCTGACTCTGGCGAATCAACTCTCGGTCAGATTGATTGCGGGGACAAAGCGCAGTCTTCCATTAGCAGATATTCTCCCTTTTTACGCCTACACGCATATCGAAATGCGTACGGATTGGCACACGCGCCGTTTGCGTCGAGGCAGTCCGGCGGGCGGCGACTTACAAACATGGTGGACGGCGCGGACGGGCTTCAGGCCGCTATTAACAGTCAAAGTCCGCAATGATCGTTCTGATCTGTTCGATTGGCAGGTCAACACGGTGATGGTTTCGGCCTATCATCTTGAAAAATTGGGCGAGCAGGAAACGGTACTTCGTCTTGGCTTCATTGGATACAGTCCATACTTCGAACGGTTTCAGGCGTGTCTGGACGATGATCTCTGGCAGGAATCAGCATCCGGCATGTTCAGCTTCAATCTGACTCCAGGCGAACACACGCTTAAAGCCCGTGTCGTCACACTCTCCGGCGAACCCGGACCGATATATGAAGGACGCATTCTCGACCGCCGAAAAACAAATACAGGACGCATTCCAGATCGCCGACAAACGAAAAGACTGTAGCCAAAAAACGGTCTTTCCGGAGAAGAAACCGAACATATTTATGAAAAAAACATTATTTCTCAGTGAACTCTATCCGCCGCTCATCGGGGGAACGTGCAGCATGTTTTCAGGCCGGTTCGGCCTCTATCCGAACGACCGCATTGTGGTGTTAACGAAAACGGTCGAAGGATCGGAGGCGTTCGACCGCGCGGCGGGATATCCGATTCATCGCATTCCGCTCGTCGCCAATGGGCCGAAAGGTTTCGAATGGGCGGGCGTAACGTGGAGTTTGATCAAGACCGGCATGGCGCTTGCGCGGAAATATCAGGTCGAACAGATCGAATGCGCTCGATTTCTGCCGGAAGGCGTGGCGGGGTATGTTCTCGCCAAACTCCTCCGCAAAAAATTCGTCGTCAATTATCATGCTGAAGAGGTCTGCGTTCTCAGAAATTATAAGGTCGAACGCTTTCTGCTGAAGCGAATCGTGCGCGGCACGCATCTCAATTTGACGATTTCCAGCTTTATCGCCGCGCAGCTTCGCGAGATCGTCGGAGCAGACATCACAACCACAATTGTTCCGCCGGGTTTCGACCTCACGTTCGACGCGCAACACGCGCGCGACGCGGTGGAACGTCTGCGAGCGCAGATCGACGGAGAACCGATTCTCTTGACAGTCGGACGGCTTCAAAAGCGCAAAGGACAGGATAACACGATTCGCGCATTGCCAGAGATTCTTCGAGAATTTCCGAACGCGAAATATGTGATTCTCGGCTCTGCGCAAGGCGGAACAGCGAACTATCGCCAGGAGTTAGCCACGCTTGCAGCGGAACTCGGAGTGGCAGAGCGCGTGATTTTCGTCGAAGATGCGCAGCGAAATGACATTCCGACGTATTACATGGCGAGCGATCTCTTTCTGACGCCGAACCGCTTCGAGCCGCCAGGAGACATCGAAGGATTCGGGATCGTCTTTTTGGAAGCCGGATTTTTCGAAAAACCGGTCATCGGCGGCAATTCCGGCGGCGTTGTAGATGCGGTGCAACATGGGAAAACCGGGTTTTTAGTGAATGGCGAAGACCCGCATGATATTGCGCAGAAGAGCATTGCGATCCTCTCAAATCAGGCATTGGCGACCGAAATGGGGGAAAATGGACAGGCCTTCGCGCTGTCATTGTCGAATGAACGCGTTTTCGAACGGTATCAACGAGCACTCGATGGTCTATGATTAGCAGCCCTGTCAGGGTTCGAAACCCTGGCAGGGCTTTATAAGGATAATTCATGTTACGAAAAACGGTCAAAGATTTAGGGAAGCACTCACTGATTTATCTGATTGGAGGGGTGGCCGGCACACTTGCCAGCATTGTTTTACTCCCCGTCTATACCAGATTTCTCTCGAAAGCGGATTACGGCATTCTTGAGATGATTGACACCTCTCGTTATTTGCTGATTATCGTGCTGCTTGCCGGATTCGATCCCACGATGGGCAAGTTTTATCATACATCGAATTCGGAGAAGGAAAAACAAGCGGTCATCGGCACGGCCTTCATCTTTATCTTCACCTCGGCGATTTTCTGGGCGGGATGCTTATTCGGCCTCAACCGACTCCTCTCCGAACGATTGTTAGGCAGCGCGACGTTTGTGTCGTTCATCAATCTCGGCATCGTGCTGCTCGTCGTGCAGGCCATGCAGACCACCGGAGAAACCTACCTGAATATTCGCAAAAAATCGCTCTTTTTCGCCATGCTGTCCCTGATCAAATTGACCGTGAATGTGACCGCGAATTTGATCTTTATTATCGGCCTGCGGCTCGGCCCGAAAGGCATGTTATACGGCGAACTCCTCTCGTCGGGAATGGCGGCGGTCGTTCTCATTACCTATCTATTGAGGCACAACGGCCTGCATTTTTCTTTCGCGCTCTTCCGTCCGATGCTGATGTTCAGCCTGCCGTTCATTCCGAATGCGTTAAGCACGTCCGTCATGCACAGAGTGGATCGGCTGCTTGTTCAGAAATTCACGTCATTGGCCGATGTGGGGTTGTATGGCGTCGGGTATCGTTTTCCATTCATGCTGAATTTTCTCATCCTCAGTTCGTTTGGCCGCATCTGGTATGGCGCGAGCATGTACGACATCGCCAAACAAGAGGGTTCCCAGGAGACTCATGCAAAAATCACGACATATTTCGTGACGCTCTACATGGTGGGGCAATATCTTTTGGCGATCTTAGCCCCGACGATTATGCGAATTCTCACGGCGCCGGACTATTTCGAATCCTGGAAAGTGATGCAGATCGTCGCGCTCGGTTGCTCGTTGTATTCGATTCATCCGTTTTTTACGTCAGGCGCATTCCTGAAAGATAAAACCTGGTATCTGCCGATTTCACATGTGATACCGGCGCTCCTGAATATCGGCTTGAACTGGTATTTCTTGCCGCGCTACGGCTACATCGCGGCGGCCTGGGTCACGGTGGCGACATATTTTGCGTACAGTTTCCTGAATTATCTCATCTGCCGGGCATTCTACCCGATCAAATTCGAGTTTGGCAGAATGGGCGCATTATTGGGAATCTGCGTGCTGCTGGTCATCGGAAGCGATCTGCTCTGGCTTGCTCATCCGGTGCTCGAAGGAATTAAAGAAGTCGTGTTGGCGCTGCTGCTGCCGATCTGGCTGTTCTTCGGGCGCTACCTCACACCTGACGAAAAACGGAGTCTGGCGCAGGAAATAGAAAAAATTCATCCGCCATTATCGCGATTCTATTCGAAATGGATATGAAAATATTATGAATATCGGTTATATTGAAAACGTATCAGAAATCGGCGGAGCGGAACGCATGTTCGAGATTCTATTCCATGGGCTTCGCAAGACCGAATTGACGCCATATCTGTCCTGCCCTGGCCCTGGGGCATTCGTGGATGCGATGCGGGAAAAACAGATCGCAGTGGAGTTTCATAAGCTCTGGCAGCCTGGAGTCTTCGATCCGCTCTCTACGCTCCGGGCATGGCGAGGATGGTTGCATTTTATTGTTCGGCATCATTTGGCGCTGCTTCATACGAGTAATCTGCATGGAGCGCGTTCGGCAATCCTTGCCGCCGCAATTCGTCATATTCCCGTCGTCTGCCACATGCACTTTCCCGTAGCCGAAGAGTATTGCCGCTGGATTTTTCGCGGCCTTCCCAAACCGGCAGGTTTTATTTTTTGCAGCCGCGAATTGCAAGAAGACAGCGGCAGATTTCTGCAACACAATTATCCGTCGTCCAAACAGTGGGTCGTGCATAATGGCGTAAAAATCGAGGAATTCATGCCGACAACAGCCCGCAACGCGACGCCGCGCATCGGAATCATCGCCAATTTGCAGCAGCGCAAAGGGCATGAAGATTTCCTGAATATGGCGGCGATACTGACCCAAAAAGGCAAGAACGCCGTCTATGACATTATCGGCGGCGACCTGTTCCAAGAACCGCGTCAAGCATATTTGACGGGCTATGCGCGTGAGTTGGGGCTGGCAGAACGCGCGATTTTTCATGGGCAGGTGTCGGATGTCAAAGCGTTATTAGGGCAACTCGATATTGTCGTCTGCGCGTCGCATCAGGAAGCGTTTCCCGTTTCGATCTTAGAAGCGATGGCCTGCGGAAAACCGGTCGTGTCCACGAATGTCAACGGCATTCCTGAGGCCATCGAAGAGGGGCGAACTGGCTTCTTAGTCCCGCCGCACGCGCCGCAAGCGTTAGCCGATGCGGTGGCGACGCTGCTGGATCATCCGCAACTGCGGCAAGAGATGGGGCAGCAGGCGCGTCGCCGCGTCGAGCGATATTTTAGCTGCGACGCCTACACCGCAGGGATTGTCAGCATTTATCAGGAACTTGTCAACAAATGAAGATAACGTTCAGAGACCTTGCGCGGGAAAAAGAATTGTGGATGCTCGTCTGTCTTGCGTTGCTGTACTGCGTTCGCCCGCTCTTGTTCGGAGAATCGTTCTTTTTCCGCGATCTCTATCTCTACTTTCTGCCGCAAAAACGGCTGCTCGCCGAATTTCTCGCGCGCGGAGAATGGCCGTTGTGGGACAGCTATTTGCACGGTGGCCAGCCATACTGGGCGGCGATGGGCAACGCCGTCTGGTATCCGTTCAATATCTTGTACGCCATGCTCCCGTTGCTGACAGCGTTCAATCTGATCATTGCGCTGCATCTGATCTTCTGCGCCGCCGCAGCTTATCTTTTCGCCCGCGTCGCCGGTCTGTCGCCGGTCTCCGCGCTGATTGCCGGCGCGGCCTACGCATTTTGCGGAGTCACGCTGTCGGAGATCAATCTGCTCAACACCTTCCTTGCCGCCCCGTACTTGCCACTGCTGCTGCTGTGTTGGCATCTCTTTCTGCAACGCCGGGAGCGACGTTGGTTTGTGTTGGCGGTATTCGCGGCTAGTATGCGGCTGCTGCTCGGAGCGTCCGAACAATATGTCATCGGCATGGCATTTCTGCTCGGCTGGACGTTCTGCATAACGCGCCTGACGATGCGGTTTCGCGCCGGGCTGGCGTATCTGGCGCTGCTGAATCTCTTCGCCTTCGGCATTGCCGCCATCCAATTGCTCCCGACCATCGAAATGCTCTCGCAATCGTCACGCGGCGCGGGGCATAATTTCCATGCGTTTGCCTACTGGTCGCTCTCTCCGCTGCGGCTGCCAGAGATGATTTTTCCGCAATTTTGCGGGATGGTGGATACGCTTGTGGCGTCCGATTATTGGGGGCGCAACATAGATAACGATGCGCCAGTCACGCTGATATTGAGTATTTATTGGGGGGCGGCGCTGCTCTTTCTCGCCGTATCCGCCGGAATCGGACGCGGCGAAGGCTGGCCGCTGCCTGCTCGCGCTCGCCGGTTTCTTTTCGTCATGCTCTTTGGTTCGATTCTCCTTGCTACCGGCCGTTTTCTGCCGTTTTTCGAGACGCTTTACACGTATCTCCCGGCGATCCGGATTTTTCGTTTTCCAGTGAAATTCCTGATTGCAGGCATTCTTCCGGCAGCCATGCTAGCAGGCTGCGCCGCCGAACGTTATTTTTCTACGACCCGCGCGGCTGACTGTCCCACCGAGTTTCACGGCTGGCAGCCATCGTTCCGCTTTCTGACCGGCATCTGGATCGCAAGCGGAGCATTGTTAAGCGTGACGCTTCTCTTCGCGGCGTCCCCTGATTTTTCCGCGCAATTTCAGCGAGCCTTCTTTCAACACGCCGGAAACGACGTCTCGCAACAAGGACTATCAGCCGGATTTTCTCATGCGTTCGGTATCTGGCTCCTGTTCACGATTTTGTTTCAATACCGGCGCTACAAAGTGACTCCCTGGCAGTCCGGCTTGCTGGCTGCGATTATCCTGGCAGATTTATTCATATCGGGTCTTTCCGTCAATCCTACCGCGCCGCGAAAATTTTACACGGACGTTCCGCCAGTCGTGCACACCGTCCGACAGCATCTCAGGAATGGGCGGCTGTACCGGACGACCATTCCGCGCAATCCGATCCTTCACGTCCCATCGAATGAGATCGTCTGGGGAAATCGTTGGAACCTGGATATTCTGGCGGATTACAGCGCGTCGTTTTACGGCATTCCGATCATTTTTCACGATGATTTCGACAAACTGGCGAACATCAGAATCATGACGTTCAAGGCCATGCTGGAACGCGCCGCATGGCCGCAAAAGCTGCCGTTGCTCTCAGCGGCAGGCGTGACGACGATCCTCACCGATGCCGTCATTTCGGCAGATGGGGCGCAATTTGTCGCAGACGTTCCGAATAACAGCAATCTTGCATTTCATCTCTATGAGAATCGTCATGCGTTGGAACCGGTTCAGATGGTACAATCATGGGAATACGCGGCGTCTGACGACGAGGTCGAACGGGCGATGCTGCAACCGGGTTATGACCCGCGCCGCCATGTCGTGCTGCAAAACGATAGGGTGAGTTCATTCTTCACCCGAATCTTGCGTCGAGTCGAATCGCCGCCGCTTCCTCCATCGCTGCGGACAGCCGACTGTGCGCCCGCCGTCCTGCATGACCTTCGAACGACCTCAACTGAAATTTCCGTCGCTGTTCGCGCGGCTTGCGATGGTATGCTCGTATTTCCGCAACCGTTTTATTCCGAATGGCGGGGCGAGATCGATGGCGCATCCGCTCCGCTGCTCCGTGCCAATTTAGCATTTTCGGCGTTATTTGTGCCGCAAGGCGAACATCGGATCAGGCTGTTTTATTCTCCGGTATCGCTTCTTGCAGGCAGCGCAACGTCTCTCTGTTCGCTCGTTCTGCTGGTCAGCGTCCTCTTCATCAGGCGCGTGTTCAATCGTCTCTAAGTCTTTCGAAAGGAATCATCTATGGCGCATGTCATGTTTCTGCATTTACCCAGCCCGCCGCACCTCAATATTTTCCGCGATTGGGCGGGTGGTTACGGCACGGCGTTGCCTTCTACACGGGATTATCCGGGGCACGATCAGCAGTATTTCGACGTGCCGAATCTGCAATTTTTGTATATTGCTCGGCAACTGCAAGACGCGGGGGTTTCGCTGAGTTATCATAATCTTCAGCGTCAGCAGCGTTTCGCGCCTGACGATTTTTGGGCGACGCTGCAACACGAATCGCCCGACATACTCATTGCCGCGGTCAATCTTCCGTCGCTTGAGCATGATCTCGCGTTGCTGAAAGCGATCAAATCGCAACGTTCGATTCATATTGTGCTCGTCGGCTCGATTGCCAGATTATTTCATGCGCGGATTTTACGAGAACATGCTGCCGATTTTGTTGTCATGGATTATGAAGAATTGGTGACTCCTTCAGTCGTTCAGGCCATTTTATCAAGCGATCTCACGCCTGCCGGAGCATTTTATCGGGGCGCGTATGGCATCGAAGGCGTCCCGTCGCCGCTCCGCATGACCGACTTAAACTTTGTGGATTTTCCGGCTTATGAACTGCTGGATTTTTCGCAGTACGAGTCAACCTACCCATTCGATAGATTGATGCGCTACACGACGTTGTTTACATCGCGCGGCTGTCCGTATCCGTGCCAATACTGCCCGTATCCGGTCGGATTCGGCAAAAAAGTCCTCTATCGTTCGCCGGAATCGGTCGTGTCGGATTTGCGACGATTGGTCAAAGAATTCGGCGTGCAATTCGTGGTGTTTCGCGATCAATTATTAACCTTGAATCGCGCACATTGCGAAGAGATTTTTCAGGGGATGATTCGCGAGCAACTGCCGCTTATCTGGCTGTGCGAAACCCGATATGATCTCGTTGACCGCGATCTGCTGCGCCTGATGTATCAGGCCGGATGCCGCGAAATCAATTACGGCCTCGAGACGGCGGATGAGGCCACGTTTGCGACCATCGGCAAAGCGCAAGCGAAACAAGGACTTGACTATTTCGGACAGGTGATTCACGAGACAAAGGCAGCGGGCATTCGCTGTCATACCCATTTGATGCTCGGCCTGCCGAATGATAGCTGGCCTTCGATTCGACGGACGATTCGATTTTTGCGGAAACACAAACCGGATTCCGTGCAAGTGGCGATTTTTATTCCGTATCCCGGAACGCCGTTAGGCGAACAACTGCGCCAGGAGGGGCTGGTGCATGACGATACGTTTCACGATTATACTGGATTCAAGGCGGTCATTCCGACCAAACACCTCAGTATTGACGAAATTAACGACGCCCGACAATATGTGTATCATGTTTGGAATAAAACGCTGTTGACGAGGGGGATCAATCGCGTAAAACATTGGTTTAACCATGGAAACACTTCTCAACCAAAATATCCTCCTGTTGAATAATCAAGGATTGAATGAATCCGGCGGCGGCGTCTCCATGATCGAAGCGCTTGTGCGCCACTTTTCCGAGAATAATGCGGTCACGCTGATTTCCGAAGGCGATGAACATGCTTGCACGACCGGCTTATTCACCAATATCAAATTCGTGCCGCAGCAATATGAATCTCGACCATTTTTCTGGCGATTTGCGCCCTTATTGAAAGCCTTTTCTCTGCGAAAATCGCTGCGCCATCTCGTCGCCGATTATGACATCGTTATCGCGTTGGATTGCCGCTATGCGTTTGCGTTATGGAAGTATTGCCGCCGCAGTTTGCGAGCGTATGTATCATTGAGCGCGATTCCGATGGTCGCCTATCTCGACAGCGAGCTCGCCTCCCAACAGCAACTTATCTTCGGTCAATATGCCTTGATCGAACGCCGGGCGTTTCATCAATCGGACATTTCATTCGTCTCCAGTGAAACGCACTTACAAGAAGTGAAAAAATATGCGCGCCTGCGGAATCGCCCGGCAGTCGTGTACCCTTTTCTCGAGACACGAAGCAGTTGCGCGCACGACGAACAGATGCGCAACGATGCGAAAGGCGCTATCGGTCTGTCCGGGAAGACCGTCATTCTCTCCGTTGTGCGCATGACGCGCCTCAAAAATGCGGAATATATCGTTGATCTTGCCGCGCAGCTTCCCCGTAATGATGTCGTGTTTGCCATTGTGGGGGATGGCGAGCATCGAGCGTCCATCGAACAGATGATACAAGAAAAGGCGTTGTCGGATCGGGTGATCTTATTCGGGCGTCACGAAAATCCGTGCCAATTTTATCAAGCCGCCGACATCTACCTGCACCCCTCGAAATATGAGAGCTTCTGCTGCACGATTCATGAAGCCATGCTGTCAGGGTTGCCGGTCATTTTCCCCCAAACCGCATCCGGCTATGTGTCGGCATTCGAAGAACTCATTCAAGAAGGCGATGCGTTGAGCCTTGATTTCGGCAATCTGAACGGAGTCAGAGATGTATTGCAACGTCTGATCGACGATGCCTCCTTGCGGAGAACGATTGGCAATCAGGCATTACAACGGGCGGAATCATTCGCAGACATCTTTCCGCCTTACTCGCAAGAAGTCGATCGTCGAATCGTTGCTATCTATGAAACATCAAAAAAATTTCGCCCATAAATAGAGGTTCGGAGAATTCGAAAAGGACTCGCGATGAAACAGAAACAGTCAACAGACATGGCGGTTTGCCGACCGGAACTCTATCGTTTCGATCCGGCTCAGCCGCGACCGGCGTGGCAGATATTTACAGATGTCGCGATTACAACCGTCACGTTCAATCGTCTTGAACACACCAAACGCTTGATTGATTCGCTCTATCGAAAAACGCATCTGCCGTTCACGCTCTATGTGTTCGATCAGGCGAGCGAGGACGGCACTGCCGAATATTTAGCCGAATTGCAGCAGACCAGAACGAACGTGGTCGTCAAACGATTTCCTCGAAATATCGGATTGGCGCGGGCGTTTCTTCAGGCCAGCAAGGACGTGAAAGGCGACCTCGTGGTACATTTCGATAATGACATCGAAATCTTATCGAATTACTGGTTGATCCATCTCTTGAAAGCGTATTACGCCTATTCACTGGAGACACGCGCCACCGACCTTGCTCTCGGCCTGCGCATGGTCAATCAGGAAGAATATGGCTTTCGCCATTCGACAGCGGTGAACACCTATGCGATCCCGACCGCGAAAAATGCGTTGCCGCGCACGTCGTTCAGCATGACAGATCATCAATCTTCGGAAGCCGTTCTGCTGGATGAATGCGTCTGTTTAGGCCAGACCGACCATTTATGCGGCGGCGCATGGGCGATACCCATCGCGCATTTTCGCCGCATCAACTGGCAGGAGTTCTTCCCGAAAGGGCTTGGCGGCGTGGATCAGTTTACCTCAAAAGAGTGTCGGCGTTTGGGCGTTGCTCTCGCCTACATCGAAAACGGCCCGCTCTGCTATCATCATGATTGGCCGTATTCCGACGAAAAAATCACACTCTACGCCCGCCTGAAACAGGAACGACTGGTGACGGATTGGCCGTATCTGAAGTGGAAGATGCGGGACATACTGCGACGGGCGCTGCGTCGTCCGTAGGGGCGTTCACCTGAAAAAACACGCGATTTATGTTACGATCCGGACGGCAACGACATGTTCTCTTGTGCGTTCTTCTGCTGATTTGCGCCTGTTCCGCTGACGCAAAAACGGTATCGATCAAAATCATCGTCACGACCGATACGCATGGCGCGATTTTCCCGTACGATTTTATCGAGGCGAAAACGGCGCCAACGTCGTTAGCGCACGTCCATGCCTACGTCAACGCGCAGCGCGCCAACTTGAATCAACATGTGCTGTTGTTCGATAACGGCGATATTCTTCAAGGGCAGCCGACGGTCTATTATTCGAATGTCGAAAAGACCGATGCGCCGCATATCTGCGCGGATGTGATGAATTTCATGCAATACGACGCCGGCGTCGTCGGCAATCACGATGTCGAGGCAGGACATGCTGTGTATGACACACTCGCGAAGGCATTCCAGTTCCCCTGGCTCGCGGCGAATGCGGTCAAAGTCGGCACGGAAGACCCGTACTTCGGCGCGTATGCGATCTTCGAAAAAGACGGCGTCAAGATCGCGGCGCTCGGCTTGACAACGCCGGGTGTGCCGAATTGGCTGCCGCGACATCTGTGGCATGGGATCGAATATCAAGACATGATCGCAAGCGCAAGACGCTGGGCGAAGATTATTCGGGAAAAAGAGCGGCCAGACGCGCTGATCGGCCTCTTTCATTCCGGCGTGGATTTCACGTATAACGGCGCGACCGCCGACACACCGATGAACGAAAATGCGTCGAGCCTTGTGGCACGGCGCGTTCCGGGTTTCGATGTCGTCTTCGTCGGGCATGATCATCGGGGCTGGAATACCAGAACCACAAACGACGCCGGGGAATCGGTCTTGCTGCTGGGCGGTCAGCCTGCGGCGCGGACGGTGGCGGTCGCGAACCTGACGTTTCGATACGACGAGAGCAGCCAGTCGTGGAACAAGGAAGTCAGAGGCGAGATTGTTGCGATGAATGACATCGAACCTGACCAGGAATTTCAGCAGCGGTTTGCCGATTTCAGCGCCGAAGTGAAGGCGTATGTGGAGCGACCGATTGGAACGTTCGCGACAACGATCTCCTCGCGAGACGCGATGTTTGGCGATTCTGCGTTTGTGGCGATGATTCACCGGCTTCAACTCGATCTGACTGGCGCGGACGTGTCATTTGCCGCGCCGCTGTCGTTCGATGCCACGATCAACGCGGGCGACATCTTCGCGCGGGATTTGTTCAAGCTGTATAAATACGAAAATCTGCTCTACACGACGCGACTCAGCGGACAAGAAATCAAAGATTTCCTGGAATATTCCTACGGCGAATGGTTCGATCAGATGAACAGCGCTGATGATCATTTGATTGCGTTCAAGCGCGACAAATGGGGAAAGCCTCACGCCAAGCCTTCGCAAACCGTGACGCGCTATTATAATTACGACTCTGCCGCCGGCATTCTCTATACGGTTGATGTCTCGAAGCCGGTCGGAGAACGCATCATCATCGCCTCTATGGCGGACGGCGCGCCGTTCGACCTGACGAAAACGTACAACGTCGCCGTCAATTCCTATCGCGGCAACGACGGCGGCGGGCATTTGACAACAGGCGCAAAGATTCCGAAGACGGAATTGGCGAATCGGCTACTCGCTTCGACAACTCAGGATTTGCGGTATCATTTGATGAAACGGATTGAAGAACAACGGGTGGTAACGCCAGAACCGATGGGAAATTGGCGGGTTATTCCGTCTGATTGGTGGGAAAAAGCGAAAGCCGCGGATTATATGTTGCTGTATAAAAAATAACGCCGAATCGTCTTCGCAAGCCGCGCTCACAGGCGCAGCTTGCATGTATCGCATCGAACTCCGAACATTACACCTGCTGAATATTGGCTAAGAATCGTTCGAAATACGCTCGTTTGTTGTCAGGATCATAACTCATGAGTTTTTGAAAGACATGCGCGGCGGCGGCATACAGTTTTAATTCTTCACACCGATGCGCAAAACGCGTAAATTGTTCGACCACCCCTTGCGTTGCGAGGCTTGAATCCATGTATCGTTCGGTTGCTTGAATATTCATGACAGTTTTCTCCTTATTCATCAACGTTTTCGCATGTTGTCATTTTGTCACAATTACCATTCTTCAGCAGCATCGTGGAGGAAATGTCTTTTTACAAGTTTTGTTTTTTCTTCAGTCCACAGCAGATAGACTGAAGAAACATTATTTACCACGCTTCGCAGCTTTCGGCCTTTCTTATAGAGAAAGACGGATAAGAAACAGTTCCAGGACAAAAATGTTGCGATCTCCGCGATCTTATTTTCCTTCATCATGTCTTTTGCAAAAGACGTGCCGTAAAATGCAGCGCCATATTGACGATGGTTTCATCCGATTCTCCTGAAATATCAGGCGTCATCATGAAAAAAAGATGAAGCCGATATGAAAAACGAGTAAAAAAAGCAGGATAGCTGAGAATTTACACAACCGTTCGGATATGTTACGAACATATATTCATAGCAAACGCAAATTCCTTCTACGCAGTATTTCTTAATTTTGTGTTACGATTCTTGACTTTTTTATACACGATCTACATACAGGTTTATATGTTTTTCATCGTAACATTATCGTTCACCGTTGAATTCTCTACGAACATCACGAAAGGAGAAGTACGTTATGCACATGGCAGACGCGTTGATTTCACCGGCAGTCGGCGGCACGATGTGGGCGGCAGCCGCCACGCTGATCGGATACGCCGCGAAAAAAGTGCGACACACGCTTGATGATCGCAAAACGCCCTTGATGGGGGTACTCGGCGCATTCATTTTCGCCGCGCAGATGATTAATTTTACGATTCCAGGAACAGGCTCCAGCGGTCATTTAGGCGGCGGCATGATTTTAGCGATCCTCCTCGGCCCGTACGCAGGGTTTCTCACGATGGCGTCCGTGTTAACCATTCAAGCGCTCTTTTTTGCTGATGGCGGCCTATTGGCGTTAGGATGCAACATTGTGAATTTAGGGTTTTTCCCCTGTTTTCTTGTATATCCGCTCATCTACAAGCCGCTTGTCGGCAATACGCCTATTCGCGGGCGCATCATTGCAGGCAGTCTGCTTTCTGCGCTGATCGGCTTACAATTGGGAGCATTCGGCGTCGTGTCGGAAACGGTATTTTCTGGAATTACCGAACTCCCGTTCCGCGCATTTGTTCTGCTCATGCAACCGATCCACCTTGCCATCGGGATCGTCGAAGGCATCGCGACTGCCGTCGTGATCCTGTTTATCTGGCAAGCGCGGCCTGAATTGCTTGAGGCCGATAGCAACGCGCCTCAAACGTCCCGTTCTCTCAAACCAGTATTGATTGGATTAGGGCTGGCGGCTGCCATCACTGCCGGAGCGCTGTCCTGGTTTGCGTCTGCCAATCCCGACGGGCTGGAATGGGCGATGTTCCACACCGCAGGGAAAGAAGAACTGGCAACGCCGGAGCATTCGATCTATTCTTCATTGGCGAACATTCAGAAGACAACAGCGTTACTGCCGGATTACGGTTTCAAGTCATCGGAAAGCGACGCGGCTGAACCCGAAAACAGCTGGCCTGCCGTCAACGCTGAGACAAGCGCCGCCGGGCTGATTGGCGGAATGTGCATTCTGCTTGTGGCGACCGGTATCGGATTTGCGTTAAAGAAGAGCAGGAGCGGGGTTCTATCATAACGAATGTCGAAACAAGCCAATATTGTCTTCGATTTAGGCTATATCGAGACGCTTGCGCGTCAGCGCACGCGCGTTCACGCCATTGATCCCCGCGCCAAGCTTCTGACCGCGTTGATGTTTATCATCGCGGTCATGTCGTTCCCGCGCGACAATATTTCCGGAGTGATTCCGTTTATCCTCTATCCGATTGCGCTGGCGGGAGCGGCAGATATTCCGACAGGCTATCTTCTCAAACGCATGAGCATGGCGTTGCCGTTTGTCGTCTTCCTCGGCCTGTTCAACCCGATCTTCGACCGAGAAATCGTCATGCGTATCGGAACAGTCGCGATCTCCGGCGGCTGGGTGTCGTTTTGTTCTATCATGATTCGAGGAATGTTAACGGTCTCGGCGGCGATTATTCTTGTGGCGACAACCGGATGGTATGGCGTCTGCATGGCATTCGAGCGGCTTGGCGCGCCACGCTTGTTTGTCGCGCAGCTCTTGTTTGTGTATCGGTATCTCTTCGTGCTGCTTGAAGAAGCGGCGCAGATGGCGCGAGCGCGGGCGTTACGCTCGTTTTCCGGCAACGGTCTCGGCGTGAAGACATGGGGCTTATTGATCGGCCATTTGCTGTTGCGCACGATAGATCGCGCCGACCGCATTCATTTGGCGATGCTTTCGCGCGGCTTCGACGGAGAAATTCGTCTCGCTCGCCGTTATGTTTTTCAGGGCAACGACCTGCTGTTTCTCATCGGTTGGGGCGGAATATTTCTCTGTTTTCGTTTGTATAATCTGTCCCTCATATTTGGCAATCTTTTGACGCGCATTTTCTTATGAGTCATCATCGAATCGAAATGCAGGGCGTGAAATACGCCTATCCTGACGGAACGCTGGCGTTACAAGATGTCTCGTTCAGCATCACGCACGGCGAATCGGTCGCGCTGATTGGCGGAAACGGCGCGGGAAAATCCACACTGCTGCTCCATCTGAATGGTTTTCTGACGCCGACGCACGGGCAGGTGCGCGTCGGCGATATTCCAGTGACGAAAAAAACGCTCGCAACGATTCGGCGCGCGGTCGGCATGGTCTTTCAAGACCCGGACGATCAACTGTTCATGCCGACGGTCTACGATGATGTGGCATTCGGCCCGTTGAATTTGGGTTTGCCAATCGAAGAAGTGGAACGTCGCGTCATGGCGGCGCTGACGCAGGTGGGGTTGGCGCATGTCAAAGACAAGCCGCCCTATCGTCTGTCCGAAGGGCAAAAACGGTCAATCGCCATTGCCACTGTGTTGTCCATGCAGCCGAATATTCTGGTGATGGATGAACCAAGCTCGAATCTTGATCCGAAGGCGAGGCGAAACCTCATCAACCTCCTCAACACGTTTACGCACACGAAGATTATTGCAACACATGATCTCGATCTGGTGTTAGATGTGTGCGAACGCACGATTATTTTGCATGAAGGACGAATTGCTGCGGATGGCCTGACACGCGAGATGTTACAAAACGAACCGCTATTAGAGGCAACGCATTTGGAAAAGCCTGCGCGGATGGCTCTCCTCGCGTTTTGAACATCGCGCTTTTACGGGAAATCCAGGAATGCAACAGCTTGCTTTTGCGGCAAAAGCAAGCTGTTGCATTCCTTTTATGCGGTTTCGCTGACGACCGGAGCGGCAGCGGCGGTCGCCGCATCAGCAGTTCCGGCGCTCCCATTCGAGCCATTCGACGTAGGACTCGCATTTCCGCTGCTCGAAGTGGCGGCGTTTGTCGGCGTGGCTGCCGCATTTGGCGTGGCTGCTGCGACATGGCTGGCAGAATGGCTGTGACTGCTGCTGCTACTGCCATGACTGTAGCTATGATAATGGTTGCTGTAGCTGGCGAGCAATCGCCGCTGTGGACTGACTAACTGCATCTTTTTCGCCTGCATCCCGCTTTCATGCCCTTCCGCTTCGGCGACTTCGAATTCGAAAATCAAACTGCGGCTCGGCAGTTCCGTAAAATTCACTTCATCCGGCAGTTGCGAATCATGGAAAAAGACGCTGTAATAGGGCGAATCTTTCTGGCGGGAATCAATCCGCCACAAATCCGGCGCAATCGTTTTCATCGCCCGCAAGAAGCCGTACCCTTTCGCCGTATGGTTGTAACACACCCCGCGCATCCGCGAGCCAATCGTGCCCCAGGCGGCTTTCGTCGGCGTCGGCGATGCTGGCAGCAGGTTCGGGATCAGATAGCCGGAAATAAACAGGTCGGCTTCGCGCCGCAGTTCCGACGATACATTCTCGAATGCCACGACTTCCACGCGGCAGCCGTTGTTTTGCAACGCTTGCACCACGCGGACAAAATCGCCGTCTCCGGTGACTAATACCACGCGATCCATATTATTCGACTGCAACAGCACATCCACCGCCATATCCAAATCCGCATTCGCTTTTCCAAAACGATTGCCACTTTCATCAACATACCACCTGACATTTTTTTGAATAACTTTATAGCCGAAATCTCGTAATAAGGAATAAAACCCGTATTGCCCTTCTTTGTAAGAATAATCGAATTCAGCGCGTTCGGCGTCGAAACTGACATACGCGTTCAAACGCATCGGTTCGGCGCTGTCGCGGCACGCAAATTCCCTCAGCACATCGTAGCGCATGCCATATCCGCCATTCATGGCAAGGTTTGCCACGTCAACATATAATCCAACTCTTCGACTTCGCATTGTAGTTTGACTCATGAAATTATGTTTTGAAGTGTGACAATGCTACATGTCAAGCCATCCAACACTGTCAAGTTGCACGAATTTTGTTATAACATCGTTCGCTTCCCTGAAAGCCATGCCCGACTCATTCGGGCGGTCGCAGGAAAACGTTGGGATGCGCGTATCCCTCCTTTAGAAAATAAAACGTTATAAGGCTCATTTTGGGGGAGAAGGGGAATTGTCAAGGTTTTTTAGCCACGAATGGCGCGAATTTAACACGAATAGTCAACATCCTTAGTTACAGCACATTCGTGTTAAATTCGCGCCATTCGTGGCGAAGAATTATTCCCATTCGATGGTGGCTGGCGGTTTGCTGGTCACGTCATACACCACGCGATTGACGCCCGCGACTTCGTTGACGATGCGGCTGCTGACGCGGCTCAGTAACTCCACAGGCAGATGCGCCCAATTCGCGGTCATGAAATCATCAGTCGTGACGGCTCGCAGCGCAACCACATTGGAATACGTGCGGCCATCGCCCATGACGCCGACGCTTTGTATCGGCAGCAGCACAGCAAATGCCTGCGACGTTTGGTGATACCAGCCGGAGTTCCAGAGTTCTTCGATAAAAATCGCATCCGCCTCGCGCAGCGTGTCCAGGCGCGGCTTGGTAATCGCGCCGAGCGTTCGCACCGCCAGACCGGGTCCTGGGAACGGATGCCGCCAGACGATGTGCGGCGGCAATCCTAACGCTTCGCCGACTTTGCGCACTTCGTCCTTGAACAGATGCCGCAGCGGCTCGATCAATTGCAACGCCATATCTTCCGGCAGACCGCCAACATTGTGATGCGTCTTGATTTTTGCTGCCGGGTCATTCGAATCGCGGTTGGCGCTTTCGATGACATCGGGATAGAGCGTGCCTTGCGCTAAAAAATCCACTTTACCCAATTTTTCGGCTTCAGCCTCGAAAATCCGCACGAATTTTTCGCCGATAATTTTGCGCTTTTGTTCAGGATCGGTCACGCCTGCCAGCGCATCCAAAAAGGTCTGCTCTGCGTCAACGGCGACAAGTTTCGCGCGCATTTCCGCGCGGAAGGTCTGTTCCACCTGCTCCGGTTCATTTTTCCGCAGCAAGCCGTTGTTCACGAAAATACAGGTGAGTTGATCGCCGATGGCGCGATGCAGCAGCGCCGCCGCGACCGACGAATCCACGCCGCCGGATAAGCCGCAAACGACCTGCCCGCTCCCGACTTGCTCGCGAATGCGTTCGATGCTTTCTTCGATGAAATTCTGCGCCGTCCACCCGCCGGAACAGGCGCACACCTGATACGCAAACGCTTTCAAAATCTCTTTTCCTAACGGCGTATGTGTCACTTCCGGGTGAAATTGCAGGCCGTAGAATTTGCGCGCCGCGTTGCCGATGGCGGCATACGGAGCGTTCGGAGAGGCGGCCAACGGCTCGAATCCTTCCGGCAGCTCGGTCACTTTATCGCCATGACTCATCCACACCGATAATTCCTGCGTAGGGAGCGCGGCAAACAGCGGACTCTCTTTTTTCGTGATCGTCAATGAGGTCTGACCATACTCGCGTTTTGCGCCCGGCTCGACCTTGCCGCCGAGATGATACGCAAACAATTGCATCCCATAGCAGATTCCGAGAATCGGTTTCCCGGCCTGTAAAATCTGCTCCGATACATGCGGCGCATTCTCAGCATAGACGCTGGCGGGACCGCCGGACAGAATGTAGCCGACCGGGTTCAGGCGTTCCAGCCGCTCAAACGGCGTATTATATGGAAACATCTCGCAATAGACTTCCAATTCCCGAACTCGTCGGGCAATCAGTTGGCTGTACTGCGAGCCAAAATCAAGCACAATGATGGTTTCTCGCGGCGCTGTTGACATAAATTAGAAACCACGAAACACACGAAAGACACGAAAATGGGTTATGCCGCTCGTTGAGCTTGTCGAAACGAGCACGGCGCATTCCCTTCGACAGGCTCAGGGAAAGACTTTCGTGTGTTTCGTGTGTTTCGCGGTTGTTTTAAACCTCAATCGGCAAAGACGATTTCGTCCACGGACATGCGTTCAATCGTGACTAATGAGTGTACCGGATACCCGAAGACTTCCAGCGCTTCGCGCCCGCCTTCGAATTTCTTTTCGATGACTGCGCCAACACCGCCGACCTTTGCGCCAGCGCTTTCGGCCAAACGAATGAGCGCGTTAATTGTCGCGCCTGACGCCAAAAAATCATCAACAATCAGCACTTGATCGCCAGCATGCAGAAATTCCGGCGAAATCATCAATTCCACGATTTTGCCTTTCGTATGCGACGGCGCGCGTTGAATATAAATCTCGTCCGGCATCGTAATCGGACGCGTTTTACGGGCATAGACCACGCGAACGCCAAGCGCCAGCGCCGTGGTTAAGGCCGGGGCAATCCCCGAAATTTCAGCCGTCAGCACTTTCGTAATGCCATATCCGCCGAAGCGCGCCGCCAATGCACCGCCGACCGCCAGCATAAAAGCCGGGTCAACCTGATGATTCAAAAAACTGTCCACTTTGAGAATGCCGTTGCCCAGGATTTTGCCTTCCCGGCGAATTCGGTCTTTTAACGCTTCCATTGTTCACCTCTCGTGCTGACTCCGGGCGTAACCCGGAGTTACCGATTTATAATTTCCCGATGACCGCGCGATACCATTCTTCTGCCATAATCTCATAGCCTTCATCATTCGGATGAAGTCTGTTATCATACACTGAAAATCCGACCGAAGAAAATTTCTGATAATTATCTACAACGCTCACGCCGCGTCGAGAGGCAATTGCTTTGATTTGCGTATTGAGTTCACGCACGGCATTGTCTTCCTCATATTTGGAAAACGGAATAATCGTACTCACAATCGGCGTCACGCCAGCGTTTAACGCGTTATCCAGCATTGACGCGATATGGGAATCACTCAAGCAGGGCGCACCATCGCATATGCCGGAATGCGTAATATCATTTGTGCCAATCATCAGTAATACAATATCCGCGCCTTGGATTTCGCGACTGAAACGTTTGTCGGTATCCGGCGATTTTTCTCCGGGATTTCCGGCATTGATCACCGTCACATTTTTGCCAGCTTTCCATAACCGCGCCTCAAGTCTCGGCGGATAGCCGTTACCGTTGGAACTCCCAACTCCATACGTAATGCTGTCACCAACCGCCACAACCCTGATCTCCTTCCCTCCCGGACGAGCAGGGCGGGGCGTCGGTGTCGGCGTCGGTTTTGGCGTGGGCGTGGGAGTCGGTTCAGGTCGCGAGCGCACAGAATGACTGCCGCTGATCAGGAGCAAATCGCCGAAGGCTTTGTCCTGCTGAAACGTCGCCTGTCGAACGACTTCGACTGTTTGCAACCTACTCGCTGTCGCAGACTTCGTAATCACGCCTTTCTGGAGGATGACCTTCTGCGCTTGATGCTCTGGCAGCAGATCAACCATCACAATTGCCGGGCTTGACGCGCGAAACATGAGCGTAAATGTTCCCAGGTTCGTGTCATACACAAACCGATAATCTCCGGCGTCAGGAATATTCGCTTCGAACGCATGCTCCAACGGCGTTCCCCAAAAATCTTTCGTATAACTTGCCTTTTCTTGAAGCGACACAAATGGATCCGGAACCACTGGAGCACTTGGGCTATCGCTTTCCTTATCACAACTACTGAGAACAAGCATCATCGTCATGACCGCCATGACAATCAGAAAGATCGAACCTGATATCTTCTTCATAATAATTGCTCATCGTTTACAACGCCTCTTGCCCGATGCCTTCACAGACAAAAAGCCGCCGTATTTCCTTCTATGCAGTTGATAATTTAACATCTGGTATCATGTGATGGAAATGCACTATTTGCAAAGCGGTATTTGGTGTCAAGAAAATCTGAAATTTTCCATACCTTTCCGCATTCGCCGCTCTACAGCAATCTCAGAGTTGACGGATTGCAAAGAATCAGGTTTATTCTCTTGACATGAAATCACGACGCAATATGTTTTACACTATACGGTATTATTCGATTGTAACGCATCTCACCGTATCGCGTGTGGCGAATACCGCGGTGAGACAATGTCATCCCTGAACGGTCACGTCTATAGAATGGAGGCAGACTATGAACCCGTTTCATACCATCGCCATTCCCCATCCGGATATTCTTGCGCATCGGCTCTCGCTGGATACGTTCGCCGCAGATTTATGGGATGTGTATCAAGGCCGGTCTGCGAAGGCGTATGCAACGGCTGACACATTTTTTCAGCAGACCTACATGACAGAGACCCTGACCCAATTGTTTGCCATCCTCGAATCGCGCTTGCGCGGAGACGGCGGCGAGCCGATATTCTCTCTTCAGGCCGCATCCGGTCACGGAAAAACCCATGCCTTAATCGCGGCCTACCATCAAGCGGCGCACTGGAATGCCCGGCCAATCGTAATCGTCGGCACTGCGCTGCAAGCGACCGATACGTTGTGGGGCGCGCTGGAAGAACAATTGACCGGCACGCGCCAATTATTTCTCGACAACACGGCGCCGGGACGCAACGCCTTGCGCCACTTGCTTGCCAAACAAGGATCGCTGCTCATTCTGATTGACGAATTATTGGCCTATATCACCAAAGCCGCGACGATCCAAATCGGCGAAAGCACGCTTGCGGCGCAAACATTCGTATTTTTGCAAGAATTGTCCGAGGCGCTTGGCACGTTAGACCGACAAGCCATCATTGTTGCCCTGCCTTCCGGCGCATTCGAGCGCTATGATCAGCAATCGGAATGGTTTTTCGGACAAGTTCAGAAAATTTTCGGGGCGCGCGGCAAGATTCTGATGCCGATTCAGGAAGATGACATTCCGCAGATCGTCAGAAAACGCCTGTATCCCCAGATTGACGAAGAGGCTCTTCAGGACGCGCTGAATGAATTTATGGAGTACGCCGTTCGAGAATCCTTGATTCCGCCTGGCATAGAGCCAGAGTTCTACCGCAACCAGATGCGCGCCTCCTATCCGTTCATACCGGAAGTGTTTTCGATGTTAGGGCGACGGTGGAGCAGCTTCGCGGGATTTCATGGCATCTGCGGCATATTACGCCTTCTCTCGCTCGTGCTCGATCACTGTCAGCGCAAGCCGCTTCCCTATCTCACATTAGCGGATATCGATCTGACAAATCACAATATTCGGCGGGAATTATTACGGCATGTCGGCGGACAATTCGAGCAGATTATTTTCACCGAGTGGACTGCCGAAAACGCGACGATTCCTCATGCCGACGCGATGGTCGCACACGAGGCATCCCCCGCCATCCCGATAGCCGAACGCGCCGCAACGGCCATCTTTCTCTGCTCGTTTTCAGACAGCGGCGACATTGGCGCCAGCGCCGGAGAAATCAAACGCCATGCGTTGCTTCCCCCGCTCTCTTCGCATGTGATATCCGACGTGCTGCATGCGCTTCAAGAACATTTGCATTTCCTGCATGTCCAGCAGCACTCCTACCACTTTTCTCTTCAGCCGAATCTCAATTTTCTGTTGCTCAAAAGCATGGAACATGTCACGGATCGCGCTGTTGAAGAATTAGAACGCGATGCGCTGCATAAAACATTGCCGGGAAAAATCTTCGAGGTGGTGCGATGGACGCATGTCTCCGACGAGATTCCCGATCTTCCCACATTACAAATCGTCGTCCTCAACACGCATGATGAAACCTTTATTCGGCGCGCCATAAAAACGAAAGGGAACATCCCACGCGTGAATCAGAACACGCTCTTGTTCCTGACGCCGGATGACGAACAGCAGAACACGCTGACTCAGGTCTTAACGCAGTATCTCGCCTGGGGCATGTTGCTGACCGAAACCGAAGAGACGATTTCCGAGGAACAGAAGAAGCTCGTGAAATTACGCTGGAAAACGATGGAACACGATGTGGAGGTCGTGATTCGCCGACGCTATTGCCGGCTTGTCGTCCCAAAGAAAGAAGGCATCGCGACGCACGACGTCGGGCAGCTTCGTTCGGAAACGCACACGACCTTCGAAGAAGACCTGTATGCCTTGTTAGTGTCATCGGGCGAGGTGATCGAAGAGCTTCCTTCTGCTCTGATAAAAGAACATTGTTTGAAAAATAAACCGTTCATGTTTACCGAACAACTCTTCCGCACCAGCACGACAATGTTAGGAGAACCCCGCATCGCCAATCGGGCGGTCTGCGAAAACGCGGTGAAACAGGGCGTATTCGAAGGGGCGTTCGGATTAGGGGTGCTGCATGGAAAGCAGTTAATATGCAGCGCCTTCGAACAAGATGTGTTTTATATGAATTTTTCTGAAGATGAAGTGATTATTCGCGCAGACCTCTGCGCATCGCCCGAAGATTCGTCATCTCAACCCAGCGCCCTTCGAATAGCGCAGCCGACGATGAGGTCGCCAGAAGACAAGACGCCGATGTCGTCCAGAACGTCCGTGCATCTTCGCGTCCCCTTTTCGAAGAAACACTCAACGGCGTTCATGGGCATGTTATACGCGCTGCAACAGCATTTCGAGGATGTCGAGATCGAACTTCACGCGAAAAATGGACAAATCTCAGAACCAACCTATCAACAACAGATCGAAGAGATTCTTCAACGAATGCGCAGTTGACGAACATTCTCTATAGACCTTATAATGGAAAAAGTGATTACCAAGCAGCAAACCCGCGCGACGCTATCCGAGGCGTGGCAGCGCGGCATCATCAAGGCGTTGCCGATTGTGTCCGGCTACATTCCGGTCGGCTTTGCGTATGGCGTGTTGTCGCAAAAAGCCGGCATCTCGCAATTGAATGCGGTCTTGATGCCGATTCTTCTATATGCCGGAGCGGGGCAATTTATCGCGGTCGGGCTGATTGCCAAGCACACGCCGATGTTTTCGATTATTTTCACGATTTTTATCGTCAACCTGCGGCATTTGATGATGGCGTCAGCGTTAGCGCCCTATCTCAGCCGCTGGCGCAAGCGCGAACTCGCCGCATTCGGCTTTGAAATGACCGATGAAGCCTTCGCCGTGCATTCGACGAATTTTCCGAAAGGCGTACCGTCGAAAACCGAGGTGTTTGCCACGAATGTCACCGCCCACGCTTCCTGGATACTCGGCGGCGTGTTGGGCGTTATCGCTGGCCGCCTGATTAAGGATGTCAAGCCGTATGGGCTGGATTACGCACTGATTGCGTTATTCATCGCCTTAGTCGTGTTACAGGTGAGAAATCGCATTCAATTCTTTGTGGCAATCTTTACTGGCATATTATCCGTCGTGCTGTTGCAGGCTGGAGTGGAGCGCTGGAATGTCATTTTCGCGACGCTGATCGGCGCAACGCTCGGGGCGGTCATTGAACAATGGAACAAACAACGATCTTCCTGACCATTCTCGGCATGGCATTCGTCACGGCGCTGCCGCGCATTCTGCCGCTGCTGCTGCTCTCGCTGAAACCGCTGCCCGCGTGGTTGATGAGGTGGCTGAGCTACGTGCCGGTCGCCATTCTGTCGGCGCTGCTGTTCCCATCATTACTCATTATGGATGAACACCTCTCCTTTGCGAAAGAAAATCTGTTTCTCTGGGCCGCCTTTCCAACGGTTCTGGTGGCCTGGAAAACCCGCAGCTTTCTCGGCGCCGTCGCTGTCGGCATGGGCGCGGTCGCGCTGCTGCGACTGTTGGCGTGAATAACGTCAGTTGTCAGACACCTCAAAGATGTCTGACAACTTGAATCAATTTTACGCGACTTCATCGCGCAACAATCGGTGAAACAACAGATCGTGCAAATCGCGGCGGCTATCCAGCACGGCATGAATCAGCACGTCATCGCCTGAAATCTCGTAAATCATGCGATAGACGCCCGAATGAATTTCTCGATATTCATGAATGCCGAGCCGTTCGAGCTCCGGCGGAAAATGGCCGCGTTCGGGCATGTTCGCAAGGCGTTTGGATGCCTCCTCCAACTGCGTAAAGACCTGTTCGGCTTTCGCGCGAGACACTGCGCTCATCAGATATTGGCAGATTTCGAAAATATCATGTTCGGCATCGCTTACGATCCGCACTTGATACCGCTTCATTCGGACGCCTCCCGCAACAACTTCTCTCGAACGCGGGCAAAGACATCATCAGCGGACGCGACTTTCCCTTCTCGAACATGCTGACTGCTGATTGTGAGCATTTTCAACAATGCCAGACTGTCCTGCAACGCTTCATACGAGCGAATGTCCAACATCACCGCTCGCGCTTCGCCGCCATCCGTAATGATATAGCTCGATGCTCCATCCGCTAATTCCCGCAACATGTCGGGCGCATGCGCCTGCAAATACCCCACTGATTTTGTCGCCTGACTGAGTTTCATCTTCTTGCCTCCATCATGTTCGAAAATTTTTCGTTCTCGTGTCACTCTGTTATTATCTATTCTTCCTGTCATTTTCACCAGTCAGATACCTTCAAGGTGTCTGACTGGTCGAATCACGCGCTGATCTTTTCATGCAGCCAGATTTCGATCAAATGATCCGCTGTCGTGTGCAATTCTTTTCAATCGGCGGAAGATGCGCAGTCGTCCATCCGCGACGCATCTTGCAAGCATGACGCAATCTCGTGCATCACATCGTCTAAAGAGACATCCCGCGAGGAAACAACGCGATCTTCTTGCCCTTCATGCTTATGATGCGGAAACGTGGCGATCTGTTTCCAATGCGCGGCATTATCCCACCGCGCTTTCATTCGTCCGAACCGATCTTGCCAGTGATACGCATATTTCCGCGTTGTTCCGTCGCGTAGGAACAGATAATCTTTCACGATCAGACAGGAATCGTCAATGAAAACGATCTTCGCATTCAATCGGGAAGAGGTCGGCTGAATGTCCCACGTCATGATTTCATGCGTCTTGATGATAGCGGCATAGCGGTCAAGCGCGGCGTTCATGATTGCTCGACCTCTTGTGCGCGCTGCTCCCATAATCGAAGATTTTCAACCGCAAATTCCCAATCGAGCGCGTCATCTTCCCATTCGAAATTTTCCGCATTGTCCTGCGCCGCAAGTTTCGCCTGAAACTCCGCGAACGGACATCCGTATTTCGTTTCGAAATAGCGGTTTTCCACCTGATATTTCTGGAGCAACGCAGCAATCTGAGCGAGCGCGTAATTTTTCAGCAGCGTCATGGGCGAAATCGCCATGTCGTGATACAGATGCGCTAACGCAATCGGAATATTGACCGTTTCATAACGAGCGACTGCCATATTCATACCTCCAAAGTTCGATGCGACGCTTCCAGAATCGTCAAGCCGACCTGCACGTCATAAATCATGCTCATCCTCGCGTTCGATAGTGGTATCAATCCCTTTCAGAAAACCGCGCCGTGTCGGCATCGGTTTCAGCAGAATCAACTCAATGCGATTGTCATATTGAACAATCCGCATCTCCTGGCCGGGACGCAAGGCGCAGGCTTTGCGAATCCTCGGCGGAATCATCACATGAAATTTGGGCGAAACGACAATTGTTTCCATAGATGCGCCTCAAAGATGGTTTATATTACAGCATTATTCATGTGCATTGAACAGGAGAACACGTGTCAGACACCTTGAAGGTGTCTGACACGTTTTTTGACATCCTTCGTTTCATTAGGCATGAGCCGCCTTCAGCGCGACCTCATCGAACATCAAGACAGGAACGCTGGCTGATACGCGGGGCGTTCGTCACGATGTCCTGGCGTTGCAGCATCTCGAAAATCTGCTGCCCCACTTCGGCATTGACGACTTTTTCGCCGCATTGCGAACAGACGCCCGCCCGCACGTTCCGCATGACCAGCAATTCGCCGTTGATCCAGAAATCCTGCGTGATCAAGCATTCTTCGAGCGGCGTGCCGCACATATCGCATTCCCCATAATCATGGGGATTCTCGAATTTCATCATGAAGATCGTTGTGTTCGCCCCGTTCGATGCGAGGCTTCCAGAATCGTCAGGCCAACCAGTTGATCATCCTGATAATCCCAAATAATGCCGTCCTCGCGCATGTCGCTATGCGTGGAAGCGGGATGCTCGACGAAATGTAGATAGACGACATCGGCGTCAGCGTCATAATCGAGCCATAATTTCGTCGCGGGCAGTTTGATAAAATTCGTCATCATATTGAACACATACTGCATGTGTTTCGTATCTAAGAGTTCTGCGACCATAAGACCATCCTGCGGTTGAATGATCGGGCAAGAAAGGCGGTGATGATAAACCCGTCTTCCCGATTGAGTTCTTTATACACGACATGCAAAAATTGATCGCGGCCAAGCGCCAGCACAGCCACCAACGATCCGGCATACCCCCGCAAAATGCACGTTGGCCGTTCTATCGCCTCAAACATGCGTTCTTCATACACGGCCATATACGGCTTGTTGCTGACGATATGCTCCCAGCGTTCGGCGGTCAAGCGAATCGGGACGCGGTTCATCGAATAGACAATCTCCATGACCCCTCTCCATGAACTGTCATGATTTCTTACAAAATATCAAAAGGATTTGCGCGATGTTATCCTTTCTTACACCTATCCTTGTAGTTCTTGAGGCGCTGCCCCAAACCCCGCCAAAGGGGATCGCCCCCCTCTGGATTCCCCAAGCGTAAAAAACAAGGGTAAAGAAAAAATCCTCACCGCGACCCGACCACCACACGGAACCCAATATTGGCGTCAACATAATCAGGGTTTAGTCCATTACGATACGCACTACGCAGATGGTCGGGTTGAAGACTCCAAGACCCACCGCGCAGAACTCTCGCCTTTTTAATGCCTAAACTTCCCCATATACTTCCGTCATCTGGCGCATTCTGGTAATTGTCATGCCACGTATCTGCACACCATTCCCAGACGTTGCCGTGCATATCGTACAACCCAAAAGCATTCGGTTTTTTTTGCTTGACCGGATTGGTTTGATCGTTTGAATTATTCCGATACCATGCATATTTACTAAGCTGTCCGTCATCATTACCAAATGAATAGGCCGTTTGTGTTCCTGCCCGCGCCGCATATTCCCATTCCGCCTCGCTTGGAAGGCGATATTCTATGGGGGAGGATGAAAACATCCAGGCGGATGTGGCATTCAATATCGCCAAAAATTCATGCGCGTCATTCCATGACACCATTTCCACTGGACGTTCCGCCCCCTTGAAATGAGATGGATTGCTCCCCATGATTCGTTCCCATTGCGCTTGCGTCACCTCTGTTTGGCCTAACCAGAAACCATTAAGCGTCACGGAACGCTGCGGATGTTCCTCGTCGTGACCTTCGCCGTCTGGCGATCCCATCAGAAACGTCCCACCTGGTATCCAAACGAAATCAATTTCTGATCTTTTCTCATGGCACACCTTTTTCGGCGAGGGATTTTTCCAACATGCTTCATCCCATGAGGGGAGTGGCAAATCAGGAGTGTTGCGATAATTGAACACAACATAGCTGATACTGGCGAGCAGCATCAGCAGCAACACATTTACCGGACGTCTGAAAAAACTCGATTTCTTGGGCGTCGGCATTACGATAGACGCGTTATCTCTGGAATCATTCAAATGAGCGAGCGTAGGCGATTCTATCTGCGGTGAGGTCTGTACAGTGGCTTGCTGTTTGCGCGATTCGGCTTCTTGCTCCTTAAGCTGGCGTTCTTCTTCAGCTTTTTTGAGAGCGGCTTGTTCCTGTTGCCGTTTAAGGGCTTCTATACGTTGACGTTCAACTGCGTCTTCGGCAGCGCGACGCTCGTTTTCCTCGTTTTCAGCGTTGAGCACCGCTGCCTGTTGCTGTCGCAGTTCTTTGATCTCTTGTGTTATGCTTGCTGCCGTTTGCCGATTCAGCAATAAATGTTCACACAAGTCATCTAAGGTCACTTGTTGTTCTGGGCTGACGGTCGCGGCTTGAATAATTGCCGCACAATGTCTCCGATATTTCTCCGCCGCATCATGCTCGAAAATCGCAGCAATCGCCGTTTCCACGTCACTCATGTTCTGAAAACGGTCGTCCTGTCGTTTTTGAGCGCATGTGATGATAAACGCCACAATATCGGTTGAAATATTGGCGTCTGCCGGAAAGCCGGGAAACGGCTCGTAGCAATGGGCATGAATGAATTCGGCCTGCGTGTCGGCCTCGAAGGGGAAGCGGTTCAGCAGCAGTTGATAGCCGAGAATGCCAAGCGCATAGACATCGGTTCGTTCGGAAATCTTGCCGAATTTTTTGCGGTCGAACTGCTCCGGCGCGGCGTATTGATACGTGCCGTAAAACTCGCCGCCCGGCGTGAGGAGGCTGCCATGGTCAATCCGCTTGGCGATGCCGAAATCAATCAGCGTCGCCTGCCCGTCGGCATTGACGATGATATTCTGCGGCTTGACATCGCGGTGAATAATGCCGCGCTCGTGGGCATGGCGCAGGGCGGCGGCAAGCTGACGCAACAGGCGCAGCGCGTCAGGCGGCGCGAACGCGCCCTGCTCTTTCAAAAGCGCGTGCAGCGTCTTGCCCGGCACGAAATCCATTTCGATAAAATATTCGTCGTCCGCGCTCCGCCCCATTTCCCGCACTTTGGTGAAATGATGGCCGGGCGTATCCCCCAACATGCCCATAATTTTCCCTTCGGCGAAAAAGCGGGCAACAATGGCGGGATCGTGGCGATGTTTCGGCAGCAAGACTTTCAAGGCGACCGTGCTTTGCAGATGAATTTTGCAGACTTTCCAGACCTCTGCGAGGCCGCCCTGTCCGAGCGGCGCGTCTGCTGTTCTGCGATAGCGCTCCCAGAGGCGGTAGGTTTTGCTCAGGAAATCGTGTTTTTCGACCTGAATCGCCGGGTCTTTCGCGCCGAAGAAAAATTCCAATTCCCGCCGCACGAAACGCATGATTTCGCTCGCTTCGTGGGAGACATGGCCTTTGATCTCATCTTTGACCTCATCGAATTCCGTGTCGAGCCAATCTTGCAATTCCGCGAAATGCCCGGCGATTTCTTGGCTGATCAGGCCGAACCCCTGGCGCGTCTGCGTCAATTCCGTTTCGACGCTTTGCCAGACCGCCGCATTCTCTTGCAGCAGGCGCAAGGTCGCGTCGGCCTTCTGCGCCTGCTGCTCTAAGGCGTCCAATTGCTGCGCGACCGCCGAAACCTCCGCAAATTTCCGCGCCTGCTGAGATTGGACGATTTGCGCTTCCAATCCGGCGATCTGCGTTTTCAATCCGTCGAATTCTTGCTGGGTCTGTTTGGCGCTCGCGGCAAGCTGCTGGCGGTCGAAATGCGCCAACATCCGGCTGACGCGCTCGTTGGCTTTGATTGCCTCTTCGAAATGATACACAATCCCGTCATACAACACGCCGCTGCCCTGCTCCGGGAAGAGCAGAAACGCGATGAATTGCGGGTCGAGTCCCGCCTGCGACAGGGCATCGCGCAGCTCGGCTTTGGTCAATTGCGTCTGCTCGCGCAGCAAGTCGGCGTTCGTGATGAAACGGACGTTATAGAGGAGATTGGCGATCTCTTCGACGCTCACATCTTTAAAAGAATAATGCGAGAAAAATTCGTTCAACGCCTTGCACTGCGCTTTGGCGTTCTGCCGGAGTTGGCGTTCGCTGTCGGGCTGAACGCCGCAAAACGGCCTGACATAGCGGACATCCATCATCTCCGCGAATTCGCGGTTGATCTGCGGCGCGGGGAATTTCAACTCCCGCATCAAGAGCGATTCCTGCACCAAACCGAGCGCAATCGTCGCCGCCGTTTTCCCGCAGGCTTCCTGCAACGCCGTTTGCAGGTCGTGATTGCCCTGCGTGTAGGTTTTCCAGCTTTTCAGCGCAGCGTCTCCGGCTTTCTGCGTATAGAAACTTTTGATAACATCTCCGACAAACAGCGAAAATAGCGTTGCAGCGATCATAACGTCAATCCGAATGTTTCAAGCGGTCAGGCAGTTCGGAACCGCCTGACAGCCATGTCAGTATAAAAAACAATTTCTCTTGACAAAAGCGTCAATTTTTTGTCTATTCATGTCAAGCGAAAAGAAAATGTCCGACATTTTTATGAAATCGTATTATACAATAACGCTGAATAAGGAGTGCAAAAGCGCAGCTTTTGCCGTCAAAGCCGCGCTTTGACATTCCTGAATCGCGGCGTCAAGGATATGGAAAAAATCACGGTATTAGGCACATCCGGGGCAGTCGTGAACGCTCGGCGGGATAATGTGTCGTTAGTGTTTTCATCGGAATCGGAAGACGAGCAACACTGGCATCTGTTGATGGAATGCGGCGGCAGCGCGGCGCATAAGCTCGCCAAAATCGGCATTCCGTATCACGCACTTGAAGAGGTTATCGTCACGCATACCCATATTGACCATTTTTACGGGCTGCCGGCGCTGATTTTTTCCATGATGTATTGGGACATCGAGCGTCGAACGCCGCTACGGATTTTCTGCCCTGAGAATGCGTTGGATGTGATTATTCGCTTTTTGGATTTTTTCGATTTGCGCGAAGATTGCCCGTTTCCGCTGCATGTGCATGGCATTCCGCTCGAAGAGGGCGCATTCGTGTTGGAGAACGAACATGCCACTGTCACGACGACCCCAGTCGATCATTCGCATAAAACGCCGACAGTCGGCATCAAAATCGCGTCGAAGATTTCCGGGAAAACGGTCGTCTATTCAGGCGACACAACCTATTCGGAGCGGCTGATTCGGTTAGCAAACAATGCAGATGTGTTGTTTCACGAATGTTCCGGGCTTTCCTCGCGAGACATCGTGCCGATTCACAGTAATGCCCGCCACGCCGGACAGGTCGCCCGGCAGAGCGGCGTCAAAAAACTTGTGCTGCTCCATCTCGACGCCGTCTTGAACGACGATCCGCAGGCGATTCGCGCCGAAGCGCAGGAAGAATTCGCAGGTGACATTGTCGTCGCCGAGGATTTCGATGAATACATGCTTTCGTAGGGCGAAACTACAGTTTCGCCCTACATTCGAACCACTTTTCCCAGTCAAGACGAACATCAAACAGCGCGGGCTTGATGTCGCCGAGTTTTTGCCCTGCGTCGAGGCCGCGCTGCAAATAGGTCTGCGCTCCGTTGCGAGCGACGCGGAACAGGCGCAGCAGCTCAAGCTGTTTCAAGCGACGCGCCACGTCATACTGAAAATTTCCGCACAATTCGCCCTCAAGAATGTGAATAAATTCCGATAATTGCCGTTCATCTTCTTCCGATTCGATAAAAGCGACATACCCACGTTGATTCCCCTTGATTTCAGGTGCAAGCAGCAAAAATGACCAGCGAATCGGGCAGCTTTGCAACGCCTGTTCGATGGCGGTATTGACAAAACGTTCTTCCAATTTTTCGCCGACGAGATCGGAATGGCGGCCTTTGCGCCCGATGAATCGCAACAGCGGCAGCCCGCGCCAGAAGCCCTCGACGCGCACGAGATCGCCGATGTCATAACGGTAGAAGCCGCCGCCGGTGGTCAGAATGACCGCATACGTTCGCCCCTCTTCAAGCTCCCAGAGCCATCGCGCTTCGCCGTCTCGTTCCGACACGAATTCCAGCAGATGCGACGTAAACGCTGGAACGCAGGCCGTTTCGCCGTTGCTTACAATTCCTTGCAGTGGAATCGAAATCACGCCTTCGGTTGCTAATAAACCTTTTCCCTGAAAATAGACCTTCGGGAAAAACGCCTGTAATTGCCGCGCCGGAAAGGCAGACGCGCCATCTTTCCAGAGCGAAACCAGCGACAGACGCGGCCAGATCGCCTGATAGCGTTCCGATGGCGGCAAGCGCAGTGCCTGTTCGAGCGCAATTACCCGCGCCTTATTCGGCCTGCGTTTCAGTGGAATCGGGAGCGTTTCCGGCTCAGGCAGATCAGGCCATCCGTCCCTCAGCGACGCTAAGAGCCGCTCGGCGTGACGGTCGAGTTCTTCTAATAAGACGAGCAAAAAGGTCGGACTCCAGATCGAGAGCCAGCGCAGATTGTCGGCGCGCAGCAGAAAATAAAGCGTCAGGAATCGAAAGTTTTCCATCCGCGTCATCTGCGTCACCCACGACGGCACGGCGAAAAGCTGTCCCAACAGCAGCCCTTTCCAGCCGAAATACGCGGAATCTTCCTCGAAATCAGTGGCGATTTCCTGTGCATGTTCAGCAATTCGTTTTTTCGGCGGCGTGATCGTCCAATAGGTCTGACCGTGCAGAATATCGGGAAACGATGCCGCCATGTTCACGATCCAGGGGGCGAGCGCCCGCTGAAATTCGCGCTTCAACGCGGCGGTATATGGAATCAGTTTCGTGCCAGTCGTTCCGCCGGTGGGATGCATCAGCAAGACCGGTTCGGCGGTCAACACCTGCGTGTTTCCGGCCTGAATTTGGCGAATATACGTCAAAAAATCCTGATACGTTCTGATCGGGACATGTTTGCGATACGTTGCAAGATCGCGGATGCCATGAAAGCTATGCTCTTTGCCGAAAACAGTAGCTTCATTCTGACGAACAATCGCTTGCATCAGACCGTTTTGCATCGAATGAGCCTGCTCGCAACGGTTCAAGAATCGGCGGCTTTCAGGATATTGTGACAGCGCGAACAACGCTTGCAGTGGAAATTGCATAAGATTTTTAGCCACAGATTTTCACAGATTGACACAGATTGAAAATCGTGTTTATAAAAGCTGTCAGACACTTTCAAAGTGTCTGACAGCTTACCAATCTGTGCAAATCTGTGAAATCTGTGGCTAATCAATAAACCGCCGGGCGGCGCGAGTCAAGTTCGCTTCGGAAATTTCGGCGAGGCAGACGAGTTCGTCGCCGTTGACATAGCCGGGATTGCGGTCGAGAAAAAAGCGGACGTGCGGCTGCTCGCGTTTCGATTCGGGGATGGCGGCGAGTTCGGCAGTCAGGCGGTCGGCAGGCGGCAAAATGCGCACGATGCCGGGCTGTTCGATATACCAGTCGCCGAATTTTGCGCGAGCAAGCGCGTTCACGATTGCCTGCATTTCTGGCGGCGTCGGCGTCAGATAGTTCGGATAAAACGTCTGAAAAAAGATCGGCAAAAACAGGTACGTGCGAATCCCTTTGCTCAATAAAAACCAGTAGAGCGGCGGCGTTTCGCGCTCGATCAATTCACGCAGCAGCGCGGCGAACATCCGAAACAGTTCCTGCTGTCCCCAGCACGTTTTATTGATAATCGTATCGCCCGAAAAAAGCGCGTGAATCGGGCGATTTGCGACCGTCTGCGTTATCAGCAGAAACGTCGTGAAGCCCTCAATCACGCCGTCGTCGTCCTGAAAAACGAGAATGCCGTCTTTTTCCGACAAATCCCGCAGGAATTTTTCCGGCGCGACATTCTCGTAATGCGCCGCCATCAGCGCGAACATGCGCTCTTTTTCTTGCGCCGAAAGCGTCGAGATATTTCGAATCGCGCCAGTCAGTTTCATGATGAGCCTTTCGTTATGATTGTTTTTTCTACGGTTACACCCACCCCACCCCCTCCCTGGAGGGGAAAATTCTATAACATGCCGCATTCCAAATAGACAGGCAGACCAGGATTGACGTTTCGAATCATCGGCTGCTGGTGCGGCCATCCGACCGTATAAACGCGGCTTTTGTAGCTGATATGCGGGCGGTGCTGCAATACCGGGCGAAGCGGATGCGTCTCATGCACGCCAACTAAATAAAACGGGTAGGTCGCGGCCACAGCCGGAATCCCGTCTAAAAATTTTCGAAACAGCGCGGGATCATCATCTTTTACAGCCCAGTACGAGAGCGTAAAAAAGCGCAGCCGCTCACCCGGTTTCGGCAGGGCGGGCATACCGACAAGCGGCTGCCAGCGCGATACCGGCGCCAGCATTTTAAAAAAGCCGCCATAGCCTTGCACAAGATATTGTTTATACGCGGCCTGATTCCAGAACGCGCCGCAGGCAAGGATGTCGCCCTGAACGCTTTTCAGCAGGTAAAAATCTTCAAGGGCTGGTTGGCCGGGAACGTTTGCGAGAAAACTGTTCGGCGCGACGGTCGGGAAAAATTGAAACCGGCGTCCCTGTTCGTTCAAAAATTGCGCTAACGTATCGGCGTCTTCAGGCCGCGCCTGCTGCAAATCGCCGCGTTTGCGCTTGAAAAATGGATGGCCGGAACAATTGAGGGCATAAACTTCATACATGCCCCGCGGCGTATAACTCGGCATAAAATCCCTCGGTTTCTCAAGCAGCGTTTGCGCGGCGCGATTTTCTTCCAGAATGGTTGTGACATACAACGGAAGCGGCGCGTCTTTTGCGGCATTTCGCAAATACGCATAGCCGCGATGGAGCAGCGGATATTTTTTGGCATATTCTTGCCGGACGCGAAGACCGAATAAATAACCAATCGTTTCAGGCCGTCCATTCAAAAAAACCTGGCGCGTCGCGCATGCGCCGAGTCCGGCAATCTGCCCTCGTTCTGAATCGCGACAGACGACGATCTCCACGCGCTCCCCTTCCATTTCGAACGAACGAAACGCATCCGGGCGGCGCGTGTAAAGCAGTGAAATTTTTCCATGAAATGGCGCGTTTTCAAGGATTTTAAGCATTTCCTGACCATCGTCAGGCGTGGCAGCATCAAAATAAAATCGTGACATAAAAAAATAGAACACTGATTGGACTGATCTGGCTGATTTGTCCTGATTTTTTGTATTTTTTTACCACGAAACACACAAAATACACGAAAAATTAAGACATTCATTCCATAACCCAAAAATTTTCCAATATTTTCGTGTGTTTCGTGGTGGCTTTACAATGAGCAGTGCTAATCAGCCTTATCAGTCCAATCAGTGTTCCATTACTTTGGTAATTCATCCAGGCCTTCGCCGAGAGGCAGCCGGAATTTTTCTTCGACTTCGTGGCGCAGTTGCCAGTTTTGCAGCCAGAACGCGGCAAACAGGCGCAACGGCGGACGGCGGCGCAGCAGCATCGCGCCGCGTTTCAAAATTGAACTGATACGAAAAAATCGCAGTCGGGCATTGACGCAACGCTGCGAAAGCTCGTCCGGCGTCATGTTTTGCGGCGCGAAGACGATTTTGCCGTATTCATAGCCCGGTTCGAGCCACCATTTTTCGACAAGCAGCCGCTTTTCTCGTTGTAAACGCTCATACAGGCGCGTTCCCGGAAACGGCAGCAAATGGTTGAAGGCGGCGAAAAAGAAGCCATGTGTTTCCGCAAACGCTAATGCGTTTTCGAACGACGCGGGCGTGTCGTGGTCGAAGCCGAAAACGAACGTGGCGTAAATGCTGATGCCCGCCGCGTGAATTCGCCGGACAAGCTCGTCGCGGTCGCCCACCTTATTCATCCACGCTTTGCCCATCTGCTGAAGATTTTTGGCGTCGGTTGATTCGAAGCCGATTAACAACACGCGGCAGCCGCTTTTCGCCAGCGCATCCAGCAACTCGCGATTGTTCGCGACCGTCAGACTCGCCTGCGACGCCCAGAAGATTTTAAGCGGCGCGAGTTCTTTGCATAACTGCATCGTATACGCCGGATCAGCCGCGATATTGTCGTCAACTAAAAACAAAAATTTTTTTCCGCATCGCCGAACATCTTCGACTACGTCGCTGACCGGACGCGGATAATATCGGGCGCTGTAACAGGCAGACGGAGCGCAAAATTCGCAGTTAAACACGCAGCCGCGCCCGGTTTCAACAAGGCCGAGTGGCAAATAACGTTTGCCCCGAAAGATGCTCCGATCCGGCAGCACTGCATAAGCCTGAGCGCCTTCGTACCGCTTTTTCAAACGGCGCTGACGGCAATCTTCAAGCATCTGCGGCCAGACCTGTTCCGCGTTGCCAATCAGGATCGCGTCGGCGAATTGCTCCGCTTCATCCGGTTGTAAGGTCGGATGCACGCCGCCGAATACAACTGGAATGCCGCGCTCGCGGAATCGCGCGGCGATGGCGTAGGCGCGTTTCGCCGTGTACGCCTCGACGTTCAGCGCGACCAAATCGGTCGGCGTCTGGTAATCAATCAATTCGAGGCGATCATCGAAGAATTCGACTTCAATGTCGGCGGGCGTCAATGCCTTCAACGTCGCAAGCGGCAGCGGCTCCATCGTCCAGGTGCGGATGTACGGCTCGCCCGGCTTCTTGCCGATAGCCGGATAAATCAAGGTAATTTTCATGGGAGAATAGAACACTGATCGGACTGATGAGACTGGTTTTCATCTTTTGCAATCTGTCAGACACTTTGAAAGTGTCTGACAGATCAGGAAGATAGAATCAGTAAAAATCAGCCTTATCAGTCCAATCAGTGTTCTATTTCTTGCGGGAAACGGTATTCTTCCGCATAAAGCCTCTGAATATAGAGTTTGTAAGCCAAATTGCCGATAAACGCAATCGGAAAATTGCGGCCTGCGCGTTTCGTGCGCTGGAACGACGAACCGAGCCGGAATGTCTCTTTAAACGCCCATTTGAAGCCGTCGTCAAGCACTTGCGGCGTCATCTGCGCGGGCTGAAAGACGACGTGCTGCGTGTCGTAATATTCCCAGCGATAATGCAGCAGCCGATTTTCGGCCTGCAAGCGCTGAAAACTCGGCGTTCCAGGAAACGGCGTGTAAATCGCGTAACGCGGGATGTCAATGCTGAGGTCGTTCACCAAATCAACCGTGTGCTCAAAGACCGTCCGGTCGTCCTCGTCAAGGCCGAAAATGAAGCAGCCCTGAATCACGATGTTGCGGTCGTGCAGTTTGCCGACGAGTTCGCGGTAATCTTCGACTTTGTTGAACGCCTTGTGCATCGAAGCGAGCGAACGATTGTTCAGCGATTCGAAGCCGATCAGGATGAATTGACAGCCGCTTTGCGCCATCAAATCAAGCAATTCGTCATCCTGCCGGATGCGCGACGACGCCAAGCCGCCCCACCGTTTTTTCAACGGAATCAGCGCGGTCAAGAATTCTTTGGCATAATCGGGGTCTTCGGTCAGATTCACGTCATTGAAGGCGATCCGGCGGCTTTTGATCGCCTTGATTTCGGCGATCACGTCCGGGATCGGGCGTTGATGCCAGCCGAATTTCGCCGCCGGAACCGCGCAAAAATCGCATGTGCCTTTGCAGCCGCGTGTCGCAAAGACCGTGTTCGGCACGTTGTAGCGGAACGGCTTTTGCAAATCGCGGCGTGGATGCGGCAGGTTTTCAAGCTGCATCGTTTCGCTCTGATATGTCCGCTGTAACGAGTTGTTGGCATAATCCCACAGCAGTTGCGGCCACGTCTGCTCGGCAAATCCGATCACGATGGCGTCGGCGTGCTGCGCCGCTTCGTCCGGCAGCAACGTCACATGTACGCCGCCAAGCACGACCGTCGCGCCCTGCGCCCGGAAAAAATCGGCGATTTCATAGCCGCGCGTCGCCGCACCCGTGATGCAACTGATCGCGACCATATCGAACGAACGCTCGAACGGAATCCGGTCAACGCTTTCGTCCGCGAGCGTGATGTCAACGTTCAATTCCGGCGGCACAAGCGCGGCGAGCGTCGTGGCAGTGAGCGGCGCTTCGCGAAACGAGCGCCGCCACGCGCCGAGCTTCAAGCGGTGAATCCGGCCATCCGGTAGGACAATCAACAATTTAAAGCCTGTTTTTATCATTCGGGGTTATCGCCCAACCCTGACAGGGTTTAAAACCCTGTCAGGGTTCGCTCCTGCGTTATTTCCACTCGTCGCCGAGCAATGCGCCGAACTGATTTTCAGGATGAACCGGGTCGCTTGCGCGATCTTTCGGCTTTTTCTGTTCGTATTCATCGGCGCTTTTTTGATGCAAATCGTACAACTTTTCCGCGTGTTTGTAGTCAGCGTAGGTCACGGCAACACCGCCGTTCCAGGTCACGCCGAACGGCATCGCCGGATAGAGTTTCAAGAGTGCGACAATCCCTTTGGCGAGAGGAATTTCGGGATACTCATTCTTCGAAATCCCTCTTGTAATCAGCGTTTCCGCGTCGGCTTCGAATTCTTTCCACGATAACACCAGCAATCCTTCCTCTTTCGGCTGTTTTTTGATCTGCTCGACATTTTCGCGGGGAACGCCGATCAGCACCGTGTAGGCTGGCTGACGGGCATCTATCATAACCAACTCTATCGGCGGCGCGTCGGTTTTCGCGGCAAAGGCGAGAGACGGGCGGAATGAAAACAGGCTTAACACAACGGTTCCTAAAACAATCAATAAGGTTCTATCGAAAAACAGATTCATAAGTTTCTCCTCTAAGAATAGATTTTCATGCGCTACGGCGTAGGTCGAAACTATAGTTTCGACCTACATGATTCCGCGCCAAGC